>JAJDVT010000125.1 GCA_022826005.1 Gemmatimonadota bacterium | reverse complement strand
TCCTCCGGCTCGCCGGTTGCCTCTCTCCCACGTCCAGGGAGATAATCAAACTCCATCAACTGCCACCTGCTCCGGGCTCCGGCCTCACTTCTCGCACCTCCCCCGGTTCAGGCTCATCTCCGTATTGGAAAAGACTGGATGAGCCTCGTGAGATTCGTGAGTTCCCCGATCTCGGGCGGAATCGGGCCGCCAAGGCCCGTGGCTCTCAGGTCCAGTACCTGGAGGCTCGTGAGTCTCGCGATCTCGGCAGGGATCGGGCCACCGAGTCCAACGTTGTAGAGGAACAGGCCTCGAAGACTGGTCAGTTCAAAGAACTCCTCCGGCAACGGTCCCGCCAGGGCCCAGTTGCCTCCCAGGTGAAGGAACCGTAGCGACGAAAGGAGGCCGAGCTCGGGGGGGATCGGCCCCTGGAGGCCATTCGATCCGAGCCCTAATGCGAAGACCTGGCCATCGTTGTCCGTGGTGACGCCGTACCACTGCTCGATCGGCAGATCCGACACCCAGTTCCGGTTCTCGTGCCACCGGTCTCCGTTGGTCGCCTCGTAGAACATGGTCAGGATCTCCCGCTGAGTCGGCGGGCAGGTGATCCCCGACCCCTCATGGACCGCGATCCTTCCCAGCCACTGCAGGAACCCCCGATCGGTCGGAGCGCACAGCTGGGTGTCCGTGTACACGAAGTTCTCCAGGGCAATGTCCAGGAGTGACCGGGGCAGCCGTCCCTCAAGCGCGTTTCCGGCGATATCCAGGTGCCTGAGGGCGGAGAGTCCTCCCAGCGAGTCCGGCAGTGTCCCGGAAAGACCGTTTTCGGCAAGGCTGAGCGCCGTGACTCTTCCGATCGAATCGGTATCGACCCCGAACCAGTCCCCCAGGGGCTCCTCGCTGAGCCAACTGCCCGAGTTCGTCCACCCGCCGCCATTCGTAGACTCGTAGAGGAGCTCCAGGACCCGCGTGTCCTCCTCCGCACAGTCCGGTCCGTTCAACTGCGGGATTCCTCCCGCCCACTCGGTGAACGCCGGGTTGACGGGCACGCAGAGTCCGTCATTGTCATGGAACCCGAAAGCGCTCAGGCCGAGCTGAAGAAAGCTGCCCGGAATCACCCCGGTGAGCTGGTTGTTGGTGAGGAAGAGACTGTCGAGTTTCGTGGCGGACGCCAGCTCCGGCGGCACCGCGCCAGTCAGCTGATTGCCTGCGATCGCGAGGTGCCTCAATTCGGACAATTCGCCTATGACCGCAGGCACCCGCCCCATCAGCCGGTTGGTCGACAGCGTCAGCCTGACGACGCGGCCCCCGGCATCGGTGTCCACTCCGTGCCACTCGCCCACCGGGGCGTCGCTCAGCCAGTTGGTGTTCCGTCGCCAGTTCGGCCCATCGGTGGCGTTGTAGATCGCCACGAGCGCGTCACGGTCCGGTGAGACCCGCGGGGGCTCCGGATCGGGACCGGGCTCGGCCGGGTCGTCCCCGCAGGCGCCGACCGCGAGGGCCAGGGAGAGAATTGCTGCGAGACGGGCCGCGAGGTGACCGAAGTCGTTCTGGGTGGAGCGGGCGGTGGCGTATTGGCGGCGGGTCACAATAGGGCCTCCGTGGTAGTCTGATGGCTCGAAGCGTTGTGTACGGCAATCCCCGTTTCGGCAATCTCGTGATGGCTGGAGTCCTTCCCGGTGGTGCTCGATGGGACGGATTCCCCCAGTGGCAGCCCTTTCAATTTATTGACTGTTATGTGAACGAAGTCTGAAAATCCGGAGTGTATCGTGGCGTTAACGTGTACCGGGGGTCATCCTCCCCCGGAATGGGGCTTCATGGGAGACGTTGCGTTGATTATATCCTTCGCCAGTCGTATCCCTGCCCTGCGGCTCTTCAGGGGCTGGAGCCCGTCAGGAGGCGTCGTTGGCGGCTGCGAACCGGTAACCGACTCCGCGCTTGGTAAAGATGTAGGCAGGGTCTGCCGCGTCGTCGCCGAGCTTCTTGCGCAGCTTCTTGACGAAGGTCCGCACGGCCTCCGACTTGTGGCTCGCGCGCCGTCCCCAGACCTGGCGCAGCAGGGTGTCCCTGGTCACGACCCGTCCCGCGTTGAGCGAGAGGACCCGCAGAAGTTCGTATTCCGTGGTCGTGAGTTCGATGGGCAGGCCGGCCACGGTGACCTCGCGCGCGTCGTAGCGGATGCAGAGTTCGCCCGAGATGAAGGGCGCTGCTTCGGCGCTCCGTCCCAGCGTCGCCCGCACCCTGGCGGCGAGTTCCGTCGGGGAAAAGGGCTTGACGATGTAGTCCGCCGCCCCGGCTTCGAGCGCCCTGGCGATCGTCTCGTCCCTGCCGTAGCCCGAGATGAAGATGACCGGAAGGTCGGCCAGCTCCGGAACCTGCTCCAACAGCTCGATCCCATCGGTGTCCGGAAACATCAGGTCGAGGAGCACGAGCCGGGGATTCTCGTTCCGGATCATCCGCCCGACCTCGCGCGGATCGCCCGTCACGACCGAAGCGTATCCCGCCACTCGGAGAGCGTCGCGAACGAAGCGCAACGTGCGCGGGTCATCGTCGACCACGAGGATGCGCGGCGGGTTGTACTCGTCCCCCGCTGCGAGCGCCGGACCCGCGCGGGAGACGCCGGCGGCGTCCGACGCAACCGGAAGGGTGAACGTGAAGCGTGTGCCCTGGCCCGTCCCATCGCTCTCGGCGCGGATGCGCCCGCCGTGGGCCTCCACCAGCCCCTTGCAGATGGCCAGGCCCAGTCCGTATCGCACCGATCCGCCTGCCCCCTCGACGTCGTGCTTGCTGAACAGGTGCGGGAGCCGCTCCAGCGAGACCCCCCGGCCCTGGTCGGCGACCGAGATCGCCACGTGGACCCCGTCGCGCACCGCCGTGACCTGGATGGGCACCGATGCCGGAGAGTACCGGGCGGCGTTGGAGAGCAGGTTGTTGAGGACCTGGACGATTCGCCGCCGGTCGGCCATAACCGGGGGCAGGCTGTCCGGAAAATCGATGAGAATCGTGTGCCGACCTCCGCCGGCGAGGAATGTGCTCCTCGCGCGCTCCACCAGAGCGGCCACCTCCGAGGGCCGGGGCGTGACCGACAGCGCGCCCGCGTCGATGCGCCCGGCATCGAGCAGGTCGCCGATGAGGCCGCGCATATGTTCGGCCTGTTCGTCGATGATGCGGAAGAACTCGCGCGCCTCGGCGGGGTCCAGCTCGGGCCTCGCGGAAAGCAGGGTCCTGGTCGAACCCATGATCGAGGTCAGCGGCGCCCGCAACTCGTGGCCGACCATGCTCAGAAACTCCGTCCGCTGCCGTTCCAGCTCGTCCAGCGGGGCCAGATCCTGGAAGGTGACCACCAGGGAGACGACCTTGCCGGCCCGGCTGCGGATCGGCGTTGCGTTGACCAGGGTCCGCAGGCTGCGCCCGCCCGGCACCGAGAGCACGAACTCTTCAACGCGCACGGCCTCCGCGTCGCCCAGCGCCCGCGTGAGCGGAAGCTCCGCGAACGAGAACTCCTCGCCGTCGGCCCGCCGAACCGTCATTGCCAGCAGCAACTCCTCAGCCGAGCGGCCCGACGGGTCCAGGCTCACCACCATCCGCTGTCCCTCACGATTGAACCGCACGAGCTCGCCGCTTTCCGCCTCGAACATCGCGACTCCCACGGGCGACGTGTCGACCAGCGCCTCAAGATCGGCGCGGGCCCGCTGCTCGTCGCGATAGGCCTGCGCGTTGGCGATGGCCGTCGCTGCCTGCGATGCAAACAGCACCAGGGTTTCCTCGTCCTCCTCGGTGAATCCCCGCCCGCCCTCCTTGTCGGTGAGGTAGAAGTGGCCGACGTTCACGCCCCGGTGGCGAATGGGCGCCCCAAGGAAGCTCCGCCGCAGAATCGGCGCGGTGGGGAGGCCGAGCGCGTCCAGGTGGGACGCCAGATCGTCGATCCGCAGCGGCCGCGCACTCCGGAGCAGGTATGCCCAGAGACGCTCTCTCTCGGGGAGGTCGAGGAGCTGCTGGCGCTGCTCGGGCGTCAGGCCCGACGAGATGAAGTCCCGGGCCTCCTCCACGCGGTCCACGGTCGTGATGGCCGCGTTTGCGGCACCGGTCAGCACGCGGGCGCTGTCGACCACCTCGCGCAGGACCGATTCGAAATCGAGGTTCTCGCTGATGCGCAGGGTCGCCGAGCTCAGCCGGGCCATGCGCTCCCGCAGTCGTTCGTTCTCCTGCGCGAGTTGGTCGATGTTGCTCAAGAGGTTTCTTCCGTTCTAATACACAATTACGCCACATATTGGGGGGATTGCGCCACGATGTGTACATAGTCTATTGATTGGGGGGATCATTGCGCAAGGGTCCCCGGGCGAAGAGCTGCTGATGTCAGGTGCGGCTACTCCGCGATGATCAGCATCCCCCTCGCCCGCAGCATCTCGTTGAGCGCCGCCACCTCGTTCGCCACCAGCGCCTCGAGCGCTTCCAGATGCAGCCGCAACTCCTCATGCAGCAGGGCCTTCACCTCCAGCTCCTGGTCCGTGGGCGGGAAATCGGCGACGGCGATCGCGCCGGTGAGGTAGCCGAGCTTCTGCAGCAGGGTCGCGCCGAAACGCACGCCGTCCTGGCCCTGACCGGTAAGGCGCAGGTCGACCATGTTCATCTGCAGGTGGGTGAGCTCGGTCTGAAGGGCGGTGATGGCTGCCGTGAGGGCCTCGTCGTCGGCGAAGCGGGCCATGGTGGAGAGCTGGACGCGAATTGCTTCGACGCGGTGGACGGCCTCGCCCGCCGCAACGACGTCGTCGCGGACTTCGCGCAGGAAGGCGACCTGGGCGGCGATGTCGGCTTCGGTGCCCGCCGAATGGGGGTCCTTGAGGACCGTGAGGGGCTGCTCGTGCGTCCAGCCGGCCGCGTCGAGGCGCACGGTGTAGCGCCCGGGCGGAAGCAGGATCGAGATCTGGCGGGCGCCGGGGCTGGGCGGCCCTCGTCGCCGACTTCGATGTGCTCCGCGTACATCGGGCTGGTCAATAGCCGGATGGGACCGTTGGACTCGTCCCGCAGGTTCCAGTGGACGCGGTTGATGCCGGCGTTGTTGGTGCCGCGCAGAGTGCGTACGACCGCGCCGGCCGAGTCGACGATCTCGATCGTCGGGGTCTCGTCGGCCGGCTCCGCCAGCCAGTAGTTGATCGACGCGCCGTACTCGGGGTCGGTCCCCTCGGTGGGATCGCTGTACGGGACCGACGGCGGGGTGATCGGGCGGAAGCGCCAGGCGTCGCGGGGCGTAAAGAGGTGGGAGGCGGACGCCATCGCCTCCGCGGTGAGTTGCTGCAGCGGCGTGAGGTCGTCCAGGATCCAGAAGCCGCGGCCGTAGGTGCCCACGACCAGGTCGCCGAAGTGCTCCTGCACCACCATCCCCGACACCGGCGCGTGCGGAAGGTTGTTCTGCAGCGGCTGCCAGTCGTCCCCGTCGTTGAAAGAGACGTACAGGGCGTTCTCGGTGCCCACGTACAGGAGCCCCCGCCGTTTCGGGTCCTCGACGATCACCTTCGTGTAGCTCAGCATGCTGGGCGGAATGCCATCGGTGATCCTGTCGAAGGACGCCCCGTAGTCGCGGGTCCGGTAGATGTACGGATCGCGCACATTCACCTGGTGTCCGTCAATGGCCACATAGGCCGTGCCCGCGTCGTAACGGGACGGCGCGATCGACCGCACCGCCATCCACTCGGGCAGTCCCGGCATGTTTTCGGTCACATTCGTCCACGTCGCGCCCCCGTCACGGGTCACCTGCAGCTGCCCGTCGTTCGTTCCCGCCCAGATCAGCCCTTCCTCGACCGGCGACTCGGCGATCCCGAAGACCGTGCCCGCGTACTCCACCCCGATATTGTCCCCGGTCAGTCCCCCCGAGAGACGCATGCGGCTGGTGTCGTTCAGCGTCAGGTCCGGGGAGATCACCTCCCAGCTCTGCCCTCCGTTGCGGGTGCGGTGCACATGCTGGCTCCCCACGTACACGGTGTTGTTGTCGTGCGGCGAGATGTGGATCGGCGCGTCCCAGATGAAGCGGTAGCGCACCCCGGACGCCGCCCCCCGGCTCTGCTCCGGCCACACCTCGACGGCGCGGTACTGGCGCCGGTCCTCCTCGTAGCGCACCACGATCCCTCCCACCATGCCGGAGCCCGAAGCCGAGGACCACACGATGTTCGGATCGGTCGGATCCGGCGTGGCCCACCCGCTCTCGCCGCCGCCCACATGGTGCCACATCCCGCGCGGAATCCCGGTGATGCGGCGCTGTCCCATGATGCGGCTGTTGCTCGGTCCCCGGTACGTCGGCTCGTCCTGCTTGTTGCCGAGCACGTTGTACGGGATCGCGTTGTCGACGGTCACGTGGTACATCTGCGCGTTGGTGAGGCGCTGCCGGAACCAGGTCCGGCCCCGGTTGATCGAGATCGAGAGGCCCTGGTCGTGCGCGACGATCATGCGGTCGGGGTCGGTGGGGTCGATCCACATGTCGTGATGGTCGCCGCCGGGGGCCTGGGGGCGGGGGGTCACGTCCAGCGTGCGGCCGCCGTCGGTCGAGACGGTGAAGGAGGCCGTGAGGAAGTAGGCCTCGTCCTCGTCGTTGGGCGAAATCACCACGCGCGAGTAATAGTGGGGCCGCCCCATCGCATTGCGGTTGCGGGTGATCAGCGCCCAGGTGCGCCCGCCGTCTTCGGAGCGCCACACCTGGCCGTCCTCGGTCTCGCGCCCGTCCCAGGGGATCCCGTCGCCCGTTTCAAGCATGGCGTAGACCCGGTCCGGGTTCGACGGCGCGATCGCCACCGCCACCTTCCCGACCGGCTTCTCCGGCAGCCCGATTCCGTTGTCCGGCCCGTTCAGCCTGGTCCAGGTGTCGCCCCCGTCGCGCGAGACGTGCAAGCCGCCGCCCGGTCCGCCGGAGGTCCGCCCCCAGGTGTGGATCTCGAGCTGCCAGGTGCCGGCGAACAGCACGCGCGGGTTCGCCGGGTCCATCGCGATGTCCGAGCAACCCGTGTCCTCGTCGACGAAGAGGACCCGCTCCCAGGTGGCGCCCCCGTCGGTGGTGCGGTAGACCCCGCGCTCGCGCTGCGGCCCGTACGCGTGCCCCATCGCGCAGATGAACACGATGTCCGGGTCCGTGGGGTGGATGACCAGACGCGGGATCCGCCCGGTCTGCTCCAGCCCCATCAGCGTCCAGGTCGCGCCCGCGTCGGTGGACTTGTAGACGCCCTGCCCGATCGAGACGTGGCTGCGGATCTTCCCCTCGCCGGTTCCGGCCCAGACGATGTTCGGATCGGCCATCGCGACGCCCAGCGCGCCGATCGACTGGACGGGCTGGTCGTCGAAGATCGCGTCCCAGTGCACGCCGCCGTCGGTCGTCTTGTAGATGCCGCCGGACGCGGCGCCGACGTAGTAGGTGTGCGGGTCGCCGACGATGCCCGCCGCCGCCGAAAAGCGGTTGCCCTCGGGGCCGATGTGCCGCCACTCGAGGGCGGTGTAGGCGGAGGGGTCGGGGGGTTGCTGGCCGGCGGCGGAAGCAGGGAGGAGGAGGAGGAGGAGGGTGGCCGCGAGTGCAAGCGCGGGCAGGATCAGGCGGGCCACGGTCGCAGGAATCGTCGTTCGCATGGAAGGTCGTCTCGGGTCGGAAGCAAGGGCGGCAGGCCGATAGGTCGCATTAGAGTCCATCGCAGGGAAAGAGCAAGTCAAGGACTCGGTCTTCGGCGACCTGCCAACTTACCCGCTGTTATTGTGCCAACTTGCCTGTTAAACTTATGCCGATCTACCCGTTGATTCTTTGCCGATCTACCCGTTAATCCTTGTGGGGTGCTCTGGCCACCGTTACCTTTGCGCATGAGCTACCTCACCCGAATCGTTGAGGAGGAACTGGCCGAACGCCTCGCAGCCACCGGTGCGATTGTGATCGAAGGGCCGAAGACTTGCGGCAAGACCCGCACCGCCCGGCGCCTGGCCAGGAGCGAGGTGCTGTTGGACGTGGACCGAAACGCCAGGCGTCTGGTCTCGGTGGACCCGGATACCGTGCTCCGCGGGCCCGTCCCACGCCTGATCGACGAATGGCAGACGGAACCCGATATCTGGAATCATATCCGTCGCGCAGTCGATGACCGCGGGTCTCCCGGACAGTTTATTCTCACGGGGTCGGCCGTGCCCACCGACGACATTACCCGGCACACCGGCGCGGGCCGGTTGACCCGATTGCGCATGCGTCCGCTGACTCTCCTTGAGATGCGTCAGTCCTCGGGACAAATCTCGCTGAGCCGGCTCTTGAAGGGCGAGATACAGCGCTCCGAACCATCCCGTCTCGCGGTCCCGGCCCTCGCCGAACTGGTTTGCCGCGGTGGCTGGCCCGGGCACTTCGGAAAACCCCTGGCCCGGAGCCTGCGCATGAACCGCGACTATCTCAACGAGATTCGCCGTACCGACATCTCCAGAGTGAGTGGCGGCAGGCGCGATCCCGTCAAGGTGGGTCGCCTCCTGCGCTCCCTCGCGCGGAATGTTGCAACACCAGCAACACTCGCGACGCTGGTCCGCGATGTCCGCGGAAATGGCGTTGCGATGAAGGACGACACCGGTGCCGAATACATGGACGCACTCACGCGCCTGATGATCGTGGAGGACCAGCCGGCCTGGGCCCCCCACCTGCGGTCGCGGACGACCCTGCGAACCACTTCGGTCCGGCACTTCGTCGATCCCTCCCTGGCGATTGCTGCCCTGCGGGCCTCGCCCCAGCGCCTCATGGACGACCTCGAGTTCTTCGGTTTTCTTTTCGAGTCCATGGTGATACGGGATCTCCGTGTCTACGCCCAGGCAGCCGAAGCCGGAGTCTTCCACTATCGTGAGAAGGGAGGTCTCGAGGTGGACGCGATAGTCGAGGACGAGGAGGGACGTTGGGCGGCCTTCGAGGTCAAACTCGGCGAACGGTGGATGGAGGAGGGGGCAGCCAACCTGCAGCGCCTGGCCCGACGCATGAAACTCGGAGGACACCGCCCCCCGTCCGCACTGGCCGTCATCCTTCCCAACGGCTATGGATACGTGCGCGGCGGAGAGGTCGGGACGATCCCGATCGGGGCGTTGGGGCCCTAGTCTGGAACCCTAGCCGGAGGCACAGGCCGAAAGATGAAGTACTTCCGCCTGGAGGAACGAGGCACCTCCGTCCGCACGGAGGTCCTCGCCGGAGCCACCACCTTCCTCACCCTCTCCTACATCATCTTCGTGAACCCGCTGATCCTGTCGGGGACGGGGATGGACGCCGGAGCCGTCCTGGTGGCCACCTGCCTGGCGGCCGCGCTCGGTACCGCAGTGATGGGGCTGTACGCCAACTATCCGATCGCGCTGGCGCCCGGAATGGGGCTGAACGCCTACTTCGCCGCGATCGCGGTGGGCACGATGGGGCTGTCCTGGCAGGCCGCGCTGGGTGCCGTCTTCTGTTCCGGGGTGCTGATGCTGATCCTGTCGGTGCTGCCGGTGAGGGAATGGGTGGTGAACAGCATCCCGCGCTCGCAGAAGGTGGCCATCGCGGCGGGAATCGGCTTCTTCCTGGTGATCATCGGGCTTCGCAACGCCGGCGTCGTCGTCGGCAGCGAGGCGACTCTTGTCGCAATGGGCAGCATCACCCAGTGGCCGGTGGCGCTGGCGCTGATGGGCTTCGTCGTGATCGTCGCCCTCGAGCAGCGGAAGGTTCCGGGCGCGGTGCTGATGTGCATTCTGATCGTCGCCGGGATCGGGTGGCTCTCCGGGCTCTCGCCCGCCCCGGAATCGCTCGTGGCCTCGCCACCGTCGCTTGCCCCCACCTGGCTCCAGCTCGACATCGCCGCCGCCGTCGAACTCGGGCTGCTCGCAATCGTCTTCGCCTTCCTGATGGTGGACCTCTTCGATACGAGCGGGACGCTGGTGGCCGTGCTGAACGAGGCCGGGCTGACGGACGAGGAAGGCAAGGTTCCGGGACTCAGGCGCGCCCTGGTCGCGGACAGCTCCGCCACCATGGCGGGCGCGCTGCTGGGAACCTCCACCACGACCTCCTACATCGAGAGCGCCGCCGGTGTGCGCGCGGGCGGGCGCACCGGACTGACCGCCGTGGTCGTCGCGGCCCTCTTCCTCCTGGCAATGCCGTTCGCGCCGGTCGCGACCGCCGTTCCCGCGTACGCCACCGCGCCCGCGATCCTCTTCGTGGGCTATGTCATGTCCCGCGCGCTCCGCCACATCGAGTGGGACGAACTCACCGAGTGCATCCCCGCGATGGTCACTGCGCTCGCGATGCCGTTCACCTACTCGATCGCCACCGGAATCGGCCTCGGGTTCATCGCCTACGTCCTGATCAAGCTGCTCTCGGGACGCACCGGTGATCTCAACGCGGCGGTCGTCTCGGTCTCCATACTGTTCCTGATTCGCTTCATAATGGCTTGAAAGCAGTTTTTCCGTTCACCTGAACCATGGATCAAGTTCAAATGAACTTTCGCAACAGAGACCCATCGGCCTGGCCCCAGTCTCTCACACGGGCCACCCCGGCAGTCGCCGCGGCCGTCCTCGCTGCGGCGACCGGCCTCGCCACCACGCTACCGGCCCCCATCCAGGCCCAGGACGCCCACGTCATCGAGAACGGCGAGGCGCAGATCGTCCCAGCCTTCGCCGACACCTCCACCTGGATCCGCCAGGAGCTCTGGGTCGAAACCGAGTTCGACACCGACGGCGACGGCCGCCCCGACCGGGTCCACGTCGACGTCACCCGCCCGGGAGCGACCGCCGAGGGTCTCAGGGTGCCGGTCGTCTACGAAACAAGTCCCTACTTCTCGGGCACGGCGGGGATCAATCTCGATCACTTCTGGGACCTGAGGCAGGAGGTGGGCGAGGATCCCACCCCCCGCGACCCCTATCCGGCGACGATCCGCTACCGGGAGAGCCAGCCCGTCATCTCGATGTCCCACGTCCGGACCTGGGTGCCGCGCGGCTTCGCAGTCGTGCACTCGCAGTCGCCGGGCACCGGTCAGTCGCAGGGATGCCCCACTGTCGGCGGCGCCAACGAGTCGCTTGGGCCAAAGGCGGTGATCGACTGGCTGAACGGGCGGGCGCGCGGCTTCACCACCCCGGACGGCAACGAGGAGGTGCGCGCGGACTGGAGCACCGGCAAGGTCGGCATGACCGGCACCTCCTACAACGGGACGCTGCCGCTCGCCGCCGCGACGACCGGCGTCGAAGGGCTGGAGGCCATCATCCCCGTGGCCCCTAACACCTCCTACTACCACTACTACCGCTCCAACGGGCTGGTGCGCTCGCCCGGCGGGTACCCCGGCGAGGACATCGACGTTCTCTTCGACTTCATCTTCAGCGGCGACCCCGAGAAGAGGGACTACTGCATCGAGACCGTGCGCGACGAGATGGACGCGCAGCTCGACCGCACCACCGGGGACTACAACGACTTCTGGGCCGGGCGCGACTACCTCAACCACATCGACGGCGTCCGCGCGGCCACCCTGATGGCCCACGCCTTCAACGACTGGAACGTGATGCCCGAGCACAGCTACCGGATCACGGAGGCGCTGAAAGAGCGGGGAGTTCCCGTGCAGATCTACTACCACCAGGGCGGACACGGCGGCCCGCCGCCGCCCACGCTGATGAACCGCTGGTTCACGCGCTACCTGCTCGGCGTCGAAAACGGCGTCGAAAACGACGCGAAGGCGTGGATCGTGCGGGAGATCCGCAACCCGGATCCGCGGACTCCCAGGCCCGAGCCCACCCCCTACCCCGACTACCCGCACCCGGAGGCCGAGGGTGTCACCCTGCACCCCTCCGGCGACGGCCGCTGGACCGGCAACCTGAGCATGGGGGCGGCCGGCGGCGGCACCGGCACGGTCGTCGACAACTTCGGGTTCGAGGGCGGCCACCTCGCTGCCGCCGACTACTCGAACCACCGGCTGCTGTACGCGACTCCGGAACTGGCGCAGGACGCCCATCTCTCCGGCGTCACCACGGTGCGCGTGCGCCTGGCGGCCGACCGGCCAGCCGTCAATCTGTCGGTCTGGCTGGTGTCGCTGCCGTGGGAGGACAGCGGGCGGATCTACGACAACATCATCACGCGCGGCTGGGCGGACCCGGGCAACGCGGGCGCGGAGAACATTGCCAGCCCGCGTGAGGGGCGCGCCCTCACCCCGGGCGAATTCGTGGAAGTCGAGTTCGAGCTCCAGCCGGACGACCAGGTGATCCCCGCGGGCGCGCGCATCGGCGTCATGATCTTCTCCAGCGACAAGTACTTCACGGTGCACCCCGAGCCGGGGGCGACGCTGACTGTCGACCTGGCAGGGACCACCATCGAGCTGCCGGTCGTTGGGGGCGCAGCTGGCCTGGTGTTCCGCCCAAGGGCATCCTGAGGACACGCTCCGCTTCGCCTTCAGGCCTCTGGCGCGATTCCGCGATTGACGGACCGGTCGTGCGTTATCGACGCGCGGCATCGTACATTGACACCCCATTGCACAGCGACTATTTCCCGTGTATCATACAACCGCCAGTTTGGCGACCAAGTACGCCAGATACATCACTATGTGCGACAAAAACGACGCTTGAACGCAATGTGCGCGCAGGAAAGTTCGCGAACGGGGTGCTTCGGAAGGACAAACCCGGCCACCAAGGCTCTTGCGCATACATTCGACATCATCCTATTTGTGCGTTCATGATCGTGTTCTACTATGAGGCGCGCGACACACGCGACCGTGTCGAGAGGCTTCTCGCGGACGCGAGGGTGCGGTCCACCGAATCGCGCACCGAATTCCGGACTCTTCTCGGTACCGCGAGCGTTGGGATCGCGGGGTTGGAGAGATGTACGGACGCGGATGTCACATGGCTCCAGACGGTGATGGGCCAGGGTCTGTCGGGGCCCTCCTTCGTGGTAGTGGCGCCGCTGTCCCTCGGTCGCCTGCGGAGGCTCCGCGTGATCGAGTCCGGCCGGTTGGACGTCGTGTGGAAGGGAGAGACCGAGTCCCGCTTGCCGGAAGTGCTGCGAAGGATCGAGCCATGGCACCGGCGGCCGCTGGTACTCCTCGGCCGGCGGCTGCTCGGCGATGGTTCGCTGCACCCGTCGCTGGCGAGGGCGATAGAGCGGATCTGTGGCCTCTCCGCCGTCGCGCGTGCCGGCCCGCCGACCAGTTCGGTCTCGCAACTCGCGGAGAACGTCGGAGTGCCCTCCGATACGCTGCGCCGCTACTGGAGGGAACAGGTACCCTTGCGTTGCTCGCCCAAACCGCTAATAAGCTGGTCCCTTCTGTTCTGGGCAGTACGCAAACGCGCCGATTCCAAGTGGAGCGCCATCGCCGATGAAGCCGGGGTCAGGCGAAGGACGCTCGAGCGGTACAGCTCCGGGCTGGCCGGATGTACCCTGGCGACGGCAGCCCGCGATCCGGACCTGCTCATGCGCAGGTTCGACGAGTGGGTGCAGAGGGTTTCCATGGCGGAAAACGGAGAACGTGGATGACGCCTCCCCGGGTGCCGGCCGTGCTGGCCGCGACCTTGCTCGCCGCCCTGCTTTGCGCATGTGCCGGCGCGCCTGCAACACCGCGTACCCCCGCCCCCGCGCAGGAATGCGCCGCCGCCTGGGGGGAGTGGAACAACATCCAGCTCTTCCGAAGCTGCCTGGCCCGGTCCGGGTTGAACGCCTGGCCGGCCACGGCAAACGGCCGCTCGATCCTGCACGACGCCGCACTCGAGACCGGGAACCCGACGATCATCGCCCTCCTGCTGGAGGCCGGCGCCAGTCCGAACGCCAGGGACAACGAAGGCAATACCGCCCTGTATCTGGGCGCGTGGAACGAGAACCCGGTGGTGACGGCCCACCTTCTGGGCGCGGGCGCCGATCCGAATGCCCCGAACAACCAGGGCTATGCGCCGCTGCATCTCGCGAGCACCCGGGATCATGCGCGGGTAATCCAGCTCCTGCTCGACGCCGGCGCCAACCCGGAAGCGCTCTCCAACGATGGGTGGACGCCACTGCACAACGCCGCTTTCTTCGGTGCGCACGACGCCTTGTCCGTGCTCCTCGATGCGGACGCGGGCGATGGCCTGACGCCGCTTCACCGGGCCGTGCTGATGGCCAATCCGGGAGCGGTGTCGGTGGTGCTGGGGGCAGGCGCGGATCCGAAGGCCACCGAAGCGCACGGCTGGAACGCGCTCCACTTCGCGGCGCCGATGTCGGTCGCAGAGATCATCTCGCAACTGCTGGCAGCGGGAGTCGACCCCGGCGGCGGCACCGCGAGCGGGCTGTCCGCGCTGCATCTGGCCGGGGACGGGGCCACGGTGGCCGCGCTCGTCGGCGCAGGGGCGGAGATCGAGGCGCGAAACGATCTCGGTCGCACGCCGCTCCACCAGGCCAGCCTGTTCCGGGGGGCGGAGGTGGTCGAGGCCTTGCTGGAGGCGGGGGCCGATGTGGAGGCCGTGGACGGCAACGGGGAGCGGCCGCGGGATCTTGCGGGGCGGAACCGGTCGCTTGAGGACACCGCCGTGCTGGGGCGGCTGGGGGGCGGGGGGAACCGGCAGCCCAGACACTGACCACACCTGCCGGGCTCCGGGGTTATCGTTCTAGGGGCGCCACCCGCCCCGCGGGGCGCGAAGAGCGTCCCGCCAACGAAGACTCGTTCCCAAGAGGGATGGCATGCGTATTCCCGACCGTTTTCGGGGCGGATCCGCCCTGATCTTCCTGGCACTGATAGCCGCCTGCGACGGCGGAACGGAGCCACCGGCCGCCGTGAGCATCAGGATCTCTCCCCAGTCGGTGGAGCTGTCGGCGATCGGCGAAACACAGCAGTTGACCGCCTCCGTGCTCGACCGGAATGGCCAGGCGATCGCCGGTGCGCCCGTGACCTGGGCCAGCAACGACCACTCCGTGGCCACCGTGAGTGCCGGCGGACTGGTCACGGCCGTCGGGAACGGCAGCGCAGCAATAACCGCCACCTCGGGGAATGCCAGCGGAGGCACGGGGGTCAGGGTCACCCAGGTTCTCGTCCTCTTCGAAGTATCGCCGTCTGCCGGCACGCTCGTATCCTTCGGCGAGACCCTGCAGCTCAACGCCAGGCCGCTCGACGCCAACAACAACCTGATCCCGGGCGTGAGCGTCGACTGGAGTTCGGCGGACGAATCCGTCGCAACCGTGGATGGGAACGGGCTGGTGACCGCGGTCGGGAACGGCAGCGCCGACATCACCGCGCGGGGCGGAGGCTCGACCGCGACCGCCGCCGTGACCGTCGCCCAGCGAGCCGCGCGAATCGACGTATCGCCGTCGGCCAGGACCTTTCCGGCTCTCGGCGACACCGTGCGGGTGACCGCCGAGGCTTTCGACGCGAACGACAACGCCGTCGTGGACGCCGAGGTGCAGTGGAGCTCGACCGACCAGGCCGTCGCCGCGGTGGATTCCACCGGGCTGGTGACCGCGATCGGAAACGGCAGCGCGACCATCGCTGCAACGGTCGGAGCCGCCTCCGGCGCGGCCGAGATCACGGTCTCGCAGGTACTTGTCGGAGTAGGAATCGTCCCTGCCAACACAACCTTCTTCGCCCTCGGCGACACAGTGCGGCTGGTGGCGGCGGGCCGGGACGCCAACGGTCACCCCATGGGCAGCTTCAGCTTCACCTGGAGCTCGGAGAACGAGGCTGTCGCGACGGTCGACAGCAACGGGCTGGTCACCGCGGTGCGCACCGGCGGCACGGACATCCTCGCGGTCAGCGGGGCACTGAGCGCCGCGGCGGGGGTGGTGGTGACCCAACTCGCGTCGGAGGTGCGGGTGACCCCGGCGGTCGACACTCTGGACGTCGGCGAAACCGTGCGCCTCACTGCGTTGGCCGTCGACAGGAACGGCCACGAAGTCGAGGACACCGACTACATATGGTCGGCACCGCACCCCACCGTGGTCACGGTCGACAGCAACGGGCTGGTCACCGCGCGAGGGGTGGGCACGGGTCACATTCGGGTGACGGCGACCCGGGCGGGGGCCGGCTACGTCGGAATCGCGACGATTACCGTGCGGGCGGCGGCGACCGGGGCGCTGCCACGCCGGCGACCCTGAGCCTGAGCCACGCCGTCCGCCCGCGGCGGCGGCTACCGCCTTCCGCCCGTCGTAACGCTCTCTCCGGCCCGCAGGTGCCGGTCGAAGAACCGGTCCGTTGCGTTGAACGAGATCAGCCACCGCTCGTGGATCAGGAACGAGTGCACGTCGTCCGGGAAGACGATCAGCTCGTGCGGCACGCCCTGCGCCCGCAGCAACTGCACGAGTCCCACCGTCTGAGAGAACGCCACGTTGCGGTCGTCGTCCCCGTGGATCAGCAGCACCGGCGAAGTCCAGTTCTCCACCTCCGAGATCGCTGACGACTGGTACGAGACCGACTCGGGGTCGATCGAGTTGCCCCACAGGTGGACGCCCGCGATGTCCACGCCGGCCGCGAAGAGATCCGAGTCGCGCGCGAGGCCCTGCGCCGTCAGCACGCCCCCGTAGGACAGCCCCCACAGGCCGATCCGGTCGGGATCGACGTCGGCGCGGTCGCGCAGGTACTCCCCGGCGGCCTTGATGTCGCGGTACTCGGTGTTGCCGCGCCCGCCGCGGCCCGGGGCGTTGCGGAACTCGCGCCCGTACCCGATCCCGCTGCGGTAGTTCACGCTCAGCACCACGTACCCCTTGTTCGCGAAGTACTGGTTGATCGCGTAGGCCATGTGGTAGAAGTGCCGGTAGTGGTAGCCGAGCAGCATCTGCCGCCGTGAGCCGCCGTGGATGAAGATGAGCGCCGGCCGCTGCTCGCCGGGCCGCATGTCGGGGGGCATGAACAGCTGGTTGTAGAACTCGTACCCGTCCTCGGCGTTGAGTGTGACCGCCTCGGGGGTGACGTGCAGGTCGAGGGGGTAGCGGGAGGGCAGCTCCCGGATGTAGCGGGCCGTGCCGCCGTTCGCCGGGACGACCGCCACGGTCAGCGGCTGGCTGGCGCTCGCGCTCAGGGTGGCGACGTGATCGCCGCTGGCGAGGGCCGCGGGGTAGGTCTCGATGCCGTCGCCCCGGGTGAGCTGGCGGGCCGTGCCGCCCGAGGTGGGGACGCGCCAGAGGTGGCGCCGGTCGATGTCGCCGGCGTTCGTGGCGTAGAAGAGGGTGCGGCCGTCGGCCGAGAGCGAGATCTGCTCGACGAGGCCGTCCCCGGGAGTGAGTTCGATCGGCTCGCCGGTGCCGCCGGCCGCCGCGACCGCGTAGTAGAGGCGCCATCCGGTGGGCTCGGCCTGGAAGATGATGTGGTCTCCGGCCCAGATCACCTGGCGCGCCTCGTTGAAGAACTCGTCGTCCGGCCTGTTGTGCCATACCTCCATCGCCTCGCCCGTCTCCGCGTCGGCCACCCGGATCGAGAAGTCGTGCCCGCCCGCGAAGCGCGCCCGGGTCATCCCGTCGGGGAGGTCCTCCGGGCGGGCGTCACCGCGGTCCGCGCTCGCCCCGAAGGGCAGCCCCGGCCTGCGGATGAAGGCGATCCTCGTCCCGTCGGGCGACCACGTCGGGCTGGTGTCGCGGTCTACGGACGGCGCCAGGTAGGTGATTCCGGGGCTGTCCGTGTCGTAGATGCCGATGAAGCTGTGATCGCCCCGGTTGCTCACGAAGGCGATCTTGCGGGAATCCGGGGACCACACCGGGCTGCCCTGGCTGCCGAAGACGCTGAAGAGCGGCTGCCGCTGGCCGACGACGACCAGGCCACCGCTCACCACACCGCCGGGGTTGACCACCCCAGGGTTGACCGGCGCCCGGTAGATGTTCCCGCCGCTGGTATACGCGATCCACTTCCCGTCGGGCGAGAGCGCGACATTCCACGCCTCCGCGACGCGCCAGGGTTCGCCGCCCGCGGTGCTGACCGCCCAGGCCGCGCGTTCCATCCCGCGCGGGTCGCTGGCCGGGTTCGCGATCCACCCGTCCCGGTTGGCGTTGTGTCCGCGCAGGAACACCAGAACCGAGCCGTCGTCCGAGATCCTGAGCGTGGACAGGTCGTGCCCGTCGTCGTCCTCGAACCGGGTCAGCCGCACCGGCTCGAAGTCGGGCGCGGCGGCGGTATAGACGTTGCGCCGCCCCTCCTCGTTCTCGATCCACGCGATCCGGTCGGCGGCCTTCGCGGCCACGAGCCCGATCGGGTACCCCGGACTGAGGATGTCCTCGATCGAGAAGCGCTGGGCTTGAGCGACCGGCGCGGTGAGGGCGAGGAGGGCGACGAGGGGGAGGAGGGCCAGGGTGGCGGGGCGGGCCAGGGTGGCGGGGCGGATTCGACGGTACATGACAGTGCTCCAGCCGGGTTGGGCGTATGAGTCGACAGGTTCAGGATGCGGTCGGCGGGGCGGGCGGGCAATGGTCCCGGTCGGTGATGAACGCAGAGCCTGCGCTTGCCCGCTTGACCTCCGGTGGCCCGAAATTATATTTCAATACGTGATATCCATGCGGATAAACCATAATCATGCATCATTCTATAATCAGTCTCAGCAATGCCGAGGCGTCCCTGCTCACCAGACTTGCGGAGCGGGGAAAGCAGATCTTCGACACCGGGGACGCGTACGACGCTCATGGGGCGGACACGTCGCCGAGGGGCACCCTGGATCGGCTGGTGGCCAAGGGCTGGCTGGAGCGGATTGAGCGGGGGAAGTATCTGATCGTCCCCCTCGAAGCCGGTCCCGGGCGCACCTGGACCGAGGACCCTCACGTCATCGCGCGGCATCTGGCGAGTCCCGGCATGGTTTCCTATTGGTCCGCGCTCCACTACTGGAACCTCTCGGAGCAGATCCCCCGCGTCACGTACGTGCAGACCACCGCGCGGCGGGAGAATCGGTCTCCGACGGTCCTCGGCATGCGGTTCCGCTTCGTGCGGGTCAAGCCCGGCAGGTTTTTTGGAGGCCACACGTATCGTAGCGGTGAATCGCAGGTGGAGGTCACGAACCGGGAGAAGACGATCATCGACTGCCTCGACCGGCCCGGCTTGAGCGGCGGCGTGCCGGAAGTCGGCGGCGCGCTCCTCGCTGGAGACGGCGACTTCGACTGGGAGCGATTGACGTCGTACCTGCAGCGGTTCGGTTCGGGTGCCGTGGTGAAGCGACTGGGGTTCCTCGTCGAACATCTGGCACTGGCCCATCCTCCGGAACCGCAAGCGATCGACGAGTGGCTGAAGCTGCTCACGGCGGGAATCAGCGACCTCGATCCGTCCCTCCCAACACGTTCGCGCAGGATTTTCACCCGGTGGCGGATCCGGGTGAATCTGCCGGTGGCAGGGTTGCGGCACCCACGATGATTCGCGACGCCGAGGTCCGCCGTCTGGCACGGGTCGCGGGCGTTGAGCCCCGCGTCGTCGAAGCGGACTATGTGCTGGGGTGGGCCCTTCGTGCGATCGCCCACAGTCCGCACCTGGGCGAGCGTCTGGTCTTCAAGGGTGGAACATGCCTGCGCAAGTGCTTTTTTCCCGACTATCGGTTCTCCGAGGACCTGGATTTCACTGCTGTGGGGTGGTTTGGGTACGAGGAACTCGAAGGAGCCGTCACGGAGGCCTTCACGGCAGCCCGGCAGGACAGCGGAATCGATTTCGGTGCCAGCGACCCGAAACTGCGAATCGTCGACGACGAATACGGGCGTGAAACCATCCGAATGTCGGTCTATTGGAGGGGCCCGCACACCCTGCGCGGCTCTCCACCCGGACTTCGCCTCGACATCACACGGAACGAATCCCGCGCCTTCTGTCCGGTCCGCCGGCACCTGGCACATCCCTTCTCCGATGCACGCGAGCTCGGTGAAGTCCGGTTGACGTGTTACGCGCTTGAGGAGGTCATGTGCGAGAAGATTCGGGCTGTGCTGGGCCAGCGGATGTACGCCGTTTCCAGGGACCTCTACGACATCCACTCGCTGGTGGGACACGTGGACCGGCGCAGGGTCGCGACCGGCCTGCCCCGAAAGCTGGAGGCCAGAGGGACGAGCACGACGAACTTCGACCCGGACCGGCTGGCCGGGCGCAGGGACGAATTCCAGGGCGACTGGGAGCGGAATCTGGCGGTGCTCCTCCCGCCCGGCGCGCAGAAAGACTTCGATGAGGCTTGGGAAGGCGTCCTGGAGTATATTGAACGGGTAGCACCATGTTGATCTCAGCCGGTATTCCAGCCGTGGCTTTCTCGCCAAGTGGCACCCCGCCCTTCCTGCCGTTGCCGATTACCTACATTGACGCAGTTCCCTACCTGTTCCTCTGGGTGGCGTTGGGACTGGTGATGTTCACGGATCGCCATCAGCATGCGGCAATCTTCATCGTCCTCTCGCTCGCCGCCGCGGCGGTCGCCGGCATCGTCGAATGGGAAGGGCTCGCGCTGCTTGTCCTCTTCGCGGGGTCCTGCCTGGCCGCCGTGCGGTCCGCGCTTCCCACGGCTCTCCGGGCCCTGGCATGGGGCATCGTCGTGGTCCTCGCCGTGGCCCTGGGCACCCACGAAGTCCCGTGGATCCACAATGTTCTCGTCCTGGACGCGGTGTCCGTGTCGGACGCGTCGGCCAGCTACACTCTCCACTGGAACTATGACAAGGGGTTCGCGGGAGTCCTGCTCTACGCGGTGTGCGTTCAGCCGCAGGAGAGCCCGCAATGGAAACGCGCCATCTTGAGCACCGGGGTGATTGCCATTGTGACGGTGGTGCTGGTAGGCGTGGCGGCGACGGCGGCCGGGTACACAGCCTGGGACCCGAAGTTGCCGGCCATGCTCGCCGTCTGGATGCCAGCCAATCTGCTGTTGACGTGCGTCGCCGAGGAGTCGTTCTTCCGCGGCCTCCTGCAGCGGCATCTGGGCAGGTTCCTGGGCGGCATGGTACCGGCACCGGCGCTGGTGGCGCTGGTTCTCGCTGCCATGGCCTTTGGCGCCGCGCACGTCGCCGGCGGGATTGCCTACGTCCTGCTGGCCACGCTCGCCGGCATCGGCTACGGCACAGCCTATTGGCTCACCGGGCGCGTGGAGGCCGGCATCCTGGTGCACTTCCTTCTCAACCTGTCGCACCTGGTGCTGTTCAGCTATCCGTTTGTGGCGTAGCCTAGAGAGGGGGGAAGGGGCGATCTTTCTGTCAAGTCAGGAAGGATTCGCGGCCCTACCGACCCTCTGCCAACTGAGGTGGCCACGGGTGACTACTCAGGGTGAGTAGGTCCATGCTGTCCTTCTCGACGACATACAGCGCGAAGTGACCGTGACCAACGATCGCTTGGTGCCCTCTCAATCGGATGGTCCCCCGCAGTGCCCCACTCCGGTCAACCACATCGTAGCGTGCCTCCGGTGCGTCGACTGTCGGCGTTCGCTGGATCAGCAACATACCGCCCGGTGCTGGCTGAAGCGCGATGCCCCCAGGGGTAGCCGACCAGGGTTTCCACACAAAAGGGGGCATGTGCTCGGGCCATCCGGGGTAGAGCTCCAGGCGACATCCGCCTCCGCCCTGCGCTCCGGCGTCAGGGAGGTTACCGGTGATGGCAAAGCACTTCTCGCGGCGGTTCAACCCCACGACGGTGAACGGCAGAGGGGCCCCGAATATCCACTGGCCCTCTGGAGTGCGCCAGTCCACCCGGTACGGGTCCGGATGCGCCACGGCGATCCAGGCATCCGGGAAGAGCCACGCTTGCCCCTCGGTCGCTAGCGGACTCTTTACCCAGAAGCTGCCCCCCGCCATCCCGAACTCCGATCTTTGTACCCTCTTTACGCCAATCTTGCCCTGGCCGCCAAGTGCGGCGATTGTGTCGAACGAACCTGGTGTATCGAAGACACTCCCCCGCGAGAGAAGGATGCGTAACGAGTCCGCCAGCACACGTGATGAATGAGGAGCCACTTCACGAGGATAGACAAACCCCTCCACGCCGAGTACTCGGCCATCGCGGCTCACGCCCCACAGCTCCTCTCCCCGCAGTTGCACCAGGATTTCGGAGGCCCATCCCACAGTTTCCACCACGCGGTCACCCACGACAAGCACCGCCCGGTGCGTTATTGGATCGGTGAGCAGCGTGGAATCACCACCAAGCGCATAGAGAGGACCCGGCTCCCAATACTCACCCGGCCCGTCACCGTGAGTTCCGATGCTCTGTACAGATTCGGACGAGCGATCCACGACGTAGAGAAACCGTTCGATAGCATCGGACACCAAAACCCGCCCGTCGGCAAGTTCTCTGATTCCCCTGACCATGGAGAATTGCCGGTCCTGAAGCGTCCAAATCGCCGGAGGGAGGTCGATGAGCACCTCCTGCTGTGCCGACAACTGCACTATGGGCGGAGAAAGCAGGATTACCGTTATCCAAGATGGACCGATAGTGGACACAATGGGACCGGGCATTCTACGGATCGAAAGGTCCCTCCCCCCCCAAGTACTTTCGGTCGTATGCGTTCTGGACTTCTTGGCTTCCCATAAGTGCCGCGATCAGCTTGCCACCAATGAGAAACGAATAGGGGGGGACCGCACCCAGCACGTAGGCATCCACTCCTGAGCTGTGCCCGAGGGAACGAGCCTGAGGTTGCCCGAGATGGCGGCGTGGTAGTCGATCCGCTGGCGGTTGGAATCGTTTCGCGGAAGAACATCCCCTTGTGACGGGCGACCGACTGGCCAATTTCGCGGTCGGCCAGTGCTTTGGCCGCGATCCCGGCATCGTCGAGGCGGACGAGGTCGTGCCGGTGTCTAGACCAACGCTCGCCACGGACCCAGCTCTCCACGAGGGGCTGCGCGACTTCGTGAACCCATTCGGCGGCCGGTCCGGATCGCCCGTGTCCAGCGCCTTTCCTGGCTGCGTGTTGGCGGCAGCGCCTCATCGTCACCATCCGCCACCAGATCGGGTGCGAATCCTCGAATGTCGTAGGTGATGTCGATGTCCTCGGAGAACCGCCGGATCGCTTTCCAGACCTTCGATAGCGATGTGCCTCCCTTGAACACCAGATGCCGTCCGAATGGCGCTTCGAAGAGAACTCGCAGGGTTGTAACGACCCAGGTGTCCTTCTCCAGGAGGTAGGTCTGCTGGCCGCACTCCCGTTCCGCGACCTCCAGTGCGTCGCGCCTTGCGGTCGGGGAAAGGCATCCGGCCTCAGCCATGGGTCAGGCGCTTCCCGAGCGGTTCGGCCATCCAAGTCGGCATGACCGTCCTCGCGGCGAGAAGTTCGCTCAGGTCTTCCGCCGAGAGCTTGGGGAGCACGGCATCGAGGCTCTTCTCAACCTCTCTCGGGCCAAGCCACGCCACCGCACGGATGACCGTGCCAGCGTTTCGGTTCGGCGCCGCCAGTTGCCAGCTTGGCGCGTGTAGCAGCTCGACCCGGTGAGCCCCGAAGTGCAGAATTCGGTTGGGTCCAGAGGTAAGGTAGACGGATCGCACGGTGTTTTGCGTAGTCAGCCCAAGCCAGTTCGCCGCATCGCCTCCATTCGGTACAATGGTCTCGCCCCACAGCTCGCATAGGGCGGCGAGCGCCAGTTCACGGCGCGGACCCCTGAGGCCGAACCGGGTTTCGATCGGACGCATGTAGATGCCGCGGTAAACCCGCATGAGGCGCTCGCAATGCGCGAGGCGGGAGAGCGCCCGGCTCACCGCGGCCCGGTCGCCGAGGTGCAGGAGGTCCTCCGCCTGTATCGGCGTGGCCTCCGGCGTAGCCTCGGCGTACTCCATGATCCGCTCGGGCAGGCTGTTCATGACTCCATTTCTCTCGGTCAGG
This sequence comes from Gemmatimonadota bacterium, assembly GCA_022826005.1. GTDB lineage: Bacteria > Gemmatimonadota > Gemmatimonadetes > Longimicrobiales > Gaopeijiaceae > Bin94. Next base: position 22,175 of record JAJDVT010000125.1, on the reverse strand, counting down.
ATTCCGTCTACCGACGTTTCAGCCCCCTCTCAGGAGCCATAAACACGAAAGATAACCGACCGGACAGCGTACTGCCTCGCCTCGGTGGGCGCCACGAGCCACGCGGGCAAGCGGCCACCATTCACCCCTCCTACAGCTTCCTGGAGACCCATACCGCCCGCCCGACGACGCGGACCTCCTCGACGGAGCGTTCGTAGCTGTCGTACTCGGGATTGAGGGACTTGAGCACTACCCTTGGCGGCTCGGAGTGGGGCACGTGCTCGATCCGCTTGGCGACGAGCCCCATGCCGTCCCAGATGACGAAGATGCCGGGCGGGACCGGCACTTTGAGGCTCACGTCGATAAGGATACGGTCGCCGCTGAGAGTACCGGCTCCATCGAGTCCCCGTCCACGGTGATCATCACAGGTCGCCGGGGTCGGCCTGGAGCTGGTGGCAGGAAGAATGGGCCTGGGTGGACTTGAACCACCGACCTCACGCTTATCAGACCCACCTCGGGCATCCCGAAATCAGAGCAAGAAGTCACGTAACTCCAATCAGGACCGCACGATTCCTCCTTCTTGCCCTTGCGGACGATCACAATCCATCGGCCCGAAAAAGCCGGAGATTTGCAAGCATTTTCGTGCACTCGAGACCGGGCCGGATGGCCGGAGGTCGATCTCGAGTTGAGCCAACGAAGTCCCGATACGGACGATCAGGACCACGATTGTTCGTGGCGACGAGCAGGATTCGCGCATTGGGCAACCCCATTCTACCAGGCATTGGACCGGCTTCTGCAGGAGCACATGTTTCGACGAGTTCGCGGAGGAGCAGTTGCCGGGAGTTCTAGCCGGCAACCGGGGTCGCCCAGGGGTTCCGCCCGGCGTGTACTTCCGGATGCCGATGGTGGGGTATCTGGAAGGACTGGGCTCGGAGCGCGGGAACCTTGGACGGGGGGACACGGCGTCGCTGCCGGTGACGCTGGACGAGGCGGAGCGGCAGATGGCGGCGGTGGGCCTGGAGGCGAAGGAGGTGGTCGCCGACAAGGGCTACCATTCGAACAAGACCATGACGGACGTGAAAAGCGGGAGCAGCGAAGCTACTTGAGCGAGCCCAAGCGGGGCCGGTGCAAGTGGAAGGGGAAGCGGCGGCTGCGCCAGAGGGGCGAGGAGAGTGGAGCGAACGTTCGCGCACATGCTTGTAAGGCCGCCTCGCGGTAGTTGTTCGCAAATAGGGCAAGAAGTGTCAATGGCCATTGAAGATGTTGCGGGCCGGATTATGTGGCGGGCAGGCCGCATCGTCCGGCTGCACATGAGAACTCGCCAGATCCCGGCAACATAATTTTCTGACTGGGAGTCGTTCGGCCATGATCCTGTCTCCATCCCACAAGGAGGCACGATCATGTTTGAAGCCCTGTTCATCGACCGCGACACGATAGCCCGCTATCGGCGCGCACCGTTGCTGGAAGAACGGCTGAGCTACCTGAGGCACTGCGCGCGGGAGGGCGCACGGCCGCTCACATTACGAACGGTCGCGGCGGCTCAGATCGCCCTGATTCATCGTCTGGACTTGCGGGAAGGCGAGCGCGTCAGTCTGCCCCGGATCGAGGCGGCGGCCAACCGTCGATCGAGTCGTCCGGCGCAACCGACGGCGCGTCGGAACTTCGTCAGCCGCGCGGTGCGATGGCTACGCTTCGCGGGTCTGCTTGATGAGCCCTGTAGGGTACGGCCACGGCGCGCTCAGGTCGCCGAAGTCGCCGCCTTCAGGGAGTGGATGCGCAACGAGCGCGGATGGTCCGAGTCGACGATCCGCAATTGCTGCAATACGGTCGACCACTTCTTGGACTGGCTCGGCGAGTGGGACATTGCCTTGGATGCGGTCGTAGTCGCCGATATCGACCGGGCTGTCGTGAGCTGGCACGCCCGCGGCTGCAGTCGGAGCACGATCCGCATCTACGGGCACCGTCTACGCACTTTTTTCCGGTTCGCCGAACGGCGGGGCTGGTGTTCCCAGGGGCTGGCTGACGGGATCATGCCTGTGCGGTTCCATCCGGGTGAGACGCTCCCGAAGGGGCTCAACCGGGACGAAGTGCTACGCCTGCTCGCGACCTCCGAGGGCAACCGGCCGGCTGACCTTCGCGACCGTGCCATCCTGATGGTGCTGATCGCCTATGGCTTGCGTGCCGGCGAGGTGGCTGGCCTGCGGCTCGATGATCTGGACTGGGCCAACGAGACTCTGCGGGTGCGGCGCCCCAAGCCGGGATGCACGCAGCACTACCCGCTCTCCCGCGGTGTGGGACAGGCGGTCGTGCGTTACCTCACCGAGGCTCGCCCCCCGCGCCCGGAGAGGGCGCTGTTCCTCACGCTCATCGCCCCGATCCGTCCGGTGAGCCGGCAGGCAGTTTCGAGGGTTGTTAGGAGACGCCTCGACCGGCTCGGCATCACCGGCAAGCGTCGCGGTGCACATGCGCTTCGTCATGCCGCCGCCCAGCACCTGCTCGACCACGGCCTGTCGTTCAAGGAGGTCGGCGATTACCTCGGCCACCGCTGCACCTCGTCGACCGCGGTATACGCCAAGGTGCAGATCAGCACCCTCCGCGAGGTCGCCGACATCGACCTGGAGGGCCTGGCATGATGCTCCGCGACGCGGTCCACGACTATATCGACTGGCGTCAGGCTCATGGTGCCAAGTTCCACGCCGGCGCATACCTGTTGCACCGGTTCCTGAAGCATGTCGGCGGGACCGCCGCGTGCGATGCCGTCTCCCAAGCCGACGTTCTCGACTTCCTTGCCGGTACACGTCCCCTCACCCGGTACCGGGCCAGCAAGTACAGCGTCCTGGACGGCTTCTACCGCTACGCGATCAGTCGCGGCTACGTAATCTGCTCCCCGCTTCCGGCACGCAATGATGAGCCGACCCGACCCCGGTCGTCACCACCTTACGTGTACTCCCGTAACGAGTTGCAACTCCTGTTCGACGCCATCGATGTCAGTCGGCAACGTTCGATCCAGATCGACGCCGATACTCTGCGGGCGCTGCTCCTCCTTCTCTACGGCGCGGGCCTGCGATTCGGCGAGGCCCAGCGCCTGACCCTCGACGATGTCGACCTGCCCGATGCACTCCTGACCATCCGCCACACCAAGTTCTACAAGACCCGCCTCGTCCCCGTCTGCCGGCAACTCGCCGACGCGCTGAAGGCCTATGCCGCCAAACGCGCCCAACGCCCTTTGCCCGAGGGCACGGCCTCAACCTTCCTCGCCAACCGCGACGGCACGCCCTTGGTACACCGCAGCGCCGCGCACGCGTTCGTCAAGCTGCTCACGGACGCCGGAATCGGCTCCCCCAACGACGGACGGCGAGCTCCGTGCCTTCACTCCCTGCGCCATGCCGCAGCCGTACATCGGCTGGAGTCCTGGTACCGGCAGGGCGCCGATGTCCAACGACTGCTGCCGACGCTATCGATCTGGCTCGGCCACACCGATCTCGATGGCACCCGGATCTATCTGTCGATGACGCCTGAACTGCTGCAGCAGGCTTCGCTCCGCTTCAACGCATACGTCAACGGAGGAGACCACCATGAGTAATCCACGCACCCTCGGTCCCTGGCTCCGCCGCTTCCTGACCGACTACATCGTCACCGAGCGCAACCTCGCCCGCAACACGCAGAAGAGCTACCGCGATACGTTCGCACTCCTGCTGCCGTTCGTCGGTGCCAAGGCCCGCAAGCCGGTCGAACGGATCGCCGTGCAGGATCTCCCGGCACGCCGCGTGCGCCAGTTCCTCGAACATCTCGAGGATGACCGCGGCTGCTCCGTCTCGACCCGCAACCAGCGGCTGTCGGCGATCCGCGCCTTCGCACGCTTCATCGCCAGCCGTGATCCGACCCATATCGAGTGGAGCGGCAGCATCCGTGCGATTGCCTCGAAGAAGGCAGCGCCGAAGCCGATCGGCTGGATCAGCAAGTCCGAGATGAAGGAACTGCTCGAGGCCCCGGACCGCCGAACGCCGAGAGGCCGGGTCGAATACGCCCTGCTCCTCTTCCTCTACAACACCGGGGCACGCGTCTCCGAAGCGACTCAACTCGTGGTGGGTGATCTGCACATCGGACGACGAGATGGCGGGCACGCGCTCGTCAACATCGTCGGCAAGGGAGGAAAACACCGGCAGTGTCCGCTGTGGCCCCAGACCGAGGCCGCCCTCGCCGAGCTCATGCAGCGACGCACACCCGACGATGCCGTCTTCCTCAGCCAGCGGCGAAACCCCTATACACGGTTCGGGGTCTATCGGCTCGTCGAGCGCTCGGCAGCTCGCGTACCGCCGCTCACCGGAAGGAAGATCACACCTCACACGATCCGTCACACCAGCGCCTGCCACCTCCTCCAAGCCGGAGTCGATCTGAACACGATCCGCGCCTGGCTCGGTCATGCCAGCCTCGATACCACCAACATCTACGCCGAAATCGACATCGAGATGAAGGCCAAGGCCATGGCGCTCTGCGACGCGGCCGAGCCCGGTCCGCATCGCCCTTGGAGGGCAAACACGGGACTGATCGCCTTCCTGGCTGCGCTCTGAGTGAAAGAAATTATGTTGCCGAGATCTGGCGAGTTCTCATGTGCAGCCGGACGATGCCGACTGTCCGCCACATAATCCGGCCCGCAACATCTTCGGTGTTATGTTGCATGCCACATAACACCGAAAATGTCACACTTCTGGCCATTGAAAATGTCACACTTCGAGAACCGCTCCGCGGAGGGAGCGGAGCGACCGAAGCGGGGCGGTTGCCTGGGGTTTGACGGGCCCTCATGAACCGGCTTCCGGGGCTGGGGCATCGGGGTTTATTCGGGATCCCAGGGGGTGGATGGCCTTTGAGAGCTCGGCGTGGCGCCGCATCCGGTAGCTGTTGCCGCGGATGTTGACGATGTGGCAGCGGTGGAGGAGCCGGTCCAGGAGCGCGGCGGCCATGACCTCGTCGCCGAGGATGCGGCCCCACTCCTCGAAGCCCTTGTTGGAGGTCAGGACGGTCGAGGCGCGGCCGTAGCGCCGGTTGACGAGCTGGAAGAAGAGGATCGCGCCGCTCTGGGTGACCGGCAGGTAGCCGATCTCGTCGACCACGAGCAGCGCGGGGTGGGTCAGGGTGTTGAGCCTGCGGTTGAGCCGGCCGGCGGCCTTGGCCTCCTCCAGGGACTCGACCAGGTCGGTCAGGGTTCCGAAGTAGATCTTGCGGCCGCTCTCGGCGGCGGTGATGGCCAGGCTGATGGCCAGGTGCGTCTTGCCGACCCCGGGCGGGCACGCGACGTAGTGCTCACAAATCCAGTGTTGTCATCCGTTATCCGTGGCACCCGCTGCACGGCCGTGAGCTGGAGGTCTGCGGGCGCCACGTGCGGGGCGGCGAGAGCAGCTTTGTCGTCGTCCTTCCCGACGGCACCAGGACAGAGATCCCGGAGTGGATGACGAAGACAGATGCGGGCAGTGGGGCGCAACTGGTGTCGTCGCCACCCACAGTGTCTGTTGCCGCACTGCGAGCCCTCAGGCGCCTCCTTGACGCCCACACGGATAGCGGTGAGCCTTCGGCCGGCCACAATGACTCCGCTTCCCCGGCATCCGGAGGCTCGCGATGAAGGTTCGACAGCCGCTTCTGCCCCTGGGCTTCGGCAGCACGCATTGGGATACGCTTTCCCCGGAAGTTCGGGCGAGCGTGCTGGAACTCTGGATCGAGTTGCTGCGCGGGCATCTGCTGCGCCGGGAGGCTTCAGAGGAGACCGGAGAGGGAACGGCCTCGTGAACCCGGCCAAGATCACACCACAGCACTTGCAGCGAACCGCTTACGTCTATATCCGCCAGTCGACGCTCGGCCAGGTCCAGGACAACGTGGAGAGTCGGCGCCGGCAGTACGAGCTGGCGGACCGGGCCCGCTCCCTGGGCTGGAGCCGGGTGGAGGTGGTGGACGAGGACCTGGGGCGATCCGGATCAGGGCGGGTCGAGCGCCCCGGGTTCCAGCGGCTGGTGTCCGCGGTCTGCCAGGAGGACGTGGGTGCGGTGTTCGCCCTCGAGGCCTCGCGGCTGGCCCGCAACAACAGGGACTGGCACCACCTGGTCGACCTGTGCGGACTGACCTCGACGCTCATCATCGACGCCGAAGGGGTCTACGATCCCCACCACTTCAACGACCGGCTGCTACTGGGCCTCAAGGGCACGATGAGCGAGTGGGAGCTGGGGGTCATGCGTCAGCGGTCTCTGGTGGCCCTGCGCGAGAAGGCGGAGCGCGGAGAGCTCCACACCCTCCTCCCCATCGGGTTCCTGAGGACCCGGGACGACCGGTGCGAGCTGGACCCGGACCGGCGGATCCGGACGAGCATCGGGCTCGTGTTCGAGAAGTTCGAGGAGTTGGGGAGCATCCGGCAGGTTCTCCTCTGGTTCCGCCAGGAAGGAGTGGAGCTGCCTGCGGTCCAGTACGGGCCGTTCGGGCGCGGAGTGGTCTGGAAGCTCCCGGTCTACAACTCGGTGCACAACATCCTTACCAATCCCGTCTATGCGGGCGCCTACGCGTTCGGGAAGACCCGCACGGAGACCGCGATCGTGAACGGCCGGCCGAGAAGGCGACGCGGGATCCCCGTTGCCCAGGACGAATGGGCCGTCCTGATCCCCGGGCATCACGAGGGCTACATCGGATGGGAGCGGTATCAGGAGAACCAGAAGCGGATCGCGGAGAACGTGCACATGAAGGGACGGATGCGCCGGGGCGCTCCCCGGCGAGGCCGTTCGCTCCTTGCGGGACTGCTGCGGTGCCGGCGCTGCGGACGACGGCCGCATGTCACCTACAGCGGCACCAAAGGGCGGGTTGTCCGCTACAACTGCCGTGGCGCGGCAATCAATCACGGGGCGGTCTCCTGCATCTCGTTCGGCGGCCTCGCTGCGGACCGGGCTGTGGAGGAAGCCGTTCTCGCGGTCATCCAACCCGGCGCTCTGGAGGCCGCGATCAGAGCCGCGGAGCACGCCAGGGAAGATCGGAAGCGGGACCGTGAGGTGCTCGCGCTGAAGCTGGAGCAGGCGCGCTACGAGGCGGAACGGGCGCGCCGGCAATATGATGCCGCGGAGCCGGAGAACCGCCTTGTGGCCGCCGAACTCGAGCGCCGGTGGAACCAGGCTCTGGAGGTGGTGGCCGAAGTCGAACGGGAGTGGGTGGCCCTCCAGGCTGGCGAGCGCCAGAAGGACAAGAGGATCGACCGGGCGGCGCTCCTGCAGCTGGCGGAGGATCTGCCCGGCGTGTGGCATGATCCGGGGTCGGACATGCGGCTCAAGAAGCGCATCGTACGTACCCTCATCGAAGAGATCCTGGTCGATGTGGACGACGAAGCGGCCCGCATCCACATGATCGTTCGCTGGGCTGGCGGGCAGCACGCTCAACTCTCGGTCCGGAAGCAGCGCAAAGGACAGCACCGCTACACGACGGACCGCAAGGTCGTGGACATCGTAAGGGAACTCGCAACCATACTCCCGGACGGACAGATCGCCCGCATCCTGAACCGCCTGGGCCTCAGGACGGGCCGAAACAACAACTGGACGGCGGGGCGGGTCATCAGCTTGCGCCACTATCACGGCATCCCGGTCCATGACCCTGCGACCTCCAAACGGGAGGGGTTGCTCACCCTGCAGGAGGCAGCCGCGTCCCTCGATGTCAGCCCACCCGTCGTCGGCAGGCTCTTGCGGAGCGGTGTCCTCCTGGGCCGGCAGGTCGTACCGTACGCCCCTTGGACCATCCGGGCCGCAGATCTGGCCGAGCCTGCCGTCCAAGAGTACGTCCGGCGCGTCCACACCCGCAGAAAAGCTCCGCAAACTCTGGATCCGGATCAGCTAACTATCGACACCGCAATCACATAGAAAGGTGGTGCAGTATGTCACTGACCCGGGCGGGCCGAGGAACACCACGTTCTCCCGGCGTTCGAGGAAGCCGAGCTCGTGCAGCGCGTCGATCTGCTCCCGCTTGACCGTAGGCTGGAAGCTGAAGTCGAAGTTGTCCAGGGTCCGGACGCAGGGCAGCCGGCTCGATCGCATGGCTGCGGCAAGGCGGCGGCTGTTGCGCAGCGCGATCTGCGCGGCCAGCAGTCGCTCGATCGCTTCCGCGGCGGTCGTCCCGCCGCCCTCGACGCCGGCGAGCACCTCGTCCAGCGCTTCCAGCGCGCCCGGCATCTTGAGGTCGGCGAGCTGGGCCGCGATCCGTTCCCTGCGCGACGGCGCCCTCACGAGACTTCTCCGGCGATCCGGGCGTACGCCGCCAGCGGCCGGCGCTCGACCTCGACCTGCGGAACGACCGTCGCTCCAGCCGTCCGGCCCTGTCCCTCGGACCGGGGGACCACCGGACGGTAGGGCCAACGGGCCAGCGGGATCAGATGCGGTCGCTCGGCCTGGAACCGGTCCGTCGGCTTCTCTTTCAGGGTCCCGTGGATCCGGACGTTGGCGACTGTGTCGAGCCAGCCCAGGGTCCGCGTGTTCAGGTCGTCGTCCGACGCGAAGGTGCGGGCGTAGAAGAAGTTGCTGCGGATATAGCTGACCGGCCGCTCGACCTTGCCCTTGGTCTGGGCCCGGTACGGTCGGCACGCTCGGATCCGGAAGCCCCAGTGGAAGCTGAAGCGCAGGAACTCCGGGTTCTCGATCAGGCGTCCGCCGCTCAGGCGGCCATCCTCGACGATCACAGCCTTCATCTGGTCGAACAGAAGCTCCGAGGGCACGCCCCCGAAGTACCCGAACGCCGCCTCCAGCCCCCGCATCACCACCGCCATCGTCTGCCGCTCGTAGTACTGCAGCCACATGTAGCGTGAGTAGCCCAGAACCACGATCAGCGCGTGCCGCTTGCCCCAGGGCAGCCGGAACTCCGCGAAGTCCACCTGCCCCTGGTGCCCCGGCGGGGTCTCAAAGCGCTGCACCGGCTCCTCGGCAGGCCGGGGCCGAACCTCGCGTACATACCGCTTGACCTGGCCGTAGCCGCCCGGGTAGCCCGCTGCCCGGACCTCCTGGAACAGGCGCACGGCGCTCAGCTCCGGATACTCGGCCAGACGCGCCCGGACGATCCCCTTGTACGGATCCAGCTTCGAGGGCCGCGGCCGCCTCGGCCCGTACCTCACTGCCTCGTCATCCAGCTCCCGGTCCAGCTGGCCCGACTCGATCCAGCGGTACACCGTCCGCCGGCTCACCCCAACCTGCCGCGCGATCGCGGCCTTGCTCATCCCCTGTTCCAGATAGTGCCGCAGAAGCACCCGCGTCTCTCTCCCGATCATCGCGTCTCCTCCGTTCAGTGGAGACGCCATCGTATCCAACGCGCCGGAAACCCTCACCCGCACCCGGCACCCATGACGCGGCCATCGCTCCGTCACACCCGCCAAGTGTGACTTTTTGGACGGCCACTTCTGTGCAATTTTGCGTGGCCGGTAACAAGAAGTTACGTGAATCCCACCAGGACCGCACGATCCCTCCTTCCTGCCCCTGTGGACTGCCACGATCGATCAGATCGGAATTGCCGGGGATTTGACAGAATTGCGGTCAAATCGCGAGCGCGCGTCGGGGTGGAGCATACGCGGGTGGCTGTGCCCTATAACACAGCACCAGCTGTGCGTGACCTGCGACCGCGAGCCATCGGGAAATCGACTTTGGCCGACCCCGGTCGGTCTCCGACCTGCGACCCGGGCGCGTGATCCGGCCCCAAATAGCGAGACTACGAGTCCGGCGCTGCTCCCTCACCCGGGCGGCCAACTCCCTATCGGCGCAGAAGACGACCGTGGAGCGGTCGCATCGGGCTGATCGCGGCTACCGCAGTTTGGGTGCCATTTGTCCGCAGCCGCGCCCGGTGATGGGCGACCAACCAAGGGGGCCTTCCGACCGGCGGCGGCGCTCTCAAGCACGAGGGCGACGGTCTCCTCGGAGCCCGGCTTTGGCAAGGCAGCGGTTGCACCGCATCGGCAGCGATACGTAATTGTGGTAATCGCCTATCCTTGACATGATCCCGTGCAATCGCTACGGTTAGGTATCAGCCACGATCAGGAGGAGAAGAGAGAATGGCCAAAAGACCGACCATTCGGGAGCTTGAGCAGCTCCTAGACTCGGAAGAGGACACCCCCATCGAGATCCTGCCGAACGGTGAGATTCGAGAACGGGGAGGCAGCGATGAAGCAGAACGGCGCTTCAAGAAGCCCCTCACGTTGCGGGAGAATCTTGGCGGCGAGTATCGAAGCGGGAGCACGGCCGCATGAATCTAGCCAGGATTCGCGAAGAGATCGGGGCGGCTCAGGAGTACTTCGACTACGTGGAGGGCCACCCCACGGTCGAGGGCGGTGTAATGGCGCTGATCGCGTTGGAGACAAGCCGACGGATCTACACGCTCGCTGTGAGCTTTCCTGAGTCCTACCCGTACGAGATGCCGCAAGTGCATGTCAGGAAGCCTCTTCTGGCTTCATCCCCGCACCGGTATTCGAACAACCGGATCTGTTACCTGCATCCGCGCATGTGGAACCCGGGCCGGCATGACTTGACCTTCGTGATCCAGCGAGCAGCGAAGTGGCTGGCCAAGTACGAGGTGTACCAACAGACCGGGCGGTGGCCCGGGGCTGGGATTGCGCACTAGGGCCATGAAGATCGAGTTCACGTCCCTGTCCATGATGGCGCTCCGACGGAGGCCAGGGGAGGTTCTGGACGAGGTTTCGGAGCAGGGCACAGCCTTTCTAATCGAGCGAAACGGGCAGCAGAAAGCCTGTCTCGTACCGATATCCTGCTTCCTCCCAGACATCCAACCGGCCCGCATGACGGCCGAGCTGGACCGGATGGTCGACTCGAATGAGCACTTCCGCGTCTCCATCAGCGAAAAGCGGGAGATTCAACTCGTGTTCGACGAGTTCAGTGGCGAGACGGCCCTCGAGGTGATCGTGACGCTGCCGCATGGCTATCCGAACAACGCGCCGGTGGTCGCTGCGAAACCCATCGAGGCTGGTTGCCCGCACACGTGGCCGAATGGGACGCTGTGCATCTACGGAGCCATGGCGGTGTGGAAACCGAGGAAACACGACGTAATGCACACTGTGGCCCTATTCCGGCGGTGGATCCAGCACTATTCGGTCTGGCGCCAAGTAGGGACGTGGCCCAAGACGGAGGGTGCGTCGTGAGGGATCGACTCTTCGCGAGGATTGATCGCCTGTTCGACGTGCGGGCGTTCGAGGACCTTTGGGTGCTCATCGCTGGGTGCGGATCAGGAGGTGGGCAGGTAGCACAGCAACTCGCCATGTCCGGCGTGCGGAACTTCATCTTGGTGGACAAGGGCGAACTGGAGGTCGAGAACGTCATCCGGCATGTCTGTGGACTCCGGTACCTGGGCTGGCGGAAGTCGGCGGCCCTCGCCGACGTGATAAGGGACCGCAACCCATGGGCGGAAGTCAGGATGTTCGACGAGGACATACTCCTTTGGCCGGGACTGGGAGATGAGGTCGAGCGTGCGAGCGTCGTGGTAGTGGGCACGGACAACGAACCAAGCCGGTACCGCCTGAATGAGGTCTGCGTGCAGACGGAGACACCGTTCACCGTCGGGCGCGTGTTCACCCGGGGAATAGGAGGCGAGGTGTATTCCTATCGACCGGGGAAGTGCGGATGCCTGGCATGTCTGGAGGGAGTGCTTGAACGGACGCAATTCCGGGACAGCGTCCGGGAGATCGATCTCGTGTCGGAGGAGGAGCGACAGAAGGTCTACGACCTGGAGATCGAGGAGATCAAGGACTCGCCGGGCCTGGCCGTCGACATCGGGTTCATAGCTGCTTTCCACACCCGGTTCACCCTGGATGCGCTGGGCGATGCGGCGGTTTCTCGACCGCAATTCATGACCCCGATCGATGACAACTACTTGGTGTGGGGCAACAGAGCTGTGCACCCGTTTTCGAGGAATTTCCAAGTGCAGCGGATGATGCTATCGCCGCAGCACGGATGCTTGGTTTGCGGAGGAGGCCATGAAGAAAAAGCGTAAGCGCCCGGCGGTCCGCGTGGAAATCGCCGGCGAGGCGCTGGAGAGCGTGTTCGAGGAATGCGACCGTTACGACCACGAGGAAACAGGGGGGCGGGTGATAGGCCACTTCACCATGGACGGGGACTCCGTGGTAATCCAGGCCAGGGGCGTGATCGAGCCGGGTCCAAACGCTCGTCGATCGAGGACGAGCTTTTTTCAGGACGGAGAGCATCAGACAGAGGTATTCAGGCGGATCGAGGCGGCGGACCCGTCGATCGAACATCTCGGCAATTGGCATACCCACCATGTGAACGGTTACCCGACGCTGAGCGGCGGTGACAGGGCGACCTACCGAAGGATCGTCAACCACGAACTTCACAACCCGGACTTCTTCTACGCATTGCTCGTGACGCACCGGAACGACGGGCGGAAAGGGCTGGACCGATACGCCGTCCGGCACTATGTGCTGTTTCGCGGAGACGACGCGGTGCACGAAATCGCGCCGACCAACGTGAAGGTCACCGACGACCCGAGTATCTGGCCGAAAGACCATCGTGCTTCGATCGACGCTCGAGGAGACCATGACGCGGACGGCGCCGGACCGCGTGGAAAGGTCTCCGTGGCAGTCCGGGCACGCGACCAAGTTGTGCTCGGGGTGTTGTTCCCGTCGTTGGCGCCTCGGTTAGCCACTCCGACGGGGACCTTCTTCTGGAAGGGCCAGTTGCCGTTGATCGACGGGTCCGCCGTCGACATCAAGGTCGCCGAAATCGACGACGATGGCAGCCTGGTCTACTACCCAGTCGTCTCGCCGACTTCCGAGCACGTGGCGGAGTTGTGCGGGACGTCCTTTTCGAGCGCGGCCCACGCCGTACGCGCGTTGGAGCTGCAGATGAATCGTGAAATCTACCAGTCCGCGATGGCGCGGTAGGGGGTGGCAACGTGGAAGTGCTGACGCTCTACGTGGGGCAAGGCAACCTTACCGTCGTCCGCCATGGTACGCAGGCTATCGCGGTGGACACTCGTTGGCTGGCCGAACGGTCGGAGGACATCGAGTCGAAGGTGAGCCGTTTCCTGCAGCGGCGGAACCTGACGGGGATCGTGTTGACTGGGCTCGATGATGATCACGCGGACCCGGCTGGGCTGGACTGGATGCTTGAAAACTACGAGCCCGCCTGGGTGATGTATCCGAAATACTACAAGGATACCGAAAACGCGCAGCAGGTGTTCAACGTGATTCGGAGGCATGAGCGGCGGCGGAAGGGGACTCCCAATCCGCTTGAACGGATTTCCGTTCGGCTTGATCGGTTGGAGTCCCGCTATCTCGACGCTTTGACGGAGGAATTCCAACTCGAGCTGTTCTCCCCGCACATCGAGGACATGGACAACTCGAACAACTGCAGCATCGTACTGAAGATCAAGGGCATTGGGCCAGGAGGATTCTCCTATCTCGTTACAGGGGACACGGAGAACCCCCGCTGGGACCGGATTGTGGAACTGTTCGGTGACGCGTTGGACGCAGATGTGCTGGCGGCACCCCATCACGGATCGAAGAACGCGGCGCATCCGGGGATGATCCTGGAAGTGAGGCCGCATACCGTGGTGATCAGCGCTGGCGTCGACAATCAGTACGGGCACCCAGATAGGAAGGCGGTGAAGCTGTATCTGCACGTGGCCGACCGTGTGTTCCAGACCAACGCGCGCAACGGCATCTCATTGCTAACGAACCGACGCGGCAAGGATTTGCTGACACGTCCCGTCGCATGACGCCAGGGGGCGAGTAGGTGGACGAGAAACTTCACACAGGGAGTCAACAGAGCATGCATATCGTTACGTTCTACCCGCTCGGCAACGCGGACACTAGCAAAATCGACCTCGCCAACGGCCGTACCCTGTTGTTCGACTACGCGAACACGCGGGATCCCGACGACGCGACCGATCGCCGGATCGACCTCGCGAAGCAGCTCCGGGCCGAACTCTCCAAGGCCGGCCGGAAGAGCTTCGATGTCGTGGCGTTTACCCACTTGGACGACGATCACGTGACCGGAGCTCCCGACTTCTTCCATCTGGAACACGCGTCCAAGTACCAGGGAGATGGTCGGATCGAGATCGACGACCTGTGGGTGCCAGCGGCTGCCATCATCGAAACCGGCCTGACCGGCGACAAAAGGGTCATCCAGAGAGAGGCCCGACACCGGCTCGTGCAGGGGAAAGGAGTCCGGGTATTCTCGCGACCCGCGCTGCTCGAGAAATGGCTGCGGAGCAAAGGACTCACTGTTGCCGACCGGAAGGACCTGATCACGGACGCGGGCCAACTCATCCCTGGCTTCACGCGGGCCGACGACGGCTTGGAGTTCTTCGTGCATTCGCCCTTCGCGATGCGCTCGGAGGATGGAAAGATCGTGGACCGCAATCGGGATGCCCTGGTCGTCCAGGCGACCTTCGTCCATTCCCAGACCGAGACCAAGCTCATCCTTGCCTCAGATGTCGATCACGAAGTCATCGCCGACATCGTGGAGGTCACTCGGAAACACGGGAATGACCAGCGGCTGGAGTGGCATCTCGTCAAGCTTCCGCACCACTGCTCGTACCTGTCGCTCGGACCCGAGAAGGGGAAGCGGAAGACGGTGCCGACCGAGCCGGTCAGGTGGCTCTATGAGGTCCAGGGGCAGCAACGAGGCCGCCTCGTTTCCTCCAGCAAGCCCATTCCCACCGAGGACACGGAACGGCCTCCACACCGCCAGGCGGCCAACTACTACCGCGAGGTGGTAGCGAGCAAGTCCGGTGAGTTCCTTGTGACGATGGAGCACCCCAAGCGCAGCGCACCCAAGCCGCTGGTAGTCGAGATCACCAAGTGGGGTGCGACCGTGCGTAAGGTCATCGTAAGCGGGGCGGCCGCCGTGACTACCCACCGATCTCCCCGCGCTGGATAGGCTTCCTGCGTTGCTGGGAGAACCAGTCCACCCGGAAGAGGCCGCGATTGCGAAGGCACGCGAGTTAGTTCAGCTCCTCCGGGCCGAGGTGCTCCCGTTCGTTGATCTCGTGGGGGTCACGAGGCGAGCAGATGGGTGGGAGGTCGTCCGGGTCGACGTGAGGCCCGAGGTGCCCACCTTTCCGGTGAACGACATCCGGATGGTGGAGCCCGTTGCGGTTGAGTTCGACCCGGCTGACCGCTTCGAACCGCGCGCGATCACCCTCCGATCGGACTTCCCGCATGTCCCGCATACCTACGTCGTTGCGCCGGGAGAACCTCCGAGCCTCTGTCTGTTCGACGAGCCCTATACTGAGCAGCGGCTTCGTTGGACAGCGGCCGCCTTCGCGCAGCGCTTGCACACCTGGCTGAGCAAGACTGCCATCGGTGCGCTCCATCAGCCCGACCAGCCTGTTGAGCCGTTCCTGCCGGGATCACCGGCTCACGTAATCCTGCCAAGCCACCTCTTCGAGGCCGACTCCTCGCGCGGGCCGCAGGCCATGTCTCTATACGCCATCCCACGGCCAGATAGCGCTCTTCTAACCTACGTCGCTGGTCGGCAGAGCCCGGGCAACGGTACTGAGGGGGCCCCGAACTGCATCGCTGTGGTCGTCGAAACGAAGCCTCAGACTCAGGGTGGACTGACCCATCAGCCGCAGAACTTGCTCCAACTACACGAGTTTCTGCAGACGATGGGTTGCGACCTCCTCCGGACGCTCCGAGACAACCTCACGACGTGGATCATCGAACGGGCCGGAGATCCGGACGCGATCGCGCTCGTCATGCTTAGGATCCCTGTCCGAAGGTCACATGACGGTGCACCGGAGACCATCGAGATCCGGGCGTTTCAAATAGTCGGAAGCGTGGGAGAACTCGGCAAGGCGCTTGGTTTCGTCGACGAGGTTGATGGAGACTTTGGTGCGATCATAGGCGACCCGGGAACGACCTCCGTGTCCGAAAAGGTACTGCTCCTTCCGTTGAATCCGGTCAGGGACCTGACCCGTCGACGCGCCCAGATGCTAAGCGGAAACCGGAGTGCGCGGGACCCTCATATCCTTGCAGTGGGTGCGGGGGCGCTCGGTTCACAGACTCTCCTTACCCTGGTCCGCACCGGCTTCGGAACGTGGACCGTCGTCGACCACGACGTGCTGCTGCCACACAATCTGGCACGGCACGCTCTTCCGGGACTCTACGTTGGCCATGAGAAAGCGGGCGCTCTGGCCCACCTCGCGAGCCTCTGCTTCGAGGACGGTGGCACGATTGATTCGTTCTGCGCGGATGTGCTCACCCCCCCGCTAGCCGATGAGCTTCGGACGAAGTTTGATGCCACCGACATCGCGCTGGACTTCTCCGCTTCCGTGGCGGTGGCCCGGTGGTTGGCGCTTGAGGCACCCGGCGACTCCCGCCGAATCTCGGTCTTCCTCAACCCGGATGGAGCCGACTTGGTCGTCATGGCCGAGGATCAGGCTCGTTCGATGCGACTCGACTGCATCGAGGCGCAGTACTATCGGGCAGTGATTGAGCGGGAAGAGTTCGCGGAGCATCTGTTGGAGAACGGTGGGCGGCTGAGGTACGGGCACACATGTCGCGACGTGACCAGCACCCTGTCCCAGGACTCGCTTTCCTTGTTTTCCGGAATTGCCGCTGGAGCACTGAGAGAGACGATTGCGAGCGCGGCGTCCAGCCTCGCCGTTTGGCAGACATCTGCGAACCATTCTGTGACGTATCGAGCGGTCGATTTGGCGGACCCGGTTGAGATCCAGTGCGGCGATTGGCAGATCCGTACTGACCGAGGAGTTCTGCGGAAAATGAGTGATCTGCGAAAACAGGCCCTTCCCAACGAGACGGGGGGTGTTCTTCTAGGCTACACCGATCACCTTCGCAAGGTGCTCTACGTCGTGGACACCCTACCCTCACCCCCCGATAGCGAGGAGTGGCCGAGATCCTATGTCCGGGGTTGTGACGGATTGAAGGAAGCCGCCGACGCAATCGCGCACCGCACGGGGGGCGCGGTCGCGTACCTCGGGGAGTGGCACTCGCATCCTGATGGATCGACCTGCGAGCCGAGCCCAGATGATCTGGTATTCTTGGCATGGCTGACGGACCACATGTTCGTTGACGGCATGCCCGGGCTGATGGCAATCGTCGGCGAGGGTGACGATTTGTCTTGGTACACGACAACCTTGACCAGTGCTGGGGATCTGTGATGACCGGAAAGTTGGCGGAGCGGACCAGAAAGATCGCTATCGCCCTCTCGGGAGGGGGGCATCGTGCCTCGTTGTTCGGACTCGGCGTTCTGCTCTACCTGACGGACGCGGGTCGGAACAGAGAGGTCGTGTCTGTTTCCTCGGTCTCAGGTGGATCGCTTACGAATGCCTGGCTAGCCCAAAAGGGCGACTACTCGAATCTCACGCCAGAAGAGCTAGAAACTCAAGTCGTCGGGCCCTTTGCTCGACGGGTGGCGCACGTCGGTACACTCTGGGCGTCCTGGACTACATGGGTGTACATCGTAGCGCTGGGTGTCGCCCTCGGTGCGGTGTTCGCGGTGTGGTGGCTTCCGGTTGACCTCCTGTTGCGCACGATCTGCTTCGTTCTCGGGCTCGCCGGTTGGGGCTTCCTCGCCAGTCTTCGGCGAACCATCTGCGCCCTCGCCTTCCGTAGGACCCTCTATTCGACGGGCAGACGCCCCACGCTACTTCGTGAAATCGAACATGAGAACGTGCAGCACGTCATCTGCGCGACAGACGTGCGCGCCGGACACCATGTGTATTTCTCGGGCGATTTCGTGTGTTCCTATCGGCTAGGATGGGGCTGTCCCGCTGACTTCCGGTTGGCCGATGCCGTACAGGTATCCGCAGCATTCCCTGGCTTGTTCCCACCACGTTGGCTAGCCACCAAGCAGCACGGTTTTGTGGACGGAGCTCGGGACACTCCCCTTTTCATGGTCTTGTCAGACGGCGGAGTCTACGACAACATGGCCGAGCAGTGGCCCATCGGAATCCGCGCCCGGAAGAGTCGGTGGCCGACCCAGTCTGATACGCTGAAAGAACCGAATGCGCTCGTAGTCGTCGACGCGTCGGGACCAATGCGATGGAAAACGGTCCGCCGAATGCGTATTCCGGCTATCGGGGAGGTCTTCGCGCTGCTCCGCGCTATCCGCGTGCTCTACGATAAGACTACAGCCACACGCCGGATCACCTTGGTGGATCGGTTTGACCGTGCGGCGCGGGATGGGCGATGGCTCGAAGGTGCTCTGGTCATGATCAACCGTAGCCCGTATTGGACGGCGGACTACTTCAGCAAACAGGCCGAAACTTGGCCTGAACGGGCTGAGCGAGCGGCGTGTGTGCTTCAAGTGCTCGGCGACGAGGACCGCGAGCAGTGGAAGCACCTCGCCCTCGAGAATTCGCGAGTGAAGACCACACTCTCGCGCCTTGGTGGCGATGTATCCGCGAGCCTCCTCTACCACGGATATGTGTTGGCGATGGCCAACTTGCACGTCATCCTTGGTTTTCCTTTGCTTACGGTCCCGTCGTATGACCGCTTTAGGCAGTTGGTGGCCAACGGGTAGGCCATTGGGCACTGAGCAGTGGGGGTTGGACTAGAAAGCTGGGTATGTTGCCATTGTCGGGCTCCGGATCGATTACTTCCTCGTATCCAGAATCCCCCTCAGGGTCGTGTCCTGGTTCCACCGCTGGTGCTCTGATGCAGGCGGCCAATCTGCCGGAAACCCCTCCCCTCCCGGCGACCAGAGCACCACGCTGTCCGCGTGCCTCTCGAAGTAGTCGGCATCGGTGGTGACCCGAAGTGGCGCCCGGTGCCCCTGCACAGTCAACGAATACTCGCGCGGCCGAAGCGGCTGCACGCTGACGCCGTCCGGTAGCAGCTCAGGCCGCCGGATCACCCGGTCCAAGTCGTCCATCGTAACGGAGGGGACTGGCCGGTCAGGCAGCTCCAAACTCGTGTCTGCCACCTCGTCGATGTCGATTCCGGGTGCTGACTCGGTGGCTTGCTGGTCCAACGCTTGCGCCACCTTCGCCCGTCCCTCGTCGGTCGAGGCCCGACCCTCCAACACCGCCTGGGCGATCGTTCCCGACACTTTCGCGAGAATGGGCTGAAGCTGGCCTACGACACCTTGGAAGAGCCCGATGCGCTCCGCCAGCGCCTGGTAGATATCCGCCTCCACCGTGTCGCTGTAGTGCAGGTTGGAGATCCGAATGGTCGCGTGCTTCTGACCCAGCCGGTCGATGCGGCCGATCCTCTGTTCCACCCGCATCGGGTTCCAGGGCATGTCGTAGTTCACGAGCGCGCCGCAGAACTGGAAGTTCAAGCCCTCGGCGGCTGCCTCGGTGCAGAGCAGAACGTCGGCTTCTCCCTCTCGGAATCGGCGCTTCGCCTCGTCCCGGCTGATCGCGCACCATCGTCCACCAGCGTCCGGCACCTCCCCGCCGCGTCCGGTAAAGCACATCAGCCGCAGAGACGGATCCTTGCGGAGTTCCTCACGCAGAAAGTCGATGGTGTCGGTGTACTGCGTGAACACCATGACCTGGCTGGCTCTTCCGCTCTTCCGCCGCAAGCTGCCCAGAATCCGTTGCAGCTCCCCGAGCTTGCTGTCCGGTGGAAGCCGCTCCGCCATTTCCAGCAACTCACGAATGTCGCTCATCTCCTCAAGCTTCAAGGCCTTGTCGGCCGCCTCGGCGACCTCCTCGGGAGCACCCATCACCTCGTCGGCGAGTTCATCGTCCGACAGGTCTTCGTTCCAATGATCCGCAGTGGTCGACACCGTGCCTTCGGCCATCTCCAGTCGTCGCCGAAGAGTGTTCGCCAGCGCCTGACAGCTACTCGCGAGACGGCGGCGGTACACGGTCATGATGAACCCCACCGCAGTTCGCTGGGTACCGGTCGCCTGACCGTATGTGCGGGAAATGTAGCTTTCCACGGCTTCGTAGAGCTCCCGTTCGCCCTCCGACATCTCGACGAAACGGTCCTTCACCCTTCGCTCGGCGATCGGCGCCGTCAGCAGGCCCTCTTTGTGGTACCGGCGCAGGAGGGTGCGCGTGTGTCGTGACAGAAGCCGTCTGACCGGCGTGCGGGCGCGCATGAGACAGAGCGCCGCCGATCGCTCAGCCGATCCAAGCCTCTTTCGAGGGATCGTAGAGGGATCCCGTAGCGCTGACAGCACCTTTTTGGCCGTGAACTCGGCCAGAGAAGACAGGGTCGGGTCGCCGGGCTCCGCTTTTGTCTGACCGGCCTGTTCCTCCGCTCGGAACAGCCGCGCCATCATCTCGAAGGCCTCGGCGGTCAGATCGGGCTTCTGCGAGAGCTCGAAGAAATCGACGAACGCACCAGCGCCCCACTCCGGCGGGAGACCCAGCAGATCGAGCAGATCCCAGAACTCGACCGGATGCACCTGCATCGGCGTCGCCGTCAGCAGGATCAACCCATCCGCAAGGCCTCGTTCGCGCATTCCGCGCATGAGACGCAGCAACTCGTTGGGTCCCTTGTCGCCGGGTCCGCCTGCGCCACGCCGCCTCGCGTGATGCGCCTCGTCCAGAACGACCAGATCCCACCGCCTGGCCTCCTCCAGGATCGTCTTCTGGCGGTCGCGCCTCCGCATGAGATGGCTTGAAGCGATCACCACATCCTCTAGGTGCCACCGGTCTGGACCAACCGCGCGTGTCTTCGCGGGCCGCTCCGGATTGGGCGAATACCAACGCAGCTTCCCGCCAGCGTAAAGCGGCCAATTGAGGTTGAACTTCTCGTACAGCTCGATCTGCCACTGCTTCATGACCGCCGCCGGCACCATGATCAGGATGCGCCGGGCGCGACCCGACAGCCACGCCTGCCGCAGCACCATTCCCGCCTGAATCGTCTTGCCCAACCCAACCTCGTCGGCGATCAGGAGCTTGGGCGGCCAATCGTGGTACATGCGCTCGAACGCGCGGATCTGATGGGGCCAGGGTGTGATCGGGGCCGTCTCCTCGCCGACCATTTCGCCATTGGGAGTCAGTGAGGGTGCCTTACAAATGAATGACCACACCCGTTCCCGGAGGTACCTCGCTTGGGACTCCTTAACCGCGGACTCCAAAGGATCAGGCTCGGGGTTCAGCAGCTTCGGAAGTCCCTCCTCGGGACGGAACTCCAGGAGCTTCTCTCGCACCGCATCCGGCACTTCGATCACCCGCGCGCGCTTCCGCTTGTCAGCCCACAACAAGGCAAAGTTCCGCTCCTCGCCCTCCACCCGCGCCGCGTCGGACCCCCAACTCCTGAAGACATTGATCGTCTCCCAGTTGCGCTTCCAGCCGCTCGCGGTCTCGTTGAGGCTGCCCGTCCAAGCGATGCGGTCCCCGTTCGTGTCTTCGATGATCCCCGTCTTCTCGTGAAAGAGCGCCGAATCCGTCACGGGCCGACCAGAGTCATCTGTGGGAACCGCGACCTTCACATCGAGATGGTCGTTGGCCACCATCCAGGCGAGCAATTCGAGCGCGTCGGCCTCGCGGCCATCCTCCGGCTTGAGTGGCCAGCGCCGGAGATGCTCAGTCACCTGCCCGCGCAACGCGGCCCCCTCGTGAATCGCCGCGATCTCGGCTGGATCCAAGGTACATCCAACGATCAGCCGCATTCGGCCCCTGTTCCGAACCAGACCCTCGATTCCGCGCGCCGCGAGAGTCAGTGCGCTCGCGCTGAAATAGCCGGTCAGGCGATCGTACCGCTTCGCATCCCAGAGGGCGGGAAGGTAGAACAGCTCGACCAGATCGCCGTCTTCGGGCGTGTACTTGAGCTTCCAGTCTTCCGCGCGGTGCACCGGTCAGTCGCTTCTCTCGCGCCACATCTTGAGCTGTTCCGGTTCATCGACCACCTCGCCGAAGGCCAGGCGCCGGAGCTTTTCGAGCGCATCGAAGTCCTCGCTGGCGGATTCCAATGCCTTGGCCTTGGGGCCCAGATCAAACCCGCGGAAGCTGCGTGAGACCGGGAGGACTTCGAGCACCGCCTCCAGCGCAATGGTGAAGTCCAGGCTTTGATGGACGCCCTGATCCTTCAACATGTCCAGAGACGCGGCCAGGGAACGGCTGCGCGCGAGGTGGGCAGCGTGGTGGATGACGTCGATCATGCCCCGCGACCCGTCCGCCGGACCCAGCGCTCCCTTGGCCGCACGGTGGACGCTGTCCCAGAGAACGAGATTCTGTCCGCTCTTAGCACCAAGTCGGCGCACCACGTCGGTTTCGAGATTGACCCCGACCGCGCGCGCCAGCTT
>JAJDVT010000052.1 GCA_022826005.1 Gemmatimonadota bacterium | reverse complement strand
CGACTTCCTCGCCCGCGCGGGCGCCCTCAAGCACCTGGCGGGACACCGTCACCAGGCACACTGGGACGCCGCGGGCGTGGACAACCCGAGCGCGATCTGGCGCGCCGCCGAAGCCCACGCGCCGTACCGCACCCGCGCCCGACTGAAGCGTCCCGGCGCCGGCGACGACCTGATCGCGGACTACCGCTACCTCGGCCTCACCCTTGGCCCCCACCCGATGTCGCTCCTGCGCGACGACCCGGCGCTGCGCGACTGCCGGACCGCGGCCGACCTCCTCGAGTGCCGCCCGAACCAGTTCGTCCGCGTGGCGGGCATCGTCACCTGCCGCCAGCGCCCGGGCTCCGCCACGGGCGTCGTCTTCATGACCCTGGAGGACGAGACCGGCAACAGCAACATCATCGTCTGGAACTCCGTCCTCACCCGCTACCGCGCCGAACTCCTGCAGGGCCGGCTGCTCGCGATCAAGGGGGTGGTCGAACGGGAGCAGTCGGTCATCCACGTGGTCGCCGGCGAGGTGCGCGACCTGACAGACCGGCTGGCGGGGCTGTCGCATCGGGTGGACGCTATGGAATCGTTTGCGAGTCGGAACTTTCGGTGAGCTCCCGACCCCCTTCCCACCAAGCCGGAATCCGCTTGACAGCCGGAATCCGCTTGACTTACCGGATAACACGAAGAGGATTACGCAAGTAGTGCTCTCTCGGAGCCAAGCTCCTTGGAACGAGTCGAACCCAGGATCACGTCGCAGGGACAGGTGTCGATACCCGCTCCGATTCGACAGAAGCCGGGCCTGGCGCCGGGTTCGAAAGTGGAGTGGTGCGTCGAGGGTGACGAGGTGATCGTCCGCCGCGCGCCCAGGTACAGCTCCCGGGACATTCACGATGCGCTCTTCGACGCCGCCCCTGAGCCCCGCACCGTGGAAGAAATGAAGGAGGGCATTCGCCGCCACGTACGGCGCCAGCATGCGCGCCGTTGACGGCAGTGTCCTGGTCGGGTTGCTGATGTGTGACGATGTCGGCCAGCCCGTCTACGGCACGGACTCGGACCGCATCGCCACGATCGTCGCGATGCTCCTCGAACACGACCGGCTCGTGCTGCAGGATCCGGATGTCGTGCGTGCCGCGCTCGACGACTTCCGGCGTGCACCTGCGGTCGGATTTCGCGGATTGCCCGGTCGTGGGGATCGCCCGCAAGCTGGAGCACCGCCCCGTAGGGACATTCGATCGTGCGATGTCTCGAATGGACGACGCCGTCGCTCCATGAGCTTGCGCCGCAAGAGGGCACGGCCGCCGAGGCCTCGAACCTCCCCGTGCTACGATGACTTCACCCTGCGGAGGGGTGGCTGAGCGGTCGAAAGCGCTGGTCTTGAAAACCGGTGAGGGTAACGCCTCCCAGGGTTCGAATCCCTGCCCCTCCGCCCCAGTACCCAGCGGCATCTCCTGGATACCCCCCGGATGCCCTCCAGATACTCCCCGGCACTGGTTCCACGCCCCCGGATCCGTGTACATGGAAGGGCCGGTCTCATGTCGGAGCACGACTGGCCATGCCGCAAAACCGCCCCTCCCGATCCGTCGTGGATCAAGGCCGTAGCGACCGCGCCGACGGTTGCGCGCTCGATGATCGACGAACCGCTCCGTGGGTGTCCTCGGGGCCGTTCGCGCCCGGGCGGACACCGCGCCGATGGCCGAAGTCGTCGCGCAGTGCCCCGCCCGTGAGCTGCACACACCGACGCAGCACGTAGCGCGGTGGATGGAGGTCGCTGTCGTCCCGTGCAAGCGCGGACACCTTGGGACGGACCAAACTGTGGCTCGACGCGGCGGCGGACATGCTCGCGGCACGCTCGGCGCTCGCGGATGCCGTATGCGGCGTGATAGCCGCCGAGGAGGGCTGCGGCCGGAACCGGTGCGTGAGCGGACGCGGAAACTGGTCGAGGGACTCGACAGGCCGAAGGCGAGGCGTGGCAGCGGCGGTTCGCGGCAAGCGCCATGAGGCAGCAGCCGCCCGACCGCTTTCCGACACGACCTCTGCCACGCTGATACAGTGCTCAGTGCCAACGTGCCAACGGCTCTCCCTGTACCGTTCGCGGGGCGTCAGTGGTATGGTACTCGGTCGCCTGCCCGGTTGCTAGAAAAGGGCGTTCGCCGCTGTGCACTCGAGGTCCGGGATGGTAGCGCGAGGCGCCTTGCGCGGCCTCGGATTTGTCCGTAAGCGAAGGGAGTCACATCAGATGACAGAAGCCGTTGATTTACGGGTGCCACCGCTTAGAGAGGTTGTTGCTGTGTCTGTGGACAGTCTCGTATTGGACTGGCGAAATCCCCGATTGATCGGGCTTGATCCCGTGGCTTCGGCCTCTGCGATTGTTGCGCAACTTTATAGAGATGAAGACCTAAGCGAGTTATTGCAGTCGATTGCGGCGAATGGCTATCTGGATATCGAACCCCTAGTCGTGGTTGATGAGGACGCGGACGGCTTGACCGTACTCGAAGGGAACCGGCGACTGGCTGCATTGCGGTTGTTCCGGGACCCGGAGTTGGCGGGTCGGATAAGGGAAGAGTGCGGTGTCAGAATCGTCATGCCTGAGATGCCGGTGGAGCATAGGCCGACATTGGAAAACGTATCCGTTTACAGGGTTGCGCGCAGGGAGGATAGCTGGTCCTTCATAGGGTTCAAGCACATAAACGGGGCGGCCAGATGGGAGTCGTATGCGAAGGCGAAGTTCGCTGCTGAGTGGCATCGGTCGGACGGGACGCCGCTAGCGGAGATAGCGGAGAGAATCGGTGACAAACACGACACCATCAAGCGGATGGTAAACGCGATTTACGTATTGGAACAGGCGCAACAGGAGGATTTGTTTTCGATCGAGGACCGGGTAACGCCGCGTTTCAGTTTCTCGCACCTCTACACGGCGCTGTCCCGCGCGCCCTATATGGATTTTCTCGGCCTGGAAGCCGCCTGGTCCCGTTTCGACCCAAGACCCGACCCTATTTCGGGAGACAGGCTGGAGCGGCTGACGGAAGTGCTGCGGTGGATCTACGGGTCAAAAAGCGAAGAAGTCGAGCCGATCATCCAGTCCCAGAATCCTGACATCAAAAGGCTCGCGCAAGTGCTTGGCAACAGGGAGGCGCTAGTTGTACTGCGGGAGACAGGTTCGCTAACGAACGCACATGCGAGTACGCTGTCGGTGGAGCGGAAATTCTCCGGAGCGTTGCTGCGCGCGCGGGACGAGATACGGGACGCGTCGAACAATCTGCGTGGCTTTGACGGGAAGGACGGGACGTTGGTCGATATCGCGGAGGACGTGTCGGAGACCGCGCAGACGGTTCATCAGCGGTTGATGAAAAAGGTCCGGGATGCGGAAACGGTTGGGGAATGACCTCTCCGGTATACCTTCCGGCCGATGAGTTCGGCGGCACGAGTCCTCCGGATCTGGATTTGGCGGCGGACTACCTCGAGTTGAAGGCGGCGTTCTCGCCGGTAGGGCAGTCCTACAGCGGGGAAGTCGTCGAAGCGCTGGAGATGGGGGCCGACGAAGAGTTCGCGAATGTCAACGAGGAGATGGAAACACGGGAGGCCGTGGCGACGGGAGCGGTGACCCGAATCGGCTTGCGACAGCGCGTCTTAGGGAGAGCGTATCCTTTCGAGACCGACGAGCCGGGTCGCACGATCTCTTTTCTTGGGGAAACGCCGGACCTAGGTCAAGCGGCGTACCTGGTTTCGCTCATACTGTCCAATCTGTCGACGATTACCCCATTGCTTGGCAGCTCCGAATTGCACCCGTCGAAGAAGGACGTGAAAGCGCTTCGGGAGTATTTCCAGTACTTCGCGACTGCGGCTCTGGCCGCGGAGGTCGGGGGGCAAGCGTGGTCATTTGGATTTCCGCGTCCCGACGGTAGCGGGTTCCTGGTCAAGCTGTCCGACATCTGGTCCGTTCTCAAGGACGGAGCCGTTAGTCCCCACCCGTCCGCGCCGGCGTCGCCGAAGGACGACAAGGTGGACGTGTTTGCGTGGCGCGAACACAACGACGGATTGCCGGGTTTCTTGCTGGCTGTGGGCCAGGTGGCGACTGGGGGAGACTGGAAGGACAAGCCGATCAAGAGCCAAGTGAAGGACGTGTTTCCGAAAAGGTGGTTCGATCCGCTCCCGGTTACCGAATGGGTTGCCTACCACGTCGTGCCGTTCGCGCGGCCTGATGACGCCTTCCGAGACGATGTTCTGGTACTTGGCAACGTGCTGCACAGGGTCAGGGTCCCGAGACGGGTACTCGAGGCGGAGACCCTGAAGGGAAAGGGTATCGCAATCGAGGCGTTCGAACAGTTGCAGTTGGCGGCTGACTGGGTCGAGGCCTACTTTAGGAGTGCGAGAGGGCAGGCATGAGACATCGCTTCCATTCAATCTGCCCCTACTTCGCCATGTTCCCTGAGACCTTCGTCCAGAAGCACTTGACGGCATCGAGATTCAACGGGGTGGTGTTCGACCCATTCTGCGGGCGAGGTACGACGGTGTTTGAGAGCCTCATTCGAGGACGTCGGGCGGCAGGCTGTGACACGCATCCGGTGGCCGCATGCGTTACCGGGGCCAAATGCGACCCGCCAACATTGTTGGAGGTGATCCGTCGACTTGCGGAGTTGGAGGCGGAGTGTCTGGATTGGCGGGCCGAGCGCGACATGGGCGAACTTGCGGAGTTCTTTTCGCTGTGTTTTGCCCCGGAGACGCTTCGGCAGGTGCAGTTTCTCAGGCAGGCGCTGGATTGGCGATCGGACAAGACGGACCGCTTCGTCGCAGCTCTGGGTCTGGGCGCGCTGCACGGGGAGTCGCACCGAAGCCCTAACTATTTCAGCAACCGCATGCCGAGGACGATCAGCACGAAGGCCGCGTATTCGGTGCGTTGGTGGCGACGGCACAACTGCGAAGCCCCAGAGAGGGACGTATTCTCTATATTGCGGCACATGACGGGATACCGATATCGGACACCGCCGCCGGCGCTACGAGGCGAGGCGGTATTGGGCGATGCGCGGGACGCCGGGTCGACGTTTCGACACCTTAGGGGGCACGTAACGGACGTCATCACCTCACCACCGTATCTCGACACGACGAACTACCGAGAGGACCAGTGGTTGCGGCTTTGGTTCTTGGGCGAGAAGGCCACGGATAGGCAGGCCAGAGGGGATGGACGGCACTACGGCCTAGACAGCTATCACTCGTTCCTTGTGGAGGCTTGGGCCGGTATGACGCAGCTATTGGGTGGAGCGTCGAGGATCGTTGTAAGAATAGGCGGGCGGCGACTCGGCAAGGACGAAGCTATGGATGTGCTGCACGAATCGTTGAAGGCGGGCCTCGGACGTTCAACACGGCTACTGGATGCGGGAGTGTCATCACGCCCGAAGGGTTCGCAGGCGAACGCGTTCAGGGGTGCGCGACCTTCGCCGACGATGGAACACGACTTCTGTTTCTCCGTGACCGGCTAGGACGCCCGCCAGCACGACCACGCGCTGAGTGGTGCTTGGAGCGACTTCCGGGACTGGCACGTCTGGTCCAACTCCGTATTGATGATCTACCAGAAGCCCGATGATCGAACGCTTCGGCTTGTCCGTCTCGAGTCGCACTCGGTGTTGGGCGTCTGATGCCTAGGCAAAGGCGGATTCCGCCGCTTGCACGCCAGCCAGTCACCGGCGGTTTGCCAAGGGGCGAAAGGGTGACGACGTGATTGTTCGTCGCGCGGCCAAGTACAGCTCCCAGGACATTCACGATGCGTAACTACTCGCCCCCCTGCGCCTGATCGGGCGTGGCGTCGTGGGGCGGCTGCTCGACCATGTCGGCGGCGTTGCCGTTGAGGGCGATCTGTATGGCGGCGATGGGGTTGTAGCCCTGCAGGGCCATGGACTGGAGGTA
>JAJDVT010000048.1 GCA_022826005.1 Gemmatimonadota bacterium | reverse complement strand
CGGGGGTTCGAAGGGGGGCGCAGCATCCCCTCGCCAGCCTCCGTGTTCAACACGGAGTCGGCTGGCTTAAGGACCTGAAGGCCGTCAGCCAGCCCGTGGGGCCGCGCGCCGATCAGCCTGCGCCCGTGGGAATCTCGGGTCGGCGGAGTCTCCATGCCATACACGGAGAAGCCCGATTCCGACCGTGTCAACCGCCCGAATCAAGGCGGTTTCCCAAGGGGTCCAGCGCCGTCCCGGAGCTGTATCGACCTCCGCCAGCGGCACCCCCATCGCCGGTCGGTTGCTTCGCGCAACCGGCGAGCTGCCTTACCCCCTCGCGGTGCCCTTACAGCCTTCTGGAGGCCCAGACGGCGCGTCCGACGATGCGGATCTCCTCGGCGAGGCGTTCGTAGCTGTCGTACTCGGGGTTGAAGGACTTGAGCACGACCCTGGGCGGATCGGAGTTGGGGACGTGCTCGATCCGCTTGGCGACGAGCCCCATGCCGTCCCAGATGACGAAGATGCCAGGCGGGACCGGCACCTTGAGGCTCACGTCGATGAGGATGCGGTCGCCGCTTGAGATCGCAGGCTCCATCGAGTCGCCGTCCACGGTGATCATCCGCAGATCCTCCGGCCTCGCCCGGAACTCGTGGCGGATGAGCGGATCGGCGAACAGCCACGAGTCGGCGGCCTCCTCGAACTCGTCGTTCCACGCCCCCGGACCCGCCGACGCGCGCACATCGATCTCCGGCACCGCGCTGTAGCCCCGCGGGGCCGCGTAGGGGCTCGCGCGCGCAGGCGTTGGCTTCGGGTTGGGCCGTGCCCGGCGCCCGAAGCCCCGGCCGTGCTTGAGCAGGTCGGGACTGCACCCGAGATGTTCCGCCAGCGCCTCGCGGTCGTCCTCGGCCAGCACCTTGGGCGTGCCCCGGTGGACGAACTGGTGCAGGTAGGCCGCGTTGCGCTCGATGGCGAGCGAGGCGGTGCGCAGGTTCGTGTCGCTGTCGGCCACCATCCTGAGCAGCCTCCGGCGCACCGGGTCCAGTTGACCGGTTTCCTTCCTTCTTCGTCCCATAAGTCGGAAATTACCTACTGTCTGCCGCAAATGCAACGGGATTCCCCTCACCCGGAGCTTCGCCGCGGCAGTTAACCGTTCGATTCCGACGCTCCCAATGCCTCGCTCCAGCCGATCCCGAACGCGTTGCTTTCGAGCCTGCCGAAGTGGGATACGGGGGCTGTTTTCGGCCCCGCTGGCGGCGCGCGCCGAAATCCCGATTCCGTAACTCGTTGAACGTCAACGAGGTGGGAAGTATCCGATTTCCTACCATCTTGCACGGTTTGACAATATCCTATTTCGTGGTCGCGCAATGGAGAATCTGACGAGGTGGTTCGAGCGACGCATTTCGGCATTTATTCGGGACACCGGGATGTCGCCTTCGGAACTCGGGAAGCGCGCGGTCGGCGACCCGAGCTTCTGGGGCGACTTGAGACGCGGCCGTTCGCCGAGGCTGGTCACCGTCGAACGGATTCTGGCGTTCATGGCGGCTTGGGACCGGGATCACGGACCTGATGGTTCCGGGGATTGATCATTGAGAGAGGAGGTAGGAAGCGATGACGAAGGTGATCGAACTGGAAGGAACGGTGGGCGTGCGCATCCTGCGTCTGCCGGAGGTGCAGCGCCGCACCGGCCTGTCCCGCAGCACCATCTACGTGCGGCTGGACCAGGGGCGCTTTCCGAAGCCGGTGTCGCTGGGTGCTCGCGCCGTGGGTTGGATCGAGTCCGAGGTGGACGAGTGGATCCGCGAACGGATAGCGGAAAGCCGGGGGTGACTCGATGGCGGCGTCGACCGGCTACCGAGAGACCCGACGTTAGAGAATGTAGTCGCTCCACCCCTGCATGACTTCGGCGCGCCGCGCCAGCAGATCGGAGCGTTGGTAGGCTTGAACGACCTGGCTCTTGGGAACGTGGGCAAGGCAGGCTTCCGCGACCTCCGCCGGGATGCCCGACTCCGCCATCCACGACCGGGCGCTCGACCGGAACCCGTGCAGCGTCGCATCGACCCCGGCACGCCGAAGCACGCGGAGCGGAGCCTTCGACGGAAGCGGCCCGCCGGTCCGCGAGGGGAACACCAGTGGCGACCCGCCCGACAGCTTGCGAGCCCCTTCGAGCACTTCGAGCGCGCCCGTGCTGAGCGGGACGGCGAACTCGCGGCCCGCCTTCATCCTCGTAGCGGGGATCGTCCACACGGCCGCGTCCATGTCGATCTCGTCCCAGCGGGCGCCACGGGCCTCTCCGGGCCGAACCGCCGTCAGCACGATCAACTCGACGCATAGAGCCGCCGAAGGGTGCGTGTCGGTCGTCCCGCGAACCGCGCGAAGGGCGGCCCCGACCTCGGCGTGCGGGAGCGCGCGGTGGTGGCTCGTGGTGTTCCCGTTCACCTTGGGCAGCGCCTCGACCGCCCGGTCCACCGGGTTGTCCGGGCGGTAGTTCCGACCGATACACCAGCGGAACACGGCGGCGATCCGGTGCCGGGCCTTCCGCGCGGCGGCCGGCTTCGAGTTCCAGATCGGCGAAAGGCAGCGGAGCACGTCCGCGCTCTCGATCCGGTCCACCCGCTTGTCGAGGAGCGGGGCGGCATGGAGGCGGAACGTGGACTCCCATTGCTCGGGAAGGGGACTCCCCTCCTTCCACGCCTCGCGGTGAAGCTTGATCGTCCGTTCGGCGGCCTCGGCGAACGTCGGGACGCCGCGCCCGCGCGGGTCCTCGCCCAAGAGGACGCCCCGGCTGTTGTCCAGCGCCTTCTGGCGGGCCTCGGCAAGCGTCACCTCGGGATACGGCCCGAGCCCGATCGAGGTCAGCCGACCCTCGATCCGGACCCGCTGACGCCACGTCTTGGTGATCCGGCCATCCAGCGTCCGGTGTACCCGGAGGCTCAGTCCGCGCCCGCCCCGTCCGTCGCCGTAGACTCCGGGCCGGTTGACCGTTCGCACGAATGCGGCGGATAGGGTTCGTGGCCGCTTAGTCATGGTGCTTCTCTCCTTGTGGTGTATCACTCATTGCAGCACTACATCCGGAAGAATACACCGGATGGCGATGGACAGCAAGGGATGATCAGAAGGGGTGTTTCCTACTGAACACGTTGTCCAATAACGTGTTATGGATGGCCTGATGAACCTTGGTGGACTACCTAGGAAGAATTGTGGTCAGTTCCGCCCGAACTCGGCGAGCTTGTCGCCTTGAGGAGGCTCGAACTCGGTCCCAACCGGCTCGTCGGGCCGATTCCGCCGGAACTAGGACTGTATGATCCGATGCCATCCAAGGTAGTCCGCCGGTAGTCCCATAACATCCTGTAGTGCAACGGTTTTAAGGCGGTAGACCGACCCCACCCGTCCCTTGCGGTCCAGTGGCTTCCCGTGTATTCTTCCCTGTGTAGTGTTGCAATAAGTGATACACCACAAGGAAGGAACGCATGACGAAGCGACCCCGAACCCTCACCGCCGCGTTCGTGCGGACGGTGGGCCGTCCGGGCGTGTACGGGGACGGACGTGGCGGGCGCGGACTGAGCCTCCGGGTTCACCGGACGCTCGATGGCCGCATCACCAAGACATGGCGGCAGCGCGTCAGGATCGAGGGCCGCCTGACCTCGATCGGGCTCGGACCGTATCCCGAGGTGACGCTCGCCGAGGCGCGCCGTAAGGCGCTGGACAACAGCCGCATGGTCCGGCTCGGACGGGACCCGCGCGGGCGCGGCGTCCCGACGTTCGCCGAAGCCGCCGAACGGACGATCCGGCT
>JAJDVT010000032.1 GCA_022826005.1 Gemmatimonadota bacterium | reverse complement strand
ATCATTCGCCCCGCTGGCAAGCTGATCCTGTCAATGAACAGTAACGCGAGACTCGAGGGAGAGCTGCGTCATGCCCTCGCAACGCTGAAGGCTTGTGCCTGAGTTACAACATATGCCCGATTTTTTGCAACAATCGGGTTCTCTCGGCTCTCCTGTTCCTTGCTCACTTCATCGCGCGCTTCCGAGATCTGCGCCTCCATCTCCGACAGGCTCTTCTCATGTCCTTCAAGCGCCTCTGCGTCTTGCCTGATTTCGGGAGCCACCAGCGCTTGGCTGACGAGCAAGCTCGCGATTGCAAATGTGGGCACGATGAAGCGGACGACTGTCGCCACGATGAAAGTCTTGATGAGAAAGCCCTGAAACCGCGCGAGGGTCACATTGGAAACCCCGAGATTCGTGGCGAAAGCGATTCGAACGCGACTCGACTGTGCGAGCAACAGGCTGGCTACTGTCAAGGCAGCGATGCCCAAGAATCCCCACTTGAAGATCGTTCCCGAAGTGATCTTGAGCAAGATACTCTGCAGGAACAGAGAACCGGTGGCCCAAAGCAGAATATCGGTAAGTCGTTTGGCACCGTCCTTGATAGGGTCGAGCGCTTGTAGAGGTTTGGCAGATGCAAAATATGGGATCTTGAGCTCAATAGTCTGGAGAAAGGATATGCCTGCGTCGATTGCTATGGAAAGACCAAGCAACCCAAGGTTCTCCTTCGTCAGCTCGTCGATCTTGGCGGACGCGAGATTGTCCAGGATTCCATGGAAAGAGAGAACGGCCAGTACCAGTGCGAAGAGCGAAAAGACAATTGCCCTGTTGCGATGAAATGGGTTGACGGCCGTCTCGGAGGTTGCAATTTCGTTCATTCAACCACTCCTGCGTTGTAGACAAGTGCTCGCGTACCCGCCGGCTCCACAGGGCTCTCTGCACCAGACACGGCGTTGGCCGAGGCGCTCGGGGAGCCTCCCGTTGCTCCTCGACGGAGGATCGACGTGACTTGCTCCGATTGCCGGAAACACGATCGCGGAGAGTGAGCGCGCTCGGTCGAGTCGAAGCGATCGGTATCGCGATCGTTCGGCCATCGGCTCAGGGTCCCGCTTCGGCACGGTCACACGGTCCATCGGTTGTGCTCTCGGAATTCCTGTTTCCGCCTCACCCGCGGTGCCCGTGATGGGAGCGAGCGCTTCGCACAGCTCGGCAAGAGGCCGACGAAGGCGAAGCGGTTTCTGGACCGTGACGCTCTCGCCCCACGTGACCACGTGCCAGTTCACCTCCTCGATACCGCCTTCGCGGGCGCGACAGCGCGCGGACCTCG
Organism: Gemmatimonadota bacterium; assembly: GCA_022826005.1. Lineage (GTDB taxonomy): Bacteria > Gemmatimonadota > Gemmatimonadetes > Longimicrobiales > Gaopeijiaceae > Bin94. The sequence goes on along the minus strand of JAJDVT010000032.1, from coordinate 7,148 downwards.
CCGGCAACCTCACGAATCGCCTACGCGCGCTCGGTCAGTCGCGCGCGGTCGAGGCCTTCCGCCGCTGACTCGAGGTCGACAAAGCTCCCCGCGGGCAACGCGGATGACTTGGCGCAGCGTGTCGGACCGAGGTCGCCAGCGTTTCCGCCTCTCGCCCGTCTCCACCTCCTCCAACGGCCCGAAGCTCTGCTCGACCGAATCGTGAAGGCGCTCGACCGTTCTCCTGCTCACGTTGAACTCGGTCTACATGTCGTCGGTCGTGAGCCCCGACCGCGAGCCCTGAAGGCGGACGGTCAAGTGCATGACCTTCGACGCGGATTCGTAGTGCATCGCGAGCGTTCCGTAGGAGTAGGATGTCCAATATGTCGAGTAAAGTATAGTAAAGTGCGGAATGGTGGAATAATGCAGCATGCGCCTTCGCCGCGGCTCCCAGGGCTCTCCGGCAACCTGCACGATGGCGTCAATGGGTCGGGACCAAGGCGCGCGCGAGGGGCGGTCGACGACGCCGGAGGACCGAGAACATGCCCGACCGTTATGACTATCCCGCCGAGATCGAACGCGGCGAGGATGAGCGGTTCGTCGTCGCGTTCCCGGATTTCGGCTGGGGTGCGACGGATGGCGCGGGCCGGGACGAGGCGCTGGCCGAAACCAAGGACCTGCTGCGCGAGGTCATCGCGACCACGACTCGGGAAGGCGGCGACCTGCCCAAGCCGTCGCGCGCCGGGAAGGGGCGGCCCCGGGCCGCTCCGCAGGTGCAGATCGCGCTGAAGGCGGGATCTTTACGACGCGTGGTGCGAAACCGGGATGTCGCAACGCCGACCAGCCCGCGAGCCCGGCGTTGCCGAGAGAGAGGTGCGGCGCAGGTTGAATCCCGAGCACGGCACCAGGGCCGCAACGATTGACCGCGTTCCGTGCAGGCTGGGAAAGCGTGTGACCGCGACCGTCGGCGAGGCAGCGTGGGCGTGATCGGGTTGTAATTCTTCGGCCGGCCGTGGAATCGTCCGGTCGTAGGACAGGGCCGGGGGCACGCGGTTATCTGATCGCAGGGAGGTCAAGAGAACATGAATCGCGGGATACTCGGAGTTTCCCACGGCGTAATCGTGATGATCCTCACAGTCGCCCTGGTGGCGGTTTCGTCCATTCTGCTGCACGTCATGTTCTCTCGATCCCCGACGGACCTTGCCATTGAACTCATGGCTGCGGCACTGGCGGTGGTTCTCGTCGTAGCGTCGGTGGGCGTCACGATTCACTTTCAAAGCAAAGCGGAAACGGAACGCCAATATCGCGTTTGCTTGTTCGAAAACAAGATGAAGGTGTATACGCAATTTCTGGAAGTCACCGCCAAATCCGACGACGATGACAAGATTGAAAATCATGAAATCGACGAGATCCGTAACCAGGCACGGGTTGCAGCGATGTTGGCGGAAAGGCAGTTGGTCGTCTGTCTTGCAGATTTCGTCGACAACCTGGAGAGGACGAAGAATTTGTACATGGAAGATCCAGAGCGAAAGGGCGCGTTTCAGCAAGTGATCATTTCCATGCGGGAGGATCTTGGCGTTGTCGATGAAACTACCGTGGAAGCCATGTGGGCAATCCGCAGGTTGGTGCGAACCTCGCAGACTGCACATTCCTCCGGAGTCGAGACAACCGCATAGGCTCACGATCCACTGCGAGACCGCCACAGCGCACTGGCACGGCGTCGGTCACCTTCTCCGCGGAATCCCGCTTGCCCGGAGTCGCCGATCACTCAAGTCTCCCCGGCTTCCCCGAGCGCCGACGCCACCCACCCGAACCCGATGCGCTCCTGCTCCAGGCGGAGGTTCCGGCCAATCCGATGGTCGCGGAGACCGTCATAGAGCGCACGCTCCTGCACGGTGAGACGCCGTTCGAGGAAGCGGCGCTGATGGGAGCGCGACAGGCAGGCGTTGCGCATCGGTGGGCGCCGTCGGCGAGAGGGTGGGTGATGGACAGGCGGGGGATGCGCTGCAGGCGCACTGGGTGACGGAGCGCGGGGGTGGCGGAGGGCGCTGGCCTCGCGGGCAGCGAGCATGGGTGAGGATTGCCTCGCTGCGCGAGCGGCACTTCAGGGGCGTGTCGATGCACGCGATGACGCGCAGCGTGCCGCCGCACACGACGCAGTGTTCGATGTGGATGTGGAAGACACGCTCGAGCCACTGCATCCAGCGCATGGGCGCGGGGCTCGACGCAGGGGGCTCGCGCCGGTGATTCTCCTACGCGGCACGAGCGCTATGGAATGACTGCGCCGAAGCGTTCGCAGACCATGTGTGCATCGACGATGGACCTCCGGATATCGCCCGGAAACGGGTACGACGGCTCCCAATCGGGACTTGCGAGAGCCAGCCACTCGGTGAACTCGGGAGGCGTCTTCTTCTCGTGGCAGCCCCTCATTCACCGCCCCGGAGCTTTTTCAGACGCTTGCGCAGGACGAGCAGGGTCGGCGCGTCGTCCGCGATCTCCTGTTCGAGCCTTCCCAACGTGTCTGCTGCCGTTGCGACATCCTGCCGATCGATAGCAGCGTTGAAAGTGCCGATCAATTCGTCGAGAGGAGGAAAGCGCTCTCGGGCGCCGAGAACGCCTTCGAGAAGGTAGTTGCTGGTGCGCCCCCGCGTGCTGAGAGGAACGGTGACCTTCCAGGACCAGCCGGGCACTTCCTCCTCGATAATGTGCACCTTTCTGCTTTCGATGCCCGACAGCACCTGCGGGGAATGGGTGGTCACGATGAACTGGCACGCTCGGAATACATCCGTGAGAGCCGGCACGATTTCACTTTGCCAGCCCGGATGCAGATTGAGCTCGACCTCGCCGATCAGGACGATCGCGGGGATCTTGTCCAGCGGCTTGTCGGGGGCAAATACCTGAAGGCGTCGCGCCAGGTCGGCGAGCAGGATGATGTAGGACCGCTCGCCGCCGGACAGGCCGCTGACATGGATGCGAGCCCCCCGTTCTTGACGAAATGCAGTCCGGGGGGAGGTGGTCGCGTCGAAGAAGACGCCGGAAAAGCTGTCGATTCTCGCGATCAGATCGCGTATCGCTTCAAGTTGCGGGTCCCGGTAGCCGCGTTCGCCATCCCGCACCCGGCGAGCCTCCTGTGCATCGCGCTGATCCCACCATTCACCCAGGTCGCCGATCGCCTGCAAGTCCTTCTGAAGGGAGCGGTCCTGAACGGTTTCCGAATCGAGGAGGTCCGCAGTCGACTTTCGGGTTTCGGCTTCTCTTCCGCAAGGTCGTTCCTGTTCTTCTCCGTCAGGGCCGGCACGGGGAATGTGCTCCAGTCAAGGGTCACGGTCCGAGTCTGCGGTTCATCGCTCGATGCTCGGCCTTTCGGCGGTCCTCGGCACCGTTTCCTGCAACCGTTTCCAGCAACCCTTGTGCCCACTGCGGAAGTGATCTGACCATCGTGAATTCGTGCCTGATCTTGTGTGCGATCTCGATGGGCTCGGTCCCGGAGCTGTCGAGGACCCGGACCGTGTCGAATGCCTCCCATGTATCGAGGAGGTTCGCCCACGCCGCTGTCCAGCGTCGTCTCACTTCGGTCTCGTCGACGTGGTGTCCCCCTTCCTCCACCCGCTTGCGTACGCGGTGGATGTTGATCGCGGAGGTCTCGGTTCCGAGGAAGACAGCCCTCGTGGTGTAGCCGAGCCGTTTGGCGGTTCGCACGATGTCGGGCATTGGTGATCGGTTAACGAAGAAATTATCGCAGGATCAGCGAATTGAACTTAATTGTGGCTGTCGGTCGATTCAGGACCCGGCAGACCCGTAGGTCGGATTAGCGTAGCGTAATCCGACATGAATCATGGACTTGGAGCGCCGAATGTCGGATTACGCCTTCGGCTAATCCGACCTACGGAACTGGAAGTCCGCGAAGGGGTCCTTCGGTGTGAGTTCGGTCATCGTGGGCTCCCCTCGTGTGTTCCGGCCGGTCGGCTCTGGAATGCTACGTTACTTCATGCGAAATGATCACCGCATTCTGTACCACCGATCAGCCGGACGATCAGGAACGGTTATCTCTGTAGACGGCCATGCAGCATATGCTCGACACGCACGTTGCGTCGCGATAGCCAGCGCGCGCCCATGTGCTTTCGGCCCCGCTCGATCGCAGCTTGCCAGTCCGCCGTCCGATCGAGGCGCCCGCGGCTGACCTTGATGGCGATCTCCGACAGACTCGCGGTGCCGATCGCGACCTGGTGATCCGCTGTGCTCAGCGCCTCGCGCGCCGCGTCGCTCAGACGCTCCGGGGCGGCCACTGCCCAGAGCAGGACGTGGGTGTCGATGAGCAGCCGCATTCAAACGGAGTCTTCGAACTTTTCGAGAGGGGCGTCGAAGTCTTCACCCATGCGCACGATCAGCCCCCGCTCGGTGCCGAGACGGAGCTGCTCCCGTGCGCTGGGGAGGACCTCCAGGCGAACCAGGGCGCGGTTCCCCTTCGCGATCACGACCTCCTCCCCTTCCAGGGCGTATCGGATCAGCTTCGAGAGGTGCGTCTTGGCTTCATGGATGTCGACCTGCATGGGCATCACCGCTTGCGTCGTCGCGACATGGTCAGATTATCTGGCCATGTCGTTCTCGTCGGTCTTGTTCATCCGCCTCGGTCAACCGATCGGCTGCCGAGCTTTCGCGGAAGATGCGGGCCTTCGGATGTCGGAATGTCGCCCGCCATGGTCAGCCGATCGGCTGCCGAGCTTTCACGGAAGATGCGAGCCTGAACATGGAATGGTGGCGGAGCCGCTCCCATCCGGGCAGGCCGGGCTCCATGGCGCGGTGCCTCGCGCTCAAGGCTGATCCAGTGCGTGCGCGAAGCGCACGAACCGTTCCAGACCCCGTGTGACCAGAGGATGGGCCTGGCGGAGCTTCGTCACCAGGAAGTCCAGGCGATCCCAGTCGTACTCCAGCTCGAAGTAGTAGCGTTTGAAGTACCGGAATTTCAGCAGTTCGAACAGAGGGGAGAACGTCTCCTCCGACACCGCCGCCGTCCTGACACCCTCGATCTCCAGGGTCATCTTCTGCAGCAGATCGTTGTGCCAGCGAGCGGGATCCAGGTTGTTCTCGAACGACTGCGAGATGCGCAGGTAGATCGTCTCCAGGCAGGTGTAGTAGTTCTCCAGCAATCCCGCAACGATGAGCGCCGACATCGGTGTCTTTCCGAGCTGCACGATCTCACCGTCGAGCGCGCTCTCCATCGACCGGTAGACGGCCTCGAGCCGCCGGCGGTGCGCCCGAATCAGGGCGACGAGCTCAGGAATCGTTTCGCTCATGAACCAGCGCGCCTCGCTTGCGGATGCGTTCGGCGACATCCGCCGGGAGCTTCTCCAACTCGACGACGTCGACCGGCAACGCCGTTCCGTTCATCGCGATGCCGAGGACCCGGAAGAATTCGGCCGGGCCGTTCAGCCCCTCGACCGCGAGGTCCAGGTCGGAGATCTCGCTGAAACGCTTCCGATCGAGCAGGGACCCCCACTGGTAGATGCGACGCGGATTCACTTGTGCGGCGATCTCCGAGACGATCGCTCCCGCGTCCCGGGTGGCCTGCGCGTAGCGCTCGTCGATTCGTGCACGCCGCCGCCGCTCCCTCTCCGCGAGGAACGCGCGTACCTGATCGAGATCGACTCCGAAGTCTTCGTCCATGGCAGGCGACTATAGCCGGTCGCCAGCGGACGTGCCTTTGAAGTACAGGAAAAGCAACCGGCCGATGTGCGTAATTCATGCCGTGCTCGATCACCGGCCGGCGAAGCGTGGACCACGTGGTTCGACGGCCCGGGAGGGTCGGCGGACTTCTCGAGTCTCCCCGACTTCCCCGAGCGCGGACGCCACCCACCCGAACCCGATGCGCTCCTGCTCCAGACGGAGGTTCCGGCCGATCCGATGGTCGCGGAGATCGTCGTAGAGCGCACGCTCCTCGGCGGTGAGCCGCGGCAGATCCCGGTCGATGGGCCGGTCCTCGGTGCCCCACAGCGACTCGAACGCCATGAGTGTGTTCCGGTCCATCAGGAACGACTCCACGTGGTCGAAATGGGCACGCAGCGCGTCGAGGATGGCGAAGCCGTGGGTGTCGATGTCGCCCCAGTAGTGGAGGCGGCACCTCCGGAGCCAGTGCGCCCGGCCGAGCGTCTCGAAGCCGTAACCCGCGCCGAAGATCACCATGCCCTCCCGCATGGGTGGAAAGGTGAGAAAGTTGATCTCGTTCTCGGTGATGAACACGCGGGAGACGGCGGCGTCCAGCGCCGCGAAGCTTGTCGCGTCGAGAGTGACATCCTGCTCGAGGGCCGCTTCACCGGCCGCCGGCAGCACGGCATGGGCCGGATCCAGCACGCGGAAGCGGATGCGTTCGGGCTTCTCCCGGAAGCCGTAGCGCCGGGCGAAACCGGTGGCACCGGTCGGTGCGCGGGTATCGATCGATTCCGGTGGCAGAGCGCGGTCGAGCAGCTCGCCGAGCACCCCGCGGTGGGCCTCCACGAACTTGCTGTGCACTCCCGGAACGTCCATCTGGCGGAGATAGACGCCGGGGCGCGGATTGTCCTCGAGCCAGCCGACGACATCGAGCAGCGGGGGCCAGTCGTCTGCGAGCTCCAGGGCCCGAAGGGGCCGCTTCGCCATCCAGGAGAGCAGGGTGGGCTGTCGGGCGCGAGTCCGGTCCACGAGTCGGCGAAACTCGACCAGCTCGGGCTGCATGCGGATGAGCGCGACGGCATCTTCGACGGTGTCCACCCACGCCTCGTGCGGCAGCGAGTTCGTGCCGGAGACGCGGTGGCGAATTTCGCGCATCGTGAGACGCACGTGCGGCATGGACCGCAGCGCCGAGATCCATGCCCGGACCTCGTCGAATCGATCGCGCAGCTCCGTCGAGCCCGGCCGCTTGAGCACCAACCGCTTCGGGAACGGCGTCTCTCCGGTCACCAGGCTCGCAAGAACGACGCCGCGATCCCACAGTCGCCGGACCTGTCGCCGGAGGTCCGCCGGCGTGGTCCAGCCCACCTCCCCCGCCTCGCCCGTCACCCCGCGAACCTCGCCTTCTCCTCGCGGTACTCCTCGATGGACAGGTTGCGCAGCCGGGAGTACCGGTCGTCCTCGATGTGGACGAACCCGACGCTCGCGACGTACGGCTCGATGACGTGGATCTTCTGGAGCGGCGT
>JAJDVT010000039.1 GCA_022826005.1 Gemmatimonadota bacterium | reverse complement strand
ACGGTGGTCCACAACCGCTCGAACATCCAGGGCATCCGCAAATGGACCACGGATGCCGAGAAGTGCTTCCGCTTCTGGGCCAACCAGAACACCGACTGCTCGATCTGCGTGCGCGTCTGCCCGTACAACCGCGACTACCGCCACCTGTGGAGCCGAGTGTGGCGATGGCTGGCGGGCACGCGGCTCAGGCGACTCGCGCTCTGGCTGGACCGGGTCAGCGGACGGGGCGAGCGCCTGAAACCGTCCCGCTGGTGGAAGGCCGCGGGATAGGAGCCTACGGAAGCCCGAGAGCGACGAATTCGGGCGGATGTCCCCGCCCGCCGATGGCCACGACGATGAACTGCTTTCCGTCGTGCATGTACGACATCGGGCCTCCGGTCGTACCCGCGTCCAGCTCGATCTCCCGGACCACCTCTCCAGTCGCCTTGTCCCAGGCGCGGAAGCTGCTGCCCCACATGTTCGCCTGGACGCCCCCGAAAACTCCCTGGGCTCCTTCGCCCATCAGCAGGAGGGTCTTCGTGACGAGCGCGACGGGCCGGCTGGCGACGCCAAGCGGGGGGACCTCCATGTTCCGAAAAGCCGGGTGATCCCTGGGACCTTCCCCGTTCGCCTTCATCCAGACGTGCTCGCCCCGGTTCATGTCGATCGCCGTGATCCGGCCCCATGGCGGCTTCGTGATCGGCAACCCGTCGATGTAGGGCGCGTCCCGATTGGGGCTCCAGTACTCCATCTCCGCTGTCGGGTCAGCGGCCTTGACGATGCGGTAGACGCGCGGGATCGAGTGGGCGAACGCGTAGTACATGCCGGTTTCGGGATCGAACGCACCCGTGTTCCAGTTCCCCGCACCCCACGATCCGGGCACCATCAGCGTGCCCTTCCTGCCGCCCGGCTCGTCGCTCACGAGCGAGGGCGGAGTGAAGATCGGGCCGATGACGAACGAATCGGCCAGGGCGCGCGCCCGCTCGCGTAGCCCCGGGAAGTCGATGAGATCGTCGGGAGTGATGCCGTGCCGGGCGAAGGGCGCCGGTTTGGTCGGGAACGGTTGCGTTGCGGAGGTGTGCTCTCCCGGAACCGTGGACTGGGGCACGGGACGCTCCTCGATCGGCCATACCGGCTCGCCGGTCACGCGGTCGAAGACGTACAGGAAGCCCGTCTTGCTCGGCTGCATGACGGCCTGGATGCGGCGGCCGTCCACCACGATCTCGCCCAGTGTCGGCGGACCCACGGTGTCGTACTCCCACAGGTCGTGATGCACCATCTGGAAGTGCCATACCCGTTCCCCGGTCGCGACGTCGATCGCCACCAGGCTGTTGGAGAACAGGTTGTCACCAGGACGATGGCCCCCGTAGTAGGCGGCGGTCGGCGCCGAAAAGGGCACGTACACGAAACCCAGCTCCTCGTCCGCGCTGAGGCAGCACCATGCGCCGAGGTCGCCCGATTCCCGCCACGACTCCCTGGCCCAGGTGTCGACGCCGAACTCGCCCTCCCGCGGCACGACGTTGAAGGTCCAGAGCAACTCGCCGCTGCGCACGTCGTATCCGCGCAGGTTCTCGGGCGCGCTTCCCTTCCAGCGCGTCCCCGAGTCGCCCGCTCCGTCGACCGTCCCCGCGACCACGACGACGTCGTTCACGACGATGGGACCGGAACTCCAGCCGAACCGTTGGGCCGAGGCCGGGACCAGGTCGACCCTGCCGCCATCGCCGAACCCCGGACGGGCGTGGCCGGTTGCCGGGTCGAGGGCGTAGAGATACCCGCCGCGCACGTGGATCAGGCGGCGGTCGGAGCCGTCGGTCCAGTAGTCCATCCCCCGTGAGGACCGGCCCCGGGCCTCCTCGATCGTCCGCGGGAACGGCTGCTGGATCCAGAGGGTCTCACCGGTCGCCGGATCGAAGGCCTCGGCCAGACCGACACCGTTGGGGGCGTAGAGCACGCCGTCGATGAAGATCGGCGTCGCCCTGAGGTAGCCCGACACCCCCAGGTCCGGGAAAGAGGCCGTCAGGGCGGAGTCGACGGCGGGGCGTCGCCACAGGACCTCCAGGTCCCCGACATTGTCGCGCGTGATCTGATCGAGCGGCGAGTACCTGGTGAACGCCTTGTCGCCTCCGAAGTAGGCCCAGTCGGCGGAGTCGGCGTCCCCGCCGCCGGGACGGGGCTCGCAGGCCCCGAGCCACGCCATGCATGCGAGCGAGCCCGCTGCGATCAACCGCAGACGACCTGACATCAGCTTCCTCGGGTTCCGGTGCTCCACCAGCCCATCGTTTGCCTGACGCGGGTGGGCCGGGGAAGTTTGCATGAATCTACATGTGGGCCATCCCGCCGCCATGCCGCACGACTCGAGAATCCGGAGAGGCCATGTCCACGAGTGAGGATCGCGACCTCGGCATGCACCGGGACATTACCCGACGCGATTTCGTCAACGGCGTCGGGGTTGCCGTCACAGGCTCCCTCATCGCGCCGGGATGGCTGTCGGCCCTCGACGGCCCGTCCTTCGGCGGACCGCAGGAGTACTATCCGCCCGCACGCACGGGGATGCGCGGGAGCCATGCGGGCTCCTTCGAGGTGGCCCACCAGCTCCGGGACGGGATCACCTGGACCGCCGCCGCCGACACGCGGGAGAGCTATGACCTGGTAGTGGTCGGCGGGGGGTTGAGCGGACTCTCCGCCGCCTGGTTCTTCCTGACCTCTGCCGGCCCCGGCGCACGAGTCCTCGTTCTGGACAACCACGACGACTTCGGGGGCCACGCCAAGCGCAACGAGTTCACCTACGGGGGCCGCACGCTCCTCCTGAACGGCGGGACGTCGAACCTCGAGGCCGTGAACCACTACAGCACGGTCTCGCGCACGCTGCTCGCCGCCATCGGACTGGACCTCGACAGGGCCCAGGCGGCAAGCGCGGGAAGCCGGGAGTTCTACCGTTCCCTGGGGCTCGGCAGCGCCACCTTCTTCGCGAAGGAGGTGTTCGGCGAGGATCGTCTGGTGATGGGGCGGCCCGGACGACGCGCGGTCATCGACTGGGCCGACTGGCTCGCGCGGACCCCACTCTCCGCGGACGCCCGCAGGGACATCGCGCGACTCAACGCCGGCAGCGGGAATCCCGATCATATGCCGGGACTCCCCGACTGGGAGAAGAAGGAGCGGCTGGCCAGGATGAGCTACCGCGATTTCCTTCTCGACGTCGCGAAGGTGCATCCCGACGTCCTTCCCTTCTACGACGACGGCCCCAAGGGGCTCTTCTGCGTGGGCATCGATGCCTATCCCGCCCTCTACGCATGGGCCGAAGGCTACCCCGGGTTCCAGGGGATGAATCTGGAGCCCTTCTCTCCCGTGGGGCCCCTCGCCCATATCGGCGGAGGGCAACACGGCCGGGAGAACGAATGGGGAGGAGGACCCACCATCGATCTTCCGGACGGGAATGCGACGCTGGCCCGGCTGCTGGTCCGGGCCATGATCCCCGACGCGCTTCCCGGGTCCACGCTCGAGGACTCGATCACGTCACGCCTCGCGTACGACCGGCTCGACCGGGAAGGCTCCGACGCCCGGATTCGACTCAACAGCACGGTAATCTCCGCCCGCCACCTGGGCGATCCCGACGCGGCCCGTCAGGTCGAGATCACCTACGTGCGCGGGGGCAGGGCCGAGAAGGTCCGGGCCGATCACTGCGTGATGGCGTGCTACAACCGGGTCATCCCGCACCTCGTGCCGGAGATGCCCGAAGCGCAGCGGGCGGCGCTCATGTACGGCGTCAAGATGCCGATCGTCTACACGAGCGTGCTCATCCGCAATTGGACCGCCTTCACCAACCTGGGCATCTCCAGGGCGAGTTCTCCCGGGATGTACCACCTCGGCGTCAACCTGGGCCGGTCGGTGCAACTGGGCGATTACCGCCCCTCCCGATCACCGGACGGGCCGATGGTCCTGCACATGACACGGACGCCCTGCGCTCCCGGCAAGCCGAAGAAGGAGCAGCACCGCATCGGAAGGGCGGATCTCCTGGCCACGACCTTCGAGACCTTCGAGCGCAGGATCAGGGATCAGCTCGGGCGCATGCTCGCGGACGGGGGCTTCGACCCGGCGCGCGACATCGAGGCGATCACCGTCAATCGCTGGCCGCACGGCTACGCCTACAGCTACGATACGCTGAACGATCCCATCGAGTGGGCGCTCTTCGCGCCGGACGATCGGCCGTGCGTGATCGGTCGGCGTCGATTCGGGCGGATCTCGATCGCCAACTCCGATGCCGCCGCCACTCCGCACACGGACGCGGCCATCGACGAGGCGCATCGGGCGGTCCGGGAGCAACTGGTTGTTCAAAGCCGGGCCCGGACTCGGACCTCCGGCTTCGAATCCAATGGGCCTGGGTAGATTCGAACTACCGACCTCACGCTTATCAGGCGTGCGCTCTAACCGACTGAGCTACAGGCCCAACTGACGCCCCGTCAACCCTGACGGGGAGCCGCAGGGCGTGTAAGATAGTGTGGTTCTCCGTCTTCTGGTAGGCGGTCTCGTGAACTGCGGCGGATGGGTGGCTCGGCATGGAGCTCGACTTCAGAACCCTCGATGTCTTCACGGAGGAAACCTTCGGCGGCAACCCGCTCGGCGTGTTTCCGGACGCGGCCCATCTGCCGGCGGAGCTCATGCAGAAGATCGGGCGCGAGATGAACCTCGCCGAAACGGTGTTTCTGGGGCCTCCGGAGACGCCGGAGGGAACGGCGCGCGTGCGCATCTTCACCCCCGAGGTGGAGGTGCCGTTCGCGGGGCATCCCACGGTCGGGGCCGCCATCTATCTGGCGGGCACGCGACCCGTTCGGCGGGGGGCCGGCATTCGCCGGTCCGCGGACGGACACGCCGACCTGGTGCTCGAGGAGAACGTCGGCCTCGTGCCCGTTTCGGTGGAGTACCGGGGCGGCCGTCCGGTGTCCGCGCAGTTCACGACGGCGATGCTGCCGGAGCGGCGCGAGTCGCCGCACTCGCTGGAGCGGCTGGCCGCGATGGTGGGCCTTGAGGCGGATGACCTCGGCGGCGAGGCTCCCCGCCCGCTCACCCCCGCCATGATGTCCTGCGGCCTCCCCTTCCATGTCATCCCGGTGCACACCATTGCCGCCCTCCGCCGCGCCGTCCTCAACACGGCCCTCTGGCAGGAGATGCTCGCGGATTCGTGGGCCCACCACGTCTACCTGGTGTGCCACCTCTACGGTGGGGACGTGCGTGTCCGCATGTTCGCCCCCGGGTCGGGGGTACCCGAGGACCCGGCGACCGGCTCGGCGGCCGCGGTTCTGGGAGGGTACCTGGGCGACGCCAGCCGCCGCCTGAACGGCACCATGGACTGGCAGGTCGCGCAGGGAGAGGAGATCGGCCGGCCCAGCCTCATCGGGGTCGAGGTCGACAAGGTGGCCGGCGAGGTTACCGCCGTCCGGGTGGGTGGCGCCGCGACCTTCGTCAGCCGCGGCACGATGACCGTGCCGGGGCCACCGATCGCTCCACCGGACGGCCACCGCGGGTCCTGGCTGAAGCGCTACTCCGGACGGTTCTGACCAGCGGTTGCATCCGGGCGCCCGGCCAACACGCCAGCCCCGGACACCCCGAAGGCCGCCCCCGTCCCATCGGACGAGCGACGGCCTCCGAAAGCCCGGATCGGCGGCGTGCCCTACATCGGCAGCCTCAGCGCCACCAGCCGTCCGGGAGCTCCGACCTGCACCACGATATGCTGCCGGCCCTCGTGGCTGTAGGTCATCATGCCGTACTGGCCGGCGCCCGGCATCTCGACCTCGCCCACGAACTCGCCTGTCATCTTGTCGAAGGCGTTGAGCACCGGCGGCCCGCGCGATCCCTCGGTGGCCAGCAGCAGATCCCCGGCGACGATCTGGATCGAGGTAGCTCCGCTCCCCGCACGTGACAAGTCCACGCCCCGGGTGGCCGCATGGTTGGCCACCGCCTCGGGCACGTCGCCCACCGGAATCCACCAGAGGCGTTCGCCGGTGTTCATGTCGTAGGCGGAAATGCGGCTGTAGGGCGGCTTCGGAATCGGCAGCCCCTGCACCCGCGGCAGCGCGCCCCCGCGGCCCGCCACCCACTGCGCGATGGTCGTCCCGGTGGTGCGGGGATTCTCCGGGTCGTCCGCGTCGATCCCGAGCATCACCATGCCGCCGCTGCAGTTGCGCGAGCTGGCGGCGTAGAGGATGCCCGTGGTCGGATCGAGGGTCGCGGGGTGGGTGATGTTCAGGCCCCCGTAGCAGCGGATGTTGTCCAGCACGTCCTCGTTGTGATCCGGATAGAGCCGGGGCATGAAGGGCCCGCCCACCCGGTACCGGCTCAGGACTTCGAGCGCCTCCGCGCGCAGCTCGGGCGTGAAGTCGATCACCTGGTCCTCGGCCAGGCCGAAGGGCTCCATGGGCTCGGGCCGGGTCACATGCGGCTGCGTGTTGGCGGTCCAGTTGCCGGGCACCACGGTCTGCACCACGTCCCGCTCCTCGATGGGCCACACGGGTTCGCCGGTCTCGCGGTTGAAGGTGAAGATCTGCCCGGTTTTCGACGTCTGGATCACCGCCGGAACCGCCTCCCCGTCCACCTCCAGATCCACGACGATCGGCACGTTGGGCAGGTCGTAGTTCCACTGGTCGTTGTGCACGGTCTGGAAGTGCCACGCCCGCTCGCCGGTCTCGGCGTCGAGGGCGATCACGCTGGTGCCGTAGAGGTTGTCGCCGGGCCGGAAGCCGCCGAAGTAGTCGATGGTAGGCGGGTTGGTGGGGATGTAGACCATGCCCCGCTCCTGGTCGGCCGACATGGGCGCCCACGAGGACACGTCCCCGGTGTACCTCCAGGCGTCGTTCTCCCAGGTGTCGTGGCCGAACTCGCCCGGGCGGGGGATCACGTGGAACTTCCACTTGTGGTCCCCCGTGCGCGCGTCGAAGGCGAGGATGTCGCCCGGCACGTTTTCGATGCGGGTCTGGTTGTAGCCCTGCTCGGCCGAGTTGCCCACCACCACGGTGTTGTTCACCACGATGGGAGGGGAGGAGGTGGTGATGAAGCCGAGTTCGCGCGGGATCCCGTAGTCGGCATCGTAGTCGCCCTCATACGCCTCCCACGGCCCCCAGCCGTCGAGCAGCGGCACCAGCAGATCGACGACGCCGGTTGCGGGGAAGTCCTCGATCGGTACCGGCTCGCCGAACCCCTCCAGGTGCCGGCCGGTCTTCGCGTCCAGCGCGTGCAGGAAGTACCCCGGCGAGGTGTAGTAGATGACGCCCCGGCCATCGATTTCGCCGTACGCCACGCCCTTGCCGTAGTTCTGGCGCATCGACCGCTCCCAGCGCGTCGTGTTGGGCTCGCGGTACGTCCAGATGGTCTCGCCGGTCGCGGGATCGATGGCGGCCACCGTGCGGCGCTGTCCCGCCACCGTGTACAGGATGCCGTCGATGTAGGTCGGGGTCGACTTCATCTGCGGATCGACCTCGGGCCCGTAGTTGTCGGCCCGCCACACCCAGGCCACTTCCAGGTCGCCGAAGTTGGAGGCGTCGATCTGGTCGACCGGGGAGAAGCGCGTCCCCCAGGAGTCGGCGCTCTGGAAGCGCCACTCGCCGTCCGGGTTGCCGCGTTCCTGCGCATGCGCGGGGACGGCTGTCGCCAGCGCAAGCAGCGCCGCGAGGACCAGGCCGCGCCCGAAGCTTCCTCGTCTTGTCGATGACATGGGTTTCCTCCGGAGGGACGTGCGTCGATCAACCTTGGCAAATTCGGTATCCGATGGCGTGCGCGCCAGTAGTGCGGCAGACGTGAGCCCTTGACACGCTATGGAAACATCGATATAGTAAGTATATAGATATTGATATAGCATCAGCCGACCGCGTCCGCCGCGTCGGGCTCCTGCCGCGAGTTGCCCCGATCATGAGCCTCGATCACATCCTCCTCGGCCTGCTGCGCGACCCGGCCACCGGGTACGATCTCAAGGGCGCCTTCCGCGAACGCATCCGGCACTTCTGGTCCGCGGAGCTCAGCCAGATCTACCCGGCGCTGAAGCGTCTCGAGCAGCGCCGCATGCTCCGCAGCCGGATCGAGCCGTCGCCAAAGGGACCGAACCGCAAGGTCTACGCGCTGACCGACGGGGGCCGGAAAGAGTTGCTGCGCTGGTTGCGCGGCGGCCCCGCGGTCGGCACGGAGCGGTTTGCATACCTGGCCCAGCTCTACTTCATGGACGCGGTCGGCGATCTCCGCGAGACCCGCGCCTTCATCAAGGAGCTGCGGGACCACCTGGCCCGCTGGCTGGCGCGGCTGGAGTCGCTGGAGGAGGAGGTGATCGCCGCCCACGGGGACCCGCAGCGCTACGGCGATGCGGGGTTCCACCGTTTCGCGACGCTTCGGATGGGCATCCACTCCATCGCGTCGAAGGTGGCCTGGTGCGACGAGACCCTGACCGCGATCGAGCAGCGGCCGGGAGCCCGATCCGGGGAGGGCCGCTCATGACCGTCTTCAACCTGCTCTTCGACGCCCTCCTCCTGGTTCACGTCGTAGGCGGTTTCGTCGGGCTGGCGGCGTTCTGGGTCCCGGTATTCGCCCGCAAGGGCGGGCGAGCGCATGTGAGGGCGGGCCGCGTCTACGCCTGGTGCGCGTATGTCGTAACGCTGTCAGCCGTCACTGCGGCGGTGGGCCGGATTGCCTCCTATCGGTACATGGGGATCGGCGTCGCGGAGCAACCCGGGTCCTACGGCTTCGCGGTCCTGCTCGGCTACCTGGGCGTGGTGACCTTCGTCATGGTGCGGCAGGGCCTGCGCGTGCTGGCGACGCGGAGGGCGCCCGAGCAGCTGCGTACCCGCGCACACGAGGCGCTGGCGTGGACTTCGATCTCCGGCAGCGTCATCGCCGTCGGATTCGGGCTGGCGATATGGTCCGAAGTGTCGCCGGTCCTGCTTGCGATGAGTCCCATTGGCCTCTTTGCGGGGCGACGCATGCTGCGCCTGATGCGCGATCCGCGCGGCCAGCGCATGGGCTGGTTCTACAGCCACCTTGCCTCGATGCTGGGCGGCGGCATCGCCTTCCACACCGCGTTCATCGTCTTCGGGGCGCAGCGGCTGTGGGCCTACGAGATCGAGGGGCCGCTCGCCATCCTCCCCTGGATCCTGCCGACTGTGGTGGGCGTTCCGGCCATCGTCCTCTGGACGCGGCACTACCGGCGGAGATTCGAGCGCGCGCGGGGCGCAGCGGCCTGAGAAAGCCCCGGCGCCCCAACCGCTGCGAGACCAGCGGCGCGGCCGTCCCGAATTCACACTCGGAAGTCCCAATCTGCCATTGACAACTTCGCAGCGCGTGATTGGACAGAGTCCGATATCGCGGATTCTCCGGCCCGCCCGAGGCTCCCACGGACGCGCTGACGGCATTCGCAGCCCCGTTCCTCCCCGGGAGGTCTCCCAACCCCGCCTCGGCCGCCACAGGGCATCCTGAGAAGCCGATTCCGGGACCGTTATATTTGTACGTAAGTAATTGTGCAATCGCATGTTGGGAGGAACGATGATCGCATCCCCGGACGTTCTCTACGACACTCGCAAGGAGCCTCTCCCCCGGCCCGCGATGGTGCGGGAACCGGTGGTTGGACGGTCCCATGCCACCTCCGCACCCTCGAGTCCCGGGGCCGGCAAGCCCGCCGACGATCTCGCCAGGCTCGGCGAGCGCATCGCGGAGCTGGCCGCGCGCATCAACTCCGCGGAAGCGCAGATGATGACCCTCATCGCCGACTTCGACCGCCGGGGCGGATGGAAGGACGGCTTCGGTTCCTGTGCCGAGTGGCTGGCCTGGCGGATCGGCATCAAGATCGGCCCGGCGCGCGAACGGGTCCGGGCCGCGCGTGCGCTGGAGAACCTGCCGCGGACGGCCGACGCGCTGCGGGAGGGGAGCATCTCCTACGCCAAGGTGCGGGCGCTGACGCGCGTGGCCACGCCCGGGAGCGAGGCGAAGCTGCTCGAGTTCGCGCGCGCCGGTTCGGCGGCGAAGCTGGAGCAGATGGTGCGCATGTGGAAGAAGCTGTCGCGCGACGGGGAGCTGACCGCCGAGCAGGCCCGGCACCGCAGCCGCGCGTTCTCGGTCTTCGTGGACGGCGACGGGATGTACGTGGTGAGGGGCCGTCTCGAGCCCGAGGTCGGAGCGATGCTGATGAGGGCGGTGGAGGCAGCGTCCGATGCGCTGTTCCGGCGCGAGGATGGGGCAAACGATGCGCGCACGGGGGCGAAGGCGCGCGGCCCGCGAGCCGACAGGACGGACCCGCGCCCCGAACCGAAGCAGCGCCGTGCGGATGCGGTGGGTCTCTTGGCGGAGCGGGCGCTGG
>JAJDVT010000055.1 GCA_022826005.1 Gemmatimonadota bacterium | reverse complement strand
TGCGTCTTGCCGACGCCGGGCGGACAGGCGACGTGATGCTCACAGATCGAGTGTTGTCGTCTACTATCCCTGGCATCCGCTCTGCGGTCGTGAGTTGGAAGTCTACGGGCGTCGTGTGCGGGGTGGGGAGACGAGTGTTGTAGTTGTGCTTCCCGACGGGACCAGGAGCGAGGTCCCGGAGTGGATGACGAAGGTGGACGCGCGCATCGGGGCCGAACTGGTCCCTTCTCCGACGGCGTCTGTGTCCGCCCTGCAAGCCCTCAGGCGTCTGCTTGACGCCGTCAGGGCCAGCGGTGAGCCTCCGGCCGATCGCGATGGTTCCACTTCCCCGGCATCCGGAGACTCGCCATGAAGACTCAACAGCCGTGTCTGCCCCTGGGCTTCGGCCGCATCCACTGGGATACCCTTGCTCCGGAGGTTCGGGCGAAGGTGCTCGATCTGTGGATCCAGCTGTTACGCGAGCATCTGCTGCGGCGGGAGGCTTCGGGGGCCGAGGGGGAGACCAGATGATCGCTGCCAAGATCACACCGAAGCACCTGACGCGGTCAGCCTATGTCTACATCCGCCAGTCGACTCTCGGCCAGGTTCAGGAGAACCTGGAGAGCCAGCGCCGGCAGTACGAGTTGGCGGACCAAGCCCGGTCCCTGGGCTGGAGCCGGGTGGAGGTGGTCGACGAAGATCTGGGACGGTCCGGATCCGGGCGTGTCGTGCGCCCCGGCTTCCAGCGGTTGGTGTCGGCCGTCTGCCTCGAGGAGGTGGGCGGGGTGTTCGCTCTCGAAGCCTCGAGGCTGGCCCGCAACAACAGGGACTGGTACCAACTGATCGACCTGTGCGGACTGACGTCGACGCTGATCATCGACGCCGAAGGGGTCTACGATCCCCATCACTTCAACGACCGGTTGTTGCTGGGCCTCAAGGGCACGATGAGCGAGTGGGAACTGGGAGTCATGCGCCAGCGGTCGCTTGTGGCGCTACGTGAGAAGGCGGAGCGGGGAGAGCTCTACAGCACGCTTCCGATCGGGTTCCTGAGAACCTGGGACGACCGGTGTGAGTTGGAGCCGGACCTGCGGATCCAGAAGAGCATCGGGCTGGTCTTCGAGAAGTTCGAGGAGCTGGGGAGCATCCGGCAGGTGCTCCTCTGGTTCCGGCAGGAAGGAGTGGAGTTGCCCGGCGTCAGGTACGGCCCCTTCGGCCGGGGCGTGGTGTGGAAGCTTCCGGTCTATAGCACGGTTCACAAGATACTGACCAACCCCACGTATGCGGGTGCCTACGCCTACGGACGGACCCGTACGGAGACCGCGATCGTCGACGGTCAGCCGAGGAGGCGCCAGGGGATCCCGGTCGCCCGGGACGAGTGGGCTGTCTTGATCCCCGAGCATCACGAGGGCTACATCGGGTGGGACCAGTATCGGGCGAACCAGAAGCGGATCGCAGAGAACGCGCAGATGAAGAGGTTGGCGAGTCGCGGTGCTCCCCGGCGAGGCCGCTCGCTCCTCGCGGGGCTGCTTCGTTGCCGACGTTGCGGACGCCGGCTCCATGTCACCTACAGCGGCGCGAACGGGCGGGTCCCCCGCTATGGTTGTCGCGGCGCGGCGGTTAATCACGGGACTGGCTCGTGCATCTCGTTCGGGGGTCTCGCCGCGGACCGGGCCGTGGAGGACGCTGTGCTGGCGGCCATCCAACCGGGTGCCATCGAGGCTGCCATCCGAGCGGCAGAACACGCCAAGGCAGATCGGAAGCGGGACCGTGACGTGCTTGCGCTCAAGCTGGAGCAGGTGCGCTACGAGGCGGAGCGGGCGCGTCGGCAATACGATGCCACGGAGCCGGAGAACCGTCTTGTCGCCGCCGAACTGGAGCGGCGTTGGAACCGGGCGCTGGAGGTTGTGGCGGAGGTCGAGCGCGAGTGGATGGTCTTCGAGACCGGCGAGCGTCAGAAGGACGAGAGGATCGATCGGGCAGCGCTTCTGGAGTTGGCGGAGGATCTCCCCGGCGTGTGGCACGATCCGCAGTGTGACATGCGGCTCAAGAAGCGGATCGTGCGGACCCTCATTGACGAGATCCTGGTCGACGTGGACGACGAGGCGGCGCGCATCCGCATGGTCGTGCGCTGGGCCGGTGGGCAGCACGCTCAGCTCTCGGTCCGGAAGCGCCGCAAGGGGCAGCATCGCTACACGACCGACCGCAAGGTGGTCGAGATCGTGAGAGACCTCGCAGCGATGCTCCCGGACGGTCAGATCGCTCGGATCCTCAACCGCCTGGGACTCAAGACTGGACGAAACAACAGCTGGATCGCAAGCCGGGTCATCAGCCTCCGCCACTATCATGGCATCCCGGTCTATGACCCGGTGGCCTGCAAGCGGGAGGGGTTGCTCACCCTGGAAGAGGCCGCCGCGTCTCTGGACGTCAGCCCATCCGTCGTCCGCAGGCTGCTTCAGAAGGGGATCCTCCTGGGGAGGCAGGTCGTGCCGTACGCCCCATGGACGATCCAGGCGGCAGATCTCGATGATCCTGCCGTCCAGGAGTACGTTGGACGCGTGCACGCTGGCAGGAAAGCCCCGCGAACTCCGGACCCGGATCAGGTAACTATCGACCCCGCAGACACATAGTGAGGTGGTGCAGTATGTCACTGGATCGGGCGGGCCGAGGAACACGACGTTCTCCTTGCGCTCGACGAAGCCGAGTTCGTGGAGCGCGTCGATCTGTTCGCGCTTGATCGAGGGCTGGAAGGCGAAGTCGAAGGCGGAGAGCGTCTTCACGTACGGCAGGCGGCTGGAGCGCATGGCGGCCTCCAGGCGGCGGCCGTTGCGGAGCTCGATCTGGGCGGCCAGGAGCCGCTCGATCGCTTCGGCCGCGGTCGTCCCGCCGCCATCGACCCCGGCGAGCACGCCGTCCAGCGCCTCCAGCGCGCCGGGCATCTTGAGGTCGGCGAGTTGGGCCGCGATCCGCTCCCTGCGCGACGGCGGCCTCACCGGACGCCTCCCGCGATCCGGGCGTACTCGGCCAGCGGACGGCGCTCGACCTCGACGAACCGGGCGCGCTCCTCCGCTTCGTCCCGTCCCTTCGAGGGCTTGGGGCGAAGCGGCGACACGGGCCTGTAAGGCCAGCGGGCCAAGGGCCTCAGGTGCGGCCGCTCGACCTCGAACCTGTCCGCCGGCCGCTCCTTGAGCGTGCCGTGGACGCGGACGTTGGCCACCTTGTCGAGCCATCCCTGCACCCGGGCGTTCAGATCGTCGTCCGACACGAAGTCGCGTCCGTAGAAGAAGCTCCGCCGGAGGTAGCTGACCGGCCGCTCCACCTTGCCCTTCGTCCGAGCCCTGTACGGCCGGCACGCCCGGATCCGGAACCCCCAGTGGAAGGCGAAGCGCAGGAACTCCGGGTTCTCCATCAGCCGCCCGCCGACCTCGCGGTTGTCCTCGACGATGACGGCCTTCATCTGGTCGAACAGCAACTCCGAGGGGACGCCCCCGAAGTACCGGAACGCCGACTCCAGCCCCTCCATCACCACCGCCATCGTCTGGCGCTCGTAGTAGCGGACCCACATCAGC
>JAJDVT010000111.1 GCA_022826005.1 Gemmatimonadota bacterium | reverse complement strand
CGAGCGGGGCCAGGTTCTGGCGATTCCGGGCTCGATCACGCCGCACACGAAGTTCAAGGCGGAGGTGTACGTGCTGACGAAGGAGGAGGGCGGCCGGCACACGCCGTTCTTCAACGGGTACCGGCCGCAGTTCTACTTCCGCACGACGGACGTGACGGGCACGGCGATGCTGCCGGAAGGGGTGGAGATGGTGATGCCGGGGGACAACGTGCAGATGGAGGTGGAGCTGATCACGCCCATTGCGATGGACGAGGAGCTTCGCTTCGCTATCCGGGAAGGCGGGCGCACGGTGGGCGCCGGCGTCGTTACCGCAATCATCGAGTAGGAGTACATGTGGGACGCATAGCAAGCATCAAGACCTTCGTAGACGAATGTATCGCCGAGATGGGCAAGGTCACGTGGCCCGACCGGGACCAGCTCCGGAACGCCACCTGGGTGGTGATCCTTTTCACCATCCTCCTGACGCTGGTGATCTGGATCATGGATATGGTGTCCGACTGGGTGCTCGTCGACTTCATCATGGGGATGTTCACCAATTGAGCAGCGACGAGCGCTGGTACGCCGTCCAGACCCAGGCTCGCCACGAGAACCGGGTCCGGCGGCTGATCCAGCAGGAGATCGACAGGGACTCCCAGCCTGTGAGGGAGATCCTTGAGGTCCTGGTTCCGACCCAGGAGGTGGTCGAGATCCGCCGCGGCAAGCGCGTGCCGGTCACGAAGCCTCTGTATCCGGGCTACGTGCTGGTGCGGATGGTGCTGAACGAGCGCACCGAACACGCGATCAGCGCGATGAAGGGCGTTCGCTTGGTCACGCAGGGGGGCGATCCCCAGCCGCTCCGCGACGAGGAGGTCAACAGGATCCTCGGGATCGAAGAAGCCGAAGAGGTGGAGGGTCGCGAGGATATCCCCTTCCGCGCGGGCCAGGTGGTCGAGGTCATACAGGGGCCCTTCACGGATTTTTCCGGTACGGTCCAGGAAGTCTACCCCGAAAAGGGGAAGGTGAAGGTCGAGGTCTCGCTCTTTGGCCGGCCGACTTCGGTCGAACTCGACTTCACCCAGCTCAGGGGTTTCTAGCGGTCAGGGAGAATCGACAGGGAGCATTGACGATATGGCTAAGAGAAAGCCGAATAAGCGGATCCTCGGGTTCGTGAAGCTGCAGATCCCGGCGGGCCAGGCCAATCCGGCACCCCCGGTCGGGCCGGCGCTCGGACAGCACGGCGTGAACATCATGGACTTCTGCAAGCAGTTCAACGCCCAGACGAAGAAGCAGGCCGGCACGCTCACGCCGGTCGAGATCACCGTCTACGCGGACCGCTCCTTCTCCTTCATTACGAAGACACCGCCCGCCTCCTTCCTGATCCTGAAGGCGGCGGGGATCGACAAGGGCTCCCAGGAGCCGCAGTCGGACAAGGTGGCCACCCTGTCCGTCGACCAGGTGCGCGAGATCGCCCGGGCGAAGATGCCGGACCTCAACACCGACAGTGTCCTCTCGGCGATGCGG
Organism: Gemmatimonadota bacterium; assembly: GCA_022826005.1. Classification (GTDB taxonomy): domain Bacteria; phylum Gemmatimonadota; class Gemmatimonadetes; order Longimicrobiales; family Gaopeijiaceae; genus Bin94. The sequence goes on along the minus strand of JAJDVT010000111.1, from coordinate 14,201 downwards.
ATGATCAGCGGTACCGCTCGCTCGATGGGAATCACGGTCGACGGCGAACTGACAGCCTAGCACATGCCCAGACGCAGCAGAAAGTACTCGGAAGCCCGCGGTTCCTATGACCGGATGGAGCGGCAGTCCCCGAAGGACGCGCTCGGGCAGGTCAAGGAGATGGCCTATGCTCGCTTTGACGAAAGCGTGGAGGTGGCAACGCACCTCGGGGTCGACCCCCGCAAGGCCGACCAGGTGGTCCGCGGCACGGTGGTCCTCCCCAACGGCACCGGCAAGGAAGTGCGCGTGCTGGCCATCTGCCAGGGTGACAGGGAGGACGAGGCCCGGGAGGCGGGCGCCGACTTCATCGGAGTCGATTACGTGGAGAAGATCAAGGAGGGATGGCTCGGCTTCGATGTCTGCGTGGCCACCCCCGACCTGATGCGGATGGTGGGGCCGCTGGGCCGGATTCTGGGACCGCGGGGCCTCATGCCGACGCCCAAGGCAGGCACGGTCACCCCCGATGTCGCCCGCGCAATTCAGGAGATCAAGGCCGGGAAGATCGAATACCGGGTGGACAAGACCGGCAACCTGCACGCGCCCATCGGCAGGGTGTCGTTCGAGGTCGAGCGCCTCGAGGAGAACCTGAACGCCTTCATGTCGTCGGTGTTGCGTGCCAGGCCTTCGGCTGCCAAGGGCACCTACGTCAAGAGCGTGACGGTGGCCAGCACCATGGGTCCGGGGGTGCCGGTGGATCCCAACAGCTTTTCGCGGAGTGCCTGAGCGATGACCAGGGAACAGAAGCAGGAGTTCATCTCCGATCTGCAGGAGCGGCTGGCCCGCGCCGAGGCCATCTACCTGACCGACTTCACCGGATTGGACGTCCAGGCGATCACCACCCTGCGCCGCCAGCTCAAGAAGTCCAGCGGCGAGTACCTAGTGGTCAAGAACCGCCTCCTGAAGCGGGCAATGGCCGACACCGAGCTGCCGGACATCTCGTCGTACCTGACCGGCCCCACCGGGGTCGTGTTCGGGATCGACAATGCGGTGGACGCCGCGAAGGCGGTGGTGGATTTCGCAAGGGAAAACGGCGACCGGCCGGTTTTCAAGGTCGGTGTCATGGAGTCCGGAGTCCTCGGACCCGAGGAGATAGCCGCGGTGTCGCGACTGCCCTCGCGCGAGGAACTGCTGTCGCAGGTGGCAGGCGTCCTGAGCGGCCCGCTCTCCGCATTGGTGGGCGTGCTCGGCGGCAAGCTGCAGGAGATGGCCGGGCTCGTCGAGGCGCTGCGCGACAAGGTGGAATCGCAGGACGAAGCAGCCCGTGGATAATCTCCGCGTAGCACCGAGGGCGGCGAGGCGCCGGGGCTGGCAAGGCGCGACGAAGGGCGCACAGCGGAGCTGTTCGCCCGAGGAGCAACGCAGAGCGGCGTTGCGGGAAACCCGGAAAGTAAAGTAAACATGACATTTGGTAAAGTTCTCTTGACATTGCGAGTACGTGAGCACCGCGGACCAGCCCGGATGAATCGCCTCCCGAATGCAGCGGGGACTCATTCCATGGGCTGCCAGACAGCTGAACAGAGTGCCCCGGGGCAAGCCGGGATAACCCAAGGAGGATCAGAATGGCTGTGAATCAGCAGGAACTGCTTGAGACCTTCGGCAACATGACGGTGATCGAACTCTCGGAGTTCGTCGAGGCGTTCAAGGATCGCTTCAACGTGACCGCCGCCGCCGCGCCGGTGATGGCCATGCCCGGAGCCGCGGGCGAAGCCGAGGAAGCCGCCGAGGAGAAGGACGAGTTCGACGTGACGCTCGAGTCGTTCGGCGCCAAGAAGATCCAGGTGATCAAGGTGATCCGGGAGATTACCAGCCTCGGACTCAAGGAAGCCAAGGAACTGGTCGACAAGGCGCCGAGTTCGGTGCGGGAAGCGGTCACCAGGGAAGAGGCAGAGGAGATCAAGAGCAAGCTCGAAGCAGTCGGCGCCACCGTCAACGTCAAGTAGGTGCGCCCGTTCGAGTACGCCGCCCGGCATCCCCGGGGGCGCCTGCGGCGCGGATACCCCGCCGGGGCGGGGCCGCTCCTTGAACTGCAGCGCAGTTCGGGGACGGTCTTTGCCCTGTTGCGAGGTCTGCGCGTTTCCCCGTTTCCACCATCGATGTCTGCAACTCTGACAGGGGAGTGGTCCGTTGGCTAGACACAATGGCGCCCAGCAAGGCGCTCGGCCGATCGTGAGCTTTGGCAAGCTCCATTCGGGCATGCCCATGCCCAACCTGCTGGACGTGCAGGTCCGGTCCTTCGAGAAGCTCATCGACACGACGGCTTCCGATTCCGAGATGTGGCACTTCGGCCTGGATCGGGTCTTTCAGGAGATCTTCCCCGTTGATGACGTGAACGGTGACCTGACCCTGGAATACGTCTCGTCCCAGCTGGGCGAACCCAAGTACTCCGTCGAGGAGTGCATCGAGCGCGACATGACCTATGCCGCGCCCCTCAAGGCCACGTTGCGCCTGGTGGTGTGGCACAAGGAGGGCAAGAAGGCCCGCAAGCCTGGGAACATCATCGAGAAGGAGGTGTATCTGGGCGACCTCCCGCTCCTGACCAAACTGGGCACCTTCGTGATCAACGGCGCCGAGCGGGTTGTGGTCAGCCAGCTGCACCGGTCCCCCGGCGTCGTCTTCGAAGAGGACGTGCACCCCAACGGGCAGAAGCTCAACAAGGCGCGGATCATCCCGTTCCGGGGCTCCTGGGTCGAGTTCACCATCGACATCAACGACATCTGCTACGTCCACATCGACAAGAAGAAGAAGTTCCCGGCCACGGCACTTCTGCGAGCCTTCGGCTACGGGACCGACGCCGAGATCTATCGGCTTTTCTTCGAAGTCGGTGACGCGGCAGTGCCCTCCGAGGAAGAGGACGAGCGGGAACTGGTGGGAACGGTGGTCGCCGAGGACATCGTCGACTCCGAGACCGGAGAGGTGCTGCTGGAACAGGGGACGGAACTCGGGAGCGACGAGATTCGACTGCTGCAGCGCGGTGGGTTCGAGAAGGTTTCGGTGTACAGATCCGCCCGTGAGGGGCGGGGTGGACGCCCGGGCGAGAGCCCTATCGTCAAGAACACGATACGCAAGGATCCGACGAAGAGCGAAGAGGAGGCGCTAAACGCCATCTATTCCTTGTTGAGACCCGGCGAAGCGCCCAACGTCGCGACCGCGCGAGCCGCGCTGGAACGGGTGTTCTTCGATCCCCGGCGCTACGATCTGGGCCGGGTGGGCCGCTACAAGATCAACCAGCGGCTCGACCTCGATGTCCCGCAGACCGAGACGGTGCTGACCAGGGATGACTTCGTCAGCATCCTGGGGTACCTGATCGAGCTGAACGAGGGCCGGGGGCGCATCGACGACATCGATCACCTGGGCAACCGTCGCGTCCGCACGGTGGGTGAGCTGATCGCCAACCAGTTCTCGGTAAGCCTTTCGCGAATGGCCCGGCTGGTGAAGGAGCGCATGTCGATCAACACCGATCCGGCCAAGATCAACATCGACGATCTCGTGAACGCGCGCACGGTTTCCGCCGTCATCCAGGCGTTCTTCGGGTCCTCGCAGCTGAGCCAGTTCATGGACCAGACCAACCCGCTGGCCGAACTGACCCACAAGCGCCGCCTTTCGGCGCTCGGGCCGGGCGGGCTGACGCGCGAGCGCGCGGGCTTCGAGGTGCGGGACGTGCACTACTCCCACTACGGCCGGATGTGCCCCATCGAGACGCCGGAGGGTCCCAACATCGGGCTGATCACGTCACTGACGACCTACTCGCGGGTCAACGACCTCGGGTTCGTCGAGACTCCCTACCGCCGCGTGGTGGACGGGTGCGTGACCAGTGACATCGTGTGGCTGTCGGCGAACGAGGAGCAGGAAGCCTCGATCGCGCAGGCGAACGCTCCGCTCCAGCCCGACGGCTCGTTCGAAAACCGGTACGTCCTGTGCCGCCGGCGCGGGGACTTCCCGCTTCTGCCCCCCCCGGAGATCGACTACATCGACGTGGCCCCGGACCAGCTCGTGTCCGTCGCCGCCGCGATGATCCCGTTCCTGGAGCACGACGACGCGAACCGGGCCCTGATGGGCTCGAACATGCAGCGCCAGGCGGTGCCGCTTCTTCACACCGACGCGCCGCTGGTCGGCACGGGGCTCGAGGAGAAGGTGGCGAGGGACTCGGGGGCGGTCATCACGGCCAGGAGGGACGGCAGGGTGCTCCAGGTCACGGCGGACGAGATCATCGTCGACACCGGCATGACCAACCCGGAGGACTCCGCCGGACCGCTGGCGAAACTCGCACAGTTCGACCGCTACCGGCTCAAGAAGTTCTGGCGCACCAACCAGGACACGGCGATCAACCAGCGGCCGCTCGTGAAGTCGGGCCAACGGGTGGCGCAGGGGGACATCATCGCCGACGGCCCCTCCACCGACCGGGGAGAACTAGCTCTCGGGCGCAACGTCAGGGTCGCCTTCATGCCCTGGTACGGCTACAACTTCGAGGATGCGATCGTGCTCTCGGAGCGCCTCGTCAGGGACGATGTCTTCACCTCCATCCACATCCAGGAGCTGGAACTCCACGTCCGCGACACCAAGCGCGGCATGGAGGAGATCACCCGGGAAATCCCCAACGTGGCGGACGAGAACCTCCTCGACCTCGACGAGCGCGGCATCGTGCGCATCGGCGCGCGGGTCAAGAGCGGCGACATCCTGTGCGGGAAGATCACGCCGAAGGGCGAGACCGAGCTGTCGCCCGAGGAGAAGCTGCTGACCGCGATCTTCGGCGAAAAGGCGAAGGACGTCAAGGATTCTTCGCTGCGGGTCTCGCCGGGGATGGTCGGCACCGTGATCGACGTCAAGATCTTCTCGCGGCGGATCGACGATCCCCTGCTCGAACGCGAGCACGGTGCCAGGATCGGCGAGCTGCGCAAGGAGGAGCGGGAGGAGATTCAGCGCATCTCCGACGCGCGCGACGACGAGTTGATGGGGCTGCTGCGCGGGGAGGAGATCGCGCTCTGTCTCAAGAAGGGGACGGTCGAGCCCTACTTCCCCGAGGGGACCGAACTCACCGCACGGCGGCTCAGGCAGCTGCGCCTCCGCGAAGTGGATCTGCCGCAGCTCAAGCTCCGCAGCCAGGAGGCGAACACCAGGGTGCACGAGGTCGTCGACGAGGCCAGAGACCGGATTTCGCGGGTGCGGGATCGGACCGAGGAGCAGATCGACAAGGTCTTCCAGCCCGATGAGCTTCCGCCCGGGGTGGTCCAGCTCGTCAAGGTGTGCATCGCCGAGAAGCGCAAGATCTCCGTGGGCGACAAGATGGCGGGCCGGCACGGCAACAAGGGGATCATCGCCAGGATCGCGCCCGAGGAGGACATGCCCTACCTGCCCGACGGGAGCCCGGTCGACATCGTGCTCAACCCGCTCGGGGTTCCATCGCGGATGAATGTGGGCCAGATCCTGGAGACGCACCTCGGGTGGGCGGCCGAAGTCCTGGGCTTCGCGGCCAAGACACCAGTCTTCCAGGGAGCCTCGGAGGAGGAGATCGCGGTGCTGCTCAAGCTGGCCGGAGTCAGATGGGCCGGCGCCACGCTCGCGAACGGGGTCGAGTGGCCGTTCGCCACGCCGGACTACGAAGCGTTCCTGGAGCTCGTGCAGGCGCATCCGGAGGCGGGTGGCATCCGCAGGAGTCCCGCCGGCAACGGCGACGCCGGTCCGGACACGGTCGTCGAGGTCGGCCGTTCGCTGGACGAGTACGTCGCGTCGGCGGCAGGAACAGACTCGGAGTACCTGATCGCCGGGATGCGCAACTTCCTGGTCGCGGTCGGAATCCGTGCCGCCGCAAAAGGGAATCAGGTCCTCAAGCAGCGTTTCCCGGCGATCGCGCAGATCGTACACGCACCGGTGAAGAACCTGGCGCTGGACGCGGCCGTGCGGGAGCTGCTTGCGCAGGCGGAGATCCTGCCGAACGGCAAGGTGTGGCTCAGGGACGGCCGTAGCGGCGAGCGCTTCGACTTCCCGGTCACGGTGGGGGGCATCTACATGCTGAAGCTCTCCCACCTGGTCGACGACAAGATCCACGCACGCAGCATCGGCCCGTATTCGCTTGTCACGCAGCAGCCCCTCGCCGGCAAGGCGCAGTTCGGCGGGCAGCGATTCGGCGAGATGGAGGTGTGGGCACTCGAGGCCTACGGGGCGGCCCATACGCTGCAGGAAATCCTGACCGTGAAGTCGGACGACGTGACCGGCCGGTCCCGGGTCTACGAGGCCGTGGTCAAGGGCGAAAACCTGCCGAACCCCGGGATCCCGGAGTCGTTCAACGTCCTGGTGAAGGAACTCCAGGCGCTGGGCCTTCGGGTGGAACTGGGCGAGGAAGAATAATCTGCTAAGGACGGTGGACAGACATGATCGACTTTCCCCGCGCTAGAGAGAGCCGGACGTCCGAATTCAACTTCATCCGGATCCGCATCGCGTCTCCGGAGGACATCCGCGAGTGGTCGCACGGCGAGGTCACCAAGCCGGAGACCATCAACTACCGCTCGTTCAAGCCGGAGCCGATGGGGCTCTTCTGCCAGCGCATCTTCGGTCCGGTCAAGGACTGGGAGTGTTCCTGCGGGAAGTACAAGCGCATCCGCTTTCGCGGCATCATCTGCGACCGCTGCGGTGTAGAGGTGACGCTGTCCAAGGTGCGCCGCGAGCGGATGGGCCACATCGAGCTCGCGGTGCCGATCTGTCACATCTGGTTCTTCAAGACGCTGCCGAGCCAGCTCGGGTACCTCCTCGGGATGACCCTCAAGGATCTCGAGAAGGTGATCTACTATGCGGCCTACGTGGTCACCGACCCGGGGGACCAGGACGTAGAGTTCCTCGATCTGCTGGACGAGGACGAGTACTACGACCTCCGCGTCAAGGCGCGCGACGAAAAGGACGAACGGTTCCGGGCCGAAATCGGGGCCGAGGCTGCCCGGACCCTGCTGAAACGCCTCGACTCGCCTGACGTCGAGATCTCGGAGCAGAACAGGGACGGCAAGGGGCTGGACCGACTGGCGCTGTGGCTGCGCAATGAGATCCGGACCGAGACGTCCCAGCACCGGAAGAAGAAGAAGCTGCGCCGTCTGAAGGTGGTTGATGCGCTCCGGAACTCGGGAGACTCGCCGGACAAGCGCAACAGGCCCGAGTGGATGGTGATGGATGTGATCCCGGTGATCCCGCCGGACCTGCGTCCGCTGGTGCCGCTGGACGGCGGCCGCTTCGCCACCTCGGACCTGAACGATCTGTACCGCCGGGTCATCAATCGCAACAACCGGCTCAAGAAGCTGATCGAGATGCGGGCCCCCGAGGTCATCCTGAGGAACGAGAAGCGGATGCTGCAGGAGTCGGTGGACGCCCTGTTCGACAACGGACGCCGTGCGAAGGCCATTCGGGGACGTGGCAAGCGGCCGCTCAAGTCGCTCTCCGACATGCTCAAGGGCAAGCAGGGACGCTTCCGCCAGAACCTGCTGGGCAAGCGCGTGGACTATTCCGGCCGCTCGGTGATCGTCGTTGGGCCGGAGCTCAAGCTGCACCAGTGCGGGTTGCCGAAGGCGATGGCGGTCGAGCTGTTCAAGCCCTTCATCATCCATGAACTGGAGAAGCGCGGCGAGGCAGAGACCGTCAAGCGGGCGAAAAAGATCGTCGAGATGGACGATCCGAAGGTCTACGAGGTGCTCGAAGACATCATCCGCGACCACCCGGTGCTGCTCAACCGTGCCCCCACGCTGCACCGTATCGGCATCCAGGCCTTCGAGCCGGTGCTCGTCGAAGGGAAGGCCATCCGGATCCATCCGCTGGTTTGCTCGGCCTTCAACGCGGACTTCGACGGGGACCAGATGGCGGTCCACCTGCCGCTCTCCTACGAGGCGCAGCTGGAGGCCCGCGTGCTGATGCTGTCCAGCAACAACGTGCTGCTGCCGTCAAACGGCCGGCCCGTCGCTTCGCCCAGCCAGGACATGGTGATCGGATCGTTCTACCTCACCAAGCCTCCCATCGGCATCGCGTCCCTCGAGCCGGCGGCCCGGAGCAGCAAGGTGCCGGAGGCCCAGCGGGCGGACGCCGATGCCAGGCTGAGCGAACTCTACGAGGGTGCGCCCCGCTACTCCAGCTACGGCGAAGTGGAGATGGCGCTGGCACACCGCCACGTCAGGTTCTCCACGCCGTGCTGGTATTGGGTCCCGGCCCGGGTCGACGCCGAAGATCCCGACTCCGCCAGCGAGGCGCGCTGGGTGCGGACGACCGTGGGACGGGTGCTGTTCAATTCGATCATCCCCGACTCGATCGGGTTCCTCAACCGCACCTTCGGGAAGAAGCAGCTCGGCGACCTGGTCTTCCAGTGCTTCAAGGAGGCGGGTCTGACCGCAACCACCCGGTTCCTCGACGACCTCAAGGACTTCGGCTTCCGCTACGCCACCCAGGGCGGGGTCTCGGTCGGCATCGACGACCTCGAGGTTCCGCCCGAGAAGGCGGATCTGCTCGGTGACGCCACGGGCCAGGTCACCCGGTTCCAGAAGGCCTACGACTCCGGGTACATATCGAACGGCGAGCGCTACAACAAGATCATCGACACCTGGACCCACGCCAACAACGATGTCGCCGACGCGATGGTGCGGCACCTCGAGCGCTCCAAGGGCGGGTTCAACCCGGTGTACATGATGATGATCTCCGGTGCGCGCGGGAACCGCGACCAGATGCGGCAGCTCGCGGGGATGCGCGGCCTCATGGCCAAGCCGCAGAAGAAGCTGACGGGGGGCATAGGCGAGATCATCGAGAGCCCGATCCGGTCCAACTTCCGGGAGGGGCTGACGGTGGTGGAGTACTTCATCTCCACCCACGGGGCCCGGAAGGGTCTGGCGGACACGGCGCTCAAGACCGCCGACGCCGGCTACCTGACGCGACGACTCGTCGACGTAGCGCAGGACGTGACAATCTCGGAGGAGGACTGCGGCACGCTGCTCGGACTCCCGGTGAGCGCGCTCAAGGAGGGCGAGGACATCGTCGAACCCCTGGCCGACAGAATCGCCGGGAACGTCGCGCTGGAGGATGTCTATGATCCGATCGACGGCGAGATCATCGTCGAGAGACACGCGCTGATCACCGAACAGGCTGCCGAGGCCATCGAGAACGCCGGAATCCAGACGGTCAAGATCCGCTCGGTGCTCACCTGCGCGTCCAAGCGGGGGATCTGCCGGATGTGTTACGGCCGCAACCTCGCGACGATGGAGTCCGTCGATATCGGCGAGGCGGTCGGAATCATTGCCGCGCAGTCGATCGGTGAGCCGGGAACGCAGCTGACCCTGCGGACCTTCCACATCGGGGGCACAGCGGCGCGGATCGCGGCCCAGAACCAGCGCAAGTCCAAGATCGCGGGCGTCGTGGCGCTGGAGCGGGTCTCGCAGGTCGAATCCCGGGACGGAAACCGGATCATCACGTCGCGGGAGGGCAGGATCGTCATCCAGACCCGGGAGGGCCAGGTTCGCAGCCAGCTGGCGGTGCCCTACGGCGCGACGATTCACATCGAGGAGGGCCAGTCCATCAAGGCCGGCGACCTGCTCTTCAGCTGGGATCCCTATTCGGAGCCCATCGTAGCGGACGTGGAGGGCGTGCTGCGCTTCGTGGATATCGTGGAGGAGCAGACCGTCCGGGAGGAGCTGGACGAATCCACGGGCCGCCGCCAGATGATGATCATCGAGGACCGGGACAAGAAGCTCCATCCCACCATCCAGATCCGGAGCGGCGAAGCGGCTTCCAGCGAGCTGCTCAGGGAATTCATCATTCCGGTGGGCGCCCAGCTGATGTGCGCGCACGGCGACAGCATCCAGCCCGGCGACGGCATCGCCAAGATCAGCCGCGAGGTCTACAAGACCCGCGACATCACCGGCGGACTGCCCCGGGTCGCCGAACTCTTCGAGGCGCGCCGGCCCAAGGATCCGGCGGTGGTCACCGAGATCGACGGGGTCGTCTCGTTTGGCGACATCAAGCGCGGCAAGCGGGAAGTCTTCGTCACGCAGCAGGGTAAGCGGAGGACCTACGAGGTGCCGGTCGGCAAGCACATGCGGGTCCACCAGGGGGACCAGGTGCGGGCTGGAGACCGCATCTCGGAGGGACCCAAGAACCCCCACGACATCCTGCGGATCAAGGGGGCCCGGGCGGTTCAGGAGTACCTGTTGAACGAGATTCAGGAGGTCTACCGCCTGCAGGGCGTCAAGATCAACGACAAGCACATCGGAGTGATCGTGCGGCAGATGCTCCAGAAGGTCCGCGTCGTCGATCCGGGCGGGACGCACCTGCTGGAGGGCGAGCACGTCGACCGCGTCGAGTTCCGCAAGATCAACGAGCAGGCGAAGCTGGAAGGCAAGAAGCACGCGGTCCAGGAGCCCCTGCTGCTCGGGATCACGAAGGCGAGCCTCACCACGGAGTCATTCATCTCGGCGGCTTCCTTCCAGGAGACGACCCGGGTGCTCACCGACGCCGCGGTGAGAGGCGCGAAGGACGACCTCAACGGGCTCAAGGAGAACATCATCATCGGCCACCTCATCCCGGCCGGTACGGGTGTGCACCGCTGGTACGATGTCGACTTCGTGGTGGAGCAGGCGTACTACGACGAGGAGATCCTGCCGCTCACGGCGCCCGGCGAGATGCTGCCCGGGCTGGGCGAGGCGGTGGAGACGGTTCCGACGGAGTAGGGTTGCGGGGGCGCGGGCCGGCCCTGGTCGCCGGCCCGCGCTTGGCGCTCAGGCTCATCTCCCGCTGGAATCCGGGATCCCGTTCGGGCTCACTTCCCGTTGGACAAGACTCGGCATTGACTTCCCCACGAGTTTGGGTAACTTTTCAAGGCTGTCCAGGAAACGCTCCTGGGGGGAGGCCCCGGGGCGATCACCGGCGCGCTTGATCGGCAGGCGCGCCTTTGTTCGCCCAGGTGCAGGGAAACCAACCATCCACGGCCCGGCTCGATGCCCACACTGAATCAACTGGTGCGGAAGGGACGCGCGCGGCTCGCGAAGAAGAACAAGTCGCCCGCGCTCCAGAAAAACCCCCAGAAACGGGGGGTCTGCACCCGTGTGTACACCACCACCCCGAAGAAGCCCAATTCGGCCCTCCGCAAGGTCGCCCGAGTGCGCCTTACCAACGGGTACGAGGTCACGGCATACATCGGGGGGGAGGGTCACAACCTGCAGGAGCACTCGATCGTACTGATCCGGGGGGGGCGCGTGCGCGATCTCCCGGGCGTGCGATATCACATCGTCCGCGGCACCCTGGACACCTCGGGCGTTTCCGACCGCCGCCAGGGGCGGTCCAAGTACGGAGCGAAGCGGCCCAGGTAGGCCGCCGGGTGGAGTCGCCGCTATGAGCCGCCGCACGCGAGCTGTTCGCCGACAGATCCCGGAGGATCCTCACTACGGGTCGCATGTGGTGCAGAAGTTCATTAACGGACTGATGCTGGACGGCAAGAAATCGCTGGCCGAGCGCACCTTCTACGAGGCGATGGGGATCGTCGAAGCGAAGGCCGGCCAGCCGCCCATGAACATCTTCCGGCAGGCGCTCACCAACGCCAAACCGGCTCTGGAGGTAAAGAGCCGGCGCGTGGGCGGGGCGACCTACCAGGTCCCCATCGAAGTCAGGCCCGAGCGGCGTCAGTCCCTCGCGATCAAGTGGCTGATCGGATTCGCGCGCCAGCGCGGAGAGCGGACCATGGCCCAGCGGCTGGCTGCCGAGATCCTCTCCGCCAGCAGGGGAGAGGGAGCGACGGTTAAGAAGAAGGATGACACTCATCGGATGGCTGAAGCGAACAAGGCCTTCGCGCACTACCGCTGGTAGAGTGTCCTTCCCGCCGGCCGCGGCCCCCCCACCGGGCGCCCCGGACGCGGAGAGAGGACTCTCCGGCGGGAAATGCTGTTTGACAGGCTGAAGAAAAGACTGAGTTGACCATAGACCATGCCCAGGATCACACCACTTCCGAAGCTCCGGAACATCGGCATCATGGCGCACATCGATGCCGGGAAGACGACGACCACGGAGCGTATCCTGTTCTACACCGGTCGTCTGCACCGCATGGGAGAGGTCCATGAGGGCGCGGCGGCCATGGACTGGATGGAGCAGGAACAGGAGCGGGGAATCACCATCACCTCCGCTGCCACGACGGCGTACTGGCGCCGCAACGACTCGGAATACCGAATCAACATCATCGACACGCCCGGTCACGTGGACTTCACGGCCGAGGTCGAGCGATCGCTTCGCGTTCTGGACGGAGCGATCGCTGTTTTTTGTGCGGTAGGCGGGGTGGAACCGCAGTCCGAGACGGTCTGGCGGCAGGCCGACCGCTACAGCGTTCCGCGGATCGCATTCGTCAACAAGATGGACCGGACGGGCGCCAACTTCGAGAATGTGATCGACATGATGCGCGAGCGGCTGGGCGCCAACGCCTTCGCCGTTCAGTATCCTCTGGGCGAGGCCGACCTCTTTACCGGCGTCATCGACATCGTAGCGATGAAGGCGTTTGTTTGGGCCGACGAACTCGGTTCGACGATCACAGAGGTCGGCATCCCGGACTCGCTCCGCGATAAGGCCGAGGCGTTGCGCCACGAGCTGGTCGAGGCCGCGGTGGAGCACCACGACGACCTCCTCGAGAAGTATCTGATGGGAGAGGATCTCACCGAGGACGATGTCCGCCTCGCGATCCGCGCGGCGACCGTGTCGGGAACGCTCTTCCCGGTGTTCTGCGGCTCGGCCTTCAAGAACAAGGGCGTGCAGCGGCTTCTCGACGGCGTCATCGACTATCTGCCGTCGCCCCTGGATGTACCGGCGATCGAGGGCCGACCCCCGTACGGCGACGGTGAGCGGCAGACGCGCGAGCCCTCCGACGACGCGCCACTTTCGGCGCTGGCCTTCAAGATCATGTCGGATCCCTTCGTCGGCAGGCTCACGTACCTGCGGGTCTATTCGGGCACGCTCACAAAGGGGAGCCGGGTGCTGAACGCCACCCAGGCCCGCAAGGAGCGCGCGGGACGCATCCTCCAGATGCACGCGAACAAGCGGGAGGAGCGCGAGGAGGTGTACGCGGGCGACATCGCCGCCATCATCGGCCTGAAGAACGTGCGCACAGGAGACACCATCTGTGCCCAGGACCACCCCATCATCCTCGAGGCGATGGACTTCCCGGAGCCCGTGATCTCCGTCGCGATCGAGCCACGCACCAAGGCCGACCAGGACAAGCTCGGGACCGGGCTGGGCAAGCTGGCGGAGGAGGATCCCACCTTCCGCGTGCACACCGACCCCGAGACGGGGCAGACGATCATCAGCGGGATGGGCGAGCTCCACCTCGAGATCATCGTCGACCGCCTGCGCCGCGAGTTCTCCGTTTCGGCCAACATCGGGCGTCCGCAGGTCGCGTACCGCGAGACGATCCGGAAGGCGGCGGCGAAGGTGGTGGGCCGGTTTGTGCGGCAGACCGGGGGCCGTGGCCAGTTTGGCCATGTCGTCATCGATGTCGAACCGGGAAAGGCGGGCAGCGGCTTCGTCTTCGAGGACCGGGTCAAGGGCGGCGTCGTGCCGCGGGAGTACATACCCGCGGTGGAGCGTGGCGTGCGCGAGGCGACGAACGCCGGCGTGGTGGAGGGATACCCCGTCGTCGACGTCAAGGTGGCGCTGATCGACGGTTCCTACCACGACGTGGATTCGAGTGAGATCGCCTTCAAGATCGCGGGGTCGATGGCGTTGACCGCCGCGCTCCGAAAGGCGGATCCGGTTCTGCTGGAGCCTGTAATGGACGTCGAGGTCGTCACGCCTTCGGAGTACATGGGCGACCTGATCGGCGACCTGTCCTCGCGCCGCGGCAAGGTGGGCGGCATGACCGACCGCGGCGATGCCCAGGTGATCGGCGCGAGCGTGCCGCTGGGCGAGATGTTCGGCTATTCCACGGGGCTCCGGTCGCTCAGCCAGGGCCGGGCCGTGTACACGATGCAGTTCTCACACTACGCAGAAGTGGCCCGGGCGAAGTCCGGCAAGAAGATCCTGGCGGGCGTCTGACGGCCCCGCCCGTGCAAATGGCATAAACCCAGACGCGAGGAAAGAATGGCGAAGGAGACCTTCGAGCGCACGAAGCCGCACGTGAACGTGGGGACGATCGGACATGTGGACCACGGGAAGACGACGCTGACGGCGGCGATCAC
>JAJDVT010000001.1 GCA_022826005.1 Gemmatimonadota bacterium | reverse complement strand
TTGGGCATCGTCTCCCCCTCACGTCGGATTGCGGAGCGGCTGGAAGACTATCGGGCGAAGCCGAAGAACTACCATCTGGGCACGGAACACCAGTTGTTCGACGCTGACAACCGCTTCTGGATCGCCACTCGGCGCGACCTGCACGAGTGGTCCTACCTCGACGTGTACGAGAATGCCGAATACGTCGGGTCGGTGAAGGTCAGCGATCGGCTGAGGGGCTTCGACCTTCACGGGTCGACTCTGGTGGTTCTGGTCGACCGGCAGGTCGGCCCGGACGATGCCGACGGGATTCCGGACCGGGCGCTGGACTGGTACGACATCGGGCACTTGAGCTTTGGGCCGGTGAAGTTGCAGCCCTGTGACGCCCGTTCTTTCAGTTCCTTCGGGCCACCCCCCCTTGCCGGTGCCGCCCATCGTGTGCGCCAGTGCCGCCTCCGCCACCACGGCGGTCCACGCCCGTCTCCGCGCGGCCCAATCGCACCGAGGACTTGCAGATTTGACTGGGCAGGCTTGTACCGTCGCGGAATCACATGAGGGGCCGATCCCGGCCCCCAGGAACCCAAACTCCCTAACAGGAGGCATGGAGATGAATCGGAAGAAGTGGATCATCGCACTCGTGATCCTGAACCTAGTCCTGCTGCCCTTCACCCTGATGGTCGCCTGCGGCGACGCCGGTCCGGCCGCTCCGGCCGGGGAGCAGGAGGAGGGGCTCCTGCTGGCGAACGCCGACATGCTCGGGGCGCTGGTCACACAGATGAAACCAGGCGTCGACAAGATGTCGATTCTCACCGACCCGGACGTGATCGCCACCTCGAGGGAAGCCTGGATGCGCGAGATGGTCGAGATCTCGCACGAGTCGGAGTTGGCGCCCGACGTCGTGCTCTACGTGTACCGGGAGGTCCCGTACGTGCCCCCGGGCTGGGAGGGAACGGCCTTCGACCAAGAGCCCGACGAGGACCGTGAGCCGACCTGCATCGTGGAGGATGTCGAAAACCTCAATATCTTTCAGAAGGGCCACCGCTGGCGGCAGTTCCTGCAGTGCATGGAGCGCGCCGTGCGCGAGTGCGGCGGGTTCCTCAAGTCGGACTTCGACGCCGAGTCCTACTACAACGAGGAGGAGGACCGGGTCGACTTCCACGGCTACGTGACCTGCGAGGAAGATCCCGAGGGCACCGGCGGCGGGAACTGACCGAACCATACATCCGGTCTACGCAGCACAAGCCGGCCCACTCGCGGAGAAACTCCATGAGACACCTGCTTTTCCTGAGTCTGGTTGCAGCCTGCGTTGCCTGTGGTGATTCGGAGGCATCGCCATCCTCGAACGTGCCGATCACCGACTCTGCCGGGATCCGGGTCGTCACAAACCCACCCGGTGATCTGCTCTACGCGGAGCTGGCCGAAGAACCCACGCTTTCGATCGGCCAACTCAGCGGTCTGGACGAGATGCTCTTCGGCCGGATCGTATCCGCCAAGCGCGACGCGGTCGGCAATGTCGTTGTGGCCGACGGGCAGGCCCATCAGATCCGCACCTTCGACGCTGAGGGCCGGCACATTCAGTCGCTAGGGAGAGAAGGAGAGGGTCCTGGAGAGTTTCGGACCCTCGGCGGAGCCTGGCCGATCAGGTACTTGGAAGAAACCGATGTGGACTCCCGACAGATCATCGCGGCGGACTCCGAACTGGACCGGATCACCCGCTTCAGCGGTGAGGGGACACCGATGGGAACGGCCACGCTTGCCGAGAGGGACGACATGTCCATCCGGACGGTCGGGCTCGCTGGTCCCAACGCGGTGCTGAGCCGCGCCTCCCCCTACAACCTGCCCGACTTCGCGGCTTTCAGGGGCGGATCCGTGGTGAACATGATGGAAACCATGTTTGGGGGCGAGGAGAACCGCCGAGTCCTCTTTGTGCGCCATCGCTTGGACGGTGGGCTGGTCGATACCTTGGCGGAGGGAAGGGATGTGGCAATGGCTACCTTGGCACAGGGGAATGGGGCGCGCTCCTTCGCGATTCCCTTCTCGTCACAGTCCTCGGCCGCGGGATCCCCGTACGGTGTTGTGGTCACCGACGGGGTCGCGTACGAGATCAGAGTGTTCGGCGAAGACGGCTCCCTACGCATGATCGCGCGCATCGACGACGCCCCTCCGGTTCGCACGGACGAGCACTTGGAGAGGTACGCAGGTGCGGGGCGCTCCGATGCCGATGAAGCAGAGATCCGCGAGCGGATTGACCGATACCAACAGGTCGCACTGCCCGACTCGCTTCCCGGATACACCGATGTCCTCTTTGCCGAAGAGGGGGAGATCTGGGCGCGGCGCTACCGGCTCCCGGGCGAGTCGATGCGGCGCTGGGACATCTTCGCCGCCGACGGAGTCTACCTCGGGCGCGTGGCCGTCCCCACCTCCTTCCGCATCGAGGAAGTGGGCCGCGGCCAGGCCCTCGGCGTCCACACCGACGTACTCGGTGTTCAGCGCGTTCAACTGCGTGACCTTACGTTGATCAGGCCGTGAAACCCGACTTGCCGGTCGTTTCCGGCACACCAGCATGGAACACCGAAGAAGCCAACAGAAGAGGGTCGGAAGGGAGGTCGTGGGGGCGCTCGTCGGTTGCTCGGGCGCCATCAAGCCGAACCCGTCAGAAGTTCGAGGCCACTCTTCACCGAACAGGATACCCCAACCAACCATTCTCTCCGCCCCGATGCCGACTCGAAACGCTGGACATATCTAAAGTGATAATTGTTCTATAGTGAAGCGCGTATCATATTGAAATTATTACAGTTACATAGATCGTATTCCGGTCAACGGCTCCTGGATGGGGCCGAGCGAAACGTACCGGCAGAGCGGCATCCTCAACAGCGACTGGACCCGGCTGGGCGGGGGCGACGGCTTCATCAACCTGGTCGACACGACCAGCAACAGCATCGTCTACACCGAGTCCCAGTACCTGGGGCTGTCGCGGGTCAACCTGCGCACCGGCGAGCGGACCTCCATCCGGCCCGGCGACCCGATCGGGCACATCGGCGGCCGCCGCAACTGGGAGACCTGGCGAGAGGTCGGCATCTTCGACAGCCAGCGGCTCGGCAACGCGATGGCGCCGGCCAACTGGGACGGCCCGTTCATCATCTCGCCGCACGACGCGTCGGCGCTGTACGCGGGCACGAACATCCTGTGGAAGACCACCGACCGGGGCGACTCATGGCAGGAGCTGGGCGACCTGACGACGGGTGTCGATCGGCGCACGCTGCCGATCATGGGGCAGATGCCCGACGACTACACTCCTTCGCTGGACGATGGAATCCCCTACTGGCCCACGATCTCGTCGGTGGCGGAGAGCCCGCTGGCGCAGGGGCTGCTGTACGTCGGCACGGATGACGGGCGGTTTCAGGTGTCGCGCGACGGGGGCGCGACGTGGACGGACGTGGCCGCGCGTGACGCTACGGATTCGGACGGGCCGGCGGGAGCCATCCCCGCCGGCTTCCCCGGCCTTCCTCCCGGCGCGTGGGTCAGCGGGATCGAGCCCTCCCGCCACGACGAGGCCCGCGTCTACGCCGTCTGGAACAACTACCGCAACGACGACTACGCCAACTACCTGTACAGGTCGGACGACTACGGGGTCACCTGGAGCTCCATCACCGGCGACCTGCCCCCGGACCGGGTGCTGCGGACGGTGCGCGAGGACCTCCGCAACGAATCCGTGCTCTTCCTGGGCGCCGAGATCGGTCTCTTCTACACGATGGACGGCGGCGGGCACTGGACCGAACTGCGCGGCGGGATGCCCACGGCGGCCTTCAACGACCTGGTCATCCATCCGCGCGAGAACGACCTCGTGCTGGGGACGCACGGGCGCGGCGTGTGGATCCTCGACCAGATCAACGCGCTCCAGGAGCTCACCCCGGAGGTGATGGCGAACGCCGCGCACCTGTTCACGGTCGGGCCCGCGACGCAGATCCGCCGCGCGGGGAGGCAGGCGCACACGGGCGACATCTTCTACCGCGGCGAGAACCCCCCGTCCGGTGCAATCATAGACTACTGGCTGGGTGAGGAGGCCGAGCCGGGCGCGGTGTCGGTCGTGATCGAGGACGGGGTCGGCGGCCGCGTTGCCACGGTGGAGGGTACGGGGCGGGCGGGGATGAACCGG
>JAJDVT010000004.1 GCA_022826005.1 Gemmatimonadota bacterium | reverse complement strand
CCCCGCCCATGTCCTCGTTCCCGAGGGCGCTGACTTCAACGACGACCTGCTCGCGCACGGCTCCGCTGCGCTACGCGCGCGCCTCGCGCCCCTTTTCCGCTTCGCGGGAGAGAGAGGAGAGCAGGAGTCGGTGTGAACAGGGCGGGGGAGGAGAGAGAGAACCCGCCCGCCAGGCACGAAGGGAGCACCCCCATGGGACGCTATCGCACCGACCTCGCCTTCCGGCGCGTCACGCCGGAGGAATCCCGCATCTACCAGTTATGTCGAGTGAGCGTTTATGAGAAGCTGAGCCGCTCCGGCCCTGCAGGAACAAGCCGCAGGACCGGATTCGCTCAACATTTCTACGCGGCGCGAGTGTCGTGCAGAATAGCCATCAGACGATCAGGCGCGTCCGTAAAGGCACCCTTTCTGATCGAGGGAGGAACTCCTCGAGCGAGGATCTCAAGCTTCCCGATGGGATCGCTACGCAGGTATATCTCCGTACTGCGGATGCTGGCGTGCCCCAGCCAGAGAGACACCTTTCGAATGTCCCTTGTGACCTCGTAGGTATGGAGGCCACACGCGTGCCTCAGCACGTGCGGCGTGATCCGCTTGCTCGCCAATGACGGCATCGTCTTGCGAGCGGTCGCGGCGTGCAGCGCCAAGCGATGGGCGAACCCATGGCGGCTTATCGGGGCGCCCCTGGCATTGAGGAAGACGTGGTCGTCCTCCACGGCTGGTCGGATGGCAAGCCAGTCGCGGACAACCGCACTGGTTTCCTTCCACAGCGGGAGCGTGCGCTTCCTTCGACCCTTCCCCGTCACCCGCACCGTATCGGCGTGCGGATGCCCGAGGTCGCCGACCATGACCCCGACCAGTTCCGAGACCCGAAGCCCGGCGCAATAGGCCAGGTGCAGCATTGCCCGATCGCGCAAACCGGCTGCGGTTTTGGGGTCCGGTGCGTCAAGCAATGCCTGCACTTCATCGTGGTCGAGGCAGTCGATGACCGTTTGGTCATGACGCTTCATCGGGATGGCGCTGATCTGTTGAGCCACATCGAGACAGGCCGGCACACGGTATTCGAGGTATCGGAAGAACGACTTGATCGCGGCAAGGCGCACGTTCCGCGTGGGGACCGTGTTCCCCCGGTCTCTCTCCAGATAATCGAGGAAGTCGAGAACCAGCTCGCTCGAGAGGTGCTCGATCGTGATCGCGCTGGGGCGGATGCCGAGCCGATCCGCCGCGAAGCGGCTCAACAGCACGAAGCTGTCGGTGTAGCTGCCAACAGTATGCCGGCTGGCGTTGCGCTCCTGGGGCATATGGTGCCGTAGGAACATGCTGATATGGGGAGCTAATTCGGTCATGGCCTCATCCTCTGCGCCCGAGCGTTTTCCGTCTCGCAGGCAATGTGCTTCAGCAAGGTCGGCGTCGCCTCGAGGTACCAATAGGTCGAGGTAACGCAGGAGTGGCCGAGGTAGGTCGAGAGCGCGAGCATGTGCCGGCTGACCTGGTCCGGATCGGTTGCGATTGCCTGCTCAAGCGATGTAACGGAGAAGCGATGCCTCAAGTCGTGAAGCCTGACACCCGGCTCACCGGGACCGCCGCGTAGTCCTGTGGAACGCGCCAGCTTCACGAACATCTTGGTCAGAGTGCCCTTGTTGAGGGGTTTGCCGTTCGACAGAACGAACAACGCGTCGCTCGAGCCGCCGAGCTGCCTACGGATTTCCAGATAGGCCGCGAGTGCATCGCATGAGTTCGGATGCAGCGGAACGAGTCGAGACTTTCGGAACTTGGTTTCTCGAATGACGAGCCCGTCGGGGGTGATGTCCGAGAACCGCAGTCCACAGACTTCGGAGCGCCGCAAACCGGTTACGGCCATCAAGCCGATCACGCAGTACAAGGTGTGCGGCGTGATCGAGCCGGCCGGCGGAAGGCGCAGGGCGGCTTCCATCAACCGTTTCACCTCAGCCTCACCCAACAGGAGCGGTGTACGCCTCTGCACCTTCGCGCGGCCAAGCGCATCTATGTGCGGAATCTCGTGACGGTCGTCCTCACTATGCAGCCACAGGGCGAACTGCCGGAGTTGCCTCAGACGTTTCCGAGCTCTCCCAGGGGATGGCGTGTTGGAGGCAAAACGAATCATCGTTTCGGCCCGGACAAAGTCCTCTCCGAGCGCCATCGCGTTATCTGCCCACGCGAGCAGCAGGCGTTCTTCGGTCTCGTACCGGCAGCCAAGATGTCGTTTGAGGGCGACGAAACGGCCAACATGCTTCTTCATGTGCATGGCAGATCCCCGATCCAGGGCTGCGCTACCTCAAGAAGCATCGGGCGGTCGGTCTTGGCATAGATCGCGGTGGTATCCAGCGAGCGATGACGCAGAAGCGCACCGACAACGTCGAGCGACACTCCGGAGCGAACCAAGTTGGTCGCTGTGGAGTGACGGAAGAGGTGCGAGCCCCGCGGTCGGACCTCGCTCATGCCGGCCCGCTTCAGAGCGGATTTGACGCGTGCCGAGACCGTTCCACTACAAGCAAAGGGCCGATGCGGTGCTCTTGTCCGCAGGAAGACTTGGTCCTCGGCAACGCGCGGACGCGCCTGCTCGATGTAGGCGAGAACGGCATCGCCTGCATCCTGGGGAAGCGGCAATCCCACCTGCCGCCGGGACTTCCCGCACACGCGGATTATCGCGTTGTGCCAGTCGATGTCATCGAGACGTAGCCGGACGATATCTCCTGCGCGTAGGCCGAGACGGGCGAGAAGTAGGAGGATCGCCCGATCACGCAGACCTACGGGCGTCGTGACATCGCAGCTTCCGATGACCTGCTCGATGGCCTCGGCAGGAAGATATCGAGGCAGGCTTGCCAACTTCCAGACGCGGCCCCTTGGGACTGCATCGACGAGAGTCGGCGAACAGATTCCGCGAGCGGCAAGATACCGCAGATACATTTGCATGGAGGTCGCCAGCGTCTGGGCATGACCCCATGACACCCCCTCGAACCGTGCAAGCAGCGCGGCTCGGATGCGCACAGCGTTGTAACCTTCAGGATCTTGCCCAAGTCCTGCGAGCAACGTGCGGACGTTGCGCTGGTGATCGCGGATCCTTTCGGCCCCGATGCCCCGATGTCGTCGAAGCCATTCGCCGAATCCGTCCAAGGACGTGTCCGTCGCCGTTTCGGGCACCACCGTCGGATGCTGGAGCACGCCTCTGTCAGTGAGGTACCGCGTGAACTCGACGAAAGGACGAATGTACTGTGGGTCGTAGCGGAGGCTGCCGAAGTTCCTGGAGCAGCCTGGGCAGACGCAGTCGTGGCCGAGGAACTGCTCCACCACATCGGAATCGACTTCCCGCATGGGAATGCGGGACCGATGCATCCAGAAGAGAAGGTGCCAGCACACGCCCCGCCAATAGGCGAGCGTGGCGGCAGCGTAACCGTCGATTGCGCGCCGGGCGATGAAGTCTTCCAGAAGGGTCAATCCTTCATGAAGGTCACCGGGATGTGGGATGTGGCCCGTGTCCTCCAAGTACTGCACGAGCTTCAACGCGCCCGTCATCAAGGGGCGTGGGTACACGGTAGTCTCTTTGCGGCGCGACGGCAGCGTCCCTGCACATCCGCATTCGTGATGACGGAAACGGCGCAACACGGCATCGTCAACCGAGACAATGGCCACGCCCTCTTGGTGCAGCCAAATGAGAAGGTGCCGCGCCGAACGCCACAGGCTGCTGATGGTGTTCTCGGTAAAGTCGCAGCGGCGCAAATAGTCCACAAATGCTTGAAGGTGGTGTTGGAACTGGTGCGGCGTCGGTCCCGGCCGAAAGACCCGCGTTGCTGTCGATGACATCGTCACTCTCCTCCTATCCTCAATGGGGGGAGGAGAGGCTTACATAATGTTGAGCGAATCCGGTCCTGCGGCTTGTTCCTGCAGGGCCGGAGCGGCTCAGCTTCTCATAAACGCTCACTCGACATAACTGATAGACCCGGGCCTCGTTCTCGCCCACCCGCCTGAACCTGATGTCGCTGCTCATTGTCCTCTCCCCGTAGCGTGATGCCGGCGCGGAGAGGACTCTCCCTGCTCTCCATGCGGTTCGCCCCCTGCCCGCTTCACTCGAGCTCCCGGTCTGCGAGCGCGGCCGCCGTCCAGGCGGAGAG
>JAJDVT010000066.1 GCA_022826005.1 Gemmatimonadota bacterium | reverse complement strand
CCTCTGGACCCGGGACTCGACCGTGGTGTCCTTGCTCGCGGAGGCCGGGGCGGACGTGAACGCCCGAAACGGCTTGGGTCAGACGCCACTGCACGTCGCTCGCGCGACATACAGTGCTGCAACCGTACGCAAGCTTCTGGAACTCGGTGCGGATCCGCTGGCGCTTGACGATGCCGGGCGGATCGCCGATCCCGATTGCTACTACTGGACCCCCCTTCCCACGGCGCCATCAGAACACGTCCGGGCATGCCTGAGTGGAGGTCCATCGGTGAACCAGGTTGACGAGGACGGGGCAACTCTTCTCGCAAGACTGGTTTCCAACCGCGCCTGCTGCGACGACTTCGGGAATGTGCTGTCCGTCCTCCTCGCGGTGGGCGCGGAGGTGAACGCAAGAGACGCTGCTGGACGGACTCCCCTGCATCGCGCCCTTGCAAGAACCCGATGGGTTTCCGGTACGGTCAGGGCCGAGGTGACATCGGCATTGCTCGACGCAGGAGCCGATCCAACCGCACGCGATTCGCTGGGTTCGACGCCGTTACACATCGCCCCCGCCCCGGCGATGCCCCTCTTGGTGGCCGTCGGCGCCGACGTCGATGCCCGTGACAGCGGTGGCCAGACACCGTTGCACATCGCTCTTTCGCGTGGAGATCTCGCGAGAGTGCGCAGCCTGTTACAGCTCGGAGCCGATACGACAGCCGTCGACGGTGCGGGCAGTACCGCCGATCCGATCGCCTGCGAGCGCTGGGGATCCGTCCCCTTTTTCGCGCTCGCCGACGTGGAGCGCGTAGCGGAGTGCATGCCCCAGGACGTGGACGTTCCCCCGGATGTGGAAGAGCCTTACGGTTTCTGGGGCCTCAGCCTCGCCGACCGTACACTTCCCGCAGCCGCGGCCTCGGCACGCGACACCGCGGTGATCAGACTCCTTCTGGACGCAGGGGCGGACCTGCACCCACGCTCTGGCCTGGGCGGAGATACACCCCTTCACCTTGCCGCCCGGAGCGGTACTGCCGAGGTGGTGAGAATGCTCATCGGAGCGGGAGTCGATCCAAATGTGCGGAACACCCGGCTCGCCAGGTATCACGCCACCAGCCTCACCCCCCTTCACTTCGCAGCAGCCTCGAACCCGGACCCCGATGTCGTCTCAACCCTGATCGAGATGGGTGCCGAACTCAACGCCCGTGACCACGAAGGCAAGTTCCCACTGCACCACGCGGCGATGAATGCGAATCCAGCCGTGGCCGAGGCGCTACTGGAAGCCGGAGCCGACGTGAACGCCGACGTGAACGCCGACGTGAACGCACGCTGGGGCTTGTTCACGCCACTGCATCAGGCCGCCCTCAGCAACTCGAACCCTGCGGTGATCACGTTTCTGATCGCGGCCGGGGCCGACGTGAACGCACGCGACGTATGGGGGTTCACGCCACTGCATATGGCCGCACAGTACAACCCTCATCCGGAGATCATTACCACGCTCATCAAGGCCGGGGCCCAGGTGAACGCGCGAGACCCGGACGGGTACGTTCCCGAGGAACGCAGCCCGAACTACCGCACACCCCTGTTCGATGCGGTGTTCCGCCCGAACCTATGGAACCACTACGTCGGGCCCTGGCCGACCAGAGGCAACACCCAGGTCATCGAAGCTCTGGTGCGCGCCGGCGCGGACCTCGAGCAAGCTGACGGAGCCGGCCGGACGCCCCTGCATGCGGCCGCGCAGACTTATCCCGCAGTCTTCCCACTGCTCCTGCGCCTGGGTGCGGATCCGAATGTCCGCGACGCAAACGGCAAGACACCAATGGACTACGCGCTGGAGAACCGATCGCTGGAGGGCCTGCCCGAGGTGCAGCGGCTGCGCGAGGCGATGCGGAGGGGCGTGGAAAGATGAACATTGTCGAACTCCACTCCACTTGACGGAAGGTAAAGAAAATGATGACACATGGCAGTTCGATGACTTCATCCGCCAGCGCTATCGCGCCGTTGGTCGTCCTCCTTGCCGCAGCCTGCGTTGGTGGCCCAGCGGCAGGTCCACCAGCCACGTCCCTATCCCCAACGGGCGCTCCCGATCCTGCCCCAACCACCACCCCGGCCGACACACCGCCTCCCACCCCACTCACCTGCGCCGACTGGAACCGGTGGGACTTCTTCTCGTCCGCTTCAGCGGAACTCGTCCAGGAATGCCTCCAGGCGGGCGCGAACGCCCACGACTCGGGCGCGCAGTCTCCCATCATCTTTCGCGCGGCATGGCGGGCAACCGACCCGCGCGTGATCACCATTCTCGCCGACGAGGGGGCAGATCTCAACGCACGGTTGGGCGGGGGCACCCGAAAGGACGGCCGACCCGGTTACACACCGCTGCACACGGCTGCGGAGCTCAACCCGACTCCCGGCATCATCGACGCCCTGATAACGGCCGGCGCGGACACGGAGGCGCGGGACCGTGAAGGGAAAACACCGCTGCATGTAGCTTGGAGGAACCCCAATCCCGCCGTCTTCCGTGCCCTGCTGCGATCCGGTGCCGACCCGCTCGCGCGTGACGAGCGCGGTCGCGTGGCCGATCCGACCAGTTGCATGAACTGGAACACCGCGGTGTTCACCCGGCTGGCCACCCTCGCGGAATTCGAAATGTGCCTGCGACTGGGCGAAGACCTGCACGCCCGCGACAACGGCGGGAACAACCCGCTGCACCTGGCCGTGGCGGGCGAGAATCCGACCGTGGTGAATCTCCTGCTCGACGCCGGGGCGGACATCGCTGCCCGTAACAACCTTAGGGCGACCCCCCTTCATATGGTCGCCGACAACGCTGGGGCGGAGATCGTGACGGCGCTGCTGGAAGCCGGATCGGACATCAGCGCCAGAGCCGGCGACCAAGGCACCCCCCTCCTGTTTGCAGTCGCCAACCGCGGACCGTACTCCCGCGGCCCGATCCGGGAAGCTGCCGTCAACGCACTGCTGGAGGCTGGTTCCGATGTCAACGCCGCGGATACGGCCGGTATGACCCCGCTGCTGGAGAGCTTGAGTCCGGGACTGCGTGACGAGTCGCTCGCCGACTTTCCACAGAGGCTGCTGGCCCTGGGTGCCGATCCAACCTCCAAGGACACGCAGGGGCGGACCCCATTGTACGTGGCAGCGTCCGTCGAGAGCCCCGAGGTGATCCGCGCGCTTCTGGCTGCGGGTGCCGACCCGCATGTGCTCACCGACCAGGGTGCTTCCGTGCTTCATGCGGCTGCCGCTACCGGGAGTCACGAAGTCGTCAAACTCCTGCTGGAAGCCGGAGTGGACCCCGACAGCCCCAACGACTCTGCCCAGGCACCACTCCACCTCGCGGTCAGGGAATCGCGGGCCAACAGGTGGTGGCGGTTCCTCGAAGAGGACGGGACCCGGTCACCCATGGCCTTGCGCACGTTCGCACTGCTTGATGCCGGGGCCGACCCCAACGTACGCAACGCTGAAGGGGACACCCCTCTGCATCTCTCGCTGTGGCACCGTGATTCGACCCTGGTCTCTGCGCTCGTGCAGGCCGGAGCCGACGTGCATGCCCGCAACGATAAGGGGGAGACCCCGCTGCATCTGGCCCGCGCGCACGGCAATCGTCCCGCCATGCGAATCCTGCTGTATTCCGGTGCCGACCCCGATGCGCGTGACAACGCCGGACGGCCTGCGGATCCGGTCTGCCACTGGGGCGGAGGCGGCGATTCCTTCAGGGGATGGAATTTCCTCGCCTACGCGCCAGTCGAAAGTGTACGGGGATGCCTGGAGAGCGGCATGCCGGCTGACGCGCGCCATGAACAAGGCGCGACCCCGCTGGGATGGATCGTTTCCACGCTGGGATGCTGTGCCGACTTCAAGAACGTCCTTGCCGCATTCGTGGCCGCGGGCGCGGATGTCGACGCGCGGGACGATGGGGGCAACACCCCTCTTCACCGCGCCTTCAGCATGTCGGGACGGGTTCCCGAATCGGTTCTGGCTGACGTGCTAACGGCGCTGCTGGAGGCGGGCGCCGACCCGAATGCACGCAACTCCCGAGGTGCGACGCTGCTACATGGCGCACCAGCCTGGGCGGTGCCCCTGCTGGCCGTGGCCGGCGCAGACGTCAACGCGCGCGACAATGCCGGAAACACCCCCCTTGATGTCGCGCTGGGCCGCGACGACGTCGCGAGGGTTCTGGCCCTTCTCCCTCTCGGTGCCCAAACAGCGGCCCTGGACGGAGCCGGCAACCCTTCCGATCCAGTCTGCGAACGCTGGGGCACAAGCAGCTTCTTCGCCATCTCAAACGCCGAGACCGTAGCCACTTGCATCGCCGCGGGCGCGGACACCCAGGCAATCGTTGACAGATTCCGCGGCATGGAACCACTTCACAATGCCGCCGCCAGTGCGCGAGACCCCGCCGTGATCCCGCTCCTTCTGGAGGCCGGGGCCGACCTCCACGCAAAGGATGAACGGTACGGATACACGGCCCTCCACCAAGCCGCCCGGAGTGGCACCGCCGCGGTGGTACGGGCTCTGTTGCAAGCCGGCGCCGACGTTGACGCATGGGCGACGGGCTTCAGTGTCGACTGGGGGTGGGGCTGGACGCCGCTCCACCTGGCCGCCAGATCAAACCCGGACCCCGGCGTCGTGACGGCCCTGGCAGAGGCGGGCGCGGACCTCCAAGCCTCCAGCGACGAGAGCTACTATCGCGGCAATACCCCCCTCCACTACGCAGGCAAGAACCCGAACCCCGCCGTCGCCGCTGCCCTTATCGAGGCCGGGGCCGATGTGAACGCCCTCTCGGGCGATCACCGTACTCCCCTGCATGAGGCCGCCGCCTGGTCCGCGAACCCGGAGTTGATCGGGCTCCTCGTCGCGGCCGGCGCCGACGTGAACGCCCGGGACGCTTCCGGCTACACACCCCTGCACTCGGCCGCCTGGTACAACCCTCGCCCGGAGATCGCGACCGCGCTCCTCGCCGGCGGCGCCGACGTGAACGCCCGGCGCCCCGACGGGTACGTCCCGTCCGGGCTCCCGGGCGACGACGAATCCCCGCTGTTCATGGCAGTACACCGAGGCGGAGTGTACATCGGCGGCCAACCCATGCCCACCATGAGCAATGTCTCCGTCGTCGAGGTGTTGGTGCGCGCCGGGGCGGACCTCGAACAGACGGACAACTCCGGCCTCACCCCGCTGCACGCGGCCGCGATCTATACCCCCGCCGCCTACCCCCTGCTCCTCCGCCTTGGTGCCGATCCGAACGCCCGCGACGGCGACGGCAAGACCCCGCTCGACTACGCCTTGGAAAACCGATCGCTGGAGGGGCTGCCCGAAGTCCGGCGCATGCGCGAGGCCATGCGGGGCCGCTGAAGAACCCTGACTGCCGTTTCCGTCTGTCGTTTTTTTCTGTGCGCTGGGTCCTCCCCCACGGACTCCAGATGAATTCCGCGGCTTCGACCGCATTTCACGACTCTGTGAATGGGAAACACTGGTTGAATCGGCGAACATTCCTGTATTAGGATTCAGAGGTCGCGCGTTTAAGCGGCGGTGTAGCATGCTGACGCCAATCATGCGCATCGGCGCGGCGCGGGACCAACGGGCGATCCAGTCTTCTTTTTCCAGGATTTGCTACGCATGAGGGACGACCCGACCGCCGAACTGCTTCAGGCAATGGCCCAAGTCGGGCTGTCGCCGATGAACATCCTGTGGGATGGGGCGTTCCACCGCTTCCCGGGCATCGGCCAAGAGAAGGGCGACAACGGGTACTACAAGGCGTTCGTCGATCAGCGCGGCGCCGTCTTCGGCGACTGGCGCACCAAGGAGAAGTGGAATTGGCCGGGGGACAGCGAGCAGTGGAAGGAGGCGGTCAAGCACCTCAAGCCGCTGTCGGCCGCCGAGGTGGAGAAGCAGAGAAAGGAAGCCGACGCTGCACGTGCGAAGGCGGAGAAACGGGACACGAGGAACATCCTCGACATGTGGGAGCGCGGCAAGGACTGCAAGAACCACCCCTACCTCGAGGCCAAGGGGATCAGGAACGTCAGCTTCCTCAAGTCGATCATCGACCCGGAAACCGAAGAGGAAATGCTCCTGATCCCGATGCGGAACGCGAACCGCAAGATCCGGAACATTCAGCGGATCTGGCCGGACGGATCCCGCAAGCAGATGCCGCAGGCGGGCGGCAGCGTGGGGCTCTACAATACGATCGGGGCTCACCGCTACAGGGACACGAAGATTCTCTACGTCTGCGAGGGGTGGGCGACCGGCTGGACGATCCACATGGCGACCAACCTGGCCGTGATCGTCGCGTTCTTCGATGGTGGACTGAAGACGGTCGGCAAGGTCATCCGAGAGAAGTACCCCGAAGCCCGCCTGATCTTCGCCGCGGACAACGACCGCTGGAAGCCTGTGAATCGGAGCGGCAAGATGGTCAATCCCGGGGTCTACGCAGTTAGAGAGGCGGCGAAGGCGCTGAACGCCGAATACTGCATCCCCGACTTCGCGGACCTGGAGACGAAGCCGACCGACTACGACGATCTGCGCCGGCTCGAGGGCCTTGATGCGGTGCGGAGGCGGCTGGAGCCGGCAATGGCGGAACATGCCGTGACGGAGGCGCCCCAAGAGGCGGATGAGGAACCGGAGCACTGTGACGAGGCGGAGGCCGAACCGGACGAGGACCCACATTGGAGCGAATCGTTTCCGTCGCGGTTTCTCGGTGTTGAGGGCACCAACTTCTACTTCCTGAACCAGTACGGCGACTTCCAGCAGGCCAGCAGGTTTAGCAAGAGAGACATGTTGAGTCTGGCACCTCTGGATTGGTACCGAGAGCACTTCGGGACACGCACGAAGTATGGCGATCGTGTGGATTGGTACGGTGCAATGGGCGCGCTCATCGACCGGGGAAGCAAATCCGGCCTCTTCCGTCCGGACAGAGTGCGAGGCCTCGGCTATTGGTCCGAAGACGGCCGGCCCCTGCTACACCTGGGCGATCAGCTCCTGCTGGCGGATGGCACGACCGAAGCGCCGGCGACGTACTGCGAAGGCGACGGCATCTATCCAAGACAACTGCCCCCGCTCAAAGGCCCCGACGACGAGCCACTGCGGTTATCCAAGGCGAAACGGATACTCCGCCTGTTCGAGTCGTTGCTGTGGGAGGTGCCCGCCGCCGCGTACATGGCCGCCGGGTGGACGGTACTGGCGCCGCTGTGCGGCTTCCTGCGTCGGCGTCCGCATATCTGGATCACCGGTCCGCCCGGTTGCGGCAAGACCACGATCATCGACCAACTCATTATGCCGCTCACGGGCGGATTCTGCTTGCCTGCCAAGCGCATGGACACGACGGCGGACATGCTGCGGCGGGAACTCGGCAATGACGCCTTGCCCGTGCTGATCGACGAACCCCGTCCAGCATCTGGAGGCTCGACGGCCCGCATCGACAGGATCATCGAACTCATGCTGTCGGCCTCAACGGGAGGCCTGGTAGTCAGGACCACTCCGCACGGGAAGCCACTCAGCTATCGGATCCGGTCAATGTTCTGCCTGGGCAGGCTCGGCTGGGCACAACCCGACCCGCAAGACCAGCACCGCATCACCGAGTTGTGTCTCCGTGACCCCCGGGAGCTGGGCGACAAGGCGGCGCAGGACGCTCATTGGCACGCTATACAGGGCGAAATCGATCGCCTGCCGGACCGCGTCGCCGAGATGCTGCTGGCCCGCACACATGACCGCTGGGTACGGACGGGCAGGCTGCAAACGCTGCTGGAGATCACGAAGTCGGCCGCCGGGACGGTACTCGGCCGCAACCGGGCAGCCGACCAGTTCGGCACCTTGTTTGCCGGTGCGTTCATCCTTTTGGACGAGAAGGTGCCGGACGAGAAAAGCGTGATCGCCAAGATGCAGGACCTCGGGCTGGGAGCGTATGTAGAGAAGATGCGGCCGGCAGGCCGGAGAATCCTCGACCTGCTGTTCCAAGTCCGGGAAGTCGTTTCCACATCGAACGGGACCATCGAGATGAGCGTCGGCGAAATGATCGCGCTGGTCGCGAACCCGCAGTCCGATGGATCCAAGGGACTGCCCGGTCTCAAGGACGCGAAGCGGCATCTCCGCGACATCGGGTTCGTGCTTCACCACGGCAACCTGTATGTAGCCAACCAGAGCGTCTGGATCAGCAAGACGCTGGCCGGCACATCGTTCGCCGACGATCACGCGAGCCTGCTGCGCGCCTTGCCCCCCGCCGAGGCTGGTGGACGAAGGTGGTTCGCCGGCCGCCAGAGCAGAACCACACGTATTCCCGTCAAGTCTCTCTACATCCCTCGAGTACAGAGCCGATCCTGACCCTCCGCAGGGCGGGATGCCGCCTGTCGGAGCCCGCAGCCGTAGCCCGGCCGCGGTTCCGCAGGGGCGTGATTCGGACAGCCCGGCGGACCGAGATCGATCTTGGTCGCTCCGAACTTCGATGTGCAGCCCGAGTGTTCGGATGAGCACGAGGGAGGTGCCCGGCGATGTGCTCGCGCCCCGCCCCTGCTCGGCCCGCCCCCGCTTCGGATCTTGGTCGGGCTGAGTCCCCAGTCTCGAACTCCCGCCCCCGACTGGGGAACGGGGTTGCGCCGGGACCGGGCGTGGCCGTACATTGGCGACTGTTCAGACTCCTTCGGTTGTGGAGGCCATTTCCGGCGACTCGCCGGGCCGCCCGCCGAATACAAGAGCCGGTGCAATGGGCCGGGCGGTTAGCTACCGCCCGCGCTCACCGGCAAACAAGCGGGGACGCTGTGTGGGGTTTCCTCCATAACCGGGTGTCTGAACAACGGCCCGGCCTTGCCGTGCGGGGCCGAAAACGCTCACCGTCCAAGCCCCCCCGATGGTAAACCCTTCCATGAACCGGATCCGCTACGCTCCCGCGCTTCTTCTTCTCCTCCTCGCCTGCGACTCGGCGGCCGAACCCGAGCCGCTGCGCGCTGCGGCCGTGTCCGTGACGCCAGCGACGGCGGAACTGACGGCAGTGGCGGCAACGGTGCGGCTGGCGGCAGCCGTACGGGACCAGGACGGCCAGCCCATGCCTTCGGCGATCGTCACGTGGACGAGTGGCACCCCTGCGGTGGCTGCGGTGGACGGCTCCGGACTCGTGACGGCGGTGGCGAACGGGACGGCGGCGATCACGGCAACGGCGGGTACGGTCTCTGAATCGGCAACGGTAACGGTCGTTCAGCGGATCGCGGCCGTGCGGATCGTGCCCGACACGGCGACGCTTTCCGCCGTCGAGGACACGGTGCGCCTGACGGGCAGGGTTCTGGACGCCAATGGCCACCCGGTTGCGGGCGCGGCGGTGTCATGGGCGAGCGGGGATACGGCGGTCGCCGTGGTGGACGGCTCCGGACTGGTGACGGCCCGCCGCAACGGGGCGGTCTGGATCGAAGCGGCGGCGGGTTCCGGTGAGATCGGCCGCGCGGCGATTACGGTCGCCCAAGTGGTGAGCACGGTGACCGTAACCCCTGCGGCCGACACGTTGATCGAGGCGGACACGCTGCGGCTGGCGGCGGTGGCGGCGGACGCGAACGGGCATGAAGTGGATGGAACGCTGGTCGCGTGGGCCTCGGCCGACACGCTGGTAGCCGTCGTGGACGCTTCCGGCTTGGTGACGGGCGTAACGGTGGGCTCGGTAATGATCGGGGCCACGGCGTCTGGAGTGACCGGCGAAGCGGAGATCGAGGTTGTCCCCCCGGTGCCGTCGGCCGTGTCGGTGACACCGGATACGGTGGCGTTTTCGGCACTGGGCGACACGGCGGTGCTGTCGGTCGCTGTGTTGGATCAGGTGGGGCGGCTGATGGATAGCGCGGCGGTGTCATGGGCGAGCGGGGACACGGCAGTCGCCGTGGTGGACTCGGCGGGTGTGGTAACGGCAGTGGCGGGGGGAGCGACGGCCATCACGGCAACAGCGGGCGTGGCTTCCGGTTCGGCGGTGGTGACCGTGGCTCAGGTGGCGGGCTCAGTGGTGGTCACGCCCTCGGCAGATACGTTGGAACTCGGTGACACGTTGCGGCTGTCGGTCGCGGCATTCGACGACAACGGCCACCGGGTGGCTGGGGCGGGGTTCGAGTGGCGTTCAAGCGATACGGCGGTAGCACGGGTGGATGAAGACGGGTTGGTGATGGGCGCGGGTGAAGGGACGGCGGCGATCACGGCGACGGCGGGCGATGTAGGCGGGACAGCCGAGATCACGGTGGTGAATCCGGATCGGGCGGCACTGGTGACACTGTACCACGCGATGGGCGGGCCGGAATGGAAGCGCAACGAAAACTGGCTGACGGAAGCGCCGCTTGGGAAATGGTACGGTGTGGTGGTGAATGAAGTGGGCCGGGTAATCCGGCTCAATCTTGAGAACAACGCCCTGACCGGCCCGATTCCCCCGGAACTGGGAAACCTGGCAGCACTGGAATGGCTGGGTTTCTATGGAAACGCCCTGAGCGGCTCGATCCCGTCTGAGCTCGGCAACCTGATCGCGCTCAAAGAGTTGTGGCTCGGCTCCTTCAACCTGACGGGCGAGATACCAAGCCAGTTGGGCAACCTTGCCGAGTTGTTTGTCTTGGACCTTTCCGACAACGACCTGACCGGTGCGATTCCCTCGGAGTTGGGGAACCTAACCGCGCTGAGTCAACTGAATGTCTCCGACAACGGCCTGACCGGCCCGATCCCGTCGGAGTTGGGGCACCTTGCCGAGTTGTTTGTCTTGGACCTTTCCGACAACGATCTGACCGGTGCGATTCCCTCGGAATTGGGGAACCTCGCCAAGCTGTCTCACTTGGACCTCTCCGACAATGATTTGACTGGTACGATCCCCCGAGAGCTGGGAAATCTTACCTGGCCGCGCACAATTTACCTCCACAACAACCAATTAACCGGCTCAATTCCACGCGAGCTGGGCAACTTGACCACGCTGAGTGGGCTGAGCCTCTACAACAACCGACTCGCCGGCCTGATTCCCCCGGAGCTGGGCAACCTGACCGAGCTATTTTCGCTGGATCTCAGCGGCAACTTCTCTCTGACCGGCTCGATCCCCCCGGAACTCGGTAACCTGACCAGACTGGCTCGGTTGGACCTCGGAGTCAATGCTTTGACCGGCCCGATTCCAGAGGAATTGGGGAGCCTGACCAAACTGATCTCGCTGGACCTCCAAAACAACCATTTGACTGGCTGGATCCCCACGGAACTCGGTAACCTGTCAGCGCTTCGATGGCTGGTCCTCTTAGAAAATGAGCTGACCGGCCCGATCCCGCCGGAGTTGGGCAGGCTCACCGCGCTGCGTAGTTTGCATCTCGCCGGCAACTCATTCGCCGGAGCACTTCCTCGCACCCTGATGAATCTGAGTGCGCTTTCCTACTTTTCTGCAGACGACACCGGATTGTGCGCTCCGAAGTACCCAGCGTTCGAGGACTGGCTCGCAACGTTCGCGATTGAGCAGCATCTCCCCTCTTGGTGCCCGGATGGAACGGCGGCGTCCTACTTGGTCCAGTCGATCCAGAGTCGAAGTCGTCCAGTGCCGTTGGTCGCGGGGCGGGACGCCCTGCTACGGGTGTTCCTGACCGCGCCCGAGCGATGGGGTGCGCCGGTTCCGCCGGTGCGGGCCAGATTCTACGCCGGGGGGCGAGGCGTGTACACGGTGGACATTACGGGCAGGCCGGGTCCGCTGGCGGACTCCGTGGTCGACGAAGGCGACCTCGCGATCTCCGCGAACGTCGAGATACCCGGCGACGTGTTGCGGCCGGGGCTGGAAATGGTGATCGAGACCGCCGCGCACCCGTGGTTCGGGATTCCTCGCAGATGGCCGGTTGTCGGTCGGGCCGTCCTCGATGTTCGCGCGGTGCCGACCATGGAGTTGACCATCGTTCCGTTCCTGTGGACGGAGGATCCGGATTCCTCGATCCTCGCCCCGGTCGAGGGGATGGCCGCCGATCCGGAAGGCCATGAACTGCTGCGGCTTCCGCGCGCGCTCCTTCCCGTAAGCGACTGGAGTGTGACGGCCCACGACCCCGTTTGGGTCGATACTAGGTCCATTGACGCGATCTACTTGCGAACGGCGGCCCTTCGCAACCTGGAAGGCGGCTCGGGGTACTGGATGGCCACCATGACCAACACCCTGCCTGCCAGAATAGCCGGTCTCGCCGAGGTGCGCGGATGGCTCAGCTTCTCGAGACTTCGGGGCTCTACGATCGCGCACGAACTGGGCCACAACATGTCGCTGCGTCATGCGGCATGCAACAACCCGCCGGGCGTTGACCCCGCGTTCCCCTATCCGGGCGGCCGAATCGGTGTTTGGGGCTACGACTTCACCGCCAACAATCTCGTTTCGCCGAATAGGCCGGACGTACTGAGGTACTGTGGCCCCGAATGGATCAGCGACTACCACTTCACGAAAGCCATGCGCCACCGGCTGGACCGGGAAGCCGGAGCGGCGGCCGCCGCCGCGTTCGCGGCCCCGAAGACCCGAACCCTACTGCTGTGGGGCGGCGTGGACAGCACGGGGACGGCGGCGTACATCGACCCGGCGTTCCTCGTCGACGCCGTGCCGTCGATGCCGCATGCGAGCGGCGAATGGTCCCTCGATGGCTGGACCGAAGACGGACGGGAGGCGTTCGGACTGTCCTTCGACATGCCCGAGATCCCTGACGCTCCGGGCGAGCGGTCCACATTCGTCTTCACCGTGCCGGTCACTTGGACGGGCGAACTGGAGAGCATCCGGCTTCACGGCCCCGGCGACGCTTACGCCGTTCTGGACCGCACGACCGACAACCCCATGACCATCCTGCGCGATCCGGTCTCCGGACAGGTGCGGGCGTTCCTGCGCCGGCCGATG
>JAJDVT010000028.1 GCA_022826005.1 Gemmatimonadota bacterium | reverse complement strand
GTTCGAGGGCATCATGCTCCGCACCGCGTCCATCATGGGCCAGGTGAGCATCGAGGGTGAGGGTCTCGCGGACGTGACGGTCAGCCTGAGCGGCGAGGGCGAGAGCCAGACCGCGATGACCAACGAAGCCGGGCAGTACGCATTCACCGAGCTGCCGGCCGGCAACTTCCAGGTCGCGATCTCGGGCTACGACACCGACGACTACTCTTTCGAGACCACCGCGAAGAACGTCGCGCTCGCCCTCGGCGAGACGGCGACGGTGCCGTTCGAGGGCATTCTGCTCCGGACTTCGGGCATCAGCGGCCGCGTCAGCGTCGAGGGTATGGGCCTGGACAGCGTGATGGTCACGCTTTCGGGCGACGACCTCGAAGAGGACATGACGACCATGACCGACGCGAGCGGCCAGTACGCCATCGCGGGTCTGGCCGAAGGCGACTACACGGTCGCGATCTCCGGCTACGACGCCGAGGCCTACATCTTCGAGATGACCTCGATGGACGTTGAGCTCGGCGACGACGACACGCAGATCGTCAACTTCACGGGGATGCACGCCCGCACGGCGAGCATCTCCGGGATGGTCTACGTCGACGAGGCGGGCAAGAACGACTCGTACGACGACGGCGAGAATGCCCTGATGGCGCGTGGGATCGCGCTGGCGCTGGTGGGTCCGGGGATCCTGGACCGCACGGTCGGCGAGACGGGCGCGGACGGCTCGTTCTCCTTCGGCGAACTGCGCGCCGGCCCGTACCAGCTGGTGGTGGCCAACGCCGCCGCGGCCGGTCCGGACCACGCCTACGGCGGACCCGCGGAAGGCTACGGGTTCAACCTCGGCGTCGGGGACGAGGAGACGCAGAACATTCCGTTCGACATCACGCACACTACGGTCAACTTCTCCGTGAACCTGAAGCGCGGCGCCGCCATGGGCGCGGCGCTGCCCGGCGCCACGGTCTCTTTCTTCTCGGACCTGGCTGGCGAGCAGAAGATCGGCGACGACGAGACCGGCAACGACGGCATGGCGTCGATGCGGATCGCGCGTTCGGCAGCGTCCAACCACACGGTGTACGCCTCGGTCGCAGCGCCTGCGGGCGACTATCACACGTCCGGCGATATGCAGGCCGTGATGTGGGATGCGCAGATGACGTCGCACGCGGACTCCAACGACGAGGACATCGTCAACACGATGGCCAGCTTCTCCTTCAACGGCGCCACGATCATGACCGACATGGGCGGCGGCAACGCGCTCGGCGGGTGGGCTGTCAGCGTCATGTCCGGCGACAAGGCGGTTGACGGCGCACCCACCAAGCTGGGCGCTGACGGGTCGGCGAAGTTCTCCGAAACGGTTGCGGCCGGCGACCTGCCGAAGAGCTACAAGGTCGAGATGGCGGGCTGGAAGGATCAGCCGGACGACACCCTGACAGGCGACGGTGGCGAGAGGTACACGAGCACCCCGGTCATGCACACGCACGACGGTCTCTCCCTGTCCGGCACGTCCACGGACGCCGGCACGCTGATGGTGACGTACACGACCCAGAGGATCCGGGTTTACGTCCACCAGGAGAACGACCAGGTCATGGGTTACACCGGCAACGTCCTGGGCGGCGACGTACGCATGGGCGGCATCATCGATGTCGACATTGAGCACATTGCCTCCAACGGACGCGCGGTCGGCTTCGAGGCGACGGACAGCGTCAAGAGCAGCGCCCGAGGCGGCGTGTACCAGTTCTGGAACGTGCCAGCGTCTGCCAACGTCATCGTCACCGCGGACGAAATCCCGACGCTGGGCAAGGACAAGGACGGCGACGACATTCCCAACACCAACAGGCTTCTGAAGAAGAACGGGCACAGCGACGAGCTGGCCGCGTACACCGACATGGAAGCCAACGGCATCCGGGGCGGCGCGTTCGGCGCGAACGGCGGCTTCCACCACACGGTGGATCTCTGCCCGCTGATGTCCGATGAGGGCAACCAGCGCCACGGCGAGTGCAGCACCTTCGCCTTCGTCGAGACCTACGCCGTCGACGGACAGGCGTGGAAGTATGTGCGCAACAAGTCCTCCGACGACTTCGCTTCGGCTAACTCCAAGGCGGGCGTGAAGGGCCTCACGGTCAGCATGGATCCGGTCGAGGGCGAGAATCTCGCCATGGAAGACGAGTCTTTCACCGCCAAGACGGCCGGCAGCCTGAAGTTCAACTTCGGCCACATGCCGGCGGGCGTCTACAAGGTCACCGCCCCGAGCGGATGGAGAGCGCAGAGGGGTCCCCTCGAATCTCCCACCAACGACCTTGCCGCGCGCCTCAACCCGCTCGACTCGGCGCTCAACATCGACGTGACGCCGGCGACGGGCTACGCCTACGGCAGCGTGACCGATAGCGAGAACCGGCGCCTGGCCGGCGTCACCGTGAACGTGAACGGCATGTCGGTCGAGACCGACGCGTACGGTCGTTATGTGGCGGAAGGCTTCGGGGCCAGAAGCTGCCGGATCGGCACGAGCACGCTGAGGAACCAGATCTGCGTGCAGACCGCTGAAGAAGGCAGCGAGGAGACGACGAACCGCACCTCATTTGCGGCGAACACGCCGAAGCGCGTGAACGTCAGAATCGCCGACGCGGCCGAGGTCACCACGATCAGTGGCCGGGTGACGCATTCCGACGGCGGCGCCGGTGTCGGCGGCGTACTGGTATGGGTCGACGGCAACGCCCCGATCAACAAGAACACGAGGATCAACCGGGCCAGGACGAACAACGCCTACGTGACGGGTAGCGACGGCAGCTTCTCGGTGCGCATCAAGGCGAAGGCGGGTGGAGCCTCCGCCAGGGTTACCGTGCAGAAGGACGGCATGTTCTTCTCGCCGGACCAGCACACGGTCGGGGCCGTTTCCGGAGCGACCATCTCCGGAATCAACTTCACCGCGTTCGACAACGGAACGATCCACGGCCGGGTGGTCGATGGCAGGAACAACCCGATTGGCGGCGTGCTGGTAACCGCACAGCAGGTCGGCGGCACCGCCATGGATACCATGAGGACGACCGCCAACACGGGGAGCTACACCCTCAGCGTGCGTTACGGCCAGTACACGGTATCGGCGGCGAAGGACGGCTACACCTTCACCGATACCACCGGCGTCAACGTGCCCAACGACGGCAAGGCGCTCAACGACCTCGTCGGGACGGCGATGGAGAACTACTCCTACCTCAGCTCGCTGAGCCTGAGTGGTGTGAGCCTCTGCCGGGGCAGCCAGCCGTGCGCTCGCACGATGGGCGGGTTCCGCAGTGCCCACAGGAACTACACCGCCACGGTCGGCAACTCCCTCGCGATGACCACCTTGACATACACGGAGGGTGGCGGAGCGAGTGTGACCGAGATCTATCCGGAAGACGCCGCCACCACGGCGGGGCACCAGATCGAGCTCGATGTCGGAACGACGGCAATCGAGGTCGTGGTTGTCTCCAGTGACAAAACGGACACGACCAAATACAACGTCAATGTCACCAGACGAGCGCCGTCCACCACGATCACCGGTACGATCACGGATACCCAGAAGGACGAAGACGGGAATACCGTCGGAGTCGCGGGCGTCCAGATCACCGTAACCGGTGCCGGTGACCTGCTCAACGGAACGACCAGGGCCGGAAGAACCTACGTCACGACGAATTCCAGGGGCGAATACACCGCGATCATGGAATCGGGTGGTACCGGCAGGGTGACCCCGGCGAAGACCGGCTACACCTTCGATCCAGCTAACCGGATGGTCACGCTCAACGCCGATTCGGTGGAGGGTGTCGACTTCACAGGCTCCTCGTACGCGACGATCACGGGTACCGTGATGGCGGACGGAGCCGCGCTGGAAGGCGCGTCGGTGACGGCCACGAGCGGCGGAGTCTCCAAGTCGGATACTTCGGATCGCAGAGGCCGCTTCAGCGTGAGCGTGCCGGCCGGTACGATCACGATCACGGCTTCGAAGGCCGGCTACGACTTCGGAACCCAGACCGTATTCGCGGACGCAGGCGAGACAAGGTCGGGCCTCACGATCACGGCGACAGGCAACCGGATGCCACTGAACGTCGAGGCCTCGCGTGATACGGCAAATGGCGAGTACGACGGCATGGTAACCGTCACTTGGGACGAAGGCCCCGGTGGCGCAGCCACCCAGTACCAGGTGCAGTATTGGGACACCACACCTGACCCGGATGTCTGGACTGACGCCAGCGACTCTCCTGTTACCGATGGCTCAGGCACTTCCAAGAGCGACATTGGAGTTACGGACGGCGCAATCACCTACCGGGTTCTGGCGATGCACGACCATGACGGCAACCCGGCCACGGATATGGTTGAGTACGCGTCAGCCTCGATAACGGTTCCGGCGATTGATCCAGGGGCCAGCAATGTCAAGGCAAGCCGGAACACCGATGCCGAGCCGGATGAGCTGGAAGTGACTTGGGATGCCCTGGGGAACACCAATTCCGGCTGGCGGGTTGTCATCAGCTTCGACGGCGGGAAGACTTGGTACGAGGCTGGCGGATCCGCTGCAAGCGGAACGTGGAGCGAAACGGTCACTAGAATCGCCGGCACGACTCCTAATCGAGCCACGCTCGACGGTTCCACTGGAACCGCGAAGGCGGCTGCTGTGACGAACGCCGAAATCAACGGTGCCCTGATGTTCCGCGTGGACGCGAGGCAGGGTGATGTGAGCGCGGAGAACCAGTGGAAGACAGGTCCCACGGCGACTGTCAAAGCGAAGGGATAGACACAACTCCAACCCCACCAGTCTGACTGATGGGTGCAGGAAAGTCGCCCCCGTCCGGTTCGCCGGGCGGGGGCGACCTGTTTGACGGGAAGCATACCTGAGCAGTTGGGAAGCGAGGCTGATTCGCCCGTGCAGAACATCCACTCGACCGCCACGGTCCATGGGACCGCGTTCATCCACCCCGACGCGACGGTCGGCGCGCATGCGATGATCGGTTACCGGGCCGTGGTGGGCGCGTCGGCGAAGGTGGGGGCCGGTACCGTGATCCGGGGGCGGGCGAGCATCGGGGCCGGCGCCGAGCTGGGCGGCAACGTGTCGGTCGGCGCAAAGACGGAGATCGGCCGGGGCGTTGTCGTCGGTGACGACACCGACATCGACAGCGACGCCGAGATCGGCAACGAGGTCCGCATCGGGGCGCGGGCCATCGTCGGCAAGGGCGTGCGCGTGCACAGCGGCGCCGCCATCGGCGATCGCGCACGGATCTGGAACGGCAGCATCGTGGAGCGTGGTGCGGTCATCGGGAGCCGCGCACGGATCGGGACCCAGGGCAGCATCGGCGCCGGAGCGGAGATCGGGCGCAAGGCGTCGCTGGGAAGCCGGGTCGTCGTCGGCGAGAAGGCCCGTATCGGCAGGAACGCCGTCATCGACAAATGCGTCCGCATCGAGAAGGGCGCGGTCGTAGAGAACCGCGAGGAGGTGAAGGCAACGCGAAAGGGCCCGAGGGCAAACGGGCCTCCACGCAACAATCCAGAGCCGATACCTTGATCCGTTGGGCTGTCGCCGGTCGGCGAAGCCCGAGCCCGAAAACGACGATGAGGTCTTGCTCCGCAACAGTACACTAGAAGCTTTCGGACGCCGTCGAAGTAGCCATCCCCTCATGCTGCTCAACGGTTCAGGCGCGGGCCGAAAGCAGAAGCCCGGCTTCGTGTCCCCGGTCCCACCACCCGCAGTTCGGGGCCGCAGCCCCCGGTGGGCGGTCCTCGCCCCCGTTCCCCTCGACTTCCTAGTCCATGCCCGTGGCGTCCGCTCCTTCCCCCTCGTAATGATACAGGTTCACGGCCAGATTCTCGCTTGTCGCAGCCGTGTGTCCGCACTGCCGGCATCGCCAGCCGGACTCCTCATCGTTCTCGGCGGTCTCGCCGCACTTCGCGCACTGCGCTTCCAGCTCCTCGTCGCGCGTCACTCCCACGAACTGCCGCTGGTGCCACGCGGCCTTGTAGCCAAGCTGCCGCAGAAACTCGCCGGACGAATCGGCGACCGCACGGCCGTCCGCAGCGACCCGGCCGGCCACGATCTCGCCCGCCACCTTCACAATGGGAGTGGTCGCCTTGTGGACGTGGTCGCGCCGCCGCAGCCGCTCCTTGCGCCACAGAATGGCACGCCGCTCCTTGAGCCTGTGGTAGCGCTTGCTCTCAACGTAGACCGGCAACGGATGACCGCATGGGGCGTTGCGCTTCCCTTGCTCGCCCAGCCGCTGCCACTCGCGCCGCTCCATCCGGTGGCCGCAGGTCCCGCAACGCGTCTCGGTCCGGCCCATCAGCCTGTCGAGCCGTCGCAGCCGCCTCAGCGTTCGATCCGATGTCTCCGCCGCCGCCACCGTCGCGAACGCCGCCCCGTCATGCAGCGTCGCCAGCGCGGAGCCGCCCAGCGCGATGCCGACCTTGGGCACGGTCGCCGGGGCCGGTCGCGGCATCGCGCACTCGTAGACGAGCGACAGCATCCAGCGCCCGCCGGCGTCGAGCCACACGCGGCCGGACATCACCTTGCCGACGGGAAGGTCGCCGCCCCGCCACCGCATCCAGCCGACCTTCAGCATCCGGACGCGGCCGGGCTGGAGCCGGATCTCGCGGTTGAGTTGATAGATGCCCGTCTGGCGACCGTACCGCGAGCGAAACCGCGGATAATGGCCAGCCCTGTGCCCCTCCCGCCGCTTCCGCTTCCAGTTCGAGAACGCCTGGCCCATGTCTCCCGCCACGCGGTAGAGGGCAGTGGCCGGCATCTCCAGGGCGCCCGGGGTCTCCGCCTTCCACGCCTTCACGAACTGCTCGAGCTGCCGACGGTCGAAGTACTTGCCCGTCCGCCGCTGGTGGTTCCGGCTGGCCTTGAGCATGTCGTTCCACAACGCCCGCTGAGCATCGACGCAGCGCTGGAAGTAGTCGGCCTGCCAGCGATTCGGGTAGAGTCGGAGCTGGGCTCCGACAAACCGCGTCGAGGAGGACGAGGACGGCACCGGTCGTTTCCTAACGACCCGTCAACGATGAGGAATCGCGCCGAACCGGCCCCGAAGCTCTTGGTGCGACCGTTTCATCGACGGGCTTCCCGATCCGGCAAAGGCAGATTCAAGAGGTTCGGCCGTGAGTCTCGGAACAAGCCGCTCAAGCTCCCTCTCCAACTCCTCATCGGAGCGATCACGCGAGCAGGCGGCGAGCACGGTGTCTCGCGCTTCCTGTTCCGACATCGGCTCATCACGCCGCCACCTCAGCGACCAAAGCGTGTGGCAAGCGTCGATATGGGTCGCGACGAAGGTACTACCGGAAGCGGGCACCATCCACCCGTCCAAAACGGTCTCGGTGTCGAAGATTTCCGGTCCGGCCTCTGTCATGCTGGCTGGGTCGTCCTCGGTGCAAGCGGCGAGGGTGAGGGTTGCGGCCATCACGGCCAGGGCGATTGAGTCGGTCCAGTTCGTCATGGAATTCCGCCTTTCGGCGTAGCGGAAAACGCACTGACCGCGCGGGCGGTTCCGGTCCGCCCAAACCTCCCTTCCCCCAGGCTTCTCGCTCCCATTGACTTGCCTCCCGTGTCGACTTAGCGAATCGAATCGCCCACAGTAGGTTTCAGAGCATCCTCCTCGCAAGTTGCACGGCGACGCCATATTGAGAGGGAGCCGCCAACCATGACCCCTTGCGCCCACACGACCCGGCGCTATCGTAGTACGGATCAGGCAGTTGGTCGATTGGTTCGGCGAACAGAGACGGCGGACGGAAGTGTTCGGTGACATAGGCCGCACCCTC
Organism: Gemmatimonadota bacterium; assembly: GCA_022826005.1. Classification (GTDB taxonomy): domain Bacteria; phylum Gemmatimonadota; class Gemmatimonadetes; order Longimicrobiales; family Gaopeijiaceae; genus Bin94. The sequence goes on along the minus strand of JAJDVT010000028.1, from coordinate 5,415 downwards.
GGGGAGTGCAAGCTCGAGGCTGGCCTGAATTGGTGGGACCGGACGCAGCACTCCCCCAGCGCGATCGTGAACTTTCGGAAGGCCAATGACTAGCTAGCTAGGAGCTTTGCCGATTCTCCAACCCCGCCAAGAAAGTCGGGGTCTCGGTCAACCCCAAGAGCAGGCAGGGAGCACCAAATGAGGAAGCCCATAGGAATCAGCGTCAATCCCGTCGATATGGACGGAGGAAACCCCCACGAAACCGTGTATGTCGCTTGCGACGATGGTGCCGTCTTCGTGATCGTTGGCGAAGAAGAGGATTGGATTGAAATGACGCCCGTTCCAGGGAGCCGCCGCGACGCCGAGCAGGCGCACGGGGAATTGGGCGACTGGCCCCTGCCGATTGATCGGCAATAGGGCATCCAGGCAGTGCTGCTAGAGAGGAGCAATGCGCGGGCAGCCACTCGACCGCAGTCCAGGCTCTCCGCGCGGGGGAGAGTGTTGTTACACCGATCCGCCCGGTCTGACTTGATTTGACCCGGCCCACCCACACCGGTACTATACGCCCCGCCGGACGCCTGCGCAACCTGAAACGGAGCCCCATGCCCGATTCTCCCGTAATTCAGACCTTCGAGCTGTCGAAACAGTTCCGGGAGGTCCGGGCGGTGGACCGCGTCTCGATCGCCGTTGAGCGGGGCCAGGTCTTCGGCTTCCTCGGACCCAACGGGAGCGGCAAGACGACCACCATCGGGATGCTGATGGGGATTATCACGCCCACCGCAGGCAGCTTCGCGCTTTTCGGGGCGTCCGATCCGAAGGGTCACCTGGCGGCGCGCACGCGGGTCGGCGCCACCCTGGAGACGCCCAACTTCTACCCGTACATGAGCGGGCGCGACAATCTGCGGGTCGCCGCGACGATCAAGGGTGTCGGGAACGACCGGATCGACGAGTGCCTCGAGATCGTGGGACTCGCGGGCCGGGGCAGACACCGCTTCCGCACCTATTCGCTCGGCATGAAGCAGCGGCTCGCGCTGGCCGCCACGATGCTCAACGACCCCGAGCTGGTCATCCTCGACGAGCCCGCCAACGGCCTCGATCCGCAGGGGATGAAGGAGGTGCGCGACATCATCCGCATCCTGGCCGACAGGGGCAAGACGATCTTCCTGTCGAGCCACCTGCTGTGGGAGGTCGAGCGGATGTGCACGCACGTCGCGATCGTGCGCAAGGGACAGGTGATGAAGGTCGGGACGGTCGCGGAGATCGTGAGCGAGCAGGTCAGGGCGCTGGTCCGGGTGGCGGACGCCGGGGCGCTGGAGGCAGCGCTGGCGGACTATCCGGATGCCACCGGCGTGCAGACGACCGATGAGGGGACCATCGTCAGCCTGAAGTCCGACGACCTCGCCGGGCTGAACCGCTACCTGGCGGCGCGCGGGATCTACGTGAGCCACCTGTCGCGGCACCAGCAGACGCTCGAGGACGCCTTCATCGAACTGACCCAGGGCGATTACGGCTCCATGACGGAGATCGCCTCATGAGCAGACCGGGAACGCTGCTGCGCATCGAGTTCATCAAGGCGCGCAAGCGGTCGGCGCTGTGGATCACGCTGGGCGTCTTCATCCTCTTCACGGTGGTTACCGTCCTGCCGGGTCTGATGCGGGCGCTGCAGGGAGGCGGCCCCGGTCCGCCGTTCGCGCTGCCGTGGATCTGGCGCGGCGTGCTGCAACCACCGATGAACGTGGGCCCGTTCTTCCTCGCCGCGGCGATGATCCTCCTCTTCGCGCCCGAGTTCGGCTGGAAGACGGCCCGCCAGAACGTGATCGACGGGCTGGCCAAGGAACATCTGTTCTTCGGCAAGCTGATCACGTTCGCGCTGCTCTTGGCGGCGTTCTTCGTCGTGCCGATCGTGACGGGCTTCGCCGCCTCCATAATCAGCCCCGACCCGACCGGAACGTTCGCAAGGGGCCCGGAGTTCAACCACATCTTCGGCTACGCGCTGGTCCTCTGCCTGTGGGGGTCGATCGGTTTCCTGCTCGCCGCCACAATCCGGGCTTCCGGCGGCGCGCTGGGGATCATGTTCCTCTACTTTCTCGTCGAGAACATGGTGACGTCCATCATTCCCGTCTGGAATCCGGCGATGGAGCGATATGTGAACTTCCTGCCGACGCGGCTCTTCGGTACGCTGACCCGGACCGAGTTCCACTACCCGGACGCGCTTGCCCTTGCCAATGAGCAGCGGGCCGCGATGGGACAGCCGTTGCTGGAGTTCCCCGAACATTGGGCGGTGGTGGCCTCCGTACTCGCATATGTGGCGCTCTGTCTCGGGGTGGCGTTCGCTACCATGCGGAAGAGGGACCTGTAGTCCGCACCTTCAAGAGTGTGGCCGGCCACCACAGGGCCGTCGGTAGGGATACCCCCGATTTTCGCGGTCGCCGGGCCGACCGACGGCCGCCATCCCCGCTTATAGATCCGATCCGAATCGCCTTGGACTCCCAACCCGATTGAGGTCTGGTTTGCGCGGGATCGGGGCGGACGTGTACGTTGCTCGGCGTCAGAAAAACATTTCGGGAAGGGCGCTTTCCGGCGACTTCGCCGGGCCGCCCGCCGAATACAAGAGCCGGTGCAACGGGCCGGGCGGCATGCAACCGCACGCGCTCACCGGCGAACAAGCGGGAGCGCGTAGGGGTTTTCGCCCTTTCCGGTGTTTTTTCTGACACAACGGCCCGGCCTTGCCGTGCGGGGCCGAAAACGCTCACTGTGCAAGCCCCCCCGATAGGTATCCCTTCAATGAACCGGATCCGCTACGCTCCCGCGCTTCTTCTCCTCGTTCTGGCCTGCGACCACCATCTGGAACCGCCTGTTCCCCCTGTCCTACCCACCGCCGCGACCGCCGATGCCGCCGCCATTCAAGCCGACTCGGCTTCCGACCGCGCCGCCTTGGTCGCTTTGTGGGAGGCGCTGGACGGACCAAACTGGGGGGGGGCTGGGCAGAACTGGATGACGACCGCGCCGCTAGGCAGGTGGTACGGCGTGGACACCGATTCAGCGGGCCGGGTAACTCATCTGTACCTCGACGCTAGGGAAAAATGCAATGGCACGGTCCCCCCTGAGATCGGCAACCTGACGGCGCTGAGGGACCTCAGATTCTGGTATTGCCAACTGGGCGAGCTTCCCCCTGAAATCGGCAACCTGACGGCGCTGGAACGGTTCCGGATCGACGGTAGCGACCTGACGACGCTGCCCCCCGAGTTCGGGAATCTAACGGCGCTGGAGTGGCTGTGGGTCCGGAACAATGCCCTGACGGAGCTGCCCCGCGAGATCGGCAACTTAACGGCGCTGGAAGAGCTGCGCCTTCTGGAGCCGTACCTGACGGAGCTTCCTCCCGAGATCGGCAGCCTGACGGCGCTGGAAGAGCTGCACCTTTATTGGTCCGCCCTGACGGAGCTTCCCCCGGAGATCGGCAACCTCCCCTTAGAATGGGGTGAGCTCGTCTACAACCGCGCATTGACGGAACTCCCTCCCGAGTTCGGGAATCTGGCCGGGCTTCGCACGCTAGACCTCTCCAATAACGCCCTGACGGAACTCCCTCCCGAGTTCGGGAATCTGGCCGGGCTGAAGCGGTTGGATCTTAGGGACAACGCCCTGACGGAGCTTCCCCCTGAGATCGGCAACCTGACGGCACTGCCCATCCTGCTACTCGGCGGCAACGACCTTGACGGGCTTCCCCCCGAGTTCGGAAATCTGTCCGCGCTGGAAGTGCTGACCCTCTCCAATAACTACCTGAGGGAGCTTCCCCCCGAGATCGGCACTTTGCCCGCGTTGGAATCGCTGTACCTCGATGCGAACTACCTGACCGGGCCGATACCGCCGGAGATCGCCAACCTTGCGAACCTCAAGAATCTCGACTTGCGGAACAATTACCTGACCGGGCCGATACCGCCGGAACTCGTCGATCTGACCCGGCTGGAATCGTTGCGTCTCCGACACAACTATCTGGCGTGCGTGGACCCGAAGCACACGGACCTGCTCCAATGGCTGGCGAAGCTCGAAGCGTGGCATCCCGGCAAGTGTGAAGTGCCGCACGAGGCCGTTCTGGTGCAGGCTACGCAGTCACGAAAATGGCCGGTGCCGCTGGTTGCGGGGCGGGACGCTCTTCTGCGGGTGTTCCTGTCGTCTTCCACCGTTGTCGGCGAGACGGCCCCGGCGGCCCGGGCGACCTTCTTCCATGGCGAGGCTGTGATCCACACGGTCGACATCCCGACCCAGGCCGGGGTAGCGATTCCACCTACGATCATCGACGGTGCTCTCCACACCTCCGCGAACGCCCTGATTCCGGCCGATGTCTTGAGGCCGGGTCTGGAGATGGTCGTCGAACTCGATTCGATACATCCGTCGATCCCGCGCCGGATTCCCACGACCGGGCGGCAGGCTGTGGATGTGCGCGAGGTGCCCCGCTTCAAGCTGACGCTGTTGCCCTTCCTGCTCGAATCGGACACTCTGTCGGCGCGGCGGATCGCAGAGAAAGTAACCGCCATGGCCAACAACCCCGACGACGAGGACCGCGCGACTCTTCTCACGCTGTTGCCCATCGGCGAGCACGACATCATCGAGCACGCTCCCATTCTGGTTTCCGAGCGCGAGGCGTTTGCCCATCTGAGCGCGACCGAAGCGGCGCGCCGCATAGAAGGCGGCGGCGGCTACTGGATGGGTATCGGTCTGGGTGGCTTCGATGCCACGGGAGTCGCCAATTTTCCCGGCTGGACCTCGTACTCGACGCCTGACGCGGCCACCATGACGCACGAACTCGGCCACAACATGGGGTTGCCTCATGCGCCGTGCGGGTCCCCCAAATGGACCGACAACAACTATCCCTACCCCGGTGGCCAGGTCGGCCCGGGCGGCTACAGTCACGTGCTCGGATCGACGATCCGGAAGTCGGCATACGACGTGATGAGCTACTGTCATCCCGTGTGGATTTCCGGATACAACTTTTCCAAAGCCCTCTCCCACCGACTGGAGTGGGAAACCAAAAGCGCACGGGGCGCGGCTGCCGACGCGGCCCCGAAGACCCGAACCTTGCTCCTATGGGGCGGCGTGGACAGCACGGGCACGGCGGCGCACCTCGACCCGGCGTTCCTCGTCGACGCCGTGCCGTCAATGCCGGATGCGGACGGCGAATGGTCCCTCGATGGCCGGACCGAAGACGGACGGGAGGCATTCCGGCTGTCTTTCGACATGCCCGAGATCGCGGACGCTCCGGGCGAGCGGTCGGCATTCGTCTTCACCGTGCCGGTCACGTGGACGGGCGAACTGGAGAGCATCCGGCTTCACGGCCCCGGCGACGCTTACGCCGTTCTGGACCGCACGACCGACAACCCCATGACCATCCTGCGCGATCCGGTCTCCGGACAGGTGCGGGCGTTCCTGCGCCGGCCGATG
>JAJDVT010000134.1 GCA_022826005.1 Gemmatimonadota bacterium | reverse complement strand
GACTACGCCCGGCCCTCACCAGCTCGACCATTCGATCCTTGTACTCGGGCGGATACCGCCCCTTCCCGCTTCCCGCCATGGCTCACCTCCTTGGTTGGCACCAATGGAAAAGTGTCCGTCATAGCGGGGCAACTCCATTCCTGGACGATCTGACGGGTGAGGTGGGCGTTTCAGTGGGCGATCGGGGCGACCGGATCTTTCTTGGCAAGGCGTCCGCCGGACACGGGCTGTCGAGCCTCCCCGATCCGTTTCAGGGGCTGCTGTTCCGGCGAGACGGCGAGATCGTTTACGAGCGCAATGTAGCAAGGGACGAGTGACCTGTTCATGAACCGCGCTGGCCATGGGCGCGAGAGGCACTTGAACGGCACCGGCACGCCGGTCGTGTACAGCTTCATCGGCCAGGCCGAGGACCAACGCCGTGAGATCGTGGCGCGATCGGTCATCTCCCGTACCCTTCCCCCACGGAACCAGACGATAGCCGCCCGGATCGGAGCGCTGGAAGAGGTCGGCCACGCGGGCCGGCGCCGTCCAGGGACCGTCGCCGTGGTAGAGGACGAGATAGACGAACTCCGGGAGCGGATCCGCAGGCTGGAAGTCCGGTCCGGCGGCCACACCCTCCAGCGTCAGCGCGGTGTAGGTCGTCGTGCGCAAGGGCCATGAGCCGCTGGACCTTCAGGCGGCTGACCCGGCCCGCGCGCCCGGATGCATCGCCGGCCGAATGCAGCGGGGACTTATTCCATGGGCTGCCGGGTCAACGCCCTGAAGCCCAGGCGGCCCCCTTCCGCCTTCCACGCCACCGCATGCGGAACCCCTTCGCCAGCCAGCTCTTCCAGAATGCCGCGCACCTCGTCCGCGAGGCGCTCGTCGAACAGATGGGGGTTCTCGAGGTACCACTTGACCCAGCCCTCGTTGAGCAGGTGGTGCTTGAAGGAGCGACGGTAGGACTCCCACATCTTCTCTTCCATCGCGCCCGTCTCATGTTGATAGAGCAGGTTGCTGAAGTGGCGGAAGCCCGCCGTCATGTAGGAGTCCCAGCGCAGCCGCTCTCCGGCGTCCAGCCGATCCGGGTCCTCGGCCGCCCGCGTGACGAAATCGGCGAGTTCGGGGTCGCGGAAGACGTCCTCGAGCAGGCGGATGCTGTTCTCGACCATCGAGTTGAAGGTGGCCGCGCGTACGCTCCGCGTGTTGCGCCGGGTCTGCTCGTGGCCGAGCCTCATCTGGCGTGCGACGAGGAGCAGCGAAAACACGACGCCCAAGGCGCCGATGAATTCGCCCAGGTTGCCAAGGGAGTCCAGGTTCATTCGGGATTCTCACGAAGAAGAGAGTGCGTCAGCGGGCCGGCCGGGAACCCGTCTCGGAGGGAAGGAGTCCGGTCTGGCCGCGGGCGAGGGGGCGCCAGCAGTCCGTGGATAGATCCGCGCGAGCACCGAGAGCGGCGAGGCGCCGGGCTGGCAAGGCGCGACGAGAGGTGAATAGCAGATCTATTCGCCCGAGGAGCAACGAAGAGCGAAGCCACGAACGAATGGAATGTATGGTGTACATGACATTTCGTAAAGCAGAGTTTACAGTGTGAAGGGTCTGAGCGAGGCGCCCAGCCCGGATGCATCGCCGCTCGAATGCCGGGGGGATCTTGTCCACGGGCTGCCAGGGAGACTGGTGCCGGTGACAATTTACGCGCGCGGGAAGTTGTCGCGCTACGGGTCAAGGCTGCGCGGGTCATGCCTGCACTGGTCACGCCTGCACGGGCCGGAAGGCGCGCATCACCTCCACCTTCGCCCGGTAGCCTCCTCTCCTTTCTGCAGGAATTCCTTCTTCACCAGCCAGTTCATGTCCCGGGTGAGCGTCTTGCGGGTCCTGTCCGCGTAGAGCCTGGCCACGTCGGGACTCAGATCCGGGATCGACTCCTTGCGGACCGGCGCGCCCGCACGGCCGAGCGCCAGGGCCACCTCGCGACGCCGCCGCATGGCCCGTGACGACGGGATCCATGCGATGTACAGGTGAACGAAGATGGCGCGGAGAATCGCGGATGCGATGCGGTCTTCGTCAGGCTGGTGTCACCGCGCCGATTTCGGGTTTCGCGGGGGCGAAGTGGCGCATGTTCCATGTGAGGATGGTCGCGGCACCGGCCTTCAGCGCGCAGGCTGTAATGAGCATGTCGTACGTTTGTCCGCCAATCACTCCACGCCGATGGGCCCGGCGCAACGTGCGCCAGGTCTCGGCCGCGGTCAGGTGGATCACCGGGGTCTCGCGCCAGTTGGCCTCGAGCAGCGCGATTGCGTCCCCGGACCGCAGGCGATTGGGACCGGGCAGCCGGGTGAGGACCGCGTAGGTCTCGGCCAGGGAATGAGCAGCGAGCACCAGTTCTTCGCCAGCGCGCTCGCGTCGCGCGAGCTCCGCAAGGGTTCGCTCGTGGTGTTCGTGCCAGGAACACACCTTCGCGACGAGGGCGCTCGTATCGCAGAGGTATCGAGTCACTCGGCGGTCCGACGCTCGCTCGCCGACGAGGCTCCGGAGCGGACGTCGCTGGTCGTCTTCTCGACCTCTGCTGCCGTCAGAACGGGCCGTTGCCCCCGCGGCACCGCGACCACGGCTGAGCCACGGCGTTCCAGCGATACGTCCAGCGGTGCCGGCTCGATCTCGATTCGACCGGCGCGGACGCGGAATCGGACGCGGGTTCCGGGACGCAATCCACTCGCCTCGCGAACCGCTTTGGGCACAACGAGGCGACCGGCTTTGTCGATGGTAGTATTCATGGCAGAAATAATGGTATTTTCTGTGCCATTAGGCAAGCGACGGCCCTGCGAAGAGCACCGGGACCGGCATTCGCGTCGCAGAACCGAAAGCGGCCGTCTGGTTGCCTCTTCCAAGCATGGTGGCTCCTTTGGGAAGCGAACGGAAGACGTCAGAGGCCGCCGGGAACCTCACCTCCTGCCGCTGCTACGAAGACACTCGTTGACACGCAGACGGTGAGCCGGTACTATTGATATACGAAGGTCTTCGTGAAAACGAATGAGCCGAGGATTGCAGCGGAAGGCAGCCCGCCACCTGCCGGCTCGACGGGGCAACGGACGATCGGGGAGAAGTACACATGGTGACTTGGATGGCCTACGCAGCCGGGGTCGCGTGCCTGTTGGCCGCTGGAGCCCTCTCGCTCGACAAGCTTTGTGAGCGGGTGGCGTTTCCGCGCCGCTTCGTCTGGTTGACGGCACTGACGCTGGCTCTTCTGGTTCCCCTCATGGCATCGCCGCCCGAGCCCGAGGGCGGCGCGGGCACGGCGCCGGCGGGCACGATGACAGCGGAAGTCGCCCGACGCGGCGTCGATGCCGATCAGCCCAACGGCCCAATCGGCAGGACTGTGGCCGGTGGGGATCCCGCGACGGCCGGCCCAGGTCCCATGGACAGGGCCGCGCTTACCCTGTGGGGTTTCGCTTCACTGGCCGTGTTGATCCCGATCGGCACGGTGCTTGTCGCGGCGGCACTCGCACGGAGAAGTTGGGAACGGCGCAGGATCGCCGGCGAGGACGTATACGTCTCGCGCAGATTCGGGCCGGCGCTGGTCGGCGTGGCGAAACCCGCCATCGTCATTCCCCGCTGGGTCGTCAGGCTCGGGGACGCCGTCGAGGCCACGGTCGTGCGGCACGAACGGGAGCACGCGCGGGCCCGGGATCATCTGGCCCTCTTGTACTCGGCACTCGTGGTGGCCGCCATGCCCTGGAATCCCGTCGTCTGGTGGATGTGGCTGCGGCTTCGCACCGCCGTGGAGATCGACTGCGACCGCCGTGTCCTCGCCTCCGGGATCCCCGTCGCCGAATACGGAGATCTTCTTCTCGACATCGGTGCCGGTCGTCCGGCCCAGCCCTTTTTCGCGACCACGCTGGTGGGCTCGAAGAGCATGCTCGAACGGAGGTTGAAGGCAATGAGGAATCAAGGAATCAAAGCACGGAAGTTCGCCCTGCTGCTACTCGTATGCGTTGCGGTGGCCACGACTGCGGTCGCTTGCGGGGTCCCGGCGCCGCAGGGAATCGCCCCGGCGGTGAAGGAAGCTCTGGAGGACCCGGCTGTGGCTGCCGCCGAGACCTGGCCGCCGCCCCCCGTGGACGATGAAGGCCGCGTTTTCATCCGCGGCGTCAACAAGGCGCCCGTCGTGTCCCTCGACTCCGGTATCGTTGCCGACGATCCGCTCGTTCTCGTCGATGGCTTTCTGCTCGACGGAGGTCTGGCGGAGTTGCTCGCCAGCGAACCCCTGAACATCCAGTGGGTCGGGTTTTCGCGGGATCCGGAGCTGTTGCCGGAACTGAGCGACCGGGCGTCACGCGGAATGGTCATCATCGGCACGGCGGATTGGCAGAGGGAGGGGGAGCGGGCGGTGTCTCTGGACTTGTGGCGTCGGACGCACGACGAGGTATCGACGTTCGATCCCGCCAGGCAGCTGATATCAGGGCTCAATCCCGGGTTCAATCTCACCAGGCGGCCTCAGCCAACGCTGGATCTCACCAGGCGGCCTCAGCCAACGTTCAATCTCACCAGGCGGCGTCAGATGTCGTAGCTCCAACCCTCCACGAGTCATGCGGAATCACCCCACATCACGCGTACTGCCCGCCATCATCCTCGCCGCCGCGGTTTCGTTATGCGTCACGGAATCCGCCGAGCCGCCCGCTCTGCGCGAGACCCTGCCGAACGGCGCGCTCCTCGTCCGGTATCCCGACCTCCCCGCCATTGACGCCATCGGCCCCGAAGTCACCGAAGCACATGTCGACCTGAAGTTCGGAAGCCTCGAAGGGGACGACCCCAACCTCATCTTCGGGGACACGCTGGTCGTCATCGAGGCCGGAGTGCCAGCCCTGCCGGTCACGGACGAAGACCGTGCGGCCTACATCGAGCGGGCTGTCGAGGACGGTCCCGAGGCCCGTCGCGCGGCCGAAGAGGTCGCCGCCCTGATGCCGGACCTCAAGCCCGTTCGGGCGCGCATGTTCGTGGACGACGAGGGCCGGCTCTGGGTGCAAAGGCTCACCCCGGAGGATGCTCCCGCATTCTACGACCTGTACAACGAAAACGGTGACTACCTGGGCTCCGTCCGCTTCGCCTTCACCCCCGCATTCAGTCTGTATTTCTGGGTCCAGCACGGCAGCATCTACACCTGGGTCGTGGACGAAATGGATGTGCAGTACGTGGTGAGGGCGCCGGTGGGGTGAAGCGGGCGGTATGGGGTGTAGGGGTCGCTCACAGACCCTTCAATCACTCCGCAAGAGCGCGCACGACCGCCTCGGGGTCGCGGTCGATGACCGTCAGCAGGACGCGGGCCGCGCGGTCCGGCACGCGGCGACCCTGTTCCCAGTCTTGCACCGCCCGGACATCGAGCCCGAACCGGTCCGCGAATCTCTGACGACTCAGCTTCATGCGTTTACGCAAAGCCACGATATGCTCCGCCGCGGGATCGTCCACAATTCGGCAGGGGAGCGTCGCTTCGCCTCGCACATGAGCGACCACTTCGCCAAGTGCCGCCTCCAACTCCCGTCCAATGTTGGTCCGCCCAGTGGTCATCTGTTCCCTTCCTCCTTCTTGATCGCGGCCACGAGCCGTGAGAGCGCCCTTCGGTCCGCTGGACTGAGGTCTTCCCGATCCGCTTTCCCGTAGGCAGTCAGCAGGTAGATTGCGTCCGCCGCTTGACGGAAGTAGATCGTGCGGATTCCGCCCCGCTTACCTCTTCCCAAGCCCGCCCAACGGAACTTGCGGAGTCCCCCGGTTCCCCGGATGACGGGCGAATGTAGCGCGACAATCAGGATGAGAAGCCAGCGACAAACAGGGTGAGAGAGCGGAGGTGGCCGCGGCCGGCGCGAGCTTTGGTGTTTTTCCCTTCGAGCGGAGAGACGCCAAGTGCCGGGCCGACGCATCACGGACCACCAG
>JAJDVT010000087.1 GCA_022826005.1 Gemmatimonadota bacterium | reverse complement strand
GATCTTCAACTGGGCCGCGAAGTCCAGAGACGAGCGGGGCCGGTTGCTGCTCGACAGGAACCCGCTCAGGGGGCTCACGACTCCCAAGGAGAAGAACCCGACGCGGGTCGTCCTTGACGAGGACGAGTACCAAGCCCTTCTGAAGGTGTCCCGCAAGGTGGACTGGCGGTTCCACGTCGCGCTCGTGCTCGCGCACGAAACCGGGCACCGGATCGGAGCCATCCGCAAGCTGCGGTGGACGGACATCGACCTCGATGCCGGAATGATCCGGTGGCGGGCCGAGTACGAGAAGACGGGTTACGAGCACACGACGCCCGTCACCGCCGAAGCGCTCGCCGCACTCGCGGAGGCGCGGGAAATGAAGGTCGGGGGCGGCGACGCTTCCGTTCTGCCCGCACCCGGGAATCCCTCGGCGTGCTTGGGCTCCTCAAGGGCGCGCTCGTGGTGGGCCAAGGCCCAGAGGCTCGCGGGGCTGGAACCCAAGCGCGGCAGGGGCTGGCACTCGCTCAGGCGGAAGTTTGCGACCGACCTCATGGACCAGCCGCTGAAGGTGCTGTGCGAACTCGGCGGTTGGAAAACGGCCAAGACGGTCCTACGTTGCTATCAGCGAGCCGACGAGGGACAGCTTCGGAAGGCACTGGACGCCCGCCGCCGGGCGCACAGCTGAAGCCTCAAGTAGCGGGAACCATCCAGAGGGAATCAGACCCCGCCACGCATGCAACCACAACCACCACAACGAGATGCGATACTGTCGGCCTCTGCCGGGCTGGCAAGGCGCCTTGAAGGGGCAACGCGAGCGCTGTTCCGCGGGCGGGCCGCCGGGGCCCTCGCCATCCTGGCCCTCGTCTCGTTCGGTACGCCTCCCGGGCAAGCCTCGGGCCAGGACGGCATCGTCATCCCCGACCTCCCCGTGCACGAGTTGACGCTCGACAACGGGCTGCGGCTCATCATCCTCCCCAGGCCATCGGCTCCGACCGTGGCGTTCGTCGTCGAGTACGCGGTCGGGGGCGTCAACGAGACCCTCGGGTCGACCGGCACGGCTCACCTCCTGGAGCACATGCTCTTCAAGGGCACAACCACGGTGGGCACCCGCGACGTGGAAGCCGAACTCGATCTCTTCGTGCGCATAGACGCCGCCCACGACTCTCTGCTGTTCGAGTCGTCCGCCACCGCCCCCGACACCGCCCGCCTCAGGACGCTCCGGGAGCGCGTCGCCACCTACGAAGGTCAGGCGCAGGCCCCCGTGATCTCCAACGAGTTCAGCCGCATCCTCACGAGAAACGGAGCCCGCAACCTCAACGCGACCACATCCTCGGAGGCTACGACCTATTTCGTGGAACTCCCGGCCAACCGGGCCAGGATGTGGTTCCTGCTCGAGAGCGACCGGGCGCACAACCCCGTCTTCCGCGAATTCTACACCGAGCGCGACGTGGTCATGGAGGAGCGACGTACCCGGGTGGACACCAACCCCGGAGGCCTGCTCCACGAGGTCCACCTGGCGACGGCGTTCCTGATGCACCCCTACGGGGTTCCGGTGGTCGGGTACATGTCGGACCTGGAGCGGCTGTCGCGCAGCGACGTTGAGGAGTACCACAGGCGCTACTACGGCGCCCGCAATGCCGTGGTCTCGATCGTGGGCGACGTGGTGCCCGACTCGATCGCGGCCTGGGCCCACGACTACCTCGGCGACATCCGCCCCGGCGACCCCCCTCCTCCGGTGCTCGCCGTCGAGCCTCCGCAGCGGGGCGAGCGCCGGGTGGAGCTGGTAATGGACGCCGAGCCGCAGCTGCGGGTGGGGTGGCATACGGTGAGCGGTCACCACCCGGACAGTCCGGCACTCACCATGCTGGCGTCCGTGCTGTCGGGGCGGCGCACCTCCCGCCTATACCGGCGTCTGGTCACGCAGGACCGCCTCGCCGCCGCGGTCACCGCGTCCACCGTGCCGGGATCGCGCTTCCCCGGACAGTTCGTGATCCACGTAACTCCTCGCGCTCCGGGCACGCCCGCCGACATCGAGGCGGCCCTCTACCAGGAAATCGAGCGCCTGGCGCTGGAACCTCCCGAACAGAGGGAGCTGCAGCGCGTGCGCAACCAGTTGGTGGCGTCCGGCGTGCGGCGCCTGCAGTCCAACCTGGGACTGGCGCTTCAGCTCGCCAGCTCGGTCACCCACTACGGAGACTGGCGGACTACATTCGAACGGACCGCGCGGCTCTACGACGTCCAGCCCGCCGATGTGCAACGCGTGGTGCAGACCTACTTCACGCGCGACAACCGAACCGTCGCCACCCTCGTGAAGCGCACCGGGGAAACCGACCCGTGACCGGATTCGGGCCAGGACGCCAGGCGGTGATCGCCATCCTGTTCGCGGCGGCAGTTGCGACGCCGGACGGAGCGACTGCGCAGAGACCGCCCGCGGACCGGGACGCCATCGAGGCGCTCCGATTCGCCCCGCTGTCCTTCACCCCGCCCACCCCCTCGGAGCACGAGATCGAGGGCGTGACCGTCTTCTTCCTGGAAGACCACTCCCTGCCCCTGGTGAACGTCTACGCACGCTTTGCGGGCGGTTTCGGACTCCTCGGCCGCGAACTGTACGCCGCAACCACCGCGCTACCCTCGCTGCTGCGCTTCGGGGGAACGATCGAACTGCATCCCGACTCCGTCGACGAACAGGTCGACCAGCACGCGCTGCAGCTCGCGTTCGGATCCTCGGGCGGGAGCACCTCCGCGACCCTGAACTCGCTCACCGGCAACCTCGAGCCCGGCCTGCGGCTGTGGAAGGACATGCTCCTCAATCCCCGCTTCGATTCGGTGCAGGTCGAGGTGTGGCGCGGCCAGGAGCTGGAGAGCGCCCTGCGCCGCCCGGACGACCCGGGCCGTCTGGCCTTCTCCGAGTTCAACCGCCTCATGTTCGGCGATCACCCGATCGGCTGGGAGATGGAACCCGGCGATCTCGAACCGGACGACCTCTCGCGAGACAACCTGCGCGCCGCCCATGCTCGCATCCTTTGTCGGGACAACCTGGCGCTGGGGGTGTCGGGCAACCTGGCATGGGAGGAGATCGAAGCCCACCTGCGCGAATTCCTCTCCGGATGGCCCGCCTGCGAGGAGGCGCTGCCCGAACCGCCGGTGCCCGACATCCTGGACGATCCGGGGGTCTACCTGATCCCGCGGGAGCTGGACCAGACGACCATCGTCATGGCGCACCGAAGCTCCATCCGCCAGGAGGACTCCGGCGACTATTTCGCCTCCCGCATCGCCAACTCCATCCTCGGATCGGGGGGCTTCTCAAGCCGGATCCTGAACCGGGTGCGCACCGAACTCGGCCTCTCCTACAGCGCGGGCTCCTTCTGGACCACCCCCGACGACAACGACGGGATCGTGGGCGCCCTCACGCGAACGAAGAGCGAGTCGACGATCGCCGCGACGCGGGCGATCCTCGAAGTGATGGAGGAGATGCGCGACTCTCCTCCCGCGCGCGACGAGGTGGAAGCCGCCGTGGAAGCGGCCAGCAACGGTTTCTCCTTCAACTTCCAGGGGGCGATGCAGGTCGTCGCGCGGCGCGTGCTGCACGATGCCCAGGAGCTGCCGCAAGATTGGCTGGAGCGGTACGTGGCGGGGGTACAGCGCGTCTCGGCAGCCGACGTGCACAACGTCCTCCGCAGGCATCTGGAGCCGGGCCGGATGGTCATCCTCATTCTCGGGGATCCGTCCCGGTTCGACCTGCCCGTCGAGACGCTCGGGGAAGTGACGATCTGGGAAGTGGAGGGAGTTTCCGATCCGGTTCGGCCGGTCGGACCGTCCCCCGGGTGAAGCGGGGCCATCCGGGCCCGCCGCCCTCCGAGCTACCTCGTGCCGACGTGGATCGCCGCGATCCCGAAGGTCAGCAGTTGCCAACGGACCGTGCTGAATCCCGCGTCCAGCAGTCGCTGGCCCAGTGCTTGCGGGCCCGGGAACTCACCGACCGAGGCCGGCAGATAGCTGTACGCCCAGCGGTGCCCCGACACGATCCGGCCGACCGCCGGAAGAATGTGCCGGAAGTACCAGAGATATGCGGCCCGGACGATCGGGTTCGGGGGAATGGTGAATTCGAGAACGACCAGCGGGCTGCCGTCGCGCAGCACCCGGCGCAGTTCCGCCAACCCCAGGTCGAGGTGGGCAAGGTTGCGCACCCCGAACGCCACCATGGCGCCGTCGAAGGATTCGTCGGCAAAGGGCAGATGTTGCGCGTCCCCGCACAGCGGGTGCACGGGCAGACGAGCGCTTTTCCCCCGGCCCCTGCGCAGCATGGGTTCCGCGAAATCCAGTGCCACCACCGTGCCCCGGAAGTCCGGGCGGGTCGCCAGTTCGATGGCCAGGTCGCAGGTGCCCGCACAGGCATCCAGGTATCGGGCCGAGTCATTACGGGAACAGTCGAGCGCGCGCACGGCCCGCCGGCGCCACCAGCGGTCGACGCTCAGGCTGAGCACGCGGTTGAGCAGGTCGTAGCGCGGCGCGATGCGCGAGAAGATCTCGTGCACCTGGCGCGCACGGTCCTCACCCGACGACGGCTGACCTCCGGAAACGTTCATCATCGATTCTCGTACGGGATGGCGCGAACCTCATCCGGCGGATGTCCTTGAACTACCAGAGCGTCGAAGACGCGGAACTCGTAACCCTCGCCGCCGAGGGCCGGGAGAGCGCCTATCGCGAACTGCTCTCCAGATACGAACGTCCCGTATTCTCCCTCATTTATCGGATGGTGAGGAATCGCACCGTCGCCGAAGACCTGGCGCAGGAAGCCTTCATCCGCACCTTCAACGCGATCGATACCTACAATCCCCAATACAAGTTCTCCAGTTGGATCTTCAAGATCGCAAACAACCTGACCATCGATCATCTGCGCAAGCGGCGCGTGCCCACCGTTTCCATGCACGGCGCGCCGGACGCCGTCACCCCGGAGGCCCAGGCGCGCACCAGCCTGGTGGTGCAGTCGCACGCCGAGAGCCCGGAGGAATACGTTCAGAACCGCGAGCTCGCCGGCCAGATCGAGGCCGCGATCGGGGAGCTGCGCGAGGAGTATCGGGTGGTGGTGTTGCTCCGCCATATCGAGGGACACACGTACGACGAGATCGCCCGCATCCTGGACATCCCGCTGGGCACGGTAAAGACCTACCTTCACCGGGCCAGGGCCGAGCTCAAGCTTCGGCTCGCGGAGGCATGATTCGATGCGCATGGACGCGAAACTTCCCCGAGGCTCGTGCCGTACGCCGGGAGAGCCGATGCACGGCACGGATGTTTGGACTACGATGACCCCGGATCCCGGAGATCCCGCGAGGATGGGAACCCCACGACAGGCGGAGGCAGGGGCAGACCGCAGATGAATTCGGACCGATCCAGCCACGGCAGACATCTGGACGATGACGCGATCCAGAGCCTGCTCGACGCGGTTGAACGACGTGTCGACGCGGAGACCGAATCCGCACGCCGGCATCTGGCGGACTGCCGTGTTTGTCAGGCCCGGGTGGATGCCTGGCAGGAGGTCTTCGGCGAGCTCGGCCAGCTGCGCCGGTTCGCCCCTCCCGGCCGTTTTGCCGAGCGGGTCCTGTCCGGGATCGAACTCCCCGGCGAGGCCGCGAGTCCGTCCCGGGCGTGGTCCTGGGGCCGGCTGCGCCGCTGGCTGTCCCGGACGGCGGCGGACGCGCATCTCTCCGGGCGCCGGCTGCAGGACCTCGCGGACGGTGCGCTTGCGCGGAAACGCGCTACGCTGGCAAGGGCCCACCTGGCGACCTGCACGGACTGCGAGGACAGGCTGGCGGGCTGGCGGCGCCTGATCGCTACACTCGAAGCCCTGCCCTCCTTCGCGCCCCCTGCGGGCTTCGCGGAGAGGGTGATGGCGCGCTGGCGGGAGATGGCCGAAGAGACCACCGGCCGGAGCCGGGCTGCGCGAGCGTGGCGACTCTGGCCTCGTTCGCCGCGCGGGTGGGTGCTGGCGGGGACGCTGACCGGGATGCCGGTCGCCGCCTTCGCGGCAGCGGCGGCCTTCCTCTCTACCGTCCCGCAGCTAACCACCGGCGGCCTCGTTACCTATCTGTGGTGGCAGGCTCGCGACGCCCTGTCGGCGTTGGGGAGTTCGGTGCTGGCGGCGGTCATGCAGAGCGGGGCAGCCTTCCGGGCCTATTCGCTCGCAGACTACCTGATCGCGTCGCCCGCTACTGCGGTCGCGGCCGCGGCGGGCTTCACCGCCCTGATGTTCAGCTCCATCTGGGTTCTTCACCGCAACATCGGCTTCCCCCGTTTCGCGCTTCGCCATGTTCACAGCTGACCCCTCCCGCCCCGCGGGCCTGACTCCGGTGTTCGGCGCGGTGCTCGCGCTGTCTGCAGCAGGCGCGGCGCAGCCCGGCGGCGCTCAGGAGCGGCAGGTGGTATCGAACCGCGTGACCGTGTCCGACGCGGACGCCAGCCTGTCGCTCGAGTTCGATTCCGGTCCGGCCCTCGAGATTTCCTTTCAGAACGGTGAAGTGCGGGTCGACGGCGAGGAGGTTGGGAGCTACCAGGCCAGTGGGGAACTCGCGACCTCGTGGCGGTCCCTGCTCTCCGAAGTCGTTCCGCTGGATGACGGACCCCTCGCCGAGGCCCTGCTCGCGTGGGAGCCCGGAGCGCAGTTGACCGGTGACGCGCGGGCCGTCGCCGAGCGGGTCGACCGAGCGCTGCAGGAGGCGCTCGCCGGTCCGCGGCCGGCCGACAGCCTGACACCCCGGGTTTCCGGGAGCGCCGAGGTGGGAGGCATGGCACCAGCCCTGGTTCCCCCGCTGCTTCGGCTCCTTCTGCAACGAGGCCGAGTGCTGGAAGAGGCGCTCCAGGACGTCGATCTGACGGAGCTGTCGCTTCATCTGGGCGAGGACGTGACCGTTGACGCCGGCACCGATATCGAGGGGGCCCTCCTCGTGGTGGAGGGCGACGCCACGATTTCCGGTGAAGTCCCCGGCGACGTCGTCGTGGTCGAGGGGACGTTGCGCATTGAGGATGGCGCGTACATCGGGGGCGAGGTGCGCGTGATCGACGGACAGCTGGAGCGCGACGGGGGGACGGTGGCGGGCACCATCCTCACCGTGGATGCGGGCGACGCCGCGGGAGCGGGGATGGTGCCGGATGCGGCGGCCTCGCGGGACGAGGAGCGCGCCCCGGCCTCCCGTCAGGGTGAAGCGCGCGCCCGGCTGCCTTTCCGCTACGTCACATCCGGTCTGAGCGGTCTCTTTGGGGACGTGTTCTGGCTCCTGGTCATCCTGGCCGTCGGGACTGCGGTCGTCCACTTCGCCGGTGACCGGCTGCACAACGTGGCAGAAGTGGTGAGAGCTGCTCCCGGACGGGCCGCGCTGGTCGGTCTGGCAGGCGGCTTCCTCCTTCTGCCCGTGTGGGTGCTGGGAGGTCTCGCTCTCCTGGTGTCGATCATCGGCATCCCCCTGCTGATCGCCTGGCTGCCGCTCTTCCCCCTGGTCGCACTCCTGGCCGGTGGACTGGGATATCTGGCCGTGGCGAGCGTTGTCGGCGAGTGGCTGGCACGCAAGGGCATTCCGGCCCTGGACCGCTTCCGGCCCTCGAACCGGCTGCACGTGCTGGCCGTCGGTCTGGCAGCGCTCGTTCTTCCGTCCGCCCTTTCTCACGTCACGGAAATGGGCGGGCCGACGCTCGGTTCCTTCCTGAGCGGGCTGTTCACCCTCGTCGCGGTGGCTACCGCGATGATCGCGCTGATGCTCGGCTTCGGCGCCGTGCTGCTCACCGGGGCGGGCCGCACCTCCGACCCGGGCAGGATGGCGGCAACGTACGGCGGGGGAATTCGCGCGACGCGGGCATGGACCCGGAGGCGTTCCCGGCGAAGCTCGCGCGAGAAGCCCGAACACCCCGACGACGGAGGCACCGGTGAGTAGCAGTTCGTGGATGAATCAGCGCGCACATCCGGAGCGGCGAGGCGCCGGGCTGGCAAGACTGACTTGCGCGGCCATCGGAGGGCTGGCTTGCACGGCGACCGGACTGACCGCCCAGGATTGGAGCACCGTGACCGCGTCGCGCCAGCTGAGCGGCGAGCGCGAGGTCCAGGTCCACGTCGAGTATGGAGCGGGCGTCCTCGACCTGCGTCCGGGAGAGCCGGGCACCCTGTACCGGATGGAGCTTCGATACGATCAGGATCTCATGGAGCCGCAAACCGATTACGAGGACGGAATCCTCGAGATCGGCATGGATCGCGTCGGCCGGGGTATCCGAATGGGTTCGCGCGACGGATCGGGGCGACTGGATCTGGAATTGTCGCCGGAAGTTCCTCTGTTGCTGGACCTGGAGTTCGGGGCGGCGCGGGCGGACCTCGATCTCGGAGGGCTCGCGATTCGGGAGTTGAGTGTCGAGACAGGGGCATCCGATACGCGAATCGAGGTGTCGATGCCCAATCCCGTGCAATTGGAACTCGCCTCGTTCGAGGCAGGCGCGGCAAACCTGGTCGCCACCGGGCTCGGCAACCTCAACGCCGAGCGCATCCGGCTGGAGGCGAAGGCAGGCAAGGCGACCCTGGACTTCGACGGGGAATGGCAGCGCGACGCCGAGGTGGATCTCGCCCTTGACCTGGGAGCGGTGGAACTTCGCTTTCCGCGGGGGCTCGGCGTGCAGCTGGTGGTGGATGCGCTTCTCACATCCGTGGATGCCCAGGAAATGTTCAGACGAGGCGACAGCTACTTCTCCCCGGACTGGGATAGCGCCGAAACGCGGCTTACGATGGAGATCGACGCACACATCGGTGCGATCGACGTGGTTTGGACCCCGTGATGGACCGCATCATCGGGAAGCGGGCGTTGGGCCCGGGGAGATGCTCGACATGATCAGCGCCCTGCTTACCCTTTTCGCCATCGGCCTGGTTACGCTGCTGGTCGTGGGAGTCCTGCTCGCGGTGGCGGGCACGGTGTTCTCCATCGGCTTCGGCCTGGCCAGCTTCCTGCTCTTCAAGGTCGCCCCGATCGCCCTCCTCGGGTATGTGGTGCTCAGGCTGATCGCGCCCCGCAAGCGCAAGGAGCTGAGTGAGGCCGACCGCAAGTGGCTGGAAGGATAGCCGGGCCGGCCGGGAGGTCGGTCAGGCGGGTGGCCGGGTCGGCGGCCGCCAGGCGATGACCTCTTCGATCTCGGCGATCAGGTCAGGAGCGGCGAACGCTCCTACCGTAGACGCACCCACCAGGTCGAGATCCACGCCCCGGGCAAGCAGCGGCGCAAGCGTTTCGGGATAGTCGCGCACCATCACGTGGGCGGGCATCCGCCGGATGCGATCCGGGCCGACGCGCGGAAGCGGGGACCACCTCAACCGGGCCCCTCGCGCAACGTCACCACCACCTGGTCGCAGATGCGGTTCAGCGCCTGCGCAACAGGTGAATCCGGCCGGTCCACCACGCTGGGCAGCCCGTCGTCGCCCGACCGCCGAACCGCGGGGTCCAGGGGCACGGCACCCAGGAAGGGTACGCGCTGCTCCTTCGCCAGAACCTCCCCTCCGCCCGTGCCGAACACGTCCACCGATTCGCCGCAGTGTGGACAGGCCATCCCGCTCATGTTCTCGATGACGCCGATGATCCGCGTGTTGACGCGCTCGAACATCTTGATGCCGCGCCGGACGTCGGCGGTGGCCACACCCTGCGGCGTGGTCACCATGATGGCCCCGTCGAGGTTGACGCTCTGCACCAGCGACAACTGGGCATCGCCGGTCCCGGGGGGCATGTCGACCAGCATGACATCCAGGGTGCCCCAGCGCACCTGCTCCAGGAACTGCTTCAGGACGCCTGCGATCAGCGGGCCGCGCATGATGGCCGGCTGTTCGTCGGCGAGCAGGAAGCCGAGGCTCATGAGCTTGACGCCATGGGCCTGGAGCGGCTCGATCATCTCCTTGCCCTTGCCCCCGGACACGCTCGGCCGGCGGCGCTCGCCGAACATGATCGGGATGTCGGGGCCGTAGATGTCGGCGTCCAGAAGTCCGACCCGCAGGCGGCGACGGGCGAGCGCGGCGGCGAGGTTTGTGGTGACCATCGACTTGCCCACGCCTCCTTTGCCGGAGCTCACCGCCACCACGTAGCGGGTGTCGGCGAGGATGCCCGGCCGGGGTGTCGGCGCGGGTACCGAGCCGGGAACGAGGCGGGAGCGCCCCGGCGGCGCGGGAGCCGGCGCAGGCGAGCCCGCAGGCGCGCGGGAGTCGGCGGGCGCGGCCCCGCGGGGGGGAGCGCTTTGGGGAAGCTGGACGTTGACCCGCACGCCGGAGACGCCGCGCACGCCTCCTGCGGCGGTACGGGCGGATTTCACAAGCGAACCGGGATCGTCGGTCTTCAGATGGAAGGCGAAGCGTACAAGCCCCTCGTCATCGATCTCGAGTTGCTGAACGTGTCCGCTGGCGACGATGTCCCGCCCGCTGGCCGGGTGCCGCACCGCGGACAGGGCATTCGTTACCGCTTCGATAAGAGTTTGCTGCGACATACCCCGCCCAGGCCGAAGTGCAGGTGGGATGGTGAAATGGCCGTGGTCTCAGACGGCGGCTACCCTGGTAATCCCCGGAATCCGGTCCTTCAGGCGCCGTTCGATGCCTTCTCTGAGGGTGAGCATGGAGATCGGGCAGCACTCGCACGCACCCATCAGGCGCACCATGACAACGCCTTCCGCCTCGTCGTAGTCGATCAGCTCGACGTCGCCCCCGTCCTGGTGGATCGCGGGTCTCACGGTCTCGAGGACCTCCTCGATCTTCTCCGTCGCCAGCATGATTGGTCGCTCTCCTCGCCCACCCGTCCGCGCTCTCGATCCCGAGCGCGAGCAGACTCCGAAATCGCTCGAAGTTTAGGCAGCGCGCGAGGTCGTGGTCAACCTTGCTTCGGCTCGGGCTGCGACCGCGACCGCTGATGGAGCGCCCACAGGATGGCAGCGGGAATCACCTCTGCGGCGGTCATCCAGAGCCGGGCGGCGATGGCAAGCACGGTGGCCGGGCCGCTCCCGAGTGCAGGCGCGAGGATGGCGACCAGGAATCCTTCGCGAACGCCGACGCCCGCCGGCGCGAAGAGCATCAGGTAGCCCGCCACGTACGCCGCGGCGAAGGCTGAGCCGGCGTGAACGGGCGACAGCTCCATGCCCAGGCTCGCGGCCAGGATCCAGAAGGATGCGCCCATGGCCACCCAGGCCGCCGCCGCCTGCAGCAGCCAGCGCAGCACCAGCGCGGCGGTCAGATTCGCGGGAGGGCTGGTCCGGACGATCCGAAACCACAGGGCAACCGCCGCGTGGAACAGGGAGGGGACGGCAAGCACGAGCAGCAGCAGGCTGGCGGCCACCCCGGCGCCGGTCAGTCCCCAGCGCGGGAGCGGCGGGGGTCCTCCGACCAATGCGCCGAGCCCGATTGCCCCGGCGGCCAGCAGCCCCACGCCCTGCATGATTACGGCCGAGGTGGCCGAGACTGCCACGGGAACCCCCTTCCCCTTCGCCAGCGCGGCCATCCCGGCGATCGACCAGACCTTTCCGGGCACGTACCGGCCCATGTTGGCGATCATGAAGATGCTCACGGCGTCGCCCGCAGACAGCCGCGGCCCGCCCAGCCCCGTCACCACCCCGCCCCAGATCAGGCCGCTGAGGGCGTAGGCGGCGAGCAGGAGCAGCGTCGCGCCGACAAGCGGGAGCAGGCGCGGCCGGGTGAGCATGTCCTGCCACTCCCGCAGTTCGGCCACGGTCAACCCCACCCGATCGAGGATGAACCAGGTGACGATGACCGTGAGGGCGACGCGCGCCGCCAGGGAAAGCCACTTCTTCAGGGCTTCGCACTCCCGGTCGCGCGGCGGGCCGACCAGATCCGCACCGCGTTGGCCGCGAGCAGCCCGGTCAGGATGATGAAGCCGAGCCAGAAGCTGCGCAGCACCACCGCGGACCGGTACCACAACTCGACCTCGGATTCCCCCGCCGGCACGGGAACGGCGCGCAGGGTGTGGTAGGCGCGCAGCACGGGGGTGTCGCGGCCGTTCACGCGGGCGTGCCACGCGGGGTACCAGTTGTCCGCAATGGCGAGCAGCGCCGGCGCGGAGGAGCGTACGGCCAACCTCATGTGGTCGGGGCCGCGCTCCAGCCAGTCGACCTCTCCGGCAACCGGCGCTCCCGGCAGATCGACCGGCGGAGGTTCGGCCAGGACCACCTCCGCCACCGGGTCGAATTCGGGCGACAGCATGTACGGCATCGCCTCGTCGTCGGACCTGACGACGGCGCTTCCGACCAGGCGCGCGCGCGGAAGTCCGGCCTCCACGAAGACCGTCTCGTAGGTGCGGCCGTCGGGCAGTTGCGTCCGGCTGAAGACGCTCCCCTGGGGCGAACTCCCCATCTGCAGATCGGGCCACAGCAGGTAGCGCACGTTCAGGAGCCTGCGGATGTTCTCGCTTCCGTAGAGGTTCATCGGCTGTCCCGAGCCCACCATGCCGATGAGATTGCGGTAGCGGGCCAGGTCATTG
>JAJDVT010000083.1 GCA_022826005.1 Gemmatimonadota bacterium | reverse complement strand
GAGCGCCGGAAGGATCGCGAACCAGGTCACCTTCTGGATGGCCCGCGACGCGGCCGAGCGGCTCGTGTGGGAGCCCTCGATGCGCCTGTCCGACGACTACTACGCGGCGCTCGCCGAGCGCCCCGTGCCGGTCGACATGCGTCACCTCGCGAAGCTCGCCCGCTCGCCCCGCCGGATGGACCTCTACGCCTGGCTGGCCTACCGGACCGCCCGCATTCCGGCCGGCCGTGAAGTGCACATCCACGCGGAATCCTTGCGCGCGGTGTTCGCCCCGGACTTGGCGTCGCCGCGCATGTTCCGCCACCGCCTCGCGGAAGATCTGCGTGCGGTGGCGGCGGTGTACCGGGACTTCCGGGTCCGCCTCGAAGGCGACCGGCTCGTGCTCGCGCGCTCGCGCCCGCCCGTGGATCGGGATGGAATCGCCGAGCTTCTCCCCCGGCCGCGCCGGCGGGGGTGAGTGCAAAGTGATACGCCCGCCTGTGGATAACTCCGCCCCCGAGTGAGTGCGAAGTGTTACGCCCCCCTGTGGATAACCGCCCGAAACTGAGTGCGAACTGTTACGGGAGTGAGTGCGAGGTGTTACGCGGACCGGCCCTCGACGGGTGGCAACCGATTGAAGGACAAGGGCTTTCCGGGCCGTCCGGACCGCCCCCTTATAGTTCTTCTCTTATAGGAATAAGACCTTATAGGGGCGGCTCCGTTCCGGCGCGGCGGTTCGGGAGGGGGAAGGCGTGACCCTCGGACGCCGGTATAAGGTGCTTGACAGCACAAGATCGGAGGAAGCGGGCGGGCGCGGCGGCGTCCCGCCGCCGCCGGGGCTCGACGAGGCGCGGCGGATGGCGCTCGACGGGCTCGCAGGGGCGTTCGAGGAAGCCGAAGCGGGCCGCGACTGGTTCGCCATGACCGCGGCCCTTCGCCGCATCGAGGACGCGGTGCGGGCGGTGTGGTACGCATCGCGGGTGCGCGACGATGGCCGGCGCTGAGCGTCCCATCGGCCCGCGCGCGGCGACCGCGCTCCTGCTCGTCGAGGGGTACTGCGCCCTTGCGGTCGAGATGATCGCGCTCCGGGCGCTCGTGCCGGTGGCCGGGCAGTCGGTGGCGGTGACGGGCCTCGTCGTCACCGCGTTCCTCGCCGCCCTCGCACTCGGCTACCGGGCGGGCGGCGGGTTCGAGGGCGACGCGCGCGAGAAGGTGGCGCGGAACCTCGCGGGAGCGGCCGCCTGGTCCGCGCTCTGGCTGTCGCGGCCCGGCGTTGTGCTCGCGTTCGAGGCGACGGGCGCACTCGCCCCGCTCGCCCAGGTCGCGGTCTACGCGGTGCTCGGCGTCGGCCCGGTGGCCTACCTGCTCGCGCAAGCGGTGGTGCTCCTGGTCGCGAGCGCGGGCCCCGAGACCGCGCCCGGCAAGGCCGGCGCCGCGTTCGCCGCGAGCACGCTGGGCAACGTCGCCGGGGGGCTCGCGACCGCGCTCGTGGTGATGCAGCACGTGGGCGTCGCGGGGGCGGTGGCGCTGGTGGCGGGGCTCCTGGTGGCGGCGGCGGTCGCGGCGTGGGAGCGGCCGGGCTGGCGGCTCTGGGCCGCCGGCGTCGTGGTCGCGGTCACGAGCGCCGCGAACCTCGCGGTGGAACGGAGCACCTACGTCCTCACCACCGCGCACGCGGACTACGCCATCGAGGCGGACGCGGACGGCGCCCGGTCACTCCGAGTCAACGGCCAGAACGCGAGCCGCGAGGACGGCGCGGGCACCGGCCACCCGTACATCGAGTGGATCGAGGACCGGGTGTACGCGAACGCGGCCCTGCAGGGACGCCCGGCCCGGGTGCTGGTGATCGGCGCGGGGGGATTCACGTTCGGGCGCGGGAGGCCGCGGGAGG
This sequence comes from Gemmatimonadota bacterium, assembly GCA_022826005.1. Lineage (GTDB taxonomy): Bacteria > Gemmatimonadota > Gemmatimonadetes > Longimicrobiales > Gaopeijiaceae > Bin94. Next base: position 5,452 of record JAJDVT010000083.1, on the reverse strand, counting down.
CGGCCGAGCTCGTGTTCGTCGACGTGGACCCGCGCCTCGCTTCGGTGGCGGACGCGTTCCTCGCGCCCGCCCGCAGGCGCGGGCGCTACGCGGCGATGGACGGCCGGGCGTATCTGCTCCGGCACCGGGAGGCGTTCGACGCCATCGTGCTCGATGCGTACGCCGACCGCACGGCGACGCCTGCCCACCTCCTCACCCGCGAGTTCTTCGCCCTCGCGCGCTCGCGGCTTGGGGAGGACGGGACGCTCTACGTGAACCTCATCGCGGCGCCCGAGCCCGACCGGCTGTCCACGCGCGCCGACCGCACGCTCCGCTCGGTGTTCGCGGCGTGCTGGACCGAGGAGCTGGGCGAGGCGTCCCGATGGCGGAATCGCGTCTACTCTTGCACGCGCGATGCATTGGATGGCGATGCGGCCATTTATGAGGACTCGAGCAAGACCGCAGATATGGACGGTGGGCTTGACTGGGGGAGAGACTGACCACTGGACTTTATGGACTTGACTCGCCCTGTCCTCGAACTGCGTGAGTGATGGTCGAGGTCAGGTGATCGGGATTGTATGGACAGTCCGGGGTCAGAATAAGGTGTACGGGGACTGTGACGTGATTCCCTCGAGCGCACCCGTTGCCGGTGACCAGCGTCGAGGTACGCTGAAACTCGGGCCTGCGGATCGCTGGTGGTTGGTCCTGTGTAGCTTGTGGGCGAGAGAGTGGGCGAGGCGGTGGGGGCACATGGGCGCGTTTCAGATCCTTCTCATTCTCCCGAGAGCCTAACTTGCGCTGAGAGTGTCGCGATCAGCTACCGACATTTCTGAATTCGGGAATTCGATTCCCTGACAATTTCGATTCTCAGTAGTCTTACCTTACGGTCACAATCCACGAGCCACCTGCCCTTCTCGCCACATGCTGGAACCTCTCCGTCCCACCCCTGATTGGCTGTCCCATTGGAGCAGGAACCCGTAGCCGATTGCTCCCGGGCAGAGGTACCGTCGCAGTCGTAGTCGAAACTTCCGTCTCCCCTGTGGTTTCCGAAGTAGCTTTCTACCCCTGGCCTTGCGTTCTGGTTGCTGTCGTAGCAATCCCCGGCGTTTCGGACAAAGCTGGAGGGCTGCCATATCGACCGTGTGCTCACCTGAGGATCGCCAAAGCCGTCTCCATCCTCGTCCGCATACCATGTGGGAATTAGCGAAAACAGATAGATCGCTATCGCAACGACGATGCCAGCGATCGCCACTGCTATAGCGACCGGGTCTTTGTGCTTCTTCACCCAAGCCAACAACATGAGATCCTCCCCTTGGTTGCGCTGGCGCCCTGGAGACGGACGGGCGGGCGTATGCACGGGTGACCCGACGACCATGGTCAATCTCCAGCGCACCGGGTGCGTGTCGGCACGCCTCGTAGTGCCTGCGTCGTCGGCCAGAGTCTACTTCACCGGGCGATGCGGGATCCCTTTGGTCCCGCTTCGGCACGCGCGATCCGAGCGCCTTCACCGCGGGACGCGGTAGACGCGTCGTTGTAGCTCCCCGGAAAGCACCTCCATCACGCCGGGGACGAGGGGCTGCAGGTCCGCCAGTCGATTGCGAACGCCGAGCATGATGATGACCGGAAGCGGCAGGTCGTGGATGTTCTGCTGATGCTCGATGCCGCGGTCGACCGTGAGGAAGGCATGGAAACCCTCCCCGGCGGCCAGCGACAGCAAGCGGCCGTTTCCGGTGCCTGCCCAGCCCATTTGCTGCACCGTTTGTACGGTGAACGATGTCGGAAAGGACGAGGCGAGGCGCCGCGGCACCGATTCGTCAAGCAGCAGCTTCATCGCCGCCCGACACCAGCATCGCCGTCGCCCGTTCCAGCACGGCGACGGCCTGGTGCCGCGACACGGTGGGGTAGTCCACCAGGAAATCGTCGAGTCGGTCACCCGCCTCGAGGTGCTCCATCAGGATCCGCACCGGAACCCTGGTGCCTGCGAACACCGGAGTGCCCCCAAGGATTTCGGGGTTCCGGTCAATCAGCGTGTCGGTCATCGTGCATCCCCTTCACTGGAGGCGTTGCTTCGCCCTTGTCGAGCCGCAGGGGCAAGCATACCCCGGGATCGGACGCGGCCGTTGAACCGCCGCCGGGATGCGCCACCGGGCAGGTCCGGTCCTGGCGGGAAGGGCGGGGGTAGTAGAAGCGCCGGGGCGCAAGGTCGGAGTCGTGCCCGGGACGGGCGGAAGATGGGGCGGATCGGCCAGGAGGGCAAAGCGGGAAGGATGGGGGTCCATCAAGAGGAAGGGGGCATTGCTGCCCCCTCCCGGCGTCACGGCATCGACGCGCTGGGCTCAACTGGCCTGGCTCTCCTCGCGCGGACGCGGGGGGAGGGCGACGAGCTGCCCGCTGACCGAGATCCCTTCCTGGATCTCGATGTTGAAGCCGCATCCCTTCTTGTGGGGGAACGCGGCGCCGACGCGGGTGTACGCCGTCTTCTCCTCGCCGTTGCTCTTGTAGTCCTCGGTGACGAAGACGCCCAAGTACTTCGGCGCGGCCGGAGCCTGTTCGGATCTCTGGTTCCGTCGTGCGGCCATCGGTCTTCTCCTCTGAAACGAATGAAAAAAAGACCCGTCGTTGCCAACCGACCCTTCGGGGCGGTGAGCCCCTCGGGGTCGGTTTGACGCGCTCACACGCCGCGGTTTCTCTCCACGGCAACGTCGGTGAGACCGACAAGCAAGCGTGAGCTATGGAACGGGGTTCGGGGTGCGGAGTCAAGCATTGCGTGCTTATCGTTGCGGTAAGGCGCAAAGGGGTACCGAGTGGCGCTCGGACGAGGACGGGGGAAGCGAGCAGGGCGACGCGCAGGGCCGGCACGCGGTGCTACGATCGACACGCTTGATGGTCGGTCTTGCCGATGTTGCCGCCCCGGGGCCGCGGTCATGGTCGCACCGAAAGCGATCGGCTTCTTGGGAGGTGCGTGATGTTCGAGAGATACGTCAACCTGACCGAGCACATCCGCGTGGAGCGGCAGTGGTGGGTGGTGTTGAAGTACGGTGTCGGCCTGTCGCTCCTCGGGATCGTGCCCACGGTCCTCGTGTTCTGGCTCTGGATCCTCTGACAGGGCGGCGACCCCAAGGGGTCGCGCGCGGATCAGGTCGCGGAGGGGGCACGACCCGGCCGGACGGGACTCGAACCGAGGAATCCGGCGCCGGGAGGTTCGGGGCCGACGAAAATCGGGATAGGGGGGAGCCTCACGGCTCCACCCCTCCCACACCACCGTGCATACGGGTCCGTACACGGCGGTTCGACGGATTTAAGCGGCCGGGCGGCATCTCAGAGAGGCGAGACCAAGCCGGTCGAAGAAGGCGTTAGGTAGCGCGTATGAGAGCGCGGGGCTATTGCTGAGTCGCCATGGGCCGTGAGCACTGCCGGCCGTCTTCGCCGCCAAGTGCCTGTTGATACCCAGGCGGCGTAGCGCCGCAAAACGGGTACGCCCGCGCTTCCACTGCCGCCAGACGAACGAACGCAGCCGCCGTCTGACCCACCGCTCAAGGCGCAGCAGGACCGAAGGGGTTTCGCAGAAACCAAAGTAGCCCCGCCACCCCAACAGGTAGCGCGACAGCTCCGCGACGATGCGAGCGAGACTGACTCTTCTGGTACGACGTGTCATCTCCCGGACCCGCGCCTTGAACCGGATGAGCGCTGTCGGCGCGATGCGCCGCTTCAACGTTGGCCCGCCCGTGAAGCTGAAGCCCAGGAACGCCCGCGCCGCTGGACGGTCCACTGCACTCTTCGCCGCATTGACCCTCAGCCTCAGCCGCCGGCCAAGGAATCGTGTCACGCTCGCCATGACCCGCTCGCCTGCTCGCTGAGACCGCACGTAGATGTTGCAGTCGTCGGCATAGCGCACGAAGCGGTGACCGCGCTTCTCCAGCTCCTTGTCCAGGACATCCAGCATCAGGTTCGATAACAGCGGCGACAGCGGCCCGCCCTGCGGGACCCCCTTGGTGGTTGGGCCGACCAGCCCACCGTCGAGCACGCCCGCAGTCAGAAAGCCGCGGATGAGCCTGAGCAGACGTTTGTCGGCCACGCGCTTGGCCACCAGTCCCATCAAGATGTCGTGATTCACCCGGTCGAAGAACTTCTCCAGATCGAGATCGACCACGATGGCGAAGCCCGCGCCGATGTGCTCCTGCGCACGCTCCACCGCCTGATGGGCCGAGCGTCCGGGCCGAAACCCGTAGCTCGCATCCGAGAAGCTTCCGTCCCAGTCTCCCTGCAACACCTGCATCACCGCTTGCTGGATGAAACGGTCGAGCACCGTGGGCACGCCGAGCGGACGAACGCCGCCCGATGCCTTCGGTATCTCCACCCGCCGTACCGGCTGCGGCTCATAGGTGCCGTCGAGAAGTCGCGACTTCGTCTCGGGCCAGTGGTCTTTCAGGTACGCACCCAACTCCCCGACCGTCATGCCGTCGAGGCCGGGCGCCCCCTTGTTGCGCCGGACTCGCGCCAGCGCCCTCCTCAGATTGCCGGGTTCGACCACCGCCTCCATGGATGGTCCCCGCCCGGCCGCCGGGCGTTCAGACTCGGCTCGCGCCATGCGGACTTCGGTCCCTCGGGCTCCGGCGCTCCGGGCTTCACCCTTCGCCTCCGGCTCCAAGGCCAGTTCCAACTGGATATTCTGCCGCTTGGCCCCCATGAGCGTGCCGCCTTACTGACCCTGTCCGTCGTTCGGGCCTTCGTCGGCGAGCCGACTACTATGCCGTCTGCTGACTTCTGCGCCGCGATGACGGTCCTTGCGAACACGCTCAGTCCGGGGATTCCGGACACGACGCAGACCTCCCGAGGTAAGACCGACCGCCTTCACCGCACACCCGCCAGATTTACCACCCCGGCCCTTGATGGCTGTGGACTTCGCGATCATTTGCCCGCTCGTCCGGCCGGGTAGGCCTCGTATCCGGTTCTTGTCCATCGGGTCGCGGCTTTGCTCCACGCTTCCTTCAGACCCCGCCTCGCGACGACGCCCTTGCGCTTTGCTAATCCTTCGCCGCCATCAGGCTGGATAGAGGACTTCCACCTCCGAGCTGTCGGTCATGCTCGGCACACAAAAACGGGCCGCACCGCGGGAGCGATGCGACCCGTTGAAGGCGATGTGCGTCAGGCGTCGAATCGGGCGACCGGGATGCCGAGCTCGCGCGCCTTGTCGACCAAGTTCTCGCTGATCCCGCCGCCGGGGAAGGCCACGAGCCCGGTCGGGAGGAGCTTGAGGAGCTGGTCGTTGCGCCGGAAGGGAGCGGCGCGGCCGTGGGCGTCCCAGTCGGGCCGGAACACCACCTGATGGACCGCGTTGTTCTCGGCCCAGCGCGCCGCGATGCGCTCCGCGCCCGGTCCGCCGCCGTGCACCAGGACCATGTCGGGGTGGCGCTCCTTGACGCGATCGAGCGCGCTGCAGATGGCGTTGACGTTGCCCGCCTCCTTGCCGCCT
>JAJDVT010000056.1 GCA_022826005.1 Gemmatimonadota bacterium | reverse complement strand
GTGGCCCGCGCCCCGGCCTCGGCGCCACGCAAACGTTGGACCCGATCGGACCCGGTTCCCGCCGGGTCCGATTCTCATGCCGGGCCCGGTTTGATGGCATCCCCGGGGATGCTACTTTGGTGGCGACACTCTCCGTTCCCGGACAGGCGTGATGAGCCCGTCCGCCGATCCCGGTCCCGCCGGCGCCCGACACCCCAGACGAACTCGCGCATGACCCACGCCAGCACCCGGCCCCCGCCGGGATCGCGCGTCTTCAGCGGAATGCAGCCCAGCGGCGAAGCCCACCTCGGCAACTACCTCGGTGCGCTGCGCCAGTGGGCCGCCATGCAGGACGACTACGACTGCATCTACTGCATCGTGGACCAGCATGCCATCACGGGGCGCTACGATGCCGCGGCGCTTCCCGGGGCGGTCTTCGATCTCGCCATCAGCTTTCTGGCCTCGGGGCTCGATCCCGAGCGCTCCATCATCTTCGTGCAATCCGACGTCCCCGAGCACACGGAGCTGAGCTGGCTCTTCAACTCCGTAGCGCCCATCGGCGACCTGGAGCGCATGATCCAGTTCAAGGAGAAATCCGAGCGCATGGAATCGGTGCCGGTCGGTCTCCTCAACTACCCCGTGCTGCAGGCGGCGGACATCCTCATCTACCGCGCCGACGTGGTGCCCGTGGGGGAGGACCAGCGCCAGCACCTCGAGCTGACCCGGGACATCGCGCGAAAATGGAACGCCCGCTTCGGCAATTACCTGCCGGAGCCCCAGCCCTACATTCCGCGCGCAGGCCGCATCGTGGGGCTGGATGGCCGGTCCAAGATGAGCAAGTCGCTCGGCAACACGGTCGGCATCCTCGACGAACCCGACGAGATCCGCAGGCGCGTGCGCACCGCGGTGACCGATCCCGCGCGCATCCGCAAGACCGACCCCGGGCGCCCCGAGGTCTGCAACGTCTATTCCCTGCACGAACATTTCGCGGAGGGCGAGCGCCTCGACGACATCGCCCACCAGTGCCGAACGGCGCAGCGCGGCTGCGTCCAGTGCAAGGGCATGCTGGCCGAGGAAATCGATGAGGCCTTCGCCCCCATGCGGGAAGTGGCCGCGCACTATCGCGCGCATCCGGAGGAAGTGCTCCGGATTCTCGACGATGGAGCGCAGAGGGCCGGAGCCATCGCCCGGGAGACCATGGCGGAAGTCCGGTCGCGCATGGGGCTCGACTGGCAGCGCAACGCGCGAGCATTGACGGAGGAAACGGAGTCATGAACCTGGCCGGAGTCTTCATCCCCGCGATTACGCCCTTCGACCCCGTCACCGGAGACGTCGACATCGTCGCGATGCGCGCCAACCTGAGGGGCTGGCTGGCACATCCCGTGCACGGAATCGTCATCGCGGGATCCACCGGGGAGGCGGTGCTGCTCAGCCGCGGGGAGCGCAGGCGGCTCATCGAGGCGACCGCCGGCGTCATGACCGACGATCGCCTGCTGATTGCAGGGACCGGGGTGGAATCCACGCGCGGCACCATCCGGCTCGGCCGGGAAGCCGCCGATGCCGGCGCCGACGCCGTCCTGGTGCAGCCGCCGGCGTACTACCTGGGCGCGATGACCCCGGAAGCGGTGCGCGACCACTACACCGCGGTGGCCGACGCCTCCCCGGTTCCGGTCCTCATCTACCAGGCGCCCCTGCGCTTCAGCATCCTCGACTTCCCCTCGGGCCTGGTGGCGGAACTCTCCCGGCATCCCAACATCGTCGGGATCAAGGATTCACGGGGAAGCCTCGAGAAAGTTGCCGAGCTGCTGGACTGCACCGGGCGCGACTTCGCGGTGATCGTGGGCAACGGCGCCGGGCTGTACGCGGCCCTGGAGCTGGGCGCGGCGGGCGGCATTCTGGGTGTCGCCAATCTCGCCCCCGCCGAGAGCGCCGGGATCTTCCAGCGCTTCACGGAGGGGCGCACCAGCGAGGCCGGCCGGCTGCAGGAGCGGGTGGCGCCCGTCCACAAGAAACTGGTGGCGGGATTCGGGGTGCCGGGGGTGAAGGCCGCGATGGATCTGCTGGGAGGCCACGGCGGGACGCCCCGACCGCCGCTCAGGCCGTTCCCGGCCGGGAAGGTCGGTGAGGTGGAGGCCGTTCTGCGCCGGGCCGGATTGCTGCGGCCGGAGCGCGCGCTCTCCGCTTCCACCTCCGCATGACGACCGGCCCGAGCCGCCTCACCCCGCACCCGCCCGTGTCGATGAACGCCGCCGGAGGCCGCTGCACGGTCGTGGTGGGCTGCCAGTGGGGCGACGAGGGCAAGGGCAAGATCGTCGACGTGCTGGCGGAGTCGGCCGACATCGTCGCCCGCTATCAGGGCGGCGCCAACGCCGGCCATACCGTCCATGTGCACGGCGACGAGTTCATCCTGCACCAGATTCCCTCCGGCATCCTTCATCCCGGAAAGCGCTGTCTGCTCGGCAATGGCGTGGTCCTCGACCTGCCGAAGTTCTTCGCGGAATACGATGCCCTGGTGGAGCGCGGCATCGAGCTGGAGGGCCGGATCGGGATCAGCCAGCGCGCCCACCTGCTGCTGCCCTACCACCGCGCGCTCGACCACGCTGCGGAAGTACGCGCCCGGGAGAAGATCGGCACCACCGGACAGGGCATCGGGCCGGCGTACGTGTCCAAGTCCGGGCGGCGCGGGGTCCGCGTCACCGACCTGGGCAATGCCCCTCGCCTGGAGCGCCTGGTTGAGCGGGCCATGGGGGATGCCCTGCAGGAGCTGGAGGTCGGGCGGTTCGCGGCCACGGAGCTCGAAGCCGGGGTGTGGGCGGCGCTCGCACTGGCGGGCAGGACGCTGCCGATGGCCACCGACACCGGCCGCGAGATCGTGGAGGCACTCGCCGCCGGGCGCTCGGTCCTGATGGAGGGGGCGCAGGGCACGGCGCTCGACCTCGACCACGGCACCTATCCCTTCGTGACCTCCTCCAACACCACCGCGGCGGCGGCCGCCACCGGGCTGGGGATAGGCCCGACCGCCATCAGCGCGGTGCTCGGCGTGGTAAAGGCGTACACGACGCGGGTGGGCAACGGCCCCCTGCCGACCGAGTTCGACGAGGAGATGGGCGAGCGCGTGCGCGAGCTGGGCGGGGAGTTCGGCGCCACCACCGGCCGGCCGCGGCGCTGCGGCTGGTTCGACGCGGTGCAGGCGCGCTACGCCGCGCGGGTGAACGGGCTCACCGGCCTGGCGGTGACCAAGCTGGACGTACTCGACTCGCTCGACGAAATCCGGATCGCGACTGTCTACCGCGTCGACGGCGAACTCACCACCGAGTTTCCCGCGGACACCTGGTCGCTCTCCAGGGTGGAGCCCGTGCTGGAGCGCCACCCGGGCTGGCGGGCGCCCACCACCGAAGCCCGCGAGATCTCCGACCTCCCGGTTGAAGCGTACAGCTATCTCGCCCGCCTGCAGGAGCTGACCGGCGTGCCCATCGAGATCGTCTCGGTCGGATCCCGGCGCGAGCAGATCATCCACGTCTGATCGATGTTCGACCGCCTGGGCAAAAGGCTCGACAAGGCCCTCGGACGCTTTCGCCAGCGGGGCATCCTCACCGAGCCCATGATCCGCAAGGGGCTGCGCGAGGTGCGGCGCGCCCTGCTGGAGGCGGACGTCAACTTCAAGGTGACCCGCGACTTCCTGAAGCGGGTCGAGAAGCGGGCGGTGGGCGAGGGGGTCATCCGCTCGATCTCGCCGGGGCAACAGGTCGTCAAGATCGTGCACGACGAGTTGGCGGGGCTCCTGGGAGAGGACGTGGCCGATCTGACCTGGGCGCGCAAGCCGCCCACGGTGATTCTCATGGCCGGCCTGCAGGGCTCCGGAAAGACCACCACCGCCGTCAAGCTGGCGCACCTGATCGCCCGCGAGGGGCGCCGTCCCCTGCTGGCCGGCTGCGACGTGTACCGGCCGGCGGCGGGGGAGCAGCTGCGCACCCTGTGCGAGCGCGCGGACCTGCCGGTGCTGGCGGGCGCGCGCGGCGACGACTCCGTGGAGGTGGCGCGGGCCGCGCTCGAGGATGCGCGCGGGCGCGGGCGCGACGTGTTAGTGGTGGACACCGCGGGCCGTCTCCAGATCGACGAGCCCATGATGGCCGAACTCGGGCGCCTGCGGACGGAGCTGGCGGCGACCGAGGTGCTGCTGGTGGCCGACGCGATGACCGGGCAGGAGGCGGTGAACATCGCCCGGGGCTTCGACCGTGCGCTCGGCCTCACCGGGGTGGTGCTCACCAAACTGGACGGCGACGCGCGCGGAGGGGCGGCGCTCTCGATCCGCGGGGTCACCGGCAGACCCATCAAGTTCGTGGGCGTGGGCGAGGGACTGGACGACCTGGAGCGGGTCGATCCCCGCCGGCTGGCGGGGCGCATCCTCCAGATGGGCGACGTGGTGGGGCTGGTGGAGCGGGCCCAGCGCTCCATCGACGCCGAGGCCCAGGCGCAGATCGAGGAAAACGTGCTGCGCAAGGGACGCTTCACCCTCGAGGACTTTCTGGTGGCGCTTCGCCAGGTGCAGGCCATGGGCCCGCTGGAGCAGATCATGAAGATGGTCCCCGGGATGAGGCGCAAACTGCCGCTGGGCAACGTCGATCCGAAGAAGATCAGGCATGTGGAGGCCATCATCCTCTCGATGACGCCGGCGGAGCGGAGCGAGCCGCGCCTCCTCGACCGCTCGCGCCGGATCCGCATCGCCCGGGGGAGCGGGCGGCCGGTGTCGGAGGTCAACCGCCTGTTGAAGCAGTTCAAGGAAATGCAGAAGTTGATGAAGCAGATGCGGGGGATGACGCCCCAGCTGAACCAGTTGCGCTGACCCGGCCCGGAGCGGCGGGCAGGCACGAACCCGAGGAGACACATGTCGGTACGAATTCGACTTCGCAGAATGGGCCGGAAGAAGGCTCCCCACTATCGTGTGGTGGTAGCGGACGGCGACTCGCCGCGAGACGGGCGCTTCGTCGAGACCATCGGCTACTACAAGCCACTTTCCACGCCCGCCCGCGTGGTCGTAGACCTGGAGCGCGCCGACTACTGGCTGGGCCAGGGGGCGCAGCCGTCGGCTACCGTGAGGTCGCTGCTGAACAAGGCGCGCAAGGGCGGGGACGCCAGCGTGGCCGTGGGCGAGGCGGATACGGCCGCCGAGAAGGCCCGGCGCTCGGAGCGGTTGGCCGAGCGGCGCCAGGCGGAAGCGGACGCCCAGGCGAAGCTGGAGACGGAGGCGAGAGCCGCGGCGGTCGCGCGGGCCACCGCGCGAGCGGAAGCCCGGTCTGGCGACGATAGCATCGAATCCGAGTAGTCCCGGAGTCCCGAATGGACTCCGCCCATCCTTCGCACCTCGTCGTCGGGCACCTGAACAAGGCCCACGGCACCAAAGGCGAACTCTTTCTCTGGCCGCTGACCGCCGATCCCGGCGAAGCGTTCGCCGCCGGAACGGAGTTGCATCTGGCGGACGAAGCCGGGGAGAAGCCGGATCCAGCGTTCGCCGAGATCCGCGTGCGGGGGGTCCGCCCCTTCAAGCGGGGCTTGCTGATCCGGCTGGAAGGCATCGATTCCCGGGACCAGGCCGAGTGGCTGGCGGGCCGATACGTGCTCCGGCCGCTCGCCGACCTGCGCCCTCTCGAGGATGGGGAGGTCTTCTATCACGACCTCCTGGGCATGCGCGTGGAGTCCGGGGAGGGAGAAGCGATCGGAGAGGTGGTCGAGGTCTACGAGCTCAGCCCGGTCCATCTTCTCCAGGTGGCGCGCGAATCCGGCACCGTGCTGATCCCCTTCGCGCGCGACATGGTGCGCCGGCTGGACCGCGAGGGGAAGCGGCTGGTCATGGACCTGCCGGACGGCTTGCTGGACCTCTGAGGAGGAGCGGGCGGTGACATCGGATGCAGGAGTCCCCAGGCAGGCCGACACGCCCATGCGGCTCGGTTTCGTGACCATCTTCCCGGAGTTCTTCGAGGTTCCGCTGGCCACCAGCATCCCCGGGCGCGCCGCCCGCCACGGATTGGTCGAATACCAGGTCGTAGACCTGCGGGACTTCACCCGCGACCGCCATCGCACCGTGGACGACGCGCCGTACGGGGGCGGCGGCGGAATGGTGATGAAGCCGGAGCCGTTCTTCGAGGCGGTGGAGTCCCTCGACCGGGCCGGCCGGGTGATCCTGCTTTCCCCCCGCGGCCGGCTCCTTACCCACCGGGACGCCGTGCGGCTTTCCCTGGAGCCGTCCCTGACCCTGCTCTGCGGCCACTACAAGGACGTCGACCAGCGCGTCGCCGACCACCTCGCCGACGAGGAGATCTCCATCGGCGACTACGTCCTGTCCGGCGGGGAGGCCGCGGCGCTGGTGGTGGCTGACGCCGTGGTCCGGCTGCTGCCGGGGGTGCTGGGAGACCATGATTCGGCGGCCTCCGTTTATTTCTACGAGGGTCGCCGCCTGAGCGCTCCCTCGTACACGCGGCCGGCCGTGTACCGGGGTCATCCGGTGCCGGAGGTGCTGCGCGGCGGCGACCACGCCCGCATCGAGGCCTGGCGCGAGGCGGAAGCCGGGCGCCTTACGGCCGAGCGCCGGCCGGACCTTCCCGGGCGGGCGGGAGGAGAACGAAGCGTGCGCCCGCCCGAGCGCGGGAGTGGCCCGTGACGCATGGCGGGGTGGCTGAACGAGCTGGCGGCAAGGGGTTTTTGGGAACAGAACGGTAACCGTGGTTGAGCGAAGAGTTAAAAGAAGTATATTTTCAAGCGCCGCGTGGGTGGCTATTTGTGGTTTGGGGGTGGGCGGCAGGTCGGTTTTGTTCCACATCCAATCAGGAGTATGCCCATGAAGCGGTGCATGTACGGTCCAAC
>JAJDVT010000040.1 GCA_022826005.1 Gemmatimonadota bacterium | reverse complement strand
TGGCGGCATTCTCTTGTGAGGTGGCATTGAAGGCGATTCTAATGACCCGCTGCCATCGGGCGAAGAGGATTCACGACGTGCAGGAGCTGTACTCGGACCTTCCAGAGGATAGCCGGGCGCGTTTGGAAGCGGACTACACCGCCATCGGTAACGTACTGAGGGAGCCTGGAAAGATCTTCAACGAATCCCGGTACTTTCAGAACTCTGCAAGCGTCAAGGAGGCAATCGAGCGCGGCTTACACCACGAGAGAATCCACGATCTGGAAAAGGCAGCGAGAGTGATTCTTGATGAGTGCGAGATGTCGGGGCTCGAAGGCAGACTGATTTCAAGACCGCAGGTAACATGGACGGGGAACCTTGGCCAGAAAGCATCCGCCGGAGACTTCCAAGAGGGCATCCGCCTTACCGCCGAGTCCGGCGAGAGTGCATTTGTTTGGCGGAGGCGGACACCCGATGATTCAGATTCCCGGTAGAGTGGCTCTGGAATCGGTGATCGGCTTGCTGGAACAGGTGGTCGGCATCGCCGGAATGGGCAGGAGGAACTCGCGGATCGAACTCGCGGATCAGCTGGCGAGGGTTCGGCGGGAGATTGGGGGGAGTTGCACGGTGGAGGTGAGCGTCAAGGCGCAGGCAGTCGACGATGGGTGAGCGGCGGGCAGTCGGCCACGGGTGTGCCACGGCAGGTGAAGGCAACGCGCTCAACGTACCAGCGGGCTACAGGCGCACCGAGGCGGGAGTGAGTCCAGCGGATTGGGCGCCCGCCTGGTCGCCAATCGAGCGGGCGCTCGTAGCACTGGCTCCTGTCGAGAGCCCGGACGCTGCTCGGCCCGTTAGAACGGCCACATTTCCAAGTCCAGCGAATCGAAATAAGCAAGGCGGTGCGGTATGCCACACCGAATTGCTCGCAGGTGTTCGCGGGTCACCCGGTCGGGACGGTACCGAGCCACGAAGTAGGCCCAGATGCTCTCGGCGAGATCCTCGCTATCAGGGTGGTCGCGGGCAAATCCTGTGATAAACGTCCCGTCCTTTTCCTGCGCCGACTTCCATCCAGTACTCGACAGGTGCTCATGGTCAAGAGACACATGCCCGCCCTCGTGCAGCATGATCTCCTCGATGTGCGTTGCCAAGTACTGCTCCGCATGGTGTGTGAAAACGTGGAACCCATGACCGCGGCTGGCATTCACAACTCCCCATCCCTTGCGGTTCTCGGCTACGCTGATTTCGACCTCATTCAGGTCTCGCACCAGAGCGCGCGGCAACCTCCCCGCCGGCAGCGCGTACTTTTCTACCTGTGCGCGCGCGGCTGGCAAGCCATCGAACTGTGGGTGAACCTGAAACTCCGTTACGCCGTCTCGCTGGCCGAAACGCACATTGAACAGCCAAAGGCTGTCAAGTGCCACCCATTGCCACGCTTCCTCGTCCCAGAATTGGCGCGTCCCCCGTCCGGCAAAGGACACGGATTCCAAAGCCGAGGTATCCGCCGCCGTGATGATGGACGGAGTGAGCCACACGGTTTCCGGCAGCACCGTACCGTCTTCGTTCGGAAGGTAGCGAAGGCACTCATCAACCGTCACAGCCGCGCTCGCGGACGCCACCCCGGCGGTCGCGGAGACCTCCGCGGCTCCGTTGCCCACCGAGGTGACGAGACCGTCAGTCACCGTGACAACCGCGATGTCCGTGCTCCTCCACTCCACCGAGGCGCTTTCGATCTCGTGGCCGTTGGCATCCAGAATCGTGGCCACCACCGTCGCCGTGTCGCCCAGCGCACCGAAGAAGCCAAGAGTGTCCGGGCGAACGGACATGTTTGCTGGGACCTGCTCAACCGTCATAGCCGCAGTGCCGGACGCCGTCCCCGCCGCTGCCGCGATTGTGGCTTGGCCGTTGTCCACGGCCATCACGAGCCCCGTCGCGTTCACCAAGACAACCGACGCCTTGCTTGACGACCAAGTGACGGTCACACCCGTCATCGCATTGCCGTTCTGGTCGTTGACCATCGCGGTCAACTGAACCGTCTCGCCCAGTGCCGCAAGGGCCGCCAATGGTGGAGACACCGTGACGGTCGTCGGCACCACCACTGGCGGCGGGGGAGGTTCGGTCGAAGCGTCCCCCGAACAGGCCGCTACCAGCACTCCGACAAAAACGGCTGTCACGGTGATGTCGCGAACCCGCCTGTTCTTCAACTCAAGGCTCTTCACTTCTCGTGGTGGGTTGAGTCCAGCTGAAGTCCAATCGTACGGTGGGTTGCCGGGCTGCCGCAATGGTTTGGCACCCGGGCCACCGGTGCTGCTGAACGGGAGGAAGGGCAGCGGGCCGCCTTTCGGGATCGCGGGACTCGGAGGAGATTTCATCGTCAGGCCGCGGGGCGCTCGTCTCCGGCATCTGTCCCACGATGGTACGGAAAGGAAGACGCCGGCTGAACCACCCCACCCCCGCCTCGGCACCCCGCCCGTCCTTGACCCTCATCCCGACGGCCCGTAATCGTCATTGGCAGGACCCTATCGGTCACGCCCGTGTCACACTACCCACCCCACCCCCGACGGAGCAGCCCCATGAAGGTCGCAGATGCGATCAAGCAGATGTCGAAGCTGCCGTTGCAACGCATCGTGGACAGCTTCACCAAGGACTTCCCGAAGCCCGACGAGGAACAGGCCCGGGACATCATTCTGCGAAATGTCGAGGAACTCACCGACGGGAAGCGGATCACCACCGTTCTGCAGTTCGACGGTCCCTTCAAGGACCAGATCCGGCAGATACTGATGCTGGAAGCGTTCGTGAATCGGCCCGACTGGTCGGCATCGGAGCAGGACATCGTCGAGAGCCTGACGCGGCTGGAACAGGACGTGCTCGATGCCGCCGCAGCGGAGGACAGCCTGCGGTATGAGGATCCTGAGCGCATCGAAGTCTTGAGGGACGTGCTCGGGGCGGCGCTGAACGACAAGCTGATCACGTTCCGCGAGTTGAATCTGCTGCGTACTCTCCGCGACAGCCTCGGACTATCGGAGGCCGTCTTCCGCATCGTGCTCGCCCAGCTCGACCACTTCCCACAGCGAGGCAACGTCCTGCATACGCCGAGCGAATGCCGCGACGTGCTCAACAAGCTCCAGTGGGGCGGCATCGTCTTCCACTGCAACAAGGCCGACGGCGCCCCCTACGTGATTCCGGACGAAATCCGGGCCTCCGTGATGGACGCCCTCGGCCTGGAACTCGGGCTGCATGCGTGGGGCCTGCTCCTCAACGCACTCACGGTTAGCCAGCTGAGGCAGACGCTGGCCAAGAAGAGACTCCCATCTTCAGGCACGAAGTCGGAACTGAAGGGCCGGGTGATCTCTTCCGGCCTGAGTCCCAGCCGCGTGCTAGGCATCCTGTCCAGCGAAGAGCTACGCAAGCTGTGCTCTTCGTTGGCGGGTGTCCCGGTGAGCGGCACCAAGGCGGAGCGAATCCGAAGGATCATCGGCTACTTCGCCAACCTGATCACCAAAGAGGTGTCCGCGGAAGCCTCGCCGGGCGAGCGATTCTACAAGTACCTGCCCGAACTCGCCCGACGCGACCGCGAGAATCTGCTGGCGAACCAGATCATCAACAAAGATCTCGATATCGAGCACGGATTCGAGGCGGCAACCCGGTTCCTCTTCGAATCAAGGCTGGGCCTCAAGCTGATGGAGATGCGGGGCAGCGAGCATCCGGACGGTTGCATCCGGTTCGGGGGGCGTCGGAAGGCAGCGGGGGACGTGCTGATGTGGGACAACAAGAGCACGGAGACCGCCTACACGTTCCCCCCCTCCCACCTGAGGCAGTTCAAGCGCTATATCCGCGACTCGCGTGATCCGGTCGCTTGCTTCCTGGTCGTAGTGGCAGACGCCGAAGACTCCGCGATGGACAGAGTCTGGCAACTCGCAGCCGACTGCGCCGGCACGAACATCGCCGTGATCGCCGCCGAGAACCTGGGCTGGGTCGCGGAAGAATGGTGGTCGCGCGGCTCCGACGGCCGGTTCAATCTCGAGGTTCTCAACATGACGGGGATTCTGAGCCGGCCGTTGTTGGAGCAGAGGATGAGGCTGTTTCTGTGAGGGGCAACCAGGTGCTCAGCATCATCGTCAGCTGCACGGTCGTGCTGGACAACGCGCCTGTGGAGGCCAAGATCGGTGAAACAGCCCGGTTGACCGGACGGTTGAGAATTCTCACCCCTGCCAGCGATCCCAATGGCGTTTAGCAAGGCCATCAAGGAGGCCGCTCTCGTCGCCGCAGGCCGACGATGCTGCCTCTGTAATCGCTTCAAGGGTATTCGCCTTGAGGTGCACCACATCGACCCGAAGTCGACCGGTGGCGCCAATGACTTCGACAATGCAATACCGTTGTGCTTTGATTGCCACGCCGATGTCGGCCACTACAACCCCGAACACCCCAGAGGGAACCGCTACTCCCCCCCCGAGTTACGACGACACCGTGATCGCATGTACGAGAACATTGCGTCAGGCCATCTCCCTTCTGCCCGTCCGGCCGACGAATGGGCGTACTGCCGCTATCTTGTTTGTAAGAGCTTTTCGGCTCTCTCAGAGATTGCCGTGGGGGACCTTACTCGTACGCCTGCCAAAGACCCGCTCTTGCTGAATACGCCGGCGCTTACCGAGATGCGACGCCTACATGCTCTTCACGGCAACGATCATCGACCACGAAGCATCCATGGCGTCTCCTTTCCCAATGCCGAAGCCTATCATGCGACGAAGCCCGACAAGCAGGACTCCCACGGCCCGGATTTTGCCACGTATCCGTACTTTCACGCCGTTCGGGTGCCAGATGCGTTGGAGATCGAGCGGGAGGTAGGGCCATCCGACCCCATAAGCATAGGCCTATTGCGTGCAGGAGCGCCGCCGAAAGATGTTTGCGTCGCACTGGGCTACGGCGACGACCCGTGCCAAGGCGAATTCGGAGAGATGTATGAGACAAGACCGATATGGGCTACGTTCCTCGAAATCCAGAACATCAGCACGACCGCTGTAACTATGGGCAAACTGCACGGCTCGCTTGATGCCCCAACACCGAGCTACCGAGGGTTCGCCGGCAAGGCCGGTATTTCGTGGTCCCAGCAACTACCGTCAGTAGCGATACTTCCCGGCCAGTCCGTCCTTGTCCCACTAGGCGTTCTTCTCGGACCACTTGGAGGGAGCGTTCCTGCGTCGATTCGCACCGAAACGTCCGACCTCGACCATGCGTACTATCAGGACGTAGATAGAGTAGACTATTCTTCAGTGACGCACGGAATCGGCCTTCTAGGGACGGTGATCTGGCCTGCGTCCATAACAGCCGAGTCGCCACGCGGCAGTCTTACGCAGCGATTCCATGAGTTGGATCTATCGCGTGTGTATACAATAGACAGGCATTGGGCGATGGGTAGTTGTCCATTCCTGTTCTTTAGGTTTCAGCACGGTCATGTTGAATACGTAAAGGAGCTGTTCGCTGAGCGACCAGCCAGACGCGCTAACGAGACCATCACCGTGCCTCCAGGGGTTAGAGGGATGATCGTGGCCGAGCTTGAACGGGAGATGACATGCGTTGAGTCCATGTCGGTTAATGGAAGGCATCAATTGATCAACCTAACACTCCACCGCGGCGACTGGTGGGAGGTATCAGTTGGATGCGGCGATGAGATACACTTGGTTGGTTGGTATGTACCGGAGCTGCCAGGTAGGCAGGATCCGCTATATCACAACCAGCTCATCTGTGACTTTATCGCGGACCAAGACAAGTCGTCTGTGAACCGCTTATCAGGACTGACAACCACGTGACTACCAGAGGGGTGTCGCTGCCAACTCGTTTCTCGGTACCGGGGCGATCATGCCGAGCCATCGTGAGGAGACAACCAACAGATTGCACCCCAGGCCCCATGCGTTCGCGTCACACCCTCACTATATGCCGAAGGATAGTGAAAGGCAATCTCTAGCCCGGATTTCTCAAGCCTATAAGACGGCACCGGCCTCTGGAGGCTGTTAAGTTTAGTTGTGCCAGCAACTTAACCGCAGCCACACCGGAGGACCGATGCCAACACAGTGTAAGCCGCTATCCTTCCGATTTCAAG
>JAJDVT010000022.1 GCA_022826005.1 Gemmatimonadota bacterium | reverse complement strand
CGTGTTGATGACCGAGCCGCCGCCGGATTCGATGAGTCGCGGAATTCCGTACTTGCAGCCGAGAAAGGTGCCGAAGAGATCGAGGCGAATGACCCGCCAGAACTCTTCTTCGGGCGCCTCGGTGACCGGCCCGTCGACCTGGGTGGAGCCTCCCGCGTTGTTGTACACCACGTCGAGCCGGCCGAACTGGTCCACTGCCCGGTCGAATGCGGCCCGGACGCTGGTAGCTTCGGTAACGTCGGTCTCGACCCAGAGGGCTTCGCCGCCCGCGCGCCGGACTCGCTCCGCGGTCTCCGCGCCGGAGGCCGCGTCGACCTCGGCCACCACGACGCGCGCGCCCTCGCTGGCGAACAGCTCTGCCGCCGAGCGACCGATGCCGGTCCCTGCGCCGGTGATGAATGCGACCTTGCCGTCGAGCCGATTGCTCATGATGTCTGGTTCCCCGGGTGGAATGTCGAATCCCGCCGACGCTCGCGGTGTCGACGTAGGACCGCGCGAAAGATAGCAGAAAACAGGTACCTCCCCGGTTCTCGGCGCCATGCCGGGCCGCGCGTGCAACTTGCATGACTCGGCCTCCGCGCGGCCGCGGCGCCGGCCGGCCGGGGCAAGCCGGCGGGCGGCGCCGGTCGCGGTCGGGGAACCGGGGAGGACGGCTCCCGGCGCCAGCTCACGAAAGGGGTGTACGCGCGCAGCACCACACCTCGATCCGCTCCACGCCCCGGTCCCGGAGAGCGCCGGCCATCGCCGACGCGGTGGCGCCGGTCGTCAGGACGTCGTCCACGATCGCGACCTCGCGGATGTCCGGCGGCCATCGCCGAATGGTGAACGCGCCGTCGACGTTCGCGAGGCGCTCCGCAACGCTCTCGGCCTTCGCCTGGGGCGGGGTGTGGCGCCGGTCGATGCGCACGCCCCGGACTGTCCCGAGCCCCAGCGACCGGCGGACGATGGCGGCGAGCTCCGCGGCATGGTTGAATCCCCGGTAAAGGAGTCGGCGCCGCGAAAGAGGCACCCCAATCACCGCGCCGGGCGGCGGGGTGGCGCCTCGCCGGGCGTTCACCTCCCGGGCGAGGAGCCTTCCGAGTGCGGCGGCCGCCGCGAGGTCCCGGCGGTACTTCATGCGATGGATGAGCCCGCTCAGCGGTGGGGCGAAGCTCCAGGGTGCGACCACCCGGTCGAAGGGGGGAGGGTGACTGAGGCACGCGACGCACGGCGTCAGGGAGAATCCGACGGCCGTCGGCGCCACCTCCCCGGCGGTCACCATGAGCGGCGCCGCGCAGCGCGGGCAGGCGGTGCCGTGGAGAAGCGCATCGAGGGAGCGCACGCAATCGGGGCACGGATCCTCGTGCGGACCGATCTCGCCGCAGAGGCTGCAGCACCTCGGGAAGACCCGGTCCTGCACCATCCGGGAAGGGCCTTGATTTCGTTGTCCCTGCAGCATCGATCCCTCTCCGCCACTCCGGAGCACCCGATTCCCTGTCCCGCGCCGCCCGGCCGAGCGGACTGCGCCGAACCCGGGTCCGGAACCGGGGGACGAGGACGAGTTCGATCCGCCTTCGGTCCCGCCGCGGTTCCGCACGGCCACGGCATTCCCCCCGCGGGGGCGCCATTCTAGCGAGGCCGCG
This sequence comes from Gemmatimonadota bacterium, assembly GCA_022826005.1. Classification (GTDB taxonomy): domain Bacteria; phylum Gemmatimonadota; class Gemmatimonadetes; order Longimicrobiales; family Gaopeijiaceae; genus Bin94. The sequence continues at coordinate 3,742 of JAJDVT010000022.1, read as the reverse complement.
CCTCGGACCGACGAGACATGCTCGAAGCCGCCCGACCTTTCGCAAGCCCCTGGAGCGCCCCACCAGGAGGAACGCGAGTATTCCTCCTGGTAGCGGCCTCGTACGTCTCGCCCAGGAAACCGCTTTGCAAACTTGACTCATCTGCAAGGATCGGGGCCCCTCAACGAGTCCGGGGGCGGGTCATTCCGTGAACGAGGGCCAGCCGAGCCTCACCGAAGTCCGCCGCCGCGCTGCTCTCGCCCGGTCTTGCGTCGCCCGTCGTCGCGGGGACCCCGCCGCCGCCGAAAGGCTGTGCGCGGAGACGGGGGAAAGGTTGTTCGACCATCTCGACCCGGTGCGCCTGGAACCTCGCTGGGTGGTCGACCTCGCGATGCAGTGCGGATTCGCGGGCCGTTTGTCCGAGCGTTTCCCCGCTTCGCGGATTCTTTCCTGCGGGTACTTTCCGGGTTCGCCCGAAACGGGTCCCGCCAGCCCGATCCAGGCCGTCGCGGCGAGTCCCCTCGCGCTTCCCCTCGCCGCCGAATCCACCGACCTGGTGGCTTCCAATCTCGGCCTTTTCTGGTTTTCCGATTCCGGGCCGGTCCTCGGGGAGATCCGGCGAGTGCTTCGTCCCGGGGGGCTCATCGCGTTCACGACGCTTGGCCCAGGCACCCTCGCGGAGCTTCGGAGAAGCTGGGAACGGGTCGACGACCGTTCTCATATTATTGATTTTGTTGATATGCATGACATCGGCGACACGATGGTCAAGGCGGGATTCGCGGATGTGGTCATGGATGCAGAGCGAATCAGCGTCACCTGGCCCGACGTTCCCGCCCTTCTTCGCGACCTGAGGGGTCTCGGGACCGGCAACCCCCTTCCGGACCGTCCTCCCGGGCTTACCACCCCCCGGAGGCTCCGGGCGCTCGTGGATGCCTACGAAGGCCGGCTGCCGTCGGGCCGGGTGACCGCCACTGTCGAGCTCGTGCACGGTCACGGCTGGAAGCCGGAAGGCCGGGCCGAGGTGCCCCTCGAAGCGTTCGCGAGGCCTCGATAGGCGGTCGCGGCGGGTCGTATTGCGGCCCGTCAGGGGCTCTAGTACCATGCCGCGGCTCCGGGCGGACCAGGTTCGGCCGCGTACGGGAGAGAGAAGCGCGGGCATGGTGTCGATGAGCGGCGAAGGGCCGGACCACACCCTGGTCCTGCGCCCGAACCTGTCTCTCTCCTGGCGGCAAGCGAAGGTCTTCCTCGTGGTCGTGGCGGTCGCGCTCGCGGGCCTCGCATCGGGATTTGCGGTGATTGGGCTCTGGCCGGTGCTCCCCCTCGCGGGAGCGGAGTGGCTGGCCCTCGCATCTGCGTTCTATCTGGTGCAGCGGCGGGGCCATCGGATGGAGGTGGTCTCCGTCAGGGGCGGACGGGTCGCGGTGGAGAAGGGCTCCGGTCCGTCGCGCCCCGCCCGATGGGACTTTCCCCGCGGGTGGGTGCGGGTGCGACTGCAGCGCCCCCGGGTCCGGGGGCATCCGTCGCGGCTGGTGCTCGCGATGCACGATGAGGAGGTCGCACTGGGCGATTTTCTGGCGGAAGACGAACGGCGGCAGGCGGCCGAGCTCCTGCGCCGAACGCTGTTGCGGCCCCTTCCCGAAGCTGCCGTCCCGGCGTCTCCCGCCGACCAGGGTTCTTGAAGAAGCGGATTCGATGGGTGGGAAGCAGTCCGGACCGGGCGGCGCCGCCGAGGCGGGGCGCCGGGAAGGCCAGCCAGTGAACGGAGAGCCGATGGCCCTCGACGATCGACTTTGCCGTGGATGGGTTCACCGCGCCTCGCGGGCGGCGGCGAGCCTGGCCGCGTTGCTGCCGCTTGGAGCGGCCCACGCGGCGTGGGAGCTCAACATGCCGCGCGGGGTGACCCTGATCAGCCGCGAGGCGTACGACCAGCACATGCTCATGTTGTGGTGGTGCGTCGGCATCGGGGTCGTCGTCTTCGGCGCCATGTTCTACTCCATGATCCGCCACCGCAGGGCCGCCGGCCACGCCGCCGCGAACTTCCACCACAACACCTTCGCCGAGATCGTGTGGACGGTCATTCCGGTGATCATCCTGGTGCTGATGGCAATTCCCGCGACCCGCGCGCTCATCGTGATGGAAGACACGTCGGAAGCCGACATGACCATCAAGGTGACCGGCCACCAGTGGAAGTGGCGCTACGAGTACCTGGAGGACGGGGTCGACTTCTTCAGCAATCTCGCCCCGGAGAGCCGGGAAGCGATCTACACGGACGCGTATTCGCGCGAGCACTACCTGCTCGAGGTCGACAAGGAGGTGGTCCTTCCGGTCGGCCAGAAGGTCCGGATCCTGCTCACCGCGGATGATGTCATCCACGCCTGGTGGGTCCCCGCCCTCGGCATGAAGAAGGACGCGATCCCCGGGTTCATCAACGAGCTCTGGACCCGCATCGACGCGCCCGGAGTGTACCGCGGCCAGTGCGCGGAGCTCTGCGGCAAGGACCACGGATACATGCCCATCGTGGTGCGGGCGGTCCCGAGCGAAGAGTACGCGGCCTGGGTCGGAGAGCACCACGCGGCGCAGGCGGAGGCGGCGCAGGCGGCTCTGCGCGACTGGACGCCGGACGAGCTGATGGCACGCGGGGAGGAGATCTACATCACCGCGTGCGCGGCCTGTCACCAGCAGAACGGCCAGGGGCTGCCACCGGCCTTTCCCGCGATCACCGGCAGCCCGATCGCGACCGGCCCTCTCGACGCCCACCTCGATCGGGTCATGAACGGCAAGCCGGGGACCGCCATGGCCGCGTTTGCGGAGCAGCTCAACGACTCCGATCTCGCCGCGGTCATCACGTTCCAGCGCAACGCGCTCGGCAACGACCTCGGCGATATCGTCCAGCCGGCCGACATCCGGGCGGCCCGCTGAGAGGCCGCGGCTCGCCGAGTCGCGAACGAACGGCAGGAGGAATGGGGAAATGAGCGCGGCAACGACGCACGACGCGCACCACGACGACCATCACCACCACGGCCCCGAGCCCGGCGTCCTCCGGTGGGTGTTCACCACCAACCACAAGGACATCGGAACGCTCTACCTCGTGTTCTCGTTCCTGATGCTTCTGCTCGGAGGCGTTCTCGCGCTCGGCATTCGCACCGAGCTGTGGTCGCCCGGCCTTCAGTTCATGGAGCCGGACTTCTTCAACCAGTTAACCACCATGCACGCGCTGATCATGGTCTTCGGCGCGATCATGCCGGCCACCGTGGGTTTCGCGAACTGGATGGTTCCGATGATGATCGGGGCCCCCGACATGGCCCTCCCGCGCTTGAACAACTGGAGCTTCTGGCTCCTCCCGTTCGCGTTCGCGCTCCTCATCTCCACCTTCTTCATGGAGGGCGGCGCCCCCGCCGCCGGCTGGACCCTCTATGCGCCGCTCGTCCTCCAGGGCGGGGCGAACCTTCCGTTCGCAATCTTCGCCATCCACCTGATGGGCATCGCGTCGGTGATGGGCGCCATCAACATCATCGTGACCATCCTGAACATGCGCGCCCCGGGCATGACCCTGCTGAAGATGCCCCTGTTCATCTGGACCTGGCTCATCACCGCGTTCCTGCTGGTCGCGGCCATGCCGGTGTTCGCGGGGGCGGTCACCATGCTGCTCACCGACAAGTTCTTCGGCACCACCTTCTTCGACGCCGCGGGGGGCGGCGACCCGGTCCTGTTCCAGCACATCTTCTGGTTCTTCGGGCACCCCGAGGTGTACATCATGATCCTG
>JAJDVT010000010.1 GCA_022826005.1 Gemmatimonadota bacterium | reverse complement strand
CGTCGGCTGGCGGCTCCGCAAGGCGCTCGACGCGCGCGACGGCGGGTGCCGCTTCCCCGGCTGCGGGTCGCGGCTGCGCACCCACGCGCACCACATCACCCACTGGGCCCGCGGCGGAGAGACCGCCATGCACAACCTCGTGCTGCTCTGTCCCTTCCACCACCGGGCGGTGCACGAAGGCGGCTGGCGGGTGGAGATGGACGAGCCCGGTGTTCCGCAGTTCTTCAACCCCCTGGGGGTGCACATGCCGGTGGTGCCCGAGGCCCCGGAAATCGGTGGGCTGCTGCCGGGCGGGGCGTCGGGGGAACCAACGGCGGCCGCATCGGCGGACACCACGGCAGCACCGTTGGCGGACGCCGCGGGAGGATCGTCGGCGGACACGCCGGCAGCCGTACTGGCGGACGCCACGGGGGCCCCACCGGCCGACCATCCGCCACCCGCCACCCCGGACTTCGGACTGGTCCGCTGGCATGGGCAGCGCCGCATCGGGCCCTCGGCCGGCGGCTCGCTGTGGCGGGGGGAACGCATCGACTGGGGCTGGGCTCTGGCCTGCCTCTGGATGGAAGGAGGTGACGGCGTCGGTGATGGGGCCAGCGGGACTCCGTGAGTAGTGATAACATTCCTTCACTACGTGATAACACCGAATTTGGCGCGAATCCCCGGCGGCATGCATCCGCGGGTGCCTATCCTGGCCGGCTGGCCGACGCTCCTGGCTAGAAGCTCGACACCCCCAGCCCCCTCAGCGTCCCCGCCATCACCACCTCCTCGGTCCAGTAGGGTTCCCCGTACCGGCACCGGATCATCGCCCCGTACGTCGCGTGCACGGCGCGGATCTGGTCCAGGACCGGCCGGTCCCCGCCCGGGAAAACCTCGCCGATGCCGCTCTTCCCCTCGAACTGCGACCCGTACGCGGCCAGCGCCTCGATCTTGCGGTCCATCTGGGCGCTGACGTCGATCACGAACGTCGGCTTCACGGCGTCCTCACGGAAGGCCAGCGCGTAGACCACCTTCTCGGGACGGTGCGGGGCGCCGTCCGCGGGAAAGTTGCGCAGCCCCGCCAGAAACGCCGCATCCCGCGCCAGCCGTGCCGCCCGGCGGTGATCCGGGTGCCGCCCCTCCACCCAGTGCGTCACCACCACGCGCGGCTTCAGCTCCCGGACCAGCCCGGCCACCACCACCTGCGACTCCCGGTCGTTCGCCACCGCCGTGTCCGGCAGCCCCGCGCACCGCCGCACCGCCAGCCCCATCACCTCCGCCGCGGCCGCGGCCTCGCGCGCCCGGCTCTCCGGCGTCCCCCGCGACCCCGCCTCCCCCGCGGTCAGGTCCAGCACGCCCGTCCGCTCCCCCGCCTCGGCCGACTTGATCAGCGCGCCCCCGCAGAAGATCTCCGCGTCGTCGGGGTGGGCCATCACCGCCAGCACATCGAGCGGTCCGGTCATCGACTCTTCGGCCTGCGCAGCCGTTCCCTCACTCGTACCTCAGCGCATCCACCGGGTCCAGCTTCGCGGCGCGCATCGCCGGAATCATCCCGAACAGAATCCCCGTCAGGGCGGCCAGCCCGATCGCGGCGAAGACCGACCAGAGCGGGATCCGGGCGGGCAACGGCGTGTAGTACGCGGCCAGCTCCGACACCCCCCACCCGAACAGAAGTCCCGCCGCGCCGCCCGTCGCCGTCAGCAGCGAGGCCTCGATCAGGAACTGCCACTTGATCTCGCGCCGCGTCGCGCCGACCGCCTTCCGGATCCCGATCTCCCGGGTGCGTTCGGTCACCGAGATCAGCATGATGCCGATGACTCCGATGCCCCCAACCATCATCCCCACCGACGACAGGCCAATCATGACCGCGAAGAACGCCCCCGTCATCTCGTTGAAGAACTCACCCAGCTGGGCGCTGCGCACGAAGCCGAAGTTGTTCTCGTCTCCGGGCCGGAGACCGCGCATGGAGCGCAACGCGGAGATGATCTGCTCCTGGGCCTCCTGGTAGGTCACGCCCTCCCGAGGTGCCACGTTCACGTTGATGAACGTCCAGCGGTCGCGTGCCTTGAGGCGCTTGTCGGCCGCCGTAAAGGGGGTGATGGCGAAATTGGCGCTGGCTTCTCCGAAGAGGTTGTCATCGGGTTCGTAGACGCCCACCACCGTGAAGCGCTCGTTGGCCGCGCGGCGGCCGGCGTTGACCCTGAGCCGCTTCCCAACGGGATCCAGCTCTCCGAAGATCGCCTCTGCCAGCGCCGAGGACAGCACTACCACGGCTCGCGACTGGTCCACCTCCGCGGGCGTGAAATCGCGGCCCGACAGGAATTCTCCCTGGGTGAACGCGGACCAGCCGCTGGAGGACGCCCGCCAGCTCGCCCTCACCCAGTTGGACCGGTAGCGGAGCGCCGCACCGAATTCGAAGCCGGCGACGGCCAGGCCGACCCCCGGCAGACTCCGCACCCGCCGGATCTCGCGGTCGCTGACGGGCGGGCGGTCAAACCAGGACGGCCTCCCGGACCCATCCAGGGCGGCACGTACCTCGCTGAAGTCGAAGGGCATCAGGATGAAGTTGTTGGGGCCCGCCGATTCGATGGCGCCGAGGACTTCGCTGCGGATCCCCTCGATCACGGCCGCGACCGTGACCACGACCCCCGCGCCGATGCCGACGCCCAGTACCGTCAATACCGTGCGGCGCCAGTTCGCGACCAGCGCCGCCCTGGCCACCCGGGTGCCTTCGCCCAGGACGTGCCCCCAGGAGTCGTTGCGGGCCCGGCCTCGCCGGGACGCTCCACTATCGAGACCGTTCATCTACTCGTACCTCAGCGCGTCGACCGGATCGAGACGCGCGGCGCGCGACGCGGGATACACCCCGGACACCACTCCGACGATGACGCCCAGCGAAACCCCCAGGATGATCCACTGCGGCGCCACGACCGCAGGCAGCGGCGAGACCGCGCCCACCAGGATCGTCAGGGCGACGCCGATCCCGACCCCGAAGACAGCCCCCACTCCGGACAGGGTGCCGCTCTCGATCAGCACCTGCACGAGGATGTCCGCCCTGCGCGCCCCGATGGCCTTCCTCACCCCGATCTCCCGGGTCCGTTCCATCACCGAGACCAGCATGATGTTCATGATCACGATCCCCCCGACCACCAGCGACGTACCCACCAGCCCCGGCAGCGATATGTAGAGGATCCTGCTGATCTGGTTCCAGAAGCCCAGCACCCCCTCCACGGTTTCCGCGGCGAAGTTGTTGAGTTCCGAAGGTCTCAGCCTTCTCTGGACCCGCATGATCTCGATGATCTGCTGCTGCAGGGGGACCACCAACTCGGGCGTCTCGGCCTTGAACTGGATCCTGTCGACCACGCCCGGCGGTCCGGTCATACGCTGCACCTGCGAATGGGTCGGCGCGATGGCGGTGTTGTCGAGGGAGGCGCCCAGGAAGGAACCCCTCTCCGCGAGGACGCCGATGACCTGGTAGGGGAACCCCCGAATGCGGACCCTCTTGCCGATGGGGTCGATGGCCTCGAACAGCACATCCGCGGTGGACATGCCGAGGACGACCACCGGAGACCCCTGCTCGGCCTCCTGGCGGGAGAACGGCCGTCCCCGCTCCACTTCCAGGTTCTGGATCTCGAAGATCTCGGCCGATGCCGCGGAGATCGACACGTTCTCCACCTTGCGCCCGAACTCGGATTCGACCTCTCCATTGGTGTCCGACTCCGCCGCGGCGATTGCGGGGATGGTGACCCGTTCGCGCAGGTGCTCCAGGTCGTCGAAGGTAATCCGGGGGGCCCTGGCCCAGGCCCGCCGCTGCTCCGGCGAAGCGGCGATTATGTCGCCGGGATTCCTGAGCACCGTCACGGTGTTCACCCCGATGAGCCGTTCGGTGAAGGTGCTCCGCACGTACCGGTCCATCCCCTCGACGATGCTGACGACGACGATCAGGAACATGACGCCGACGATCACCCCCAGCAGGCTGAAGAAGCTCTTCAGCTTCTGCGAGCGCATCTGCTCGGTGGCGAGCCTGACGCCTTCGAGGATCCTCATCGTCTGCCGACGGCCCTAGTTGGACCCGTCGTCGCGGTCCCACTCCAGGTCCTCGTCGTGCTCGACCGCGTCTCCGTCCTCCAGGCTGCGCACGACCTCCCAGGGCCCGCTCACGATCGAATCCCCGAGAGCGAGTCCGGAGACCAGCTCGAAGTACTCGTCGCCCACGATCCCGATCTCGACGGGGGTGAAAGTGACCCGTCCCTCGCGGATGACGAAGACGCCCTCGATGGGGTCGGAGTCCTCCCGCCGGCCGTTGCCGTTGGCGCCGCGGCCGTTCCCCACTTCGTCCTCCTCCCTCAGGGTGACGGCGATGATCGGGACGCTGAGCTGGTTGTCGCGCGTTTCGATCACGACCTCCGCGGTGGCGGAGAGGTCGGGGCGCAGTTCGACGGGAGGCGGCACGAGCGTGACGATCACCTCGAAGTCGATCGTGGGGGTCTGGCCGGATCCGGCGCTCTGCGAGGGGGGGCGGATCGCGCTGTTGCCGATCTGGGTCACGTAGCCGGGGAACTCCATCTCCGGGAAGGCGTCGAGCTCGACGGTGGCGTAGTCGCCCAGCATGATCTCGGGCACATCGGTCTCGTCCACCTCGAGCACGACCTCCATCACCGACAGGTCGGAGACGGTCAGCACCAGGCTGCCCGGGTTGTTCATCGTCCCCACGATGACGGTTTCACCCTCCTCGACGTTCAGCCGAGTGACCCGGCCGGTCATCGGGGCGATGATCACCGTCTTCGCGAGCTGGTCCCGGGCCTCCTCCACCGCCGCCCCTGCCTGGCTGACCCCGTACGTCGAGGCTTCCCGCATGGAACGCTGGATCTCCAGGTCGCTCTCGGCGTTCTCGACCTCCTGGCGGCTCACCAGCAGCGAGTCGCTGGCCCAGAGCTGGGCCATTCGCCGGGCCTGGCGCTCCGCGCGCAGGAAGTTCTCCTCCGACTGCGCGACCTGGGACTGGGCCTGGCTCAGGTTGGCCAGGCTGCGGTCCAGCGCGGCCTGGTAGCGGGTCGGGTCGAGGCGCAGCAGGACCTGGCCCTCCTCAACGTCGTCGCCCTCCTCGATGAGGAGCTCGGTTACGCGCGCCGAGATGTCGGAGCTGATGTCGACCTTGCGTGTGGCGCGCACGTTGCCGCTGGCGGTGATGGTCGCGACCAGATCGCGGGTGCCGACCGTCTCGGCCCGGACCGCCGTGCGGTCTTCGCGCGAGAAGGTCATGCTCATCATCGCTGCGCCGGCCACGATGACGACCAACACGACGCCCAAAAAGACTTTAATGCCTGTTCGCATGATTCTATGGATTCCTCAGCGGTATGCCGACGACTGATTCGAGGTTGGCGACGGCGTCATGGTAGGTGTAGATGGCGTAGAGGCGGTCGCGGTCGGCCCTGGCCTTGACCGTTACGGCCTCGCTCAGCGCGATGAAGTTGAGGAGCCCGAGCCGGTACCGTTCCTGGGCCAGGCGGAGCTGCTCGTCGGCCAGCGCCTGATTGCGCTCCTCGATGAGCGAGGTCTCGTAGGCGGTCCGCACCTCCGCGACGCGCGTTTCGATGTCCGCTCGGAGGGCGAGTTCCTGCTGCCGCACCTGGAACCGGGCATCGAAGAGCTGGGCGCGGGCGCTTTCCACCCGCTGCTGCCGGCTCAGGCCCTGGAAGATCGGGATCGAGACCGACAGGCTGGCCGAGGGCGGGGAGTTGGTGAAGTCGAAGGGGAACCCCCTGTTCTGCTCGCGGATCGCGTCCAGTGTCGACTGCGACGTGACGAGCCGGGAGCAGTCCTGGGGCCGCGGCGGGTTGGGGAGGCCTGACAGCAGCTGGTTCAGCGACTGGCACTGCTGCACGGCGCCCACTCCCGCCGCGATCGCCTGGGCTTCCTGCGACCGGGTGTTGCTCGCCTGCCGGGTGAAGCCGCTCAGTCCCGCCCCTATCGACACGCTGGGGAAGTAGGAGGAGCGCGCCATGTGGACGCCGTGGCTGGAGGCGCTCTCGCTTGCCCTCGCGGCCTCCAGCCCCGGATTGCGCCCGAGCGCCACCCTGTAGAGCCCGTCCGCGGTCCAGTCGGGCTCGGTCACCGTGAAGGCCGTGACAAGCTCCGGCTCCGCGGATGGGTCGGCGCCCATCTGCTGGAGCAGGCGAACCCGGGAATTCCGTACGCCCGTCTGCGACCGCAGCACCTGGACCTCGGCCCGACCGACGGCCACCTCGGCCTGCTGCACGTCGATCGCGTTGCCCGATCCGATCTCCTGCTGTCCCTGGGCCAGGCGCAGGTTGAGTTGCGCCGTCTCGAGTTCCTGCTCGACGAGCCGCAGCCCCTCGGTCTGGCGGAGCACCTCCAGGTAGGCGCTGGTAAGGCCGAGCCGGATGGCTGCCTCCTGCGAGCGCACCTGCGCGCGGGTGGCGTCACGGTTGCGCCTGGCCTGCCCGGGCGCCATCAGCATGCTGCCGTTCAGCTGGAAGCCCACGTTGGCGCTGTAGCTGCTGGTCAGGAAGGACGGCTGGTCGCCGAAACCCAGTTGTTCGGCGGTGATGCTCCCGAAACGCTGTTCCCCCGTTCCCTGCCAGGAGAAGCTGGACGAAAGCGACGCCGTCGGAAGCCACTGCCCGTAGGCCGCGGTCAGGTTCCAGTTCGCCACCCCCACGTCGTTGCGCGTGGCCTGCATGGCGGGGTTGTTGCGGAGCGCGATCTCCAGCGCCGCCTCGAGCGACAGGGACCCGGGCACCCGTTCCTGTCCGGCCGCGGCTGCAGGCAGGGCGGCGATGGCCAGAAGGGAAAGTGCCGTAAGAAGCGTGAGGACCGGTCGCGCCCGACGGGTCCGAAGTTGCGTGTTGTTGGTCAAGACCATCCTCCTCAACCGGTATTGTACCTGGCGGCCCGTGGAAAAACCCCCGCGGTATGCGAGCGACGGACTGCCGGCTGTCCCATTTCCATTGACCCCGAAGTCCCCGGCCACGTTGACGGCGGCGAGGGTACGGAGCAGGCGGCGGGGATCCCTACGCACTTCACGCGGGTCCAGTTTCCTGCCACGCATGCGGAGCCGGATTCCTTCAACGGGAGAATCAGATGCTCCTCTCGGCGACGAAGCCCCGGCCCGGCAGCGAGACGCGCACCAGGCGGCCGCTGCCGTCGAACCAGACGCTCCCGGCCCCTTCTCCGGAGCCGAAATCGATGCGCGTAGCCTCGATCCGCTCTCCGCCGAGTTCTATGCTCTCGGGAGCGGAGGCTGCCACCTCGACCGGCTCGATACCTGCGGAGACGCGGGAGAACACGTAGAGCCTGCGACCCGCCGACTCTTCGCCCGCCAACCCCCCCAGCACGAAATAGTGATGCGCCACCCACTCGTCGAGAACGAAGGTGCCGGGGCGGGCCCGGTAGCCGCGCACCTTGAGTCCCCAGTCCGTAGTGGTTCGGGTGCGCAGGCGGTCGCCGGTTCTGGAGAGCGTCAGCGACATCGTGTCCGGACCGGTTTCGACGGCCGCGTACCGGACGAGGGTCAATTGCGGTCCGACCACCTCCAGGAAGGTCTCGAGTCTGCGGCCATCCCGCATCGACACGATGCTCCTGGCCTCGGTGGTCAGGGCGTCACCGGTTCCCTGCCTCTGTATCGTAAACTGCTCCGATCCGACCTCCGTGCCGTCGACCCAGATGCGGAACGTGCCCCTCTCGATCAGTTGCGCCGCCACCGTACCGGCGGACAGGGGGCCGCCGGCGAGCAGCGCCGCCAGCATCAACCGATACCGCACCACTCCTGGAGAGCGGCGGGGAACCGGACTGGCGGCGGGGACCGGCGGCCGCGAAGCTGACGCTGGAGACATGTGTTCCATTAGGATAAACATAATGACGAACAGAACGGTGCAGGGTGATCGTGTAGGGGCGTCGGCCGGTCCCGGCTCCGCAGACTCCCGGGACGCCGGGAGCAACGGGGAGATCACGTCGGGGGCCAGGAACTCCGATCCCCTCGTCTGGGTCGGGCTGTTCTTTCTGCTGCTCTGGACGCGGTTCGAGCATCCGTGGATTCTCGTCGGCGCGTCGGCATGCCTGGCCCTGGCGGCCCTGCGGCGTCCGGCCGGCTGGAGGCAGGCCGGCTCGGTCGTCCTGCTGGCGGCGGGAATAGTGGTGGGGTTCCACACCGAAATGCGGGACCGGCAGCTCGCCGCCGACTGGGCCGGCTACTGGGACGAACGGCGCGCGCACGTGGGGGGCCGGGTCGAGCGCCAGGCCGATGCCCTGGTGGCGTCCGGCGACGAGGCGGCCGACCGGGTTGCGGGGCTGGCGGGGTCCGGGCTCGATGCATCGGCGCTGCGCGATTCCCTCGGGTCGGTGGTGGAGGAGTTCGACTTGACGGCCGCCGCTCTGTTCGATGCCAACGGAGCGCTGGTGGCCTGGGAAGGGCACCACCACGGACGCCTGACCGCCGAGGTGAGGGACGGCAGCTTGCGGTATTCCTATTCGGGAACGCCCCTCTTCTCCTACCTGTACTTTTCGCGGCGCAGCCCGGAGGGGGACGGAACGGCGGTGGTGACTTCGCTGATGCGCTCGGAGCTGCCCGCTCCCTTCGCGGCGGGCCTCGACGACTTCGCTTCGCGGACTTCCCGGGCCACCGGCGAAAGCGTCCGCATCTCGCGTGCCGAGAGAGCGCACGGTCCCGGAGTCCTCGACTTCGGGTGGCCGGACGAAGCGCTGCTCAGCATCACGGTCGAGGAACCGGTTCCGTCGGTGCGGCGGGCGGAGCGGCGGGACCTGGGGGCGGGAGTTGTCGTGCTGCTCGCCGTCGTCGCCTGGCTGCTCCAGTCGATCGGCGGATCCCGCAGACGGCTGGGATACTCGGTCGCGGGCCTCGCCGGGGCAGCGGCCGTCTTTCCCCTGGACACCACCTTCTGGCCCGGCGCCGTCACCTCCCTGGCGAACGCCCAGCTCGAAGGTCCACCGTCCGTTGCTCTCGGGAGAGTGCTGCTGTTTTGCGTCGCGGCAACGCCCTTCGTCATCCACGTGATCCCCCGCTGGCGCCTCGCGGTGGGTGAATGGGCGCTCCCGGTCGCTGTTGCGGCGGGATTCCCGGCCACGCTGGCCTGGATGGGCAGCGGCGGGTCCGCGGAACTCCTGGGAACCACCGACACGCGCTGGATCTTCTTTCAGCTGACGGTGACGACGGTGCTGGCGCTGGTGGCCGGCGCGGCGCTGGCACTCAGGTCGTCCCCTCGGCGGGAGGCCGAAGCCCCGGGCCTGACGGTGCTCGGACTCGCGGTGGCGGCCGGGTTGAGCGCGGCGGTCGCGGCGGGGGTGCGAACCGGACCCCACGTGCCACCGGCGCTCTCGCTGCTGTGGATGCTGCCGGCGATCCTGGTGGTGCGCGGCATGGACCTCTCGGCTCGCGGATCCTACCTGCGCTGGTTCTGCGGCTTCTGGCTGGCGGTGACGGCCGCGCTCCCCTTCACCTGGTCGATGCGCACCGAGGCGCGGATGGGGATCGCCGAAGAGCAGCTGCAGCAGCTGGGCTCCGTCCCGGACCCCGAGGTGGACGCGTTGCTGGACCGCTTCGCCAACCTCGCCGATTCGCTTGATCTCGTGGGCGCGGGGGATGTCGAGCTGATGTACCGGGCCTGGGCGAACAGCGGTCTGGCCGAGCACGGCTCGCCGATCTTCGTCACGCTCTGGTCGGAGGAGGGCGCCGGGCTGCAGGAACTCGGGCTCGGCACGACGGGGGACCGTCCGGCGCTCGCGAGCACGCTGCTGCCGCTGGAGGAGCCCCCCGGTGCCACCGTCTTCCATGCACTGGAGGAGCCGGACCTGCAGCGGTTCGTCGCGGTGACCCTGTCGGATGGGCGGATCGTCTCGGGCGCCATTCCGCCCCGCCGCACGATCTCCGCCGCGTCGCCGCTGGGACCCCTCTTCGCCTCGATGGAGAACGTGGGCGACGAGGAGTTCCTGACCCTGGTGGCCTACCCGGGGGACGTCGAGGAGGCGGGCATCGGTGCGGTTCGGTGGAGCAGGAACGAGGAGGGCTGGGGAGGGGAGACCGTGGCCATGTACCCGGACGGCCCCTATACCGTCTCCTTCACGATCAGCATCGCCAACCTGCCCGTGATGGGCGCCCGGGCCACGCTGCTCCTCGTGCTGAGCCTGGTGGTGTTCTCCACGATGTGGCTGCTCAGCGTCGCCCTCGTGGGCTTCCGCGTACCGGTGCCGGTCGACTGGCGGGCCCTCCTGACATCGTTTCGCGCGCGCGTAACCTGGACGCTCTTCGGCTTTTTCATCCTGTCGAACGTCGTCTTCGGGACGCTCGCCTACCGCAATCTGACCGGCGCGTCGGAGCGCACCGCCACCGCGCTCGCCGAAAGGGTGGTCGCCCAGATCGGCCAGGCCTACCGGGAGGAGGGGGGATCGATGGAATCGTTGGCCCGGCGGGTGGGCGCGCACCTGCTGGAGTACCGGGACGGAGAGCTGGTCGGCGGATCCGTGGACGAATTCATCGAGCTGGGGCTGTACGAATTCTGGGTCGACCCCGAGATCTTCGCCGCCCTGGAGAGCGGGCGGAGGGCCGGTGCCTCGAAGGTCGCGAATCTGGGGGACTGGCAGTACGTGCTGGCGCACCGGCGCCTGCCCGATGGCGACATCGTGGCGTCTCCGGTGCCGTTGCGGGCAGGGGCCGCGGCGCTGCGCCGGCGTGACGTGGCCGACCTCCTGGGGGCCGCCATCGTGCTGGGTCCAATTCTGTCGCTCGGACTTGCGCTCTTCGTCGGACGGGCGCTCACCCGGCCCATTCAGATCCTGCAGTCCGCGTCCGAAGGAGTGGGCCGGGGGGACCTGGGCGTCCACCTTCCCGACCATCGCGTCGACGAGTTCGGGTCGGTTTTCGCGGCGTTCAACCGGATGGTAAGGCGCCTGGGGGAAGCACGCACCCAACTGCTTCGCACCACCCGGCGGACCCAGACGATCGTCGAGGAGGTAGCCACGGGGGTGATCGCGGTGGACCCCGCGGGGCGTGTGACGGTGGCGAATCCGCGTGCCGAAGCCCTGCTTGCGACCCCTCTGGAGAACGGCTTGCCGATCCCCGGCTCGGGCGGTCCAGCGGCGGACCTGGCTGCGTGGCTCGAAGCCTATGGCCGCAGCGGCAGGGCAGAAGCCGACGGGGACTTTCGCTGGTCCGGGCGGCGAATCCGGGCCCGGGCGCGCCGAATCGCGCAGGAGGGGCAGCCCGGGGGGATCGTGGTCAGCCTCGCGGACGTCACGGATGAACTCCGCAGCGAGCGCATCCTGGCGTGGGGCGAGATGGCCAAGCAGGTCGCCCACGAGGTGAAGAACCCCCTGACGCCGATGAAGCTCTCGGTCCAGCACCTGCTGCGGGCCTGGACCGACCAGCGCCGGGACTTCAGCGGTATCCTCAAGCGGAACGCGGGGGCGATCCTCGGCGAGATCGACCGCCTCGCGCTGATCGCGAGCAGCTTCTCGCGGCTGGCGTCACCGGGGGCCGCGGAGAAGGGCCCGCTGGTGCCGGTGGCCGCGGGCCAGGTGGTCCGCGAGGTGCTGGATCTGTACCGCGGCGGCGGTCCCGCCTCCGTCCAGGTCGAGGGCGATCTGCCCCCGGGGCTGCCCCCCGTGGCGTGCCGTGCCGACGAACTCAAGGAGGTGCTGCTCAACCTGGTGGAGAACGCGCGGGACGCGATGCCGGGCGGGGGAGCCGTGCGGATCGTGGTGGCGCAGACGGATGACGATCCGGGCCGCCAGGTCATCTCGGTGGAGGACGACGGGGTGGGGATCCCTGACGAACTGCTGCCCAGGATTTTCGAACCCAGGTTCTCCACGCGCTCGACCGGGGCCGGTCTGGGGCTCGCGATCGTAAACCGGCTGGTGGACTCCTGGCAGGGGACGGTGGAGGTGGAGAGCGAGGCCGGAGTGGGAACTCGTGTGCGGATCCATCTCCAGACGATGCCCGAGGAGTAGCGCGCGGCGCGCGGCTTGGCGGTCCGCCGGGCGGCCCATAGCTTTGTTGTGTGCTCACGACGAT
The DNA here is from genome assembly GCA_022826005.1 of Gemmatimonadota bacterium. Lineage (GTDB taxonomy): Bacteria > Gemmatimonadota > Gemmatimonadetes > Longimicrobiales > Gaopeijiaceae > Bin94. Next base: position 10,718 of record JAJDVT010000010.1, on the reverse strand, counting down.
GTTAGGCCAGACACCCGATCCGCACGACCGTTCCCCGGGGCGCTCGTTCGTGGGAAACGTGAATCTGGCGGACTGGCTGCGCGATCGTTCTCCGGGGGTGGCGGAGCGGTGGGCCGAAGGGTTGGCGGGCGGAGGCGGTTCGTGGGAAGGGGGCGCGGAGGCGGTTCTGCGCCCGTTCTGCCGGGGACTGGTGTCCTTCCTTCCGGGGATGCTGACGCCGGTCCGCAAGGAGATCCTTCCCCTGTGGTCCGAATGCGCCGAACTCTACGGATCGGTCGCCGCGCGCCGGGGACTTTCGGCGGGCGAGGTCATCGAGGAGTTCCACCTCCTTCGTGAGGTCATTCTGAGGATGATGTTCGAGCGGCCCCCGGCGAGGCCCGGCGCGATGCTGCCCCTGCGGGAGGTGCTGCTGCTGAACCGGGCGCTCGATGTCGGCGTCACGCAGGCCAGCGTGGGCCACACGGATCTGCTGTTCTTCAGTCTGCTGCACGGCTCGGGCAGCCCGTCTCCCCTCGGTCCCGGAGAGATCGACGAGGTGAGCGGGCAGATTCGCACGCTGCAGATGGAACAGCAGAGGATCCTGCGGCACGCCGCGCGAGTCCGTCCGAAGTGACGGACCGGGCCCCGGGCGGAATGCCCCCGGGGGAGTTCCGCGAGTGGGGACACCGTATGGTGGACTGGGTGGCCGGCTATCTCGAGGATGTCGAGCGCTACCCGGTCCTGGCGGCGGTCGAGCCGGGCCAGGTGAGTGCGGGGCTGGCGGTCGAGGCGCCGGTTCGGGGCGAGCCCATGGAGTCGATCTTCGAGGACTTCCGGTCGGTCGTCCTCCCGGGGATCACCCACTGGAACCATCCGGGTTTCCAAGCCTATTTCGCAGTCTCCGGGTCGGGTCCCGGGATCCTCGGAGAGTTCCTCACGGCGGCGCTCAACGTCAACGCGATGGTGTGGAAGGCCTCCCCGGCGGCCACCGAGCTGGAACAGGTGACACTGGACTGGCTGCGCGGCTTCCTCGGACTGCCCCCCGGCTTCGCGGGCACCATCAACGACACGGCCTCGATCTCCACCTTCCACGCGCTGGCCGCGGCCCGCGAGAGGGGGCTCCCCGAGGCACGCGTCCGCGGCCTGTCGGAGGCGCCTCCCGGGAGGGTCTACGCTACGCCGGAGACCCATTCCTCCATACTCAAGGCCGTGCATGCGCTGGGGCTGGGACGCGATGGCGCCCGTGCCGTCGCGACCGGGGCGGGGCGGGGGATGGACCCGGCGGCGCTCGAACGGGCGATCCGCGACGACATCGCGGCGGGGCGTCGGCCCCTGGCCGTCGTGGCGACGATCGGGACGACCTCGGTCACTGCGGTGGACCCCGTTGGCGAGATCGCCGATGTCGCCGCCGAGCACGGGCTCTGGCTCCACGTCGACGCGGCCTACGCCGGGCCCGCCGCCGCGCTCCCCCGGATGCGCTCCCACTTCCGCGGGTGGGAGTGGGCCGACTCGATCGTCCTCAACCCGCACAAGTGGCTCTTCACCCCTATCGACTGCTCGGTCCTCTACGTGCAGGACCCGGGCGCACTGCACGCGGCGTTCTCGCTTACCCCGGCATACCTGGAGACGGGCGAGGAGGGAGTCCGCCACAACATGGATCTGGGACTGGCGCTGGGCCGCCGTTTCCGCGCGCTCAAGCTCTGGATGGTGATGCGGTACTTCGGCCAGGACGGGCTGCGCGCCATCCTGGGACACCACCTCGGGCTGGCGCGCCTGCTGGCGGGGCTGGTGGACGCCGCTGCGGACTGGGAGCGCTGGCGGCCGTCACCGTTCTCGCTGGTCGTGCTCCGACATTCGCCCCCCGGCGCATCCGCCAGCGAGCGGGACACCGCGAACCTCGGAATCATGAACCGGGTCAACGCCGGCGGCACGGCCTTCCTCTCCCACACGGAGATCGACGGAGAGGTGTGGCTTCGCTGCGCGATCGGGAACATCCACACGATGGAGCAGCACGTGCGCGCCACCTGGGCGGCGCTGCAGGAGGCCGCGGGGCGGGTTCGACTGCGGCAACCCGCCAACTAACAGAATAGAACTCAAGTTGAGATACGCTAAGTTACGCTACGCCTCCCGCACCTCCCTGACCAACTCCGTCATCTGGTCCTTGGCGTCCCCGAAGAACATCAGGGTGTTGTCCATGTAGAACAGGTCGTTGTCGATGCCCGCGAATCCCGGGCTCAGCGACCGTTTCATCACGATCACCGTGCGCGCCTTGTCCACGTCCAGGATCGGCATCCCCGCGATGACCGACTCCGGGTCGCGCGCGGCCGGGTTCACCACATCGTTGGCCCCGACGATCAGCACCACGTCGGTGGTGTCGAACTCGGCGTTGATGTCGTCCAGGTCGAGGAGCTTGTCGTACGAGACGTCCGCCTCGGCCAGGAGCACGTTCATGTGGCCGGGCATGCGGCCGGCGACCGGGTGGACGCCGAAGCGCACCGTAACCCCGCGGTCCTCGAGCAGGTCGCATACCTTCTTGAGCTCATGCTGGGCCTGTGCGACGGCGAGCCCGTACCCCGGCACGACCGCCACCGAGCCTGCGTAGGCGAGCACCATGGCCGCCTGCTCGGCGTCTACGTCCCTTACGGGGCGCTGTCCGGCCTTGACCTTTGCGGTCGGCCCCTCGGTGCCGAACGCCCCGAAGGCGACGTTGCCCAGCGAACGGTTCATGGCCTTGCACATGAGCTGCGTCAGGATCAGGCCCGCCGCGCCCACCAGCGAGCCGGCGATGATCAGGATGTAGTTGTTCAGCACGAAGCCGGTGGTCGCGGCGGCGATGCCGGAGTACGAGTTGAGCAGCGACACCACCACGGGCATGTCCGCGCCGCCGATGGGAATCACCAGGAGGACGCCGAGGATCAGCGCGGCGACAACCAGGGCGAGGAAGAACGGGCCGCTGATCTCCGGCCCGCTCATGCCGACGAGCGGCGCGACCGAGTCCCCCACGGCGGCGTGGGCCAGGCTGGCGCCCACCAGGAGCGTGAGGAGGAAGAGCAGCGCGTTGAAGGACTTCTGAAGGGGGAAGGTCACGGGTTTTCCGGTGACGATGCCCTGCAGCTTGCCGAAGGCGATGAGGCTGCCCGAGAAGGTGACCGCGCCGATCAATGTACTCAGCACGATCGTGACGCCGACATCGACCCCTGGCGATTGCCCGCCGGCACCGGCACGGACGAACTCGGCCGCCGCCACAGCCGCCGAAGCGCCGCCGCCGAACCCATTGAAGATCGCGACCAGCTGCGGCATGGCGGTCATCTGGATGTACCGGGCCAGCACCCCTCCGATCGCGGCGCCGGCAACTACGGCGGCCGCCACCGTCGTCCAGTCCAGAATCTGGTTGTCCAGGAGGGTGACGACGATGGCCAGAAGCATCGCCAGTGAGGCGCGTGCGTTCCCCTTGCGGGCGGTCGCGGGTGACGAGAGCTGCTTGATCCCGGATACGAAAAGGACTGCCGAGATCAGGTAGACGATTTGAGTGATGGTGTTTTCCACAGGCGGCCTCAGCGTTTCCGGAACATTTGGAGCATGCGGTCGGTCACCATGAAGCCGCCGACGACGTTGATTGTGGCCATCACAATGCCCGCGGTCCCCAGGACCTTGACCCACAGCTCGTCGGCGGAGCCGGTGACGACCAGCGCGCCGATGATGGCAATGCCCGAAATCGCATTGGCGCCGGACATGAGCGGGGTGTGAAGGGTGGGGGGCACCTTCGAGATCACCTCCCTCCCGGCGAGGGTGGCGAGCACGAAGATGTACAGCAGGATCAGCAATTCACCCATGGGTCGGTCACTCCGTTGCGGACGCCAGCCTGGCCCTGACGCGTTCGTTCGTGATTTCGCCGCCGTGGGTCACGCAGGTGGCGGCGGTGATCTCGTCCTCGAAGTCGATGGCCCCCTCGTCGTCGAAGAGGTCCTCCACGAAGCTTGCCAGGTTGCGGGCGTACATCTGGCTGGCATGGAAGGGGAGCTCGGCCGGCAGGTTCGCCGGGCCCATCACGGTGACGCCGTTGTGGTCGACGGAGCGGCCGGCGACCGTCAGCTCGCAGTTTCCGCCGGTCTCGGAGGCGAGGTCGACGATCACGCTGCCGGGCCGCATGGTCCCGACCATCGCCGCCGTGATGAGGACCGGCGCGGGCCTGCCGGGGATCTGGGCCGTGGTGACGACCAGGTCCTGGTCCCGGATGTGGGTCGCGATGAGCTCGAGTTCGCGCTCGTGCTGCTCTTCCGAGAGCTCCTTCGCGTAGCCTCCCTCGTCCTCGGCGCTCTCGTCGAGGATGGCCTCGAGGAAGGTGGCGCCCAGGCTCTGCACCTGCTCCCTGACCGCCGGGCGGATGTCGAAGGCCGATACCACCGCGCCCAGACGGCGGGCCGTCGCGATAGCCTGCAGCCCCGCCACTCCGGCGCCCAGGATCATCGCCTTCGCGGGGCGGACCGTTCCGGCGGCCGTAGTGAGCATCGGCAGGAACCGGGTCATGGCGCCCGCGCCGTAGAGCACCGCCTTGTAGCCGGCGACCGTCGCCTGGGAGGAGAGCACGTCCATCTTCTGGGCCCGGGTGATCCTCGGGATCAGCTCGACGGCGAAGGCGGTCACCCCCCGCTCGGCCAGCGCTTCGATGACCTCGGTGGGCCCGAGCGGATCGAGGTGGCACACCAGGACCGATTCCGCAGGGAGCGCGGCCACCTCTTCGAGGGTCGGAGGCTGAACCTTCAGAACCGCTTTGGCGTCGGCCAGCAGTGCTTCCCGGCCCGGAACCACCTCCACGCCCGCCTCCTCGTATTCCCGGTCGGGGAAGGACGCGCCCACCCCGGCGCCCGCTTCGAGGCGGAGCCCGAGCCCGCGTTTCGTGTAGAAGCGCGCCGCCTCGGGGACGAGGGCGACGCGGCGTTCACCTGGCCGGCTCTCGGCCATGATCGCGATCGTCATCGATTCTTCTCCCGGTCAAAATCGCGCTCAACTTGCAGACGTGGCGCGCGTTTCGCCAGTCCCGCGGCGCGTGAAACCCCGCTGCGTGCCGGGATTGCCGGGCAAGATTGGCCGATTTTGCCATACCAGCGCCCCCGCACAGGAGGTACCGTTCCCGCCGGGGCGCTCCTCGTCCGGGCTCCGGAGACCTGCACTCGCTCTCCAGACTGTCCGGGCGGGCCGGCGCCAGGGTCCAGGCCAGGTGGAGGAAGCGGTGCTCGCAGTCGTACACTCGTATTGGGTTCACGGAGTCGAGGGACAATCCGTCCGGGTGGAGGTGCGGGTCCAGACGGGACTGCCCCTCTTCACGGTGGTGGGGCTCCCCGCCGGCGCGGTGCGCGAGGGCAAGGAGCGCGTCTTCGCGGCGCTGGCACAGACCGGTCTGGCGTTGCCGCCCCGGCGCATCACGGTCAACCTCGCCCCCGCCGACCTGCCCAAGTCGGGGTCCGGCCTGGACCTCCCGATCGGCGTAGCCCTCCTGGCCGCCTTCGGCCATGTTCCGCGCTCGGCGCTCGGCCTGACTGCCTTCGTCGGGGAACTTGGGCTGGACGGGTCGGTGCGTCCCGTGCGCGGGGCGATCGCGCTGGCCATGAGGTGTCGCGCCGACGGGAAGGCACGGCTCTTCGTGCCGGGGGGAAACGCGGAGGAGGCGTCGGCGGTCCCCGGCCTCGATGTCGCAGGGGTGTGGACCCTCGAGGAGCTGATCGGCATCCTGCGCGGGGAGAGGGACGCGCTTCCGGCCGCCGCCTCGGTTCCGCCGCCGCCGCGCTCCCAGCCGGATCTGCTGGAGGTCCGCGGCCAGACGCTGGCCAAGCGCGCCCTGATGATCGCGGCCGCCGGGGGCCACAGTCTCCTGATGTCCGGCCCGCCGGGAGCCGGGAAGACGATGCTGGCCCGGCGTCTGCCGGGGATCCTGCCTCCGCTGTCCGAAGCGGAGTCGCTGGAGGTGACCCGGGTGCATTCGGTGGCCGGACTCCTCGACTGCGACCACCCAGTGAAGACCGTGCGTCCCTTCCGCGCTCCGCACCACACCATCTCCGCCGGCGGACTCATCGGGGGCGGCAACCCGCCCCGCCCGGGTGAGATCAGCCTGGCCCACCTGGGGGTCCTGTTCCTGGACGAGTTGCCCGAGTTCAGCCGCGGGGTCCTGGAGACGCTCCGGCAGCCGATCGAGTCCGGCTACGCTCGAATTGCGCGCGTACGCCACACCGTGACCTTCCCGGCCCGCTTCCAGCTGATCGCGGCGATGAACCCGTGTCCCTGCGGAATTGCCGGAGACGACTGCGTCTGCCGGGTTCGCGAGGTGCACCGGTACCGGTCTCGTCTCTCGGGTCCGCTCCTGGACCGCATCGACCTCCAGATTCCGGTTGCCCCGGTCGGCTGGGAGCAGCTGACTGCGTTGCCGGACTCTCCGGAGGCGGGTTCCGCCGCCGTCCGGAAGCGGGTTCTGGAGGCCCGGGTAGGCCAGGCCGCGCGGGGCGGGGGGCGCTTCCCGCTGAATGCGCTCGTGTCCTCCAGGGAGGTCATGGAGGTGTGCCGCCTGACGGATGCGGGGGCGCGCCTCCTGGAAGAGGGCGTGCACCGCTACCGGCTTTCCGCCAGATCCGTTCACCGCACGCTGCGCGTCGCGCGCACCATCGCCGATCTCGGCGGCGAAGAACGGCTCAGCCAGCGGGCCGTGGCCGAGGCACTTCGCCTGCGAGCCGGCCTGCAGGTTGCGGCGGCTGCCGCCGGCGGCGGCCATCTTGTCCATTCGCCACTACAGCAATTACGCTGACATGGAAAGAGACACGGTGAACCCTCGCGCCAGGATCGGTACCAATGGCCCACTACATGGATTACGCGGCCACCTCCGCAATCCGCCCGCCGCAAGTGGGCGAAGCGGTTGCCGAATTCCTCTGCGGCGTCGGCTGCACGCCGGGGAGAGGCGGCCACTCCGGAGCGGTCGAGGCGGCCCGGCTCGCGTTTCGCTGCCGCCGGGCCCTCGCCAGGGTGATGGGCCTCCCCGGCGACCCGGGGCGGATCGCGTACATGCAGAACGCCACCCACGCGCTGAACACGGCGTTGTGGGGACTGCTCTGCCCGGGGGACGTGCTCGTGATCTCCCAGTACGACCACAACGCGGTGCTGCGGCCCGCGGACTACCTGGCGCGGGAGCGGGGCGTAGAGGTGCGCGTCCTGTCCGGGAGCCCGGACGGAGCGGTCGACCTCGACGAGGCGGCCCGCCTGCTCGATGGCGCCAGGGTGCTCGTGGTGAACGTGGCCTCGAACGTCCTGGGAACGGTGATGCCGGTGCGGGCGCTCTGCCGCCTGGCGCACGACGCGGGGGCGGTTGTAGTCGCCGACGTGGCGCAGTCCGCCGGGCATCTGGCGTCGGGAGCAGCGGCCGAGGGGGCCGATGTGGTTGCCTTCACCGGGCACAAGGGGCTGCTGGGTCCGCAGGGGATGGGTGGCCTGTGGGTTCGCGAAGGCGTCGACGTCGGTTCGCTCCTGTGCGGGGGGACCGGGGGAGACTCGCGGCGCCGCAGGATGCCCGATGCCATGCCGGACCGGCTGGAGGCGGGCACCGGCAACGCGCCGGGAATGGCGGGACTGCTCGCCGGCTGCCAATTCCTCATCGACCGCGGGACGGAGGCCGTACACAGACACGAGATGGGCATGAAGGCGATGCTCCTCGACGGATTCGCCGCCATTCCCGGGCTTCGCGTGCTGTCGCCTCCGGCGCCCGACGGGGTCCCTGTTGTTACGGTCAAGGCCGATGCCATGGACGCCGCCACCCTGGCGAGCCGCCTCGACCGGGACCACGGCGTGCAGACCAGGTCGGGGCTGCACTGCGCCCCGGAGGTGCACAGGATCCTCGGCACCCTGGAGGAGGGGGCGGTGAGGTTCTCACTGGGATGGGCGTCGACCACCGACGATGTCGAGTCCGCGGTGAGGGCCGTCGATGCGGTGTTGCGGCCCGCCATGGCCGCGGCCGTTTGAAGCAGCTCAGGCTCTTCTTCGCTCTCTGGCCCCCGCCAGGGGTGCGCGAGCAGCTCTGGGAGTCGCTTGCACCGCTGCGGCGCGCCCGGCCTGGTGTGCGCTGGGTTCCACCGGAACGGTATCACGTCACGCTTCGGTTCCTGGGTGACACCCCCGCGGCTCTGCTCCCGTCGCTGAAGCTTGCGGCGGACTCCCTGGCCCGTGAGAGGGCATTCCGGGTCCGCTTCACCACTGCGGGGGTGTTCCCGCCCCGCGGCGCCCCGCGGGTGTACTGGGTAGGGGTCACGCCCGGGCCGCTCATCCGGATGCGAAAGGCGCTGGACGCCGCACTCGGCCGGGCGGGGATAGCCCCGGAGCGGCGCCCGTTCAAGGCTCATCTCACGGTGGGGCGGGTGAGGCCCCGGCGTGGCGCAGAGGGGGCCGCACGAGCTCTTGTCGGTGGGTTGGCGGGGGCACACAAGGATGGCTTCGCGGTCGATTCGCTGCATCTGGTCAGGAGCGAACTGTTCCCCGACGGGCCCAGGTATGCGAACATTCACAAGGTGATCCTTTCGGGGCATCGGGAGTGACCGAGCGATGGGCAAGGCAGTGAAGAGGTTCTTAACCCGGCTTGGGCTGGCCGTACTGGTGATGCTTGCCGCCTATCTGGGCTGGAAGGGGGGGGACGCCGTCTTCCCGCGCCTGGAAACCGCGCTCGGGATCGGCGAGAACGACGAGTCCGCCCGGCCGGACCTGGTCACCCCGGAGGCCGCTGACCTCGCCCGTGAAAAGATCGAGGCCTTTCGGGATTCGGAGGACGCCGTCGAGCTCCGGCTGAAGCCGTTCGAGGTGTCGTCTCTGCTGCGCTACTCCCTGACCGGCATGATCCCGAAGGGAGTGGTCGAGCCCGCCGTGGAGATGGAGGACGACCGGATCAGACTCCTCGCCAGCGTGATTCCGTCGGCCCTGCCCGATATTCCGGATCTCGGAGGGATCACCGGGGCCGTCGTTCCCGATACGGTGGCGGTGTCCGTCGGGGGGTCCGTGGTCCCGTTTGGCGACCAGGGTTCCATGCTTCTGGTCAGGGAGATCGTCGTGGCGGGGATTCCGATACCTTCGAGCGCCTTTCCTGACATCCTTTCAGCCCTGGGGCGCCGGCACAGGCAGGGGCTGCCGGCGTCCGCGATCCTCGCACCGGCGTTCCTGGAGATCAAGAGCGCCTACGTCGAGGGCGGCGAGCTTGTTCTGGTGCGGGCGTAGATCATCCCATGGCAAGGATCCTGATCATGGACGACGACGAGTCGGTGGCGAGCGCGCTCCGGCAGCTCTTCGAATACGAGGGGCATCGCGTCCACGTCTGCGCCAACGGTCCCAGCGGGCTGATCGACTATCCGGACTTCAGGCCCGACGTGACCTTCCTCGACGTGAAGATGCCCAAGATGGACGGCCTGGAGGTTCTGGCACGGGTTCGGGATCAGGACCCGCGCGCGGTGGTGATCATGATCTCCGGCCACGGAACCATCGGCACGGCGGTGAAGGCCACGCGCGAGGGCGCCTTCGACTTCCTGGAGAAGCCGCTCGACACGGACCGGCTGCTGGTCACGCTGCGCAACGGTCTTGCCTTCCGCGGGCTTTCGGACAGCGTGGAGCGCCTTCAGAACGAAATCGAGATCCGCCACGACATCGTGGGTGCGTCGCCGGCCATCCGGAAGGTGCTCAAGGAGATCGAGACGGTCGGGGTCACCGATGCGCGGGTGCTCATCGCAGGAGAGAACGGAACCGGCAAGGAGCTGACCGCGCGTGCGCTGCACCGCCGCTCCACCCGGGCCGGCCAGCCCTTCATCGAGGTCAACTGCGCCGCGATACCCTCCGAACTGATCGAGTCGGAGCTCTTCGGGCACGTCAAGGGGTCGTTCACCGGGGCCGTCTCCGACCGCACGGGGAAGTTCGAGCAGGCCGACGGGGGAACGATCTTCCTCGACGAGATCGGCGACATGTCCCTGGTCACCCAGGCCAAGGTCCTGCGTGCGCTTCAGGGGGGCGACTTCACCCGGGTCGGGGGCAGCCGTTCGATCTCGGTGGATGTGCGCGTCATCTCGGCGACCAACAAGGACCTGCACGAGGAGATCGACAGGGGAAACTTCCGGGAGGACCTCCTGCACCGCCTGAACATGGTGACCATCCGGGTCCCGCCGCTCCGGGAGCGACGGGAGGACATCCCGATGCTGATCGCACACTTCGCGGAGCTGGCGCCCAAGCGTTTCGGCGTCCCGTACAAGCGTTTCAGCGAGGAAGCGATGGACACCCTCGCCGCCGCCGACTGGCCCGGCAACGTGCGCCAGTTGAAGAATGCGGTGGTGCGCCTCATGATACTGAGTACGGGCGACATGGTGGAGCGGCGGGACGTGGCGCAGTTCGTCCCGTCGGACGGAGCCGGGCCCGGAATCCCGGGGGACATGATGGCGCTGGAAACGTTGAGCGAATTCAAGGAGGCTGCGGAGAAGGCCTATATCGAACTGAGGCTGCGGGAGCAGGACTGGAACGTTTCGGAGGCGGCGAGGCGGATGGGGATGCCGCGTTCCAACCTCTACAAGAAGATCGAACGGCATGGACTGGTGCGGAGCTAGAACATATGGAAGGGCCGGCCCCTGCCGGCTACCGTGGGTTAGCGCCCCGGTGGTCGGAGGTGCCAGAGCCACATGCGACGGTTGAGTCGCAATACCGGAACAGGAGACCGGCCCTATGAAGAACAAGACCAAGGT
>JAJDVT010000106.1 GCA_022826005.1 Gemmatimonadota bacterium | reverse complement strand
CCGCGACCCGTCCGCCGGACCCAGCGCTCCCTTGGCCGCACGGTGGACGCTGTCCCAGAGAACGAGATTCTGTCCGCTCTTAGCACCAAGTCGGCGCACCACGTCGGTTTCGAGATTGACCCCGACCGCGCGCGCCAGCTTAAGACCCTCGTCGTAGGCGAACTTCGGCGCCTCGAAGGCATCCCACGCGAGCACGAAGAATGCGGTCGGCGGATCCAGATCGTCTTCGGAGCGCATCCGGGCGAGTTGATCCAGCCGCCACCGCTTCACCTCTCGCCGGGCAACGTCGAGCGCGTCCTCGGGCGTTGTGGCGTAGGGATCCCACTCCTCGTCGAAGATGTCGAACTGCCGCTTGCGTTTCTTGGGCTTCGGCCGGGGACTCCGGCGTTCGAGCGGCCAGTGGCGCGAGAACTCCTCCAGTGCGGGACCGAAGGAGGCCAGGTAGAGATCGACGCCGCTGATCCCAGCCTCCTGGAACTCCTCGACCCGTTCACGCACGGCCCCTGCCACCAGAGGCTCGGCGTCCTCCCACCAGCGCGTCTCCTGCCCCGATTCCGGCCCGCGTTGCCCCCGCGGACGGCAGACAAGGAAGATTGTGCTGTTCGCGGCCGCCTTGTCCTTGATGTGCATGCTCCCGGGGGCTTCGGTGTTGATCGGCCACGACGCCGTGATCGTGAATCCGGCCGTCATCAGACCGGTGGTCAATGCGTCCCAGGCGCCCGCCGCCTTGTGGGTGAACATCAGCGTCATGATGCCGTCGGGCTTGAGGACGCGGCGGCACTCCGCAAAGATGGCCGCCATTCGTTCCTGGTAGTCGCGGGTCGCGCGCGCTCCTGCACCCTTCTGCCCCTTGAAGCGCGCGACGTTGGCGACCGCCTCGTTGTCCTTGTCGGTGAGGTGGCTGCGGAAGAGCTCGGGAAAGACGTGTCCGGCGGTGCGCTTTAGCCAGACGTAGAAGAAGTCCGACAGCTCCGCATACATGACGTTGGCTTCCCACGGGGGGTCCATGACGATGGCGTCGATGCTGGCGTCGCCGAGGTGGTCGAGGTTGTCGGCGGACTTGCAGGTGATCGCAACGGGAGGAGGGGCGCTAGGAGTCGTGCCCGGTTCCTGGGTAGGGGCGTTGTCACCAAAGAGGTCGTGATGCTGGGCGTCGTCCGATTCGGGGGCAACGAGTTGCACGAGCTCCCGGATGGCCTTGGCCGTCTGTTTGACTGCCCAGTCATAGCCGAGGCCGACGATGAGGGGGGCCATCTCGGCATACGACCACTTGAAGGAATAGTCGTGCTGAGAAAACGTGTTGGTCATTACCGAGCGGTTTGAATGCCACACCGACATTCGCGAGTTGTAGTCCCGCAGTTTGTCGAGGGATAGGGCCAAATACCCATACGCCGCTTTCCGCACCGGCGTCAGCTTCCCGGTGCGCCGGTCTTCCTCCAGCATTTCGCGGTAGACCTCGACGCCGGTCCCATGGCAGAGCAGTTGGCGGGGCGAGAACAGGTCGCGCCAGTGGGTCATTCCATAGCGTTGGGCTTCTGTCGTCTTGTTGCCATCGGGGATTCGCTCGCTCGGAATGATGTCGAACGCCCCCCACTCGGGGAGCTTCTCGTCAAGGCGGGCCTTGATCTCGGCGCTGTTGTCGTCCTCCGGCCCCGGTGCCCGGTAGCCGCGCACCCACCTGTCCTTGCCCCGCTTTCCGGACTTCAGAATCCTCTTGACGCGGCGCTTGTAGACCACGGCGTATAGCTGCGAACCCATCTCGCCATCCTGCGCCTGTCGCTTGATTTCGTCGCCGTCGATCACTTGGCCGCAGTCGGACCAGGGGCAGGTGCCGGTGCCGCGGGAAACCGTGCCGGGAGACTGATCGCTCGTCTTCTCTACTATCTCGAACGTACAGACACGGTCTTCGGCACCGTGGCCACCGCCGGTACCCGGCCGGAGACGGACACCGGTGCCATCTGCGGCCAACCGCCAGTTCGGAGATAGCGGGACGAGGCCGAAGCAGTAGGGGCAACGTACGGTGTGTGCGTGGAGGTAGCCGTCGATACGCCGATCTTGAGACTCCTCCGGAAAGACGTGCGCATATTTCGGTGCCGCCATCAGCAGGAACCGCTGCGCCAACGCTTCGAACTCTGTCACCAGCGAACGGCCGAATTCCTGTGGCCACTCCGTTGTGGCCCGAAGGATCAGGGCGGCCACAGGATTCAAATCGTTCGCAAGCGCGGTGAACTGACCCAGCCGTCTCACTTCGAGCGGGATGCTCCCACCACCGGCCGTTGGATCCAAAACAGACGGCGCTTCGCCCCCCTGAGCCACAAAGCCTCGAATCCAATCCAGGTCGCGCCGGACCGGCGAGTAGGAAAAAGCCCGTTTGTAGCCATACGGGTCCGTACCAAGGTGTTCGCCGGTTCGTTTGGCAACATCGATCCGGCGTCGTACGCTCACTGGGTCCCCGTGAATCCCAAGCACATGCAGGAAGTGCTCCCGATCCGCCCTCTCCGGCAGCAGTGACCCCAGCACGGCAGCCCGCGACGCGACCAGAGGCCTGCGCGCCCACCAGACGTGGAGATAGTAGGTCGGGGGCAATGCGGTCATTGACCGCCGTTCCCGCGTACTCTCCTCACTCAACTCGCCAATCGGCAGCCATTCCTCGATCAGGCGGCGGTCTCTCGCCGCCTCCCCGCTGGATCTGTTCTTCACGCCGCAAACTCCTCCAGGTGACACGCGGACCCGAACAGCTCCACCCGCCACGAGTCTTCGCCAGCCAGCGACCGCCGCAACCGGATCATTCCGGGCGAGCCGGATTCGGGCGCGATCCGCGCCCCGAGGTCCTTCAATCTCTTCTTGATCCAGCGATTCCGTGGGGCCTGGCCAGCCGGCGCATCGGCCGTAGCGTAGGCGTTCGGAGTATGCGCTAGGATGCGCTTTACATCTTCCGGCTTCGGCAACGCCCCGCGACCCCGCCGCCACGGGGCAAGAATCGCAAACGGTTTCCTTTCCAGAAGCTCGTCCCATACCTCCTGCAGGTGAGCGTTCCCGGAACCGTGGTGGGGAACCTTGAAGACCGACGCCCTCGACCGGGGCCTGGCGTCGTCGCGCAACAAAGCCGTCCAGCCGCGCCGCTCAAGATCGGCGCCGAACAGGCACGAGATGCCGCTATCGAAGCGAACCAGCAGAACAACGGAGAGTTCGTTCGGGGTCAGCCCGTCAATCCCGGGGCGCTGCCCGCTACCGGGTTCGGGTGCAAGCGACTTGAGGAAAGAGGTGTAGGCCTCGTCGTCGGGCGAGAGCGACAACACTTCGCAGGTGGATGAACGGTGGAGGCGGCAACGTGCCGACGCCCAGCGCGGCTGGGAATCGGTGCGGTCGAGATGGCTCAATGCCGCGTGGATTTCGCGGACCCCACCGTCGGGGAGGCCCGTCCTCGCCAGTGCCGCCGCAACGCTCAAGAATTCCCGGGAACCGAGCGCGTTGGCACAGCAAAAGTAGGCTTCCGGACACCGGGAAACGAGATCGCCCAGGCCTTTCATGTGGTCGTCATGCCAGTGCGTTGCGACGATCAGGCGAACGGCCCGGGCAGGATCCACCCCAAGTTCATCGAAGTACTGGAGGGCCACCGGCTCCCTCTTGGAGGTCAGGAACGAGTCCAGAACGATCCACTCACCCCACCCAACATGCGCGACGGCGCACTCGCCGTACCCGGGGCCAAAGAGCGAGACTTCCACCTCGTCGGGACGGGGTGGCTTGGCTCGCTCAGTCAAGATTCCACTTGGCGCGCAGGCGATCCGCCCATTCCTCTCCGGCCCTCCAGTCGCGCTCGGTCGGACGAGGCGAGTCCAGGAACACGATTCGCGAGACGTTGCTTCGCGTTCCGCTCGGGGACCTCTCGTACCCCATCATCCAGTGGAAGAGCGAGCCGACGTGCATTCGGGCCCGGTCCTCGGGGCCGATCTCTTCCAGATCGATGGTAGCGACTTCGCGCCCGCCGCCGGTCAGGTCGTGGAGGCGGGCGTCGAACTCGTCCTTGTGGATGGCCGTGACTCGCCCAACCCATTCCTGCTTGGGATAGAAGGAGGGGGAATGTTCCAGGGAGACTGCCGGAACCGCTCGCCGCACGGCGGTCAAACCGTTTCCGCTCGCACCGTTGTGGAGTTTGCCGTTCGGCTGATTTCCGATTGAGCCAGTCGCGGCAGTGCTGTCCGCGGCGTGTCCGTTCTGTGCCGCGTCAGCCGTCAGGGTATCGGCCCGCATGGCGCGCGCACGCATACGGCGGGGGTTCAGGAGAACCGAAGGTGGCAGGTCGCCAGCTCCCGTCGGTACGTGAGAGTCCTGCGCTTCCGGAATCGTTGCCGTTCGTACCCTTCGCGACATTGCGCGTCTCACCCTTCTGAAGTGTCCGCCAGGGACATGATGTGATCCACGATTCCCTCACTTCGCCCGAGAGATCCCTCGAACTCGGCCGCCAAGGTGGCCATGAGCTTCTCGACCGATGCGGGCGAGTCTGCTTTCCCAGCAAAGTGATCGTTGATGCTCACGAACACGCCTCGCCCGCTCTCCTGGCCCACGCGGGCCGACGGCTCAATCACCACATTCACCCGACCTCCCTCCTCCCGGTCCGAAGGTCTGGTCTGTGACATCCTGAGCGAGGTCATTCCGCCATGGGGGCTGTCGAGGTTCAGTCGCCCTCGCCACGGGCCCCAAGGCTCCAAGGGAGCCAGAGCGCTTCCGATGCGATCACGCGTGGCCAGGCTGTCAACCAGAAAGTGTGCCGCGAAGTTGATTCCGATTGCTCGCAATGGCGTATGAAAGAGGTGTTCTCGGAAGGTTCGGTGGACGAGATCGCGTAAACGCTCGAACGGAGCCTGCGAGCTTGCGGCGACAAACCTGTTTTGGGTGACCTGTATCCGAAGCCAGTCCGCTTTGAAATCAGCGACTTCCTGGTGGACCACTCCCAACTCAGCCCCGTCGGCAGCCGATTCGCGAATGAGACTGTGGGCGGAGAACCACCTCGGCGAGAAGATGGCAGGATTGAAATCGCCCACCAGGACGATATCCACCTGGACGATCTCCGGCTCGATTCGCAACACGTCTACTGCTCCTCGTTTGGCGCTATCGTAGCGCCCACGAGGGGAACCGCGTCGCGAGGCGGCTTCTCCGGCGCGGTCAGCAGGAGTCTCAGACCGGCGAGTACCCGTCTCGGGTGCTCCCTGTGGATCGCCATGCCGAGCCAGTAGGCCGCCTCTTCGCGCTCCATCCTCTCGATTCCGTCGGCCACCGCCCACATTCGATCACGGTCGCGCATGGGTGCGAGAGCACGAAACATGAGCCCGAACCGCACCGCCAGCGTTTC
>JAJDVT010000138.1 GCA_022826005.1 Gemmatimonadota bacterium | reverse complement strand
CCGCGACCCGTCCGCCGGACCCAGCGCTCCCTTGGCCGCACGGTGGACGCTGTCCCAGAGAACGAGATTCTGTCCGCTCTTAGCACCAAGTCGGCGCACCACGTCGGTTTCGAGATTGACCCCGACCGCGCGCGCCAGCTTGAGGCCCTCGTCGTAGGCAAACTTCGGCGCCTCGAACGCATCCCACGCGAGCACGAAGAATGCGGTGGGCGGATCCAGGTCGTCTTCGGAGCGCATCCGGGCGAGTTGATCCAGCCGCCACCGCTTCACCTCTCGCCGGGCAACGTCGAGCGCGTCCTCGGGCGTTGTGGCGTAGGGATCCCACTCCTCGTCGAAGATGTCGAGCTGCCGCTTGCGTTTCTTGGGCTTCGGCCGGGGGCTCCGGCGTTCGAGTGGCCAGTGGCGCGAGAACTCCTCCAGTGCGGGACCGAAGGAGGCCAGGTAGAGATCGACGCCGCTGATCCCCGCCTCTTGGAACTCCTCGACGCGTTCACGCACGGCCCCTGCCACCAGAGGCTCGGCGTCCTCCCACCAGCGCGTCTCCTGCCCGGATTCCGGGCCGCGTTGCTCCCGCGGACGGCAGACCAGAAAGATCGTGCTGTTCGCGGCCGCCTTGTCCTTGATGTGCATGCTCCCCGGCGCTTCGGTATTAATCGGCCACGAGGCCGTGATCATGAAGCCGGCCTTCATAAGCCCCGTGGTCAATGCGTCCCAAGCGCCCGCCGCCTTGTGGGTGAACATCAGGGTCATGATGCCGTCGGGCCTCAGGACACGGTGGCACTCCGCGAAGATGACCGCCATGCGTTCCTGGTAGTCGCGGGTTGCGCGCGCTGCCGCACCCTTCTGCCCCTTAAACCGCGCGACGTTGGCAACCGCCTCGTTGTCCTTGTCGGTGAGATGGCTGCGGAAGAGCTCGGGAAAGACGTGTCCGGCGGTGCGCTTCAGCCAGACGTAGAAGAAGTCCGACAGCTCCGCGTACATGACGTTGGCTTCCCACGGCGGGTCCATGACGATGGCGTCGATGCTGGCGTCGTCGAGGTGGTCGAGGTTGTCGGCGGACTTGCAGGTGATCGTGATTGGGGGGCGGGAGATTGGGGCGCTATCGCTGAACAACTCGCGATTGTCTCCGTCGGCATCAGGGGAACTGAGTGCCACCAGTTCCTTAATGCACTTGCCGGTCTTTTCGAGAGACCACTCGTAGCCTGCTCCTGCACGGATTGCCACCATCTCAGCGTGGGACCAACAGAACGCGAAGTCATGCCGCTTGAATAGATGTCGTATCCCAAGTCCCGTGGAACTGTCCCACACGCTGGATCGATTGTTGTAGTCCACGAACTTGTCCAACGAGATCGCCAAGTAACCGTAGGCCGCCTTCCGCACCGGCGTCAGATTCCCCGTTCGCCGGTCTTCCTCCAGCATTTCGCGATAGACCTCGACGCTGGTTCCATGGCAGAGCAGTTGGCGGGGCGAGAACAGGTCGCGCCAGTAGGTCATGCCGTAGCGCTGGGCTTCCGTCGTCTTGTTGCCATCGGGGATACGTTCACTCGGAATGAGGTCGAACGCCTCCCACTCGGGGAGCTTCTCTTCCAGGCGTACTGCGATCTCGGCGCTGTTGTCGTCCTCCGGTCTCGGCGCCCGGAAGCCGCGCACCCACCTGTCCTTGCCGCGCTTTCCGGACTTCAGAATCCTCTTGACGCGGCGCTTGTAGATCACGGCGTAGAGCTGCGACCCCATCTCGCCGTCCTGGGCCTGCCGCTTGATTTCGTCGCCGTCAATCACCTGCCCGCAGTCGGGC
This sequence comes from Gemmatimonadota bacterium, assembly GCA_022826005.1. Lineage (GTDB taxonomy): Bacteria > Gemmatimonadota > Gemmatimonadetes > Longimicrobiales > Gaopeijiaceae > Bin94. The sequence continues at coordinate 3,495 of JAJDVT010000138.1, read as the reverse complement.
CAGGGGCAGGTTCCAATGCCGCGGGCAACGGTGCCGGGAGACTGGTCGCTCGCCTTCTTGACGATCTCGAAGGTGCAGACGCGATCATCGGAACCGTGCCGGCCACCGACGTGAGGCCGGAGCCGGACGCCGGTGCCATCGGAGGCCAGCCGCCAGTTCGGTGATAGTGGAACGAGGCCGAAGCAGTAGGGGCAGCGGACGGTGTGGGCGTGGAGGTAGGTTACATCGACGATGTCGGGCAATCCGGTCTGAACGAAGAGCTCTTCCAAGGGCTCTTGGATGCGTTGGCGCCAATCCCTCGCCAGCGAGTCGAACTCATCGGCAAGCTCTCCCGGGAACTGTGCGGGCCATTTCACCGTCGCCTCCGCAATCAGCGCCGCGACCGGATTGAGGTCGTTTCCGAGTGTAACGAGCCCTGACCTTTGAGTTTCGAATGGGATCGAGCCCCCACCGGCAGTCGGATCCAGGACACGGATTGACCGCCAGTTCCGCGAGCCGGATTCCAGCCAGCGCCGGTCATCGTCAGTGGGACAATACTTGAACGCCCTGTCGTAGTCGTAGGGATTCTCGATCCGCCTTCCGCTCCGCTTCGCTCCGTCGATGGCTCGCCGCGCCCCGACCGGATCCCCATGAATCCCAAGCACATGCAGGAACCTCTTTCGACCTGTCCCCTCCGGCAGCAGCGAGCCCAGCACCGCAGCCCGCGACGCGACCAACGGCCTGCGCGCCCACCAGACGTGGAGATAGTACGTTGGCGGCAACGCCGTCATTGCCCGACGTTCCCGCGTACTCTCCTCGCTCAGCTCCGCGATCGGCAGCCATTCCTCGATCAGGCGGCGGTCTCTGGTCGAGTCGCTCTTGGTTTGCTTCGTCATGCGGCAAAATCCCTCAGGTGACACGCGGATCCGAACAGGTCCACCCGCCAGGAGCTCTCCCCATCCATTGCCCTCCTCAACCGGATCATCCCGTGTGCGCCAGACTCCGGCGTGATATGCGCCTTGATGTTCCCCAGCCTCTTCTTTACCCACCGATCCCGCGGGGTCGCACCTGATGTCGCGTCGGTCGTGGCGTATGCACTCGGTGTACACGCGAGGATTCGCGCGACATCCCCCTCCTTTGGCAACGCTCCGCGGCCCCGCCGCCACGGCGCAAGAATCGCAATGGGTGCCGGCTCCAGGAGCTCGTCCCAAACTCCTTCGAGGTGCGCGTTCGCGGACCCGTGATGCGGGACCTTGAAGACTGAAGACTCGCACCGGGGCTTTGTGTCGTCACGCAACACCGCGGTCCAGCCGCGCCGTTCAAGATCGGCCCCGAACAGGCATGAGGCACCGCCACCGAAGCGCACCAGAAGCGCAACGGACAGCTGATTCGGGGTCAGCGAGTGCATCCCGCGTCCCGGCACGGTTCCGGGTCGCGGTGCCAGGGACTTGAGAAAGGACGTGTGTGCTTCGTCGTGGGGTGAGAGCGACCATACCTCACAGCCGGATGACCGGTGGATTCGACGGCTTGCCATCGCCCAGACCGGTTGGGCATCGGTTTGGTCCAAGTGCGTCATGACCGCGTGGATTTCCCGAATCCCTTGGTCTGGAAGGCCCGTCCTCGCCAACGCAGCCGCCACGCTCATGAATTCCCGGGAACCGAGCGCGCTGGCACAGCAGAAGTGCGCCTCCGGGCACCGCGAAACAAGTTCGCCCAAGCCTTTCATGTGGTCGTCATGCCAATGTGTCGCCACGATCAGGCGAACGGAACGGGCGGGATCCAGCCCGAGTGCGTCGAGGTACTGGAGGGCTACCGGCCTTTCGCGTGGAGGCCCGAACGAGTCCAAGACGATCCAATCGCCCCCGCCCGCATGCACGACGGCGCATTCGCCATATCCCGGCCCGAACAGCGAGACTTCCGCCTCATCGGAGTGGGGCGCATTTCGCTCAGTCAAGATTCCACTTGGCGCGCAGGCGATCCGCCCAATCCTGGCCGGCCTTCAGGTCGCGCTCGGTCATGCGAGGTGAGTTCAGGAAAACGATTCGCGAGACGTTGCTTCGCGTTCCACTTATAGTTTCGTACCCCATCACCCAGTGGAACAGCGACCCGACGCGTATTCGGCCACGGTCCTCCGGGCTGACCTCTTCCAGATCGATGGTGGCGACTTCCCGTCCGCCGCCAGTCAGGTCTCGGAGGCGGGCGTCAAACGTACCATTGGCGATAGCCGTCACCCGGCCCGCCCATTCCTGCTTGGGAAACAAGGAGGGGGAACGATCTGGAAAACACTCTGGAACCTCGGGACGAACAGCAGGGAAAGCGTTCCGCCGCGCTCCGTTCGCCGCCTCGGCAACATTCGCGTCCCCGTCCTTGGGGGCTGACGAAACGGCGGCTTCCATCGGCACCTCGTTCGGGGCCAGCGTCCCGCTCCGCACCGGGAGCCGATAACCGGGGATGCTCGGCAAAACCGACGGGGGCTGCGGCGACGGCAACGTCCCCTCGGGAGCATTCGAGTCCGTCGCCAGATTCGTCGCTGTAAGTCCAATTCGTGGCATCGGGAGTTTACCTCGTCGACTGTGCAAGTGACATGATGTGATCTACGATATGCTGGCTTTGCTCGAGAGACGCTTCGAACTTGCTCGCCAAGGTCGCCATAAGCCGCTCAGCGTCGCCATCTCCGGTAAAGTGATCGTTGATGCTCGCGAAGACTCCGGTGCCGCTGCTACTTCCCACGCGGTTCGAGGGCTCCACCTTTATGTTGATCTGTCCGCCCTCATCCCTATCCGCCGGTCTCAGCTGGGACATCCGGAGCGCCGTCATCCCTCCGTGGCGACCATCAAGGTTCAGCCGCTCCCGCCACGGACCCCATGGTTCCAGAGGCGCGAGAGCGGTCCCGAGTCGATCTCGCGTCGCCATGCTGGCGACCAAGAAATGTACCGAGTAGTTGATTCCGAACGCCCGAAGCGGCGTGTGGAAGAGGCACTCGTGGAAGACGCTGTGAACGAGATCCCGCAAACGTGCGAACGGAGCCTGCAAGCTTGCGGCGACAAACCTTTCCCGGGTGACCTGGATCCGAAGCCAATCCGCAGTGAAGTCAGCGACTTCCTGGTGAACCACACCCAGCTCGGCCTCATCGGCGGCGGTCTCGCGAATGAGACCGTTGGCGGAGAACCACCTCGGCGAGAAGATCGCAGGGTTGAAGTCGCCCAACAGGACGATGTCGACTCCCACGATCTCCGGCTCGATTCGCAACATGTTCTACTGCTCCTCGTCTGGCGCTATCGCAGCGGCCACGCGGGGAAGGTCGTCGCGAGGCCGCTTCTCCGGCGCGGTCAGCAGAAATCTCAGACCGGCGAGTACCCTTCTCGGGTGCTCCCGGTGGATCGCCATGCCGAGCCAGTAGGCCGCCTCTTCGCGCTCCATCCTCTCGATTCCGTCGGCCACCGCCCACATTCGATCACGGTCGCGCATGGGTGCGAGAGCACGAAACATGAGCCCGAACCGCACCGCCAGCGTTTC
>JAJDVT010000073.1 GCA_022826005.1 Gemmatimonadota bacterium | reverse complement strand
CGGGATGTCGGTGCACCAGGTCGAATGGGCCCGGCCGGATCGGTCCGGGGTGGTCTACAGGGCGCCGATAGGCTTCGTCAGGATCGACTCCGCGTACTCGGTCCACCGGTTCGGCGGCTGGTGGGACGAGCTGGAGACGCTATCCTCCGTGGGGGGGGACAACCTGTACTCCGGCGTGCCCTTCGCGACCAGTGCCATGCGGACGTTCGGCGGGGCGCCGCTGTCGGCGTACGTCACCAACAACGACAGCTACGAGGTCCACCAGTTCTCCGCGACCGGTGTGCTCCAGCGGATCCTGCGACGCTCGGTCGATCCGGTCCCGGTCACGGACGAGGATTACGAGGGGTGGCGGGCGTTCGCAGAGGAGCTGAACCCGCTCCGCGACTGGCGCAAGTGGGAACGGGTGGCCGCGGAGCTACCGCCGCGCCAACATCCGATCATCAAGGGCATGACGGTGGACTCGGAGGGCTTCCTCTGGATCCTGGACCGCTCGCCCCACCGGGGTGACACGAGCGGGTTCAGCGTGTTCAGTCCGGACGGGCGCTGGCTGGGGACGGTCCACGTGCCGGCACCGGGCACCTTCTGGATCGGGGAGGACTTCATCCTCGCTCGCCAGGTGAACCACGACACCGGCGTCGAGTCCGTGGAACGCTACCGGCTGGACCGCCGCGGGAGATCGTAGAAGGGGGGCGCTGGGGATGAGGAGCGGAGCGCGTGAAGCTGCCATACCCGATAAGGATGACCCCGGCCCTTTCCCACATTGATCGGTCCGGCGGGTGGACGGATCCATACGAGGTTCACTAGTTCTCCCCATAGCGTGAGGTGCCGATCCCGCCACGAGTGGAGCGCCGTCACGGTGTCATAGCCGGGATCGGCGTGGACGAACACGGCGCCGCTTGAGTCCAGCGCCATGGGCATCCCGCGGGGGAAGTACCGCCGCGCGCCGTCGGCGGCGCCCCGGTAGACCCGGGCGGGCAGGAGCGAGCGGCCGATGCCGAGCGCCTCGAACGCGGCGACCTTCTCCGGCTCGGTGGGCAGCCAGGGCAGGCCGGTGTGCTCGATCACGTAGTCGAACGAGAGCAGGCGGCGCAGGGCCATCTCGGGCGAGGTAATCCTCCGGAGGCGAACGCCATCGGCGCCCAATGCCCGGTAGATGCCGCGCGCGCAGATCCGGCAGACCCTCAGGTCTCCGACCGTCTCCTCGGCGGCCAGCCTTCGGTCCCGCAGGGCCTGTACGAACCGGAGCGCCGTGAACCGGCTGACCCCAAGCCATGCCGAAAGCTGCGTGCGGGTGAACACGCCGCCGTGCAGGCTCACCAAGGCGACCCACTCGGCGCGGCGGCCTGTCAGGCCGAACGGCTCCAGCGCCTTCTCACGCCCCTTCAGATGGTCGATCATCGGGTTCGCCGTTGGTCGCGGGCCTTGCTGTACATCGGGGTAGCCGCTCCTGCGGAAGGACCCGGACTCAGTGGTGGGGAGCAAGGGCTGATGGTGACTGGCGAGAGAAATCGGGAGAGCGCCTTCGACGCCGTCAAGTCGCGTCCGCGGGCCATGGTCCCAGGGCGTCCGGTGCGATCCCGGATGCGAAACGGCCTCCGGCAGGTGCTCCTCCATCGCTTGCGAGACGCTACCGGGACGGATGCCGCACTGGTCAAGCCGCCGTCGTCAAGCGAGATTCCGTTGCGCAGATCGTGCAGTCCATCAATCGAGAGGGGAATCGAACGATGGCACGCACGAAACGAAGCCGGCGCTCCTACGGCGCCGGCGAATGGGGCCGGAACCGGGTGAGGGTGTTCCCCGACCCGAGGACCGGCATCTTCCAGATCGAGTGGCGAGAGAACGGGCGCAGGCGCACCCGGTCGCTCAAGCACCGCGACTGGGCGCGCGCGAAGAGGCAGGCGGATCAGTTCGCCGCAGGGTTCATCGACGCGCCCAACAGCAACGCGGAAGCCGAGCCCGAGCCGCTCACGCTGGGAGGGCTTCTTGACATCTACGGTGAGGAGGTTACGCCCACCAAGGGCGAGCGCTCCCAGAAATACGACCAGGCGGCATCGGAGATGTTCCTCCGGTTCTTCGGAAAGGACCGGAAGCCCGCAACACTTTCCCAGCGTGACTGGGACCGGTTCATCCGGGCGCGGCGGGAGGGCAGGTGCGGACTGAGCGGCCTTCCTGTGTCCGACCGCACGGTCGAGCGGAACCTGAGGTTCCTGTTGGCGGTCCTGAACTGGGCCGCACGGTCGCGGAACGAGGCGGGAGGGCTTCTCCTCGACTCCAACCCTTTGAAGGGCCTGAGGGTGCCCAGGGAGAAGAACCCGACCCGGGTGGTGCTCTCTCAGGCAGAATACGAGGCCCTGCTCCGGGTATCCGCCGAAATCGACTGGCGCTTTCGCGTGGCTCTCGTGCTCGCACACGAGACCGGGCACCGCATCGGTGCCATCCGCAAGCTCCGCTGGTGCGACATCGACTTCGAGGACCAGACCATCCTCTGGCGCGCCGAGCACGAGAAGACTGGATACGAGCACCGAACGCCCGTCACCGCCGAGGCGATCCGAGCCTTGGAGGAGGCGCGGAGCCACAGTCGCGGGGCCGGAGACACGCCGGTGCTGTCCACGCCGCGGGATCCCTCGATGTGCGTCCGCCGCCCGCAGGCGGCCGCCTGGTGGAAGTCCGCCGAGAGGCGGGCGGGGCTGGAGCCCAAACGCGGGAGAGGCTGGCACTCGCTGCGGCGGAAGTTCGCGACCGACCTCATGGGCCTGCCCCTCAAGGTGCTCTGCGATCTCGGTGGCTGGAAGGAGGCCCAGACCGTCCTCCGGTGTTACCAGCACACCGACGAAGTACAGCTCAGGACGGGTCTGGACAGCCGTCCCCGGTAGGGTGGCGTCTGATCCAATCAGCGGGAACCGAACAGCGGGAATCGGATCTCCGAATCCCGTAAGTGACACCCTCACAACAGGATCACAGATTGGAGGCTTCTGCCACCATGGCTTGAGCAGCAGCGATCGCAGGGTCTCGCGCGAATGGGGGCTGCCGGCAAACCGTTCGGCCGCTTCGCGCTGGACCACGAGCCAGGCGTCCTGCGGCGGAGAATCGGCCTGGACCAGCCGCCGGACGATGGCCGCGGTCAGATTGAACGGAATGTTTCCCACGACCTTGTAGGGGACACCGGGCAGCCGAAAACGCAGGAAGTCGGATCTCACGATCGTGACGCGGTCGTCGCTCAGGAAGCGCGTGCGAAGCGCCTCGGACAGCGCTCCGTCGAACTCTACCGCTACGACCTCACGGCAACGGCGCGCCAGTTCTCGAGTGAGGATACCACGGCCCGGTCCGATCTCGACGACCAGATCGTTTCGTTGGACGGGAGCCTGGGCGATCAGGCTGGCCGCAAGCGACCTGCTCCGCAGGAAGTGCTGTGAGAGGTCCGCACGCCTGGGTGTCCGGTACCTGGACACGACGAACCATCACGAACGTAGACATGTGAACTCCAGCGCTGCACGGGCAAGTTCGAGAACCTTCGGATATACGCTAGCCATCACCCGTTTCACCGGCAATAGTCGCGGTCCGCTGGACCCCGCCCCCCCGCCGGGCTACCGTTCAATGGACGATTGGGAACGGCAATGACCAGACCTGAACCTCCATATCCGCCCGACCTCGCCCCTGCGGCCGCGGTCCGCCTCGGCTTCTCCATTCCCGGGACCCTGCTCCTGCTCGCCACAGCCGGATGCGGATGGTTGCCCACCGGTCCGTCCGACGGCGTGGACGAGATCACTCGGCTACCGCGTGCCTTGAGCGCCGCGGAGGTCGAAGTAATCGGGGCGAGCAACCAGTTCGCCTTCGGCCTCCTCGCGCAGGCCAGCCGCCCCGGCGAAAACCTCTTCCTTTCGCCTCTCTCGGCGTCCATGGCGCTCGGAATGACGATGAACGGAGCCGCGGGCGAGACCTGGAGCCAGATGCGCGACGTGCTGGGGTTCGGGGGCCTCGCCGAGGAAGAGATCAACGCCGCCTACGAGTCCCTGCTGGAGCTTCTCGTCGGCCTCGATCCCTCGGTGGAGACCGCGGTGGGGAACTCCGTCTGGACCCGCCAGGGCTTCCCGGTACACGCGGACTTCCTGGCCGCCGTGCGCGAGACCTTCGACGCCGAGGTGGCGGAGCTCGATTTCGCGAATCCTTCCGCGTCCGGCCGGATCAACGGTTGGGTCCAGGACGCGACGAGGGGCCGAATCGAGGACATCGTTCCCGCCGTGATTCCCGGCGATGTCGTCATGTATCTGATCAACGCGATCTACTTCAAGGGCCCCTGGACCTTCCGGTTCGAACCGTCCGACACGCGAAACGAACCCTTCCACCTCGACAACGGGTCCACGCAAACGGTGCCGCTCATGACCATGCGGCGAGACCTCCCCTACCGGGAGAACGGCCGGTTCCAGGCCGTGGACCTGCCGTACGGGGGCCGCGCGTTTTCCATGACCGTCCTCGTTCCACAGCCGGACGTGAGCGTGGACGACCTCGCCGCATCCCTCGACGCCGCGGATTGGCAGGATCTCGCGGACAGCTTCCGCGAAACCGATATCGAAGTCTTCCTCCCGCGCTTCCGCATGGCCTACGAACGCAAGTTGAACGACGACCTGGCCGCCCTGGGCATGGTCGACGCCTTCGATCATCGGGCGGATCTCTCAAGACTCTCGCCGGTCGGCGGCCTGCGGATATCCAGCGTGAAGCAGAAGTCCTGGGTGGAGGTCAACGAAGAAGGCACCGAGGCGGCCGCCGCGACCGCGGTCACGGTGGTGGAAAGCGCCCCTCCGGCCGTTCGCGCCGACCGGCCCTTCCTCTTCTTCATCCGGGAGCGCCTGTCGGGCACCATCCTCTTCGCCGGGAAGGTAGCAAGCCCGCCGGCGAACTGACGTCTGCGCAACGTGCTGGTGCAGAGCACGAGAGTCGCGACGACGCGCGGGCGCGCTCGGGCGAGGAACCTTTCTCGTGAGACTCGCGCATCATATAGGTTTAAGTCGCCGAGTTGCATTCCCCTGTCCCGGAGGTGCGCGATGCCGCAGCGTTCCCGTCCATCCCGTCGCAGAATCGGACTACTATTCGTCGGGGTTCTCCTGGTCCTTGGCGCCTGCGAGGGCGGCGGCGCGCCTGCCGACCACACCCCCGAGGAACTCGACGCCGCGAAGGCCGAGCTTCGGGACCACCGGCGGCTCCGCACCTTCGAAGCCGGCAAGCTCTTCGGCGACGAGTGGGTCGCCCGCGCGCCGCACGACGCGGAACTGCGCGCGCTCTATGCCTACCAGCTCGTCGGCTGGGGGTTCTCCAGGGAGGTGCACGAGCAGGCTGACGCGATCCTGGCCGACGATCCCGAGAATCCCTGGGGTCTCTACACCAGGGCCTACGCACATTTCGCTGCCGGCGAGGCGGAGACCGCGCACGAAATCGTCCGCGGGGCGTGGGAGGCCTCGCCACAGCCGGAGTTCGCCTTCCTCTACCTGCGGGCGCTCATGCGGGCCGATTTCGAGGCGGCGCGCGAATTCCTCGCATCACTCGACGAAGAGACCCGCGGATGGCCGGAGGTCCTGCGCATGGAGGCCGAGATCGAGTCGCAGGCCCGCTATGAGCTGGAAGATCCGACCTGGGCGGACTCCATGCGGGCGACATGGGCGGATTTCAAGGAACGGTTCCCGGACCATGTGCTCGGATACACGAGGCTCGCGAACGAAGCGTACAACGACCGCCACATGGACGAGTGGACCTCCCTGATGGAGGCGGCTCTCGAACTGGCGCCGGGATCGGCGGAGGTGCGGGGGCAGCACTGGCGTGGTCTGTGGATGTCGGACATCCTCCCCCGGGAGGAGCGGCGTCCAGCCGTGGAAGCCAGCATGGCGGCATACCGTGACGCGAGCCCGGAAACCGTCGAGGGCCTGCAGAGCATGGCTTCCATGTACCGGCAGATGGAGGACGAGGAGCGAGCGGCCGAACTCGACGCCCGGATCGTGGAAATCGACCCCGACGGCTATCACGCGTCGTGGGTGCGCCGCAACGAGATGCGCGCGGCGCGCGAAGAGCTCTCGGACGTCTTCGACGAGCACGGCAGGGACTCCCCCGAATACCGCGCCCAGCAAGAAGCCATCCGGGACGCCGTAAACGACTACCTGGCCGGAGGGCTCTACGACGACAGCTTCAAGGGCGAGGCCTACCTCAACCTGTTCTCTGCGCTCAGGTCGATGGACCCCGTCCCGGCCGAGGAGCTGGCGGAGGCCATCCGCGGCATGGCGGAGTACGAACGCCTGAATCCCCACATCACGTTCGGGAGCGCCCCGCTGGCCATGATCGATCACACGCCGTACCCCCTGGAAGCAGCCGATATCATACGTGCAGGTGCACCCCGGGTATTCGAGAACCTGGAGGGTGCACGCAGCTTCTTCGATACCGAGGGCGAGTGGGATGATGCCCTCCGGGGTACTCTCAGCGGCATCTACGACGTGATCGGCTGGGCCCATTTCAAGGCCGGCCGCACGGAAGACGGGCGTCACACGCTGGAACGGGCGCTGGCCATCTCGGCCTACGACCGGAACGCGAGATACCATCTCGGGCAGGTGTACGAGCAGTTGGCCGCCGACGCCAATGAGAACGGGGACGGCGAGGCCGCGACCGCCTGGCTGGACCAGGCCGAAGATTCCTACATCGCCGGATTCGGAGCCAGCCGCGGCGAGAATCCGAATGAGACTGCTCTGGAGGCGCTGTACGAGCGCCGCAACGGGAGCCGCGAGGGGATCGAGGAGTACCTCGCGACGCTCGACGAACGGGACCGGGTCCGGCGGCACGAGCGCATCCTGGAGTCGCGCGTGGAGACAGCCGACACGTACGAGCCGTTCGAACTCGCGCGGCTGGACGGCGAGATGGTCAACTCGGCGGACCTGGAGGGCAAGGTCGCGGTGCTGCATTTCTGGGGGACGTGGTGTGGCCCCTGTATCGTCGAGCTGCCCGAGTACCAGGAGTTCGACGAACGCTACCGGGAAGACCCGGAAGTGCAGGTATTCTCGATCAGCAACGACGAAACGAACGAGATCATCGAGGACTTCCTCTCGAAGAACAACTACGACTTCACGGTGCTGGTCGACGACGGCTACGCCGAACGCGCCGCCGTCAGAGCCTGGCCCACCACGTGGTTCGTCGACCGCGACGGCTACGTCCAGTTCGTTCAGGTCGGCACGGCGCTGAAGCTCGACGAGGAATTCTCGTGGCGCGTAGAGGCGCTGCGCGAGGACGAGGGGGAATAGGGATGTCGACTCAATCAACGGTATTGACGCTGTGCGCCGCCGCTCTCCTCGGATGCGGGAGCGGTGAGGATGGCGACCAACCCGGATCCGCGCCCGACCCCGCCACGCCGCCGGACCCTGCGGGTTCGGAAGCGATGCCCGCGGACTGGATCTCGGTGGACGACGCTGCGCGTACGGTCTCCGTCACCCTCGTAGCGGGCGCGACCGACGCGAACAACCGCTGGAACTTCCATGGCTACGCGAACGGCGAGGCCACCGTCGTGGTTCCCGTCGGATACACCGTCACGGTCAACTTCGAGAATCGGGATCCCGTCCACTACCACAGCATCGGGGTGCTCGCAACAGCGGCGAGCTACCCGCCCATCTTCGAGGACGCCTCGCCCGTGTTCGACGGTGCCGTCACCTCCAACGCCACCTCGATGTCGGAGGCAACCGCGCCTGCCGACGGAACCGAGAGCATCACGTTCGTCGCCTCGGAGGCCGGCGAGTACGCGCTCGTCTGTGCGGTCCCGGCCACTGCGGTCACGGGGATGTGGATCGGGTTCGAAGTCTCCGGGTCGGGCGAATCCGGACTGCGGCGTTAGCGGCACGGCGACCGACCCGGGCGTCCAGTTGACGAGCGACGCGCGACACCGGCGGGCCCGGGCGAAGGATGGGCCGTGGAAGGGGCTGAATCCCACCATGGCACTCGCCGCCAAGGGCTTCGTCCTGGTTTTCGTCCTCGTCGCCATCCGGGACGTGGACGCCGCGGGCGCCGCCTTCGGGCGCATCCGTGGCTGGATCGAAGGGACGCTGGACTGGTACTACATCCTGGCCGTCTGCGCCTGCCTCTTCGCCTGCCTTTGCCTGGCGTGCAGCCGCTTCGGAAGGATCCGGCTCGGCGACGACGATTCCAGGCCGGAATTCCGCACGTCCTCCTGGCTCGCCATGCTGTTTTCCGCGGGTGTGGGGATCGGGCTGCTCTTCTTCTCAATCTCCGAACCCCTTTTCTACTTCGACAACAGCCAGAGCGCGGGCTACCCGAACAATCCCCTGGCCGACCTCGCCGGCGCCGTGTCCCTGGACGAGCGGCGCGCCGCCCACGCCATGCGGGTCGTGTTCTTCCACTGGGGCCTGCACGGCTGGGCCGTCTACGTCCTGGTCGGGCTGTGCCTGGCCTATTTCGGGTTCCGCAGGAAGCTGCCGCTGACGTTGCGGTCCGCCCTGCATCCCTTGATCGGCGACCGGATCTACGGGCCCGTCGGCGACACGGTGGACCTGCTGGCGGTGTTCGGCGGGGTTTTCGGGATCGCGACCACCCTGGGGCTCGGCGTCAGCCAGATGGCCGCCGGACTCAACTTCCTGGCCGGCGTGGATCCGGGGATCGTCACGCAGGTTGTGCTGATCGCGGCAATCTCGCTCGCGGCCACGCTATCCGCCGTATCCGGCGTGAGCCGCGGGATCCGCATCCTGTCGGAGTGGAACATCGTACTGAGCATCATCCTGCTGGGCTGTTTCCTCTTCCTCGGCCCCGGTACGTGGCTGCCGGGATTCGTCGCCACTTCCTTCGGAGAATACCTGTGGCACGCACTGCCCATGGGGTTCTGGATCGCCGATGATCCGGGGCACGCCGCCTGGCAGAACATCTGGACCATCTTCTACTGGGGATGGTGGATCTCGTGGGCGCCCTTCGTCGGCATGTTCATCGCCCGCATCTCGCGCGGGCGCACCCTGCGCGAATTCGTCGTGGGCGTGTTGCTTGTCCCGACCGCCCTGGCGCTGGTGTGGATCGGGATCTTCGGCGGCAACGCCATCCACCTGGAGCTCAACGCGGCGGGCGGCGCCGGCACCGCCGGGATCATCGATCTGGTGCGGGACGGGAGCTACGAGGCCGCGCTCTACGGGACCATCGACCGGTTGAGCGACATCGGCTGGCTGACCTGGACCATGTCCGCCCTGGCCACCCTCCTGCTTGCGACGTGGTTTGTTACATCCTCGGACTCCGGCACGCTGGTCATCACCACGCTATTGAGCATGGGGGACGCCCATCCCCCGCGCCGCTTCCGCATCGTCTGGGGCCTGGGAATAGGGGTGGTGGCCGCCGTGCTGCTGCTCGCCGATGGCCTTCAGGCCCTGCAGACCGCCGCGATGGCCGCCGCCCTGCCCGTGAGCGTCGTGCTGCTGCTCATGATCGCAGGGTTGCTGAAGTCCCTGGTGCAGGATCACCGTCGGTTATGACCAACGGGTCTGCCCGGGATGCCGGACGGGCCCAACGACTCCTTACGGCGCCAGGCTCATGCCGAACACCAGGAACGACCGGTCCATGTCCGGATTCACGATCCACGAGACGCTCACGGGAAGCGCAAAAGAATTCGTGATCTCGATCTCCGAGCCGGCGGAGACCCCGAGATTGATCAGAGCCGCGCCATCAGTTTTGTAGAATCCGCTTTCCCCGGCCGTCATCCCGGCCACCAGCCCCAGATCCACCCCTTCCACCGCGGTGACCGGAAGGCTCGCCTCGAGGTAGACCGAGCTGTCGTCGTCGCCATGGACGAGCATGCCGCCGTAAAGGGATACCGGGAAGCTCTCGGGACCGGTCACTCCCAGGGAAATCTCCAGCGTATGGGCATCGGCATTGCGGAAACCGTGTGCCGCATCCGGCGAGGGGAAGTAGTAGTCGGTGAATCCGAGCGTGAAGGACGCGCCGTTGTCGGTGGAGACCGTGTACGAGGCCCAGAGGTCGTTCTCGTTCGCTCCCGCGCCGGACCTGGAAATGGAATAGGAGCCCCACGCCCCCACTTCGAGGTTCCCGAAGGCGAAGGTCAACGCGGGTTGCACAGCCATCGACTCGCCGAAGTCGGCGCCGCGCCAGACGTAGCGGCTGACCACGTCGGCGCCGATCGAGGCGGACTGGCTGCTGGCCGGTCCGGCGGGTGCCGCTAGACCCAGGGCAAGCGGGAGCCAGAGGAAGCTGCGGGGGTGGAAGAAATGGTGATGGAATCGCATGGTTTTGCGCTCCTTTGGTTGGAGTTTTCGAGTAGGTCGAAGGGCGCGTCGGCCCTGCGCCCGGATTCGTCTCGTGTGATCGCCACCCGGGTGACCAGCGTGGAGACCGCGCATCCCTGGAAGATTCCCCGGGACGGGGGAACGTCGGCGTAGTCCCGGCCGACTGCCACGCGCACGTGCCGGTCGTCGCACACACAGTCGTTGGCCGGATCGAAGCCGACCCATCCCGGCTCGGGGAGCCAGCACTCCACCCAGGCGTGACTCTCGCCCGGCCCGGTGCCCCGGTCCCCGTCCGGCGCGAGGTACCCCGAGACGTAGCGCGCGGGAATCCCCCATCGCCGGGCGATCGAGGCCATTATATGAGTATAGTCCTGGCAGACGCCCCTGCCGGTCTCGAGGATGCGGTCGATGGGCGAGTCGGCCGTGGTGGCTCCTGGTGCGTACTCGAAGATCTCGAACAGCCGGGAAGCCAGAGTGCGCAAACTGCGCAGGAGGTCATTCCCCCGCTCGATCCCTTGAGTGGACAGAAAGCTGGCCAGCGCGGTGGAGCCGGGGCGGACGAATCGGCTCGGCTGAAGCATCAGTTGCAGTTCGGGCACGCCTGCGGTTACGCCGGGGACATCCCGCGAGCCGGAGCGGACAGCGCCGGGAAGCGGCGCGGTCCCGGTAACCCGTACCCTCGACCGGGCCGATATGCGGAGCGACCCGTGGGGGAGGTGGCGGGTGAAGAAGTGACCCCGGTTTCCGAAGCCGTCCGTGAATCCGCGCACTGCCCCGGGCGGATCCGTATCGAGCGAGAAGTGCTCCAGGGTCTGGCGGCTGCTCTCGCGGGGACGGAGGAACACCGTCATCACGGATCCCCGCACGGGTACCTCGTACCTGTACTCGAGCGCGTGTTCTATGCCGTGGACCGCGGTCATGAAGGCAGCCCCTCTTCGACGGGATAGTCAACGTACGCGGCCATGACGAGGTCGTGCAGAGTGAGACTGTCCCGCAGGAGCGTGCCGAAGGAGTCCCCTCCATCCGCTCCGCCATCGCCCTCCCGGCGGGATTCGTCCCCGTGCGGGTCCATCTCGACGGCCGCGGCAAGGTGCAGAGCCATGCGTTGGGGGGGCGCCAGGGGATAGCGGGCGCCGGCGGGGTCGATTCCCGACAACAGCTCCCCGATCCGGTGCACCGCGAAGCGAAGCGACCTGGGGAGTTCCGGGTTGCGCACCAGGAACGCGAGCACGGATTCCCTGCGCACGACCATGGACCGGCTGCGGCAGTAGAACTCGTAGGCGCCGCACACCCGCAGGAGGTCTCCCCACCAGAGGGAGGTGCTGGCACCCGGCAACGGGCCGAGTGCATCCCAGGTGTCCAGGAGCACCGCATGGTGCTGAATGCGCTCCACGAACCGGCCCAGCTCCAGGAAGCGCCAGGCGTCGTCGCGGGGCATCATCGCGTCCGCCACGCCGGCGAGCTGCCGGAGGCGGTCGATTGCGTCGCGGACCAGGGTGGGAGGTCCCAGGGCCCACGCCGCCGCGAAGTCGCTGTCGCGCATCCACAGGTAGCCCCGGTTGAGGCTGGTCCAGACCGGTACCGGAAGCCACGGCCTGAGCTGCTTGGCGTTCTCTCTCGCGTGCGCCCATTGGGAAATGATGGAATTCGACCGGGTCTCGTCCTCGACCAGCGCCCCGGCCAGCGTATACGCGTCGGCGATCAGAAAGGCTTCGGCCTCGTCAGCATCCCCCGGGACGGAGGGTGGAGCGAGGCCGACGGCTTCATAGAGAACCCGCCAGCCGTGCGCGAGTTCGCGGGCCGGCGTGTCGACCAGCCGGTTGAGCTGGTGGTCCAGCAGTCGCGCGGTTTGCTCGGCGCGCTCGAGGTATCGTCCCATCCAGTAGAAGTCGGCGGCGGCCCGCGCCAGCATCATCGCTCCGTCTCCCCCTCTTCCCCCTCGCCGCGCAGGATCCACAGGTCCTTGCACCCCCCGCCCTGGCTCGAGTTCACCACCAGTCCCCCCTTGCGCAGGGCCACCCGGCAGAGCCCGCCCGGGACGATCCGGATCTCGTCGCGGCCCCGCAGCACGAACGGGCGCAGATCCACATGCCGCGGCTCGAGCCGTCCGTCCACGAAGCAGCCCGCCCGGGAGAGCGCCAGCACCGGCTGCGAGATGTAGTTGGCCGGGTCGGCCCGCAGCCGAGCGATGAACTCCCCTCGCTCGGAGGCGGACGCGTGGCAACCGACCAGCATCCCGTATCCCCCCGACCCCCCTACCTCCTTCACGACCAGGTCCTCGATATGGTCGATGGTGTACGCGAGCCCGTCCGGCTCACGGCAGAAGTGCGTCTCGACGTTGGCCAGGATCGGCTCCTCGTCCAGGAAGTAGCGAATGATCCCGGGCACGTAGGCGTAGACCGCCTTGTCGTCGGCCACCCCCGTGCCCGGGGCGTTCGCGATCACGACGTTCCCCGCGCGGTAGGCCTCGAAGAGCCCGGGCACGCCCAGCACCGAGTCCTCGCGGAAGGTCACCGGGTCCAGGAAATCGTCGTCGATGCGGCGGTACACGACGTCGATCCGCTTCAGCCCGGCCACCGTCCGTACATACAGGACTGCGTCGTGGACCACCAGGTCGCGTCCCTCGGCGAGCATCGCCCCCATCTCGCCGGCCAGGAACGCATGCTCGTAGTAGGCGGAGTTGTAGCGGCCCGGCGTCAGCACCGCCACCCGGGGGGTACGCCCCCACGAGCCCAACGACGCCAGGGTCGCATAGAGGTCCTCCGGGTAGCCCGCGATCTCGCGGACCCCGTGGGCGCGGTAGAGCCGCGGGTAGGCCTGCTTCATGGCCGCCCGGCACGCCAGCATGTAGGACACGCCCGACGGCACGCGCAGATTATCCTCCAGCACCGCGAAACCGTCCCCGGTGCGCACCACGTCCGTCCCGCACACGGATACGTATGCGCCGTGCGGCACCCTGAGTCCCCGCATCTGGGCCCGGTACTGGGGACAGCCCAGCACGAGGTCGGCCGGCACCACGCCGTCACGCAGCGAGCGCCCCTCGTGGTAGATGTCCTCCAGGAAGAGGTTCAGCGCGGTGATGCGCTGCCTGAGGCCCCGGTCGACGTGATCCCACTCCTGGGCGCTGAGCACGCGCGGGACGCAGTCGATCGGGATGATGTGCTCGGACATCTCGGCGCGGCCGAGCACGGTGAAGGTGATCCCCTCGTGGAGGAAGCGGCGGGCCACCCCGTCCTGCAGCGCAGCCAGGTCCTCCGGCGATGCCCGCGCCAGCATGTCCCCCAGTCGGCGGCAGGCCGAGCGGGGCGAGCCGTCGCGGTGGAACATCTCGTCGTAGATCCCAGGATCCAGCTCGTAGTGGGCGAACGCCCCGGACCCGGCAGCGCAGGTCCGGGGCTGGTCGCCGAAGCGCTCGTCGAGCGATGTCGCTATCGAGTCGGGCAATGGCTCGCGCCTTTCCAGGGGGGTGCGCCCGGCTCCCTTACGGATCGCGGTAGTCGCTGCCGTCGTCCGGATCGACCATCAGCACGAACTCGGGGTAGGCGTCGATGCCCAGCTCGGCCGCATCCTGACCCATCTCCTCCACGTCTCGGGAGACTCGCGCCCCCATCGTCTTGTCGAGCACGGTCCAGAGGATCCACGATACGGTGAACACGAAGGCGCCGATGCTCACGATTCCGAGCGCCTGCACGCCCAGTTTGTCCCAGTCGCCGAAGCTCACGGCCAGCGTGCCCCAGATTCCGGCGAAGAGGTGGGCCGGCACGGCGCCGACCACGTCGTCCACCCGGAAGCGTTCCAGGATCTTCAGGCCCGCGGTGCAGATCAGCGCCCCGATCGCGCCGATTGCGATCGCCATGCGTGCGTCAACGATGTCGGGTCCGGCGGTGATGGCCACCAGTCCCGAGATCGCTCCGTTGAGTCCCGCGAAGAGGTCGATGCGGCCGAGGATGGGCTTGGACACCAGGATGGCCGTGATGACTCCCGCCGCCGCGGCCAGGTTGGTGTTGACCAGGACGTTGCTCATGAGCACCGCGTTGGCCGCCCCGTCGAGGGCCAGCACCGACCCCCCGTTGAACCCGAACCAGCCGAGCCACAGAATGAAGACGCCGAGCGTAACGCCGGGGATGTTGGAGGGCGGCGTGGACTTGACCGTGCCGTCCTTGCGGAACTTGCCCCAGCGCGGCCCGACCACGATCAGGCCCGCCAGCGCCGCCCAGCCTCCGGTCGAGTGCACGATGGTCGACCCGGCGAAGTCCTGGAAGCCCATCACGTTGAGCCAGCCCTCTCCCCAGGTCCACGCTCCCACTACCGGGTAGATCACCCCGGTGAGGACGGCGGTGAAGGCGAAGAAGGCCCAGAGGTTGACCCGCTCCGCCAGCGCCCCGGATATGATCGATGCCGTGGTGGCGACGAAGACCATCTGGAAGAACCAGTCCGAGGTGACGGAGTAGCCGTTTTCCAGCACGGCGCCCATCGCCCCCTCGTTCCCGTCCAGGAGCGCAATCTCGTCGGCCGACGGACCGTAGAAGAGGTTGAGCTTCCCGATGACGCCTCCGCCCACGTCGGTGTACATCAACCCGTAGCCGATGATGTAGTAGGCCAGTCCGGCGATCGAGTAGAGTCCGATGTTCTTGAGGCAGATCATCGACGCGTTCTTGGAGCGGACCGATCCGGACTCCAGCATGGTGAAGCCGGCGCACATCCACATGACCAGCGCCCCCCACACCAGGAAGGAGTAGGTGTTGAGGACGAAGCCGGTTTCGGCCGCGGTGTTCTGGGCGGCCGCCGCCGCGGGCCAGATCGCGAGGACGCCCAGCGCGAGCACTGCGGCCCAGGCGGCGCGTCCGAACCGGTGGGGGTGTCGGTTGTCTCTCCTGCGGGGTCTGTGTGGTCTCATGGTGGCTCCGGTGGGTGGGAAAGGAGTGGTTTTCGCGAGTTGTCGGCGCGTCGCCGACGGCCCAGCGGCCTCTCGCCGGCTGGCCGGGTATCCGGGTCCGCCGCACGTCGTCCGGGGAATGCTCAGGTTATTGGTCACGGCCATCAGAATGTGGCTTCGCCAAGGGCCACGCAAGAAGCAGGCGACCCGCTGCCGAAGCCTGGCCCGGACTTGACGCGAGTGCCATTGCATCCTTCACTTTGGCTCTGTCCCCTGCGAGTGCCCTAACCATGCCCATGACGAATGGATTCGTCCTGGATGTTCGTGTCAGAAGACAGGCCGCCCCCAACCCGAGGGAGAGTCACCGGATGAGCGATCGATCACTAGCGACAATTGCCCTGGTTCTTGCGACAATTCCGGTTGGCGCGGCGACGCTCGGCGCCCAGGAGATCCGCGCCCGCCCCGGCTCCAGCGTGGTACTGGGAGGGCGGGTGCAGGTTCAGTTCGAGGCGCCCAGCGTAGAAGGGCAGCCGGGGACGTTCTTCGTCAGGAGGGCCTGGGTGACGATGGACGGCAGCTTGAACGACCGCGTGGGCGGACGCGTCCAGTTCGACGCCCAGGGCTCCGCCGTTCTGGAAGCCTACCTGGAACTCAAGCCGTCCGACGCCTTCCAGGTCCAGATCGGGCAGTTCAAGCGGGGCATGTCCTACTTCTGGCTGGTGGCCAACTCGGACCTCCCCGTGATCGAGCGCAACGGCCGGGTCACCGGGGTCGATCACTGCCCCGGCGTGGGCGGCGTCTGCTCCTTCGGCCAGTTCACCGGAGCCCTCGGCCTCGACAACTATGAACCCGGTGTGCTGATGACCGGGCGCTTCGCGGGGCGTCACCTCGGCTACCGGGTCACGCTCACGAACGGCGAGGGGCTGGGCAGGAAGGATGTCAACACCACGAAATCCATTTCGGGCAGGGTTTCGGCGTATTTGCCGGCGAACACCCGTGTGTCCGGCTACCTGGCCCTGGACGAGACCCTGAACTCCAAGGGCGAAACGATGAATGTTCCCGCCCTGGGCGTGGAGTTGGAGTACGGGACCTGGCGGCAGGGGCCGCACCTGATCGTCAACGGGCTGCGCGGACGAAACTGGAAGCTGAACGACAACGCGAGCTTCTCGACCTATCAGCTCATGGCGTTCTGGTACCGCGAACTGCCGGCCGAGACTGGGCTGGCGGGCATCGAGCCACTTGTCCGCGTCAGCTGGGCGGACTCCGGCGCGGAGGGCCCGGAGAGGGTTGCGGGTACGGTAGTGACTCCCGGCTTCATGGTCTATGCCGCGGGCCGTAACGGAATCTCCGTGAATCTCGACCTATACCGGTCAGGCGACGAGAGGCATTGGTCGCTGAAGTTCCAGGCGTTCACCTTCTTCTAGCGCCGGCTGGCCGGGCAGCCCGTGGACAAAATCCCCCCGGCATTCGAGCGGCGATGCATCCGCGCTGGCCGCTTCGCCTCACCTGTCCACGCTGTAAGGTACACATTACATTATGTCATGTCCACTGTACATTTTGCCACTCCAAGGCTCCACTCTGCGTTGCTCCTCGGGCGAATAGCTCTGCTATTCCCCTCTCGTCGCGCCTTGCCAGCCCGGCGCCTCGCCGCTCTCGGTGCTCGCGGTGCTTTATCCACGGACTGCTAAGTGTCCCGTCCCGGAAGTTCGCGTGCCAACGAGAGTGATTCCCCTCTGCATTCGGGAGGCAATGCTACCGGCTCGCCCGCTGAGGCCGCGGTTGACTCACGGCGCCGTTTTCGGTTCCGTTACGCCGACGTCTTCGTCCCTTTCCTTCCACTTCAACCCTCGACCTTCAGCACATGAACCACACCCTGGCCATCATCAAGCCCGACGCGACCGCAGGCGGAGCGGCCGGGAAGATCATCGCGCACCTGGAATCCGCCGGGTTCCGCGTGCGCGCGCTCCGCATGCTCACGATGACGACCGCGCAGGCCCGCTCGTTCTATTACGTGCACCGGGAGCGCCCCTTCTTCGCATCGCTGGTCGCCTTCATGACCTCGGGCCCCTGCATCCCCATGGCGCTCGAGGCGCCGGACGCGGTGGCGAAGCTGCGGCGGGAGATCGGGGCGACGGACCCGGCCGCAGCGGCCGAGGGAACCGTGCGCCGGCTGTACGCCGAATCGAAGGAGCGCAACGCCATCCACGGATCGGATTCCGACGACAACGCCCGCCGCGAGATCGGATTCTTCTTCGCTGGGGAGGAGCTGTTGCGGTAGAGACACCTTTTCTGGTATTATAGAGATCTATGGTGCAGATAGATCTACTGCGCTTGCGGCAGTGCGGCACACAACCCCTGACGGGATCGATCGGTCCGGACTCCGAGCTTTGGGACGGCTGCGGGCTCAGGTTCGCGGGCCCGGTCGAGGTCCAGGGTAGCGCGTCGCTCGCTGCTGGTGGCGGGATCGTCGTGCAGGGCTCGTGGCGGGCGCCGCTCGTCTATGAGTGCGGCCGCTGCCTCGACGATCTGCAAGTTGCGGTGGAGCGGTCACTTACGCTGTTGTTCACGCCGGACGACAGCTGGGAGGCCCCGGATCCCGATGTGCGCGTCATCGACGGGCGGGAAACGGTTCTGGACCTGCGGGACGCGATCCGGGAAGAGATCGTGCTGGAAGCACCGCGGTACTACACCGCCGGTGAGGAAGACGGGCGCTGCACACGGTGCGGCTCCCCGGCAAGGGAATACAGGAGCGAGCCGAATGGGCTGGGCCCCATGGATCCGCGCTGGGCGGCCTTGAAGGTTCTGCAAACAAACCAGGAAGAGAACGATGGCGGTTCCCAAGAGACGGGTTTCCAGGCAGCGGAAGCGGAAGCGCCGCACACACGATAAGGTTGCCGAGCCTGCGCTCGGAACCTGCTCCCGCACCGGAGACCCGCAGCTGCGTCACAGGGTCTGCCCTACGTCGGGGATGTACAGAGGCCAGCAGATCTACGAAGTAGAGGAAGAGTAGCCAGCGTCCGCTCCGGTGCCGGCGCGGATTTGTCCAGGGGCTATCACGGAATAGTGCCGATGCGGATCGCACTGGACGCGATGGGAACCGACCATGCCCCCGACAGCGAGGTCGCGGGTGCCGTGGCGGCTGTCCGGGACGATCCGGAGGTGAAAGTCCTGCTTGTCGGCGACGAAGCGCTGATTTCGAGTCGGCTCGAGCGCTTCTCCGGGCAGGACCGCATCACCGTGGTGCACACCCCGGACCGCATCGCTCCGGACGAATCACCGATTTCCGCGCTGCGGCGGACTCCGCGCTCTTCCATCAATCTGGGCCTCGAGCTCCAGAAGTCGGGGGAGGCCGACGCCTTCGTCTCGGCGGGCTCGACCGGGGCGGTCATGGCGGCCTCCCAACTCACCCTGCGGGCTCTGGCGGGCGTCGACCGCCCCACCCTCGGCACCCCGTTTCCAACCGCCCGCGGGACTACGCTGGTGGTGGACTCCGGCGCCAACGTCGACTGCAAGCCGCAGCAGCTCTTCCAGTTCGCCCGGCTCGGCGCAATCTACATGCACGACGTGGCGGGGATCGAGCGCCCCGCCATCGGGCTGTTGAACGTCGGTTCCGAGGAGCTGAAGGGAACGGAAGCGGTGCAGGCCGCGCATCGTCTCCTGGCCGAGAGCGACCTCGACTTTGTCGGCAACGTGGAAGGACGGGACATCATCCGCCACAGCTGCGACGTGCTCGTCTGCGACGGTTTCATCGGCAATATCCTGCTCAAGTTCTACGAGTCGACCGCGTCCTTCCTGACCGGGACCGTGCGGGCCCGGCTCGAGGAAGACTGTCTTGACCCGGGGCTGGATGAGCTGTTTCGTGGATTCGACTACGCGGAGTACGGAGGCGTCCCCTTGCTGGGCGTCAACGGCGTGAGCATCGTTTGTCACGGTTCCTCGTCGCCAAAGGCGATCAAGGAGGCCGTCGGCGTGGCCAAGCGAGCGGTCGACAGCCGCATGGTTTCACACATGGCCCGCGACCTCGAAGCCGGACAGGTTGGAAACGGATGAAGACAAGGAATCCCCTGGCAAGCATCGCGGCAACCGCCCGGTTCCTCCCGGACAACGTGCTGACGAACGCCGAGCTCGAGCGCATGGTCGACACCAGCGACGCGTGGATCCGCGAGCGGACGGGCATTCGGGAGCGCCGGATTGCGCCGCCGGAGATGGGCGTCGTAGAGATGGGGGAGCAGGCTGCAAACCGGGCCTTGGAGAAGGCGGGGCTCACACCGGCCGACGTCGACGTGCTGATCGTCACCACCGCGACCCCCGACCGGCTGCTGCCCTCCACCGCCTGCGAGATCCAGGCTGTCATCGGGGCCTCCCGCCGCTGCTACGCCTACGACCTGCAGGCAGCCTGCACGGGGTTCCTCTATGCTCTCTCCGTCGCGGAGGGGCACATTGCCGCCGGACAGGCCGAGACGGTCCTGCTGGTGGCCACCGAGAAGATGTCGGTGATCACCAACTGGGAGGACCGCTCGTCCTGCATCCTCTTCGGCGACGGGGCGGGCGCGGCGGTGATCCAGCGTTCGCAGAACGGGGAGGGAGTGCTGTCCACCCACCACAGCTCCAACGGAGACCTCGCACCGCTCCTGATCCGGCGCGCGGGCGGAGGGGCGCTCCCCCTGACTCCGGAGCGCCTTCACAACCAGGAGCACATGCTGGAGATGTCCGGGCCGGAGATCTTCAAGGCGGCGGTCAAATCCATGGCTACCGCGGGCAGGAAGGTGATCAGGGACGCCGGGCTCACTGCCGACGAGGTCGACATCCTGGTACCGCACCAGGCCAACATCCGGATTATCGAGTCGACGGCCAGGTATGCGGGAATCCCGATGGACAGGGTTTTCGTCAACCTTCACCACTACGGGAACATCTCCTCGGCGACGATCCCGGTGGGGCTGGACGAGGCGATCGAGCAGGGATTGATCGCAGCCGGATCGGTGGTGCTGATGACGGCGTTCGGAGCGGGGCTCACATGGGGCGCCACCCTCGTGCGCTGGTAGGACGGGCGAATCGGACCGGCAGGCGGTACGCACCGAGATGAGCCCTTGAGGAAGCTGGGACTGCTGTTCCCGGGACAGGGATCGCAGCATGTGGGGATGGGACGCGGGCTGGCCGGGCGCTTCCTCGCGGCCCGGGAGACCTTCGAGGAGGCGGACGACGCTCTGGGGTTCCCGCTGTCCCGGCTCGCCTGGGAGGGCCCCCTGGAGGTGCTCACCGCGACGGAGAACGCCCAGCCCGCGCTGTACGTCCACTCGCTCGCCGTCTACCGGGTGGTCCGGGAGCGGCTCGGGCCGGTCGCGGCCGCCTCGGGGCATTCGCTGGGCGAACTCTCGGCTCACGGCGCGGCCGGCACCTGGTCCTTCGCCGACGGCCTGCGCGCGGTGAGGCTGCGCGGCGAACTGATGGCGCGGGCGGGCGACACCACCCCGGGCACCATGGCCGCCGTGCTCGGCCTGGACGAGGGCGCGATCACCGGGCTGTGCGAGGGCACGGCCGCCGCCGGCATGATCGTCGTGCCTGCGAACCTCAACGCGCCGGGCCAGGTGGTCGTGAGCGGCGAGGCGGGCGCCATCGAGCGGATATCCTGCCAGGCGAAGAAGATGGGGGCCAGGCGCGTGGTGGAGCTGAAGGTGTCGGCGGCCTTCCATTCGCCGCTCATGGGTCCGGCCGCCGAGGCGTTCCGCGAGGCGCTGGAGCAAACGGCCTTTCACAGGCCGGAGTTCCCGGTCGTGTCGAATGTCACGGCAGCGCCCGTGGAGGAGCCCCGGCGCATCCGGGAACTCCTGGTGCGGCAGCTCACGGCGCCGGTCCGCTGGATGGAGTGCGTCGGCCGGATGCGCGCCCTGGGCGTGGAGCGTTTCGCCGAACTCGGGCCGGGCAGGGTTCTTGCGGGCCTCAACCGGAGGAATGCGAGGGGCGTGCCTACGGTTTCCCTCGGCACCCCGGAATCGATCGATCAGATGGAGTCAGCCATATGACGGAAGCGGGGGAGTCCGCCGGCCTGGTGCCCGCGGACAACGGCGAACGCGGTGGAACGAAAGCAGCCGGCACCCGGGAGCTGGCCGGTTTGGTGGCGGTCGTCACGGGGGGATCGCGGGGGATCGGCCTGGCGGTGTCCGCCGAGCTTGCGGGCGCGGGCGCCAGGGTGGCGGTCCTTGCGCTCAACGGGGAGCGGGCGGCCGCGGCCGCGGCTTCCCTTGAAGGGGATGGACATGTCGCGCACTCCTGCGATGTGTCGGATTCCACCGCATGCAGGGCAGCGGTGCGCGAGGTGGAGAAGTCGCTCGGACCCGTTGCCGTCCTGGTCAACAACGCGGGTGTCACCCGTGACAACCTCCTGCTGCGGATGCGCGACGAAGAGTGGTCACAGGTCCTGTCCACCAATCTCGGGGGCGCCTTCAACATGATCCGCGCGGTCACCCGCGGGATGATGAAGCGCCGGGACGGGTCGATCGTCAACATCTCTTCGGTCATAGGCCTCATCGGGAACGCCGGCCAGGCCAACTACGCGGCCTCCAAGGCGGGGCTGCACGGGCTTACCCGGTCGGTAGCCCGGGAACTCGCGTCGCGCAACGTCCGTTGCAACGCCGTCGCCCCGGGGTTCATCCGGACGGACATGACCGCCGCGCTGGGCGAGGCGGCGGCCGCGGACCTCAGGCGGCGGATCCCTCTGGATAGACTCGGCGAACCCGGCGACGTGGCCGGGGTGGTCCGGTTTCTGGCCGGACCGGAGGCGCGTTATATTACCGGCCAGGTCATTGCGGTAGACGGAGGCATGACGATGTAGGGCGGGTCCGCGCACCCCGAAGACAGAATGCCGGCAACACGGCAGAGCCACACCAGCAGCACCACACCCACGGAGAAAACCAGCATGTCCGACACCGCGGAAGCGAGGGTCAAGGAAATCATCATCGACGAGCTCGGCGTCGAGGCCGACAAGGTCACCACGGATGCGTCGTTCGTCGACGACCTCGGGGCGGATTCTCTCGATACCGTAGAGCTCATCATGGCATTCGAGGAAGAGTTCGGAATCGACATCCCCGACGAGGATGCCGAGAAGATGCGCACCGTCGGGGACGCCGTCGTCTACATCGAGCAGCAGTCGGAGTCCTGAGGGAAAGTGGCAGCGGTCCCCACGGCGCCCGCAGACTAGCGCCATGAGCGATGGGCGGAGGGTCGCCATCACCGGAATGGGGATGGTGACGCCGGTCGGGGCCGATGTGCAGTCCGGCTGGGACGCGCTCGTTGCCGGCACCCCTGGCGGAGGGCCCATCACGCTCTTCGACGCCGGGGAGTTCACCGCACGCATTGCCTGCGAGGTGAAGGACTTCGACCCCCTGGGCTGGATGGGCCGGAAGGAGGCGCGCAGGTGCGACCGCTACGCGCAGTTCGGCGTCGCCGCGGCGGTACAGGCCATGGAGTCGGCCGGACTCTCGGGACCGCCGCCCGGCTGCGACCCATACGCCTTCGGGGTCCTCATCGGGAGCGGCATCGGCGGGATTACCACGCTGGAGAACAACTGCCGCACGCTCTTCGACCGGGGCCCGCGCCGCGTCAGCCCCTTCCTGATCCCCATGCTGATCCCGGATATCGTCTCGGGCCTGGTCTCGATCAGGTATGGGCTGCGCGGGCCCAACTACGCCACCGTGTCCGCCTGCGCCTCTAGCGCGCACGCGATCGGCGATGCGGCCCGGTACATCCGGGAGGGGCGGGCCGAGCTTATGGTCGCGGGCGGGGCCGAAGCCGCGGTCGCGCCGATTTCGGTCGCTGGGTTCGCGGCCATGAAGGCGCTTTCGACCCGCAACGACGACCCCCAGGGCGCCAGCCGCCCCTTCGACGCCACGCGCGACGGCTTCGTGATCGGCGAGGGCGCCGGCTGCGTCGTGCTGGAGGAGATGGAGCGCGCCCGGGCCCGCGGCGTGGAGATCCTGGGCGAGGTGGCCGGCTACGGCCCCACCGGAGACGCGCACCACATGACCGCGCCGCTCCCGGGCGGGGAAGGGGCCCTCAGCGCCATGCGAATCGCGCTCAAGGACGCCGGCCTCGGCCCGGACGACGTCGACTACATCAACGCCCACGGCACCTCCACCCCGCTGAACGACCGCGCCGAGACCGGGGCGATCAAGGCGCTGCTCGGTCCCCGCGCCTACGACATCGTCGTCGGATCCACCAAGTCGATGACCGGCCACCTGCTGGGCGCGGCCGGCGCGGTCGAAACGGTCGTCTGCGTGCTCGCCTGCCGCACCGGCGTGATCCCGCCTACCATCAACTTCTCCACCCCCGACGACGACTGCGACCTGGAGTACGCGCACGCCGGCCCGATCGAGCGCCCGGTCACCGTCGCCCTGAACAACTCCTTCGGCTTCGGCGGTCACAACGTGTGCCTGGCGATCCGGAAGTACGGGGAGTAGCGCGTGGGGCGGGCCGCCACGGGTCGGTAGTTGGGCGCCGCGCCGGCTTTCCGCGTCGGGATCGGCTACGATTCCCACCGCTTCGACCCGGATCGCCCCCTGGTGCTCGGCGGCGTGCACTTCCCCGAAGCCCCCGGGCTGCGCGGCTTCTCCGATGCGGACGCCGTCGCGCATGCGGTGATCGACGCGCTGCTGGGGGCCGCGTGTCTGGGCGACATCGGCACGCACTTCCCCCCGGGCGAGGAGGCCTGGCGCGACGCCGACTCGATGGAGCTGCTGTCGCGCGCGGTGGAGCTGCTGCGCGGGGCGGGGTGGCGGGTGGGGAACGTGGATGTGACGGTGATCTGCGAGCGGCCGCGGATCGGTCCGCGGGCCGCCGAGATGCGAGCCGCGCTGGCGGGGCGGCTGGGGGTGGGGGCGGAGTCCGTGTCGGTGAAGGGGAAGAGCAACGAAGGGATGGGATGGATTGGACGGGGCGAGGGTATCGCCGTTTGCGCCGTCGCCGCGCTGGAGGGGGGGAGCGGCTGAACGGGCCGCCGAGCCGACCATGGAAGAGGCGCTCACGCTGCTGACCGAACTGCCGCCTCCCGTGGTCTACGCCGTTCTGGCGGCCGGCGCCGTGGTGGAGAACATCGTTCCGGCAATCCCTGCCGACACCTTCATCGTGGCCGGGGGCTTCGTGGCGGGGCTGGGGACGCTCAGTGCGGGCGGGGTCTTCGCGGTCGTCTGGTTCTTCAACGTGGCCGGGGCGGTCGCGGTATATGCGCTCGGCAGGCGATACGGGCGGGATTTCTTCCGCACCGGACGCGGGCGGCGACTGATCCCGGACGGGCAGTGGGACCGGCTGGAGGCCTTCTACAGCCGATGGGGGGTGGCGGCAATCTTCGCGGGCCGGTTCTTTCCCGGCTTCCGGGCGCTTGTGCCGGTGTTCGCCGGAGTGGCCGGTCTGGGTTGGGTGCGGGTCGTGCCGCCGCTGACCGTTGCGTCGGCGATCTGGTACGGTGTCCTCGTGCGGCTGGGGTTCCTCGCCGGCGACAACCTGGAGGCCGTAATGGGCGGGGTCGCCCAGACGCAGCGGTGGCTTCTGGTGGTGTCGGTGGCCCTGGCCGCGGTGCTGGCGTGGCTCTGGTGGCGTGCCCGGCGGCGCGCGGCGGACTAGCGGCCCATGGACAAAATGCCGCGGGAATCGAAGCGCAGCGCACTGGAGCGGCGGTACCACCTGGAGCCGTTCCTCGACTACCTGGCGCTGGAGCGGGGCCTGCGGCCGCGCAGCTGCGAGGCCTACCGGAGCGACCTGAGGCGGTTCCTCGACTACCTGGAGGAACGCGGCGACGTGGCAGGCCCGCGCGATGTCGATCACCTGACCCTTCGCAACTACATGGCCCATTTGCACGCCGAGGGCCGGGCACCGGTCTCGATCCGGAGGGCACAGTCGGCGCTGCGCGCATTCTTCCGCTTCCTGGCGGGAGAGGAGATCGTGGCCGACGACCCTTCCGACCGCATGGACCGGCCAGCCATGGCAAGGAAGCTCCCCGAGTTCCTGACACGCGACGAGGCCGTGCGAGTGGTCGAGGCGGTCGACCCGGACTCAAGGGTCTACTGGAGGGACCGGGCGGTGCTCGAAGTCCTGTACGCGACGGGAATGCGAGTGAGCGAACTTGCCGGCCTGTCGCTGGCCGACCTCGACCCGCACGACCAGTGCTGCATGGTCTTCGGCAAGGGGGGCAGGGAGCGCCTCGTGCCCGTCGGGAAGGCCGCGCTGAAGGCGGTGGAGCGCTACCTCGCCGCCGTGCGCCCGGAACTCGACCGGGCAGGCGGGAGGGGGAAGGGGGCGATGTTCCTCAACCAGCGGGGCACGCCTCTCGGCCGCATGTCGGTATGGACGATCGTCTCGCGTGCGGCGGAGCGGGCCGGGATCGATAGGCGGATCTCACCACACACGCTGCGCCACTCCTGCGCCACCCACATGCTCGAGGGAGGCGCTGACCTGGCCGCTGTCCAGGAGATGCTCGGTCACGCAGACATCTCCACGACCCAAATCTACACGCACCTCGACCGGGAGTACCTGCGCGAGACCCACCGGCGCTACCACCCGCGCAGCGGGGAGCCACGGTAGCTGCGCTACCTGCCCGGTGACTGCGCTCCCGCCCGGTCCACCATCGCGAACAGTTCGGCCCGGGTGCCGGACCCGCGGGCCAGCCGCAGCGCTTCGGCGAGCACCCGGTCCTCCTCTGCCAGCACCTCCAGGTACAGCTCCCGCTCGTCGGCGCGGTAGAGGTAGCGCAGCTGGGTCCACCGGTCCAGGTACTCCCTCGCCACCGCGTTCTGGACGACCTCCGCGTCCATGCCAAGCTCGACGAAGCTGTGTGCCAGTGCATCGAAGGCGGAGGAGGGCAGGCGCTCGATCACGCCGTTGCGGAGTGCCTCCGTCGCCAGGTCCAGCGCGTACTCGCGGACCATGACGCCGATCGGTACCTCCAGCTCGGCCGCCTGGTTCAGCAGCGCAAGCTCTTCCGGCTTCGGCGGATCCTGCTCGACCACGAGATCCGGGAAGACGCCCCCGCCGGTCCGCAGCCGCCGTCCCGACGCGGTCTCGACCCAGCCAAGATCCTCCTCGGTCTCCGGTACGGGCGTCCCGTCATGATGGCGCGCACGCTGAAGCGACCGCCCCAGCGGCGTGTACCACGATCCGGTCGTGATCCGCAGCTGGCGTCCGGCCGGCAGCGGATACAGGGTCTGAACAGAGCCCTTGCCGAAGGTACGCTCCCCGATCACGACCGCCCGGTCGTGGTCCTGAAGCGCCCCCGCGATGATCTCGGCGGCGGAGGCCGTGAAGCCGTCCACCAGGATGATGATGGGGGTTTCGGACATGCGCGGCGGGCTCCGGGCACTCCAGGCCTGGGTCTGGATTTCACCTCCGGCATCCGGTGAGAGCGCGCCGGAAACGCTCGCGATGGCCTGGTTCGGGGCAAGGAAGAGGTCGGAGACTCTGAGCGACTCGTCCAGCAGGCCACCGGGATTGCTCCGGAAGTCGATGATCAGCGCGTCGGCATCCCGGTATTCCTGCAGCGCGGTGTCCAGCTCGTCCGCCACCGCGCGTGCGATCCGGTCGATGCCGAAGAGGGCGATTCCCTCCCCGGCCCAGCTCGACTGAATGGCGGGTACGTGCACGTTGGCGCGCGTGATTGCGAAGGGAATGGGCTCGGCGTAGCCGTCGCGCTCAACCCTGATGTTGACCACCGACCCGGGCTCGCCCCTGATCGAGTCGCGGGCCACGTCGATCGTCCAGTCACGCGCGTCGTGCCCCTCCACCCACACGATCTCGTCGCCGACGAGCATCCCCACGCCGTCGGCGGGGGTGTCGCGGAACACGGCCGTTACGGTCACGCGCGAACCGAGATTGGTGATCTGAACGCCGATGCCCGCGTAGTTGCCCGTGTTGGTCTCGGTGAACTGCCCGTATTCCTCCTCGGTAAGGACGGTGGCGTAGGGGTCGTCCAGCTTTTCGATCAGCCCCTGGATGGCCAGCTCCCACAGCGTCGAGTCCCCCGGGGCGGAAACGTGGTGGCGTGAGATTCTCTCGAGCGCCTGGAGAAAGATCCGGGCACCCTCGCTCCCGGGGTCGATTCCACCCGGATCCCCGCCGCCCGTGCGCGGATTCTGGGCGGTGAGAGGCGCCGCCAGGACGGCAAGTGCGGAACTGAGACAGAGGTAGCGGACTATTCTGGACATCGGTGATCGCTCTTTCGGAATTGCGGAACCTGTCAGATAATGGAACGAAGTCCGCCAATCGGGGCCACCCCCGACCGCCAGCCTCCCAAGACCAAGGCCATCCGGATACGCTCCATGAGCAGCGGTCCATCCCTTCGCGTCGCCCTCTGCCAGCTGAAGCCCAGGAAGGGGGATGTGGGCGCCAACATCGCCGCGGTCACCGAGGCGCTCCCGTCCGCTGTGGATCTGGCCGTCTTTCCGGAAACGGTGCTGTCCGGGTACTTCGTGGAGGGCGCGGCGAGGGAGGTGGCCCTGGCGCGCCACGAACTGGTCGAGGCCCTGGGAACGCCGCCGGAGGACACGGGGTGCGACCTGGTGCTCGGATTCTACGAACGCGGCCGCCGCGGGGTCTACAACAGCATGGCCTACCTGACGCCGGCCGGAGACCGGTACGGGATCGTCCACGTCCACCGCAAGGTGTTCCTCCCGACCTACGGGCTCTTCGAGGAGGGGCGCTTCGTGGAGCCGGGCCGTGAGGTGCGCGCCTTCGACACCCGCTTCGGCAGGATGGGAATGCTGATCTGCGAGGATCTGTGGCACTCCCTCACCCCCTCGATCCTGGCGCTCGACGGCGCGGAGCTCGTGCTGAGCGGGTGCGCGTCTCCGGCGCGGGGCTTCGGTCCCGCGTCACCGCTCCCGGCCAACCTGGATGAATGGGACCGGATCGCCGCCCGCA
Organism: Gemmatimonadota bacterium; assembly: GCA_022826005.1. Classification (GTDB taxonomy): domain Bacteria; phylum Gemmatimonadota; class Gemmatimonadetes; order Longimicrobiales; family Gaopeijiaceae; genus Bin94. Next base: position 25,883 of record JAJDVT010000073.1, on the reverse strand, counting down.
CTGCCAAGGAACACGGGGTCTTCGTCCTCCTGGCCCATCTCGCGGGTTCGGAAGGCGGAAAGCTCTTCGCCGGCGGGTCTTCCGCCTGGGCCCCCGACGGTTCCCTCATGAAGCGAGGGCCACTGTTCGCGGAGGCGACGACCTGCGTCACGGTAGACATCGGCGACATCCTGCGGATCCGCCAGGAATCGCCCCTGCTCGGCGACCTCGCCAACGCGCTGCCGCGGCTGCGCACCTCGCTGGACCGGGCCTGGGCGGGAGAGCAGTCGGCGAGCGGAAGCGAAGGCCGGCGGCCGGAGCGGCCGGAGCGGCCGTCCGGAGCGAAGCGAACACCGTCCCGGGGCCGGCTGCAGCCCCCGACTCGCCCGGATGACTCCGACCTTAGGGCGATCGCCATCGATCCCGGCCTCGTGGAGCTGGCCCTCGTCGAGTTCATACGCGACGAGGTCGTGCGGCGGCGGGGCTTCAAGCGGGTGGTGATCGGAGTCTCCGGGGGGGTGGACTCCGCCGTATCGCTCTTCCTGGCGTGCAGGGCCCTGGGACCGGAGAACGTCCACGGCTTTCGCCTCCCGTACGCCACGTCCAGCCCCGAGAGCCTGGAGCATGCCCGGCTCGCGATCGAGGCGGCAGGGGCCCGGCTGCGGACTCTGTCGATCACCGGTGCCGTGGACGCCTATGTCGACGAACACGAGTCCGGCGTCACGCCCAACAGAAGGGGGAACCTGGCGGCCCGGCTGCGGTCGGTCATCCTCTTCGATCAGTCGGCCCGGCTCGACGCCCTTCCCCTGGGTACGGGGAACAAGAGTGAGCGTCTCCTCGGCTACTACACCTGGCACGCCGACGATTCACCGCCGATCAATCCCCTGGGCGACCTTCTCAAGACCCAGGTGTGGGATCTGGCGCGGCACCTGGGGGTCCCCGCGACGATCGTCGACAAGCCCGCCAGCGCCGATCTAGTCCGCGGAGTTCACGACGAGGACGAACTCGGAATCTCCTACCACCGCGCCGACCCGATCCTGCACCAACTCCTGCGGGGCCACGATCCCGCTTCCCTGGCCCGGCGCGGCTTCGACCGGAAGGAGGTGCGAATCGTGTGGAAGCGCCTCTCCTCGACACACTGGAAGCGGCGCCTGCCGACCGTCGCGCTCCTCTCGGAGACGGCAATCGGGGAATCCTACCTGCGCCCGGTCGACTACTGAATAACTTGATTCAGCCAAGCTAGACCAAGCCAGGCTACCACGACCGGCCACCCGTAATCCGGCGGCGAAACGAATCCATTAGCGGAAGAGGCGTCAACTCGCCGTCCATGATGCTGGCCAGCTCCTCCTCGCGGCGCCAGTGAGCCTCCAACTCCGCCAGCTCCATGGCCAGCAGCCGCCTTTCCGTCTCCTCGTGCACCGCGATCTCCAGCGCGACCCGGCCGACCTGGCCCATGTCGCCGAGGGGACGGTTGCGCTTCAAGATCCGAGAGGGCAGCCGCTCCGGTCCCCCGGACGCCTCGATCAGGCCCACCGCCTTGTCCACCCGGCGCTCCGATGCACCGGCGAAGTGATGGTAGCCCAACACCTTGCGTAGCGTGCGGTTGGCCTCCTGTCCCGTTAGCAGCAGGCCGCTGTCCCTTGCCTGGTCGCACCGAAGGCAGGCGACGATCAGTCCGGGCGATTCCTCCTCGGCCGTAAGCACCAGACCGCCACGCTCCGAATAGCGGACCCGGTCGATCTGTCGTCCGCAGCGCATGCACTCGCCCTTGCCCCGCCAGGCCGTGCCTCCGAATCGCAGCCAGCGGGCACCGCTGGTGACCAGCTTGGGGGCGTTGTCCCAGACCAGCCAGGCCCCCACGAAGCCGATTCCGCCGGTCGCCCATCCGCCGGCGATGGCGGCCGCCGCGCCGACGGTTCCGGCGGTCGACAGCTTCTTGAACCTCTCCCGGCGCTGCCTCAGCTCCCGGCCGTAGCGCCACCAGGCCTCCTCGCGGAGCTGGGCCCGCCCGACGCGCACGATCTCCAGGGGGCCGGCCCGCATCAGCGCCACATTGTCCGTGCGCGAAAGGACCCGCGCCTGGTCCCGAACCAGTTTCTCGAGTTCTTCGAGAGCCTCCCAGCGCGACTCGATGGGGACGAGCGACCAGCGCGAGCAGGCACGGCAGATCAGCCAGAGGCGTCCCTTCTCGGGGTCGCAGGCGATCTTGCGCCCCCGATCCAGGTGCTCAAGCGCATCGTTGGCCGCGAATTCGTGGTCGCAGACGAGGCATCGTCGGTACATGCTCATGGTTCCTGACCATATTATATCGGGTGGCGTTCATCCGGCACATCCGCCGCGGCGGGAGCAGGCCGGCCCTGAGGCCCCGTCACGGACCGGACACCCGGAGACCCATGCTGGCGATCATAGACAACTACGACTCCTTCACCTGGAACCTTGTCCAGATCCTCGGCGACCTGGGTGAGCGCCCCCGCGTGTACCGCAACGACGAGACGACTCCCGGCGACCTCAGGAGCGCGGGGGTGACCCGTCTGGTGGTATCCCCGGGGCCCTGCACCCCGGCCGAGGCAGGAATCAGTGTCGAGGCGATCCGGGAGCTGGGTCCCGTCATGCCCGTGCTCGGCGTGTGCCTCGGCCACCAGTCGATCGGCGAGGCCTTCGGCGGCCGGACGATCCGGGCCGCCAGAGCCGTCCACGGCAAGACCTCGCAGGTGGTGCACGACGGCGACGCCCTCTTCGCCGGGATCTCCTCGCCGATGCAGGTCACACGCTACCACTCGCTGGTGACCGCCCCCGACCTTCCGGAAGAACTCGTCGCCATCGCATGGAGCGCAGACCCCGCCGACGCGGGCGCCATCCAGGGAATGCGACACCGGCGCCACCCCATCTGGGGCGTCCAGTTCCATCCGGAGTCCTGGTTCACGGAGGGGGGACGGCAGCTTCTGGAGAACTTTCTCACGCTTGCCGCCCACACCTCGCGGGGGTAGCTTCAGGTCCGTGAATGTCACGGCCCTATCGTTGTTCCGCAGCCCCGTGAGGGTGCCGTCTTGAACCGCGTCCTCGCTGTCATCCCGGCGCGGATCGGGTCCTCCCGTCTCCCGCGCAAGCCCCTGCAGCCCCTGCTCGGCACCCCGCTGGTCATCTGGGTGTGGCGGCGCGCGCGAGAGATGCCCTTCCTCGACCGCGTACTGGTCGCGACCGACTCCGTGGATGTGGTGGAGGCGTGCCGCCGGGAGGGGGCCGATGCGCTGCTGACCTGGCGCGGACACCCCTCGGGCACCCACCGCGTCCGCCAGGCGGTGGATCTGACCGAGGCACGCTTCCGTGTGGTGGTGAACATTCAGGGCGACGAGCCGCTGGTTTCCGCCGAGGCGGTGCAGGGGGCCGTGTCCATGGTGGAGGCGGGCTTCGATGTCGGCACCTGCGCGGCACCCATCACGAGCGAAGAGGAGTTTCTCGACCCGTCGGTCGTGAAGGTGGTCCGGGATGCGGCGGGAAGTGCGTTATATTTCTCAAGGGCGCCGATTCCGCACCGAAGGGACGACGCCGATCCCGCGGAGGGCGACGGGGAGGTCAGGCTGCGGCACATCGGCGTCTACGCGTACACCGTCGGGGCGCTGGCGCGTTGGGCGGACGGCAACCCGTCGCCGCTGGAGACGGAGGAGAAGCTGGAGCAACTGCGCGCCCTCGAGAACGGGATGCGCATCGGCGTGGCGATGGTGCACGATGCAGGCGGCGGCGTGGACACGCCGGAGGACCTTCAGCGGATGGAGCAACGCATGCTCGCCCTGGGATACGGGCGGGACAGCCGCGGGACCGGGAGGCCGGGCAACGAAGCGCTGGGACGACGACAAGGAGCGATGTCAAGGCAATGACCCCGATCGAATCCGGCCGGACCAGGTACATCTTCGTCACCGGCGGTGTGGTGTCGTCGCTGGGGAAGGGAATCGCCGCCGCGTCGCTCGGCGTGCTCCTCAAGGAGCGCGGGCTCCGCGTGACGCTGCAGAAGCTCGACCCCTACATCAACGTCGACCCGGGCACGCTTTCGCCGCTGCAGCACGGCGAGGTGTTCGTCACCGAGGACGGGGCCGAAACGGACCTCGACCTCGGCCACTACGAGCGCTTCATCGACGCCAACCTGTCGCAGGAGAACAACACCACCTCGGGGCGCATCTACCGGGCGGTGATCGACCGGGAGCGCCGTGGGGACTATCTCGGACGCACCGTTCAGGTCATCCCCCACATCACCGACGAGATCAAGCGCTCCGTGCGCGTGCTCGCGGAGGGCCACGACGTGGTGATCAGCGAGGTGGGCGGCACCGTGGGCGACATCGAGAGCCTCCCCTTTCTGGAGGGAATCCGACAGTTCCGCCAGGAGGTGGGCCCCCGGGCACTCCATGTCCACCTCACCCTCGTCCCGTACATCCGCGCAGCCGGGGAACTCAAGACCAAGCCCACCCAGCACTCCGTGCGCGAACTGATGCAGACCGGAATCCAGCCGGCCGTTCTGGTGTGTCGCACCGAGCACCCGCTCGACGACGAGATCAAGGCGAAGATCGCCGGCTTCACCAACGTGGATCCCGCCGGCGTGGTCGAGGCCCTGGACGTGGACACGATCTACCAGGTCCCGCTCGAATTCCGCCGGCAGCGGCTGGACGACTTCGTTCTGTCCCGCTTCGGCATCGAAGCGCCCGCCCCACCGTCCGGTCTCACCGGGTGGAGGCGGATCGTGGAGCGCATCAAGTCGCCCAGGGGGGGCACCGTCCGCATCGCCGTGGTGGGCAAGTACACCGCTCTCGTCGACGCCTACAAGTCCATCGAACAGGCGCTCATCCACGGCGGCATCGCCAACGACGCCAACGTGGAGATAGACTGGATCGGCGGCGAGAAGCTCGAGCAGGGGCTCGATCCCGCCTTCCTGGTCGGCTACCACGGACTCCTCGTGCCGGGCGGCTTCGGCAGGCGCGGGATCGAGGGAATGATCACCGCCGTACGCTGGGCGAGGGAAAACGGCCTGCCCTTCCTGGGGATCTGCCTCGGCCTGCAGTGCGCGGTCATCGAGTTCGCGCGCAACGTCGCCGGACTGTCCGGCGCCCACTCCTTCGAGTTCGACCGCGAGAGCCCGCATCCGGTAATCTGCCTGATGGACGAGCAGCGCAAGGTCACCACCAAGGGCGGAACCATGCGCCTCGGTTCCTACGAAGCCAGGCTGAATCCGGGCTCGCTGGCGGCGAGGGTCTACGGCAGGACCGCGATCACCGAACGGCACCGCCACCGCTACGAGGTCAACAACGACTACCGCACCGCGCTCAAGGGGAAGGGCCTGAACTTTTCCGCGACCACCACCGACGGGAAGCTCGTCGAGATGATCGAGCTGCCCGGCCACCCCTGGTTCGTCGGCAGCCAGTCGCACCCCGAGTTCAAGAGCCGGCCCACGAGCGCCCACCCGCTCTTCGCCTCCTTCATCGAAGCGGGTGCCGCGAGGGCCGCGGGAACGGTGACGCCCAGGGCGGCCGCACTGGGGGCCTGAAGCGCGTTGCCGGACCTGGAATCGTTCACCCTCATATCGGGTCCGTGCGTCCTGCAGGACGAGGAGCTCAACCTGACCGTCGCCCGGGGAGTGGCGGCCGCCGCGCGCGAGGCCGGGCTGCCCGCGGTGTTCAAGGCATCCTTCGACAAGGCCAACCGGTCGCGGCTGGGGTCGGCGAGGGGGCCGGGGATGGCCCGCGGCCTCGAGTTGCTCCGCGCCGTGCGGGAAGAGACCGGCCTTCCCGTCCTGACCGACATTCACGAGGCGGCGCAGGCGGCCCCGGTGGCCGAAGTAGCCGACGTGCTGCAGATCCCCGCATTCCTGTGCCGCCAGACCTCGCTGCTGGTGGCGGCCGGGGAGACCGGCAGGGCGGTGAATGTGAAGAAGGGACAGTGGATGTCGCCGGCCGCGATGGCCGGTGCGGTAGAGAAGGTGCGGGCCGGGGGCGCCACCCGGGTCATGGTGACCGAGCGCGGCACCTCGTTCGGCTACGGCGACCTCGTGGTGGACCTGCGCAACTTCGCGCGCGTGCGCGAGGCCGCCGGGGTGCCGGTCATATTCGACGGGACGCACTCGGTGCAGACGCCGGGCGCCGCGGTCGACGGATCGACCGGGGGAGCACCCGAGCACATCCGCGCGCTCGTGCGGGGCGCGGTGGCCGCCGGCTGCGACGGCCTCTTTCTGGAGGTCCACCCCGACCCCGCCGGGGCGCCGTCAGACGGGTCCAACATGCTGCCGCTGGGCGGCCTGCCTTCCGTGCTGCGCGACGTGGTGGCGATTCGCCGGGCCCTCGGGGGGGAGACGGCCGGGTGAGTCTTCAAGCGATGGAGATTCCGCGGGCAACCGCACGGCGGATCCGGCTGGTCGTATTCGACATCGATGGCGTGATGACCGATGGCGGGGTATACATGGGAGCCACGGCCGATGGCACGACCGTCGAACTCAAGCGGTTCAACGTGCAGGACGGACTCGGTATCAGGATCTTGCAAAAGTCGGAGGTGCAGGTCGCGATGATCTCGGGGAGGGTCTCCGGGGCCACCGCGATCCGGGCCGCCGAACTCGGAGTGCAGGACGTGTTCCAGGATGGCGGCGCGCGCAAGATCCCCATCCTGCAGGAGCTGCTGGATGCCGGGGGACTGGAATGGACGGAGGTCGCCGTGCTGGGAGACGACCTGGCCGACCTGCCGCTGATGCAGCGCGCGGGTCTGCCCGCCACGGTGGCCAACGGGACGGCGGAAGTGCGCCGCGCCGCCGTCTGGCAGAGTACGAAGGAGGGCGGGCGCGGCGCGGTGCGCGAGTTCGTCGAGGCGCTGCTGCGGGCCCGCGGAGAATGGACTGGACTGGTCGATGAATACTGTCGCGAGCGCGGCGGCTGAGGTGCAGCCCGTGGCCGGAAGCGAGAAGGTCCTGGGCGAGGCGCGCCGCGTGCTCCGCATGGAAGCCGAGGCGGTTGCCGCGCTGGGCCCCCGCCTCGGGGACGGGTTCCTGCGCGCCGTGGACCTGATCTGCTCCCGGGACGGGATGGTGGTCCTGTCAGGCGTGGGGAAGTCCGGACTGATCGCGCGCAAGGTGGCCGCCACCCTGACCTCGACCGGCACGCCGGCAGTCTTCCTGCACCCGGTCGACGGGCTGCACGGCGACGTGGGGATCGCGAGCCCCGGCAGCGTCCTGGTCCTGCTCTCCAGGAGCGGCGCCACGGAAGAGCTGACGGGCCTGCTGGCCTTCGCCGAACTCCGCGGCCTGCCGGTGGTGGCGCTGGTGGGCGACACCGGGTCGCCGCTGGCCAGGCGCGCCGCCGCCGTGCTCGACTGCGGCGTCGCCGGGGAAGCCTGTCCGATGGACCTGGCACCGACTTCGTCCACCACCGCGACCCTTGCCATGGGCGACGCGCTGGCGGTGGCGCTGCTGCGCCGCCGGGGATTCCGCCCGGCCGACTTCGCTCGCCTCCACCCGGGCGGCTCGCTGGGACGCCGCCTGACCCTGCGGGTATGCGACGTGATGGTGGCCGAGGACTACCCCGCCGTGCAGGGGGAGGCTACGGTACGGGACGTGATCGTGCCGCTGGCCCGCATGCGGGGGACGGTGCCGGTCATCGACCGTGCCAACGCGCTCGTGGGCGTGGTCACCGCCGGGGATGTCGCCCGCCTGATGGAACGCACGGACGACTTCCTCGGCGTCGCCGTCTCCGCCTTCATGACCCGCACGCCCAGGATCGCCCGCCCCGACGAACTGGGCGCCACGGCACTGCGCCGCATGGAGGAATACGGCGTGATGGCCCTGCCGGTCGTTGGCGACTCGGGCCTGGAGGGCATCGTCCACCTGCACGACCTTCTGCGAGCCGGAGTGATCTGATGGAGACTTGCCGACCCCCCGGGACCCGCAGGCTTGCCTGGCCTGGGTTCCTCTGCCTTTCCCTGCTCCCGGCGGCTGCGGGTTGTACGACCGGTGGCGAAGAGGGGCCGCTGACCGAACTGGAGGAGATTGCCGCCGACAACGTCCTCTACAACATCTCGATCAACTTCACCCGGGACGGTATCCAGGAAGGGATGCTCGACGCCGACACCGTCTACATGTGGCAGGACTCGACGCACCAGCGGATCTACGGTCTCACGCTGACTCTCTTCGACGAACGGGGCCGGGCGAAGGGCACCGTGACCGCCGACGCGGGAAGGATGAGCGAAGTCAGCCAGGAGTTGTGGGCATATGGCAGTGCGCTGCTCAGCGTTCCCGCCGACGAACTGAACGAGGCCCGCGAGATCGAGGCCGAGGAGCTCTTCTTCGACCTGGAGGCGGACCGGATCTGGACGCATGTGCCCGTGCGCATGGAGCGGGGAGGATGCCGGGTCACAGGCGACGGATTCCAGACCGATCTGTCCTTCAACGACCTCAGGATCGACGCACCGAAGGAAGGCGGATGCGACGAATCCTGAGGGGAGCTCCGGAGTTCAATCCTCCGCCGGGGACGGTTCGAACCGCCGTTCGCCGGGGAGTCCGGATGGTGTTCGTGACCGCGCTGCTCGCCCCTGCGCCGGACGGGCAACAGCCTGACTGCCGGCTGGTGAGCGTGGGCGGCTACACCCACAGCCAGCGCTACGACGCGCGCTTCGGGCCCTCGGAATACCGGCATTTTGCCTCGGGAGGCGTGGACTACCGGTGCTCGGACGGCACGCGTGTCCGCGCCGACTCGGCGGTGGTGTTCGAATCCGACAACCAGGTTCAGCTGTACGGCAGCGTCATCTTCGAAGACCCGGATACCGAGCTGCGCGCCGATTCCGCCACCTACTTCAGCAGCTTCAGGCGCCTCACGGCGCGGTCCGGCGTGGTGGTCACCGACCGGGCCAGCGGCACCGTGATCCGGGGAGACAACCTCATCTACGACCAGGCATCCGAATTCCGCGCGCTCGACAAGATGTTCGTATATGACGGCAGCCCGCGAGCGACGTTTTTCGTTTCGCCCGCGCCTGCGCCGGAGGAACCCCCGACGGAGGGCGAACAGGGTGTCGCCGACCCTGCGGGCCAGGACAGCGGACAGGTCGAGGAACCCCCCGAACCCGATTCCGGACAGGCCGAGGAACCCCCGGGGCCCGATTCCGGACAGGCTGCGGAACCCCCCGAACCCGATTCCGGACAGGCCGGTCCGCCGCCGGAGGAGGAAGCCCCCGGGACTCCCGAGTCAGAGGCGGCTTCGGATTCCCCGGCGGACGCCGCCGAACCTGCCGACACCCTTCCGCCGGTGCCGTACGACATCAGCGCGGAACGCTTTCACTTCGAGGGACGCCGGTACTTCCGCGCGGGTGGCGAGGTCAGCATCCTGCGGGACTCTCTCCAGGCCTTCGGAGATTCGCTTGACTACGACCAGGAAGCGGGCATGATGCTGGTGCTCGGCGATGCGCAATTCGAGAGCCGTGGCTACAGGCTGACGGGGGCGACCATCACCGTCACCCCTTCCGGTTCCCGCAACGAAGAGATCGTTGCGCGGGGGGATGCGCGCCTCACGGGCGAGCAGGTCGACATGCGCGCGCCCGCCATCCGGCTCTTCATCGAGGGCGGAAACGTTGACCGGCTGGTGGCGCTCGCCGAGGTGCCGCCCCTGCCGGATGGCGACGAGGAGCCGCAGATCGACACGCGGGGACTCTCGCCCGGCGACGCGGAACGTGCGCGCAATCTTGCCGGCCGGGACTCTCCGGGCGATGACGCGGAGGCCGCTCCCGATTCCCTCCCGCGCCCCGTCGTGGTGGCCCAGGACTTCCGTCTCACAGGAGACTCCATCGAGGTGAAGTCGCCGGGACAGCGACTCGACGAGGTGGTGGCCGTGGGCGATGGGCGGGCCGAGTCAACGGAAGACGATTCGCTCCGCACCGGGGACCTGCCGGACATCCTCCGCCGCGACTGGATAGTGGGGGACACCATCATCGCCCGCTTCGGGCCGGCGCAGCCGTCCGACAGCGGGGCCGCCGCCGAACCGCCCCCTCCCGGTGCAGGGGTGCGCCTGGAGACGCTGACCGGTAGCGGCCGGGCACGGAGCCTCTACCGGATGTTCCCCGGCGACACGACCGGGGACGGCGCGGAGACCCGACCGGCTGTACACTTAGTGGAGGGGGAAACGATCACCATCCACCTGGACGGGCGAGAGGTCGTGAACATGGATGTCGTGGGCCAGACCGAGGGATGGCACTTCGAGCCGCAGCCACCGGACTCTGCAGTGGCGGACTCCACAGTCGTGGACTCGGCGGGGTCCAGGCTGGATTCGGCCGCCGTGGACACGACCGCGGCAAAGCCGGACACGGCGGGCGTGGACACGACGAATCCGCACACGGTGGCGCGGGCCACCGGACCCCCGAAGCCACAGGCCGCGGCCGCGGGATCAGCCATGGCGATGCCCGGCCGGGCGCCGGTCCCCACAACCGGGGCGAGCTCCCGAAGAAGGCGGCGATGACCGGAGACACATCGCAGCCCACGCCGGTGGCCGGCCCGGCACCCGAAACCACGGCGCCGGGAGACCCCGGCCCGGAGCACGGTGCCTTTCACGCCCCGGACACCGACTCCACGTTGCGCGGCGTGGACCTTACGAAGATTTACAGGAAGCGGCGGGTCGTTGCGGACGTGGACATCGAGGTCAGGCAGGGCGAGGTCGTCGGCCTCCTCGGACCCAACGGGGCGGGGAAGACCACCACCTTCTACATGCTCGTCGGACTGATCGCGGCCGATCACGGCAAGGTGTACCTGGACGACGCCGAACTCACGGGCGTCCCGATGTACAGGCGGGCCAGGATGGGGGTGGGCTACCTCGCACAGGAACCCTCCGTGTTCCGGCGGCTTACCGTCGCCCAGAACGTCATGGCGATCCTGGAGACGCTCGACCTGGCCCGCGCAGAGCGCCAGGAGCGGCTGGAGGAACTCCTGGGTGAACTGTCGATCGGACACCTGCGCGACAACAAGGCCTTTTCGCTGTCGGGCGGCGAGCGGCGGAGGCTGGAGATCACCAGGGCCCTGGTGCAGCGGCCCAAGTTCATGCTCCTCGACGAGCCGTTCGCCGGCATCGACCCCATCGCCGTGCAGGACATCCAGGAGATCGTATCGCAGCTCGGCACCCGGAACATCGGCGTCATCATATCGGATCACAACGTCGAGCAGACGCTCGAGATCGTGGACCGGGCGTGCATCATGCACGACGGCCGTATCCGGGTCTCGGGAACGGTCTCCGAACTGGTGTGGAACGACGAGGTCGCTCACCTCTACCTGGGCCGGACCCTCACCGCGCGAATGAGGGCAAGGTACCCGTCCCCGGCCGGATGATCCTGCCGTGAGCAGCGCAATCAGGTCCGGCATATACCAGGGCGCCCGGATCCGCCAGGACGCCACGCCCAACCCCCGCCTCTACCAGGCGATGGACCTGATCTACATGCCGCTCCTCGAGCTCCAGACCCGAATGGAGCAGGAGCTCTCCGAGAACCCCTTCCTCGAGCTTTCGGAGCCGGACGAGGAGGAGGACATCCAGGTGGACGAGGAGGGCCAGGAGGAATCCGAGGACGAAATGGACTGGGACGAAATCCTCCTGGATGGATTCGATGTGGGCGGAAGCCGCGAGCGCTACGAGCCGCGCGAGTACTATCAGCCCCCCGCGGTCGAGAGGCGCCACCTGCATGACTTCCTGGAGGAGCAGGTCGCGCTGGCCGACCTCGACGAACGGCAGCGCTGGATCGCAACCGAGATCATCGGGAACATCGACGACGACGGACTTCTGTCGTGTTCCCTCGACGACGTGGCCGACGGTCTGAACAGCGCACGCGAAACCGTCCGCGACGTGGCCCTCGCCGAGGCTGAAGAGATCGAGGACGAGGAGGCGCGCGCGACCGGGCTGGAGGAACTGGAGGCGCTCTTCGCGCCCCACACGACGGAGGAGATCGAGTCCGTCCTGCGCGTGGTGCAGTCCCTGGACCCGCCGGGTGTCGGAGCCCGCGACCTGGGGGAATGTCTGTGCATCCAGCTGGCCCGCGAGGGACGCGAGGACTCGTTGGCGTTTCAGATCGTCACCGAACACCTCGACGATCTCCTCAATCACAGGTGGACGGATGTTGCGCGCGCGCGCGGCATATCGGTCGCCGAGGTGCAGAAGGTCGCCGACGAGGTTGCGACGCTGGACCCCCGTCCCGGCCGGCAGTACGCGTCGAGCCCGGACCAATACGTCATTCCGGACCTCATCGTGGATCGCGTCGGGGGTGACTACATGGTCTTCGTGAACGACACGGGGCTTCCCAGGCTGCGGCTGTCGCAGACATACAGGGAGGTGGCGGCGAAACGTTCCACCTTCGACGGGGAGAGCAAGGAGTTCATCGCGAACCGGATGAATGCGGCGCAGTGGCTCATTCAGATGATCGAACAGCGGCGGCAGACGATGCTGCGGGTGATGCGGTACATCGTGGCCAGGCAGCAGCGTTTCTTCGAGCGGGGCGTGCAGCACCTGAAGCCGCTGACGCTGAAGGAGGTGGCCCAGCACATCGGGATGGCCGAGTCCACGGTTTCCCGGGTCACCAACGAGAAGTACGTCCAGACCCCCACCGGCACCTACCCGCTCAAGTTCTTCTTTTCCGGAGGACTTCCGACCGTCACAGGCTCCGACATCTCGACCCGGGGTGTGCAGGCGAAGATCAAGAGCCTCGTGGAGAGCGAGGACCCCCGGCGCCCCCTGACCGACCAGGCCATCGTGAACCTGCTGAAGAGCGAGGGCGTGAAGATCGCGAGGCGCACCGTGGCGAAGTACCGCGACCAGCTCGGGATCGTTCCGGCGCGGATGCGGAAGCGTGTCTAGCAGGGCGGGGAAGGGCGTTGGCGGCGGCGGCGAGGTGGCCGGCGACGGCGCCGGAGCAGCACTTTCGCGAAGTGCGGACCCGCCGCACAGAGCCGGGGTCTACAGCGATTTCGCGCTGGTGGTCCCGGCCTACAACGAAGCGCCCAACATCCCGCACCTGATCCCGGAACTGCGCGCCGCCTTCAAGGAATACGGCCTGGAGGGCGAAATCGTGCTGGTGGACGACGGATCGAGCGACGGCACTGCGGCCCTGGCCGAGGAACAGGCGGGAGGGTGGGACCGGCTTCGGGTCCTGAGGCATCGCGTCAACCTCGGCAAGACGGAAGCTCTGCTCACCGCCGCGGAGGCGACCCGCCGGAAGCACCTCGTCCTCTTCGACGCCGACCTGCAGCACCTGCCGGCCGAGATTCCCCGCTTTCTCGACAAGCTGGGGGAAGGATGGGACATCGTCACGGGCAGAAAGGTGGGGCGGTACGACAAGCGGGCCGTGTCGTCGATCTACAACGCGCTGAGCCGGATGATCTTCCGGGTGCCGGTGAGCGACCTCAACTCCATGAAGGCGTTCCGGGCCGATGTGCTCCGCGCCGTGCGGCTGCGGCACGACTGGCACCGCTTCTTCGTGGTGCTCGCGCACAAGAAGGGCTTCAGCGTGACCGAGATCGACATCGAGCTGCACCCCCGACGGGCGGGGGAAGCGAAGTACTCCGGCAAGAGCAGGGTGGTGGGGGGCGTGCTCGACCTGGTGGCCGTCTGGTTCCAGCTCCGCTTCTCGCGCAAGCCGATGGTGGCATTCGGGATCCCGGGACTGCTGCTGATGGTGGCGGGCGGGACGGCGGGACTTGTCGCGCTCTATCTGCGGTACGCGATGGGCCTGGGGTTCCGGCCGCTCCTCTATCTTGTGGTGCTGCTCGTCACTGTGGGGGTGCTCTGCTTCCTGGCCGGGTTCCTCGGCGAGATGATCTCTTCGGTGCACGACGAGCTCGATGCACTGCGCCGCGAGCGTGCGGGCGGGGCGAACGGCGGGCGGGAGGCCGGGTGAGCGGGACGCCCCGGATCCTCTCCGTGGTCGGCACGCGCCCCGAGGCGATCAAGATGGCTCCGGTAGTCCGGGCGCTGGGCCGGAAGGGCGGCTGCACTCACAGGCTCGCGCTCACCGGCCAGCACACGGACATGGTCGGCCAGGTGCTCGCCGTCTTCGGCCTGGAGGCGGACTACGACCTCGAACTCATGAAACCGGGGCAGAGCCTCTACGACATCGGCCATGCCTGCATGGACGGCCTGCGCGGGGTCGCCGCGGACTTCCGCCCGGATGTGACGATCGTCCAGGGCGACACGGCCACGGTCTTCTTTGCGGGGCTGGTGACCTTCTTTCAGCAGGGCAGGCTGGCCCACGTCGAGGCGGGGCTGCGCAGCCGCCGCAAGTGGTCGCCATTCCCGGAGGAGATGCTGCGCCGCATGACCGACACGATCTCCGATTTCTGCTTCGCGCCGACGCCCGCGGCCGCGGCCAACCTTGCGGCGGAGGGGGTCGAACCGGAGCGCATTTTCGTCACCGGCAACACCGTTGTCGACGCCCTCCTGGAGGTGCGTGAACGTCCGCCGGCGGTGGAGGACGCCCGGGTTGCGCGGCTTCTGGACGCCCTGGCTCCGACCTCCCCGCGGCGCCTCGTCCTCCTCACGGCGCACCGGCGCGAGTCGTTCGGCACCCCGCTCGAGGGCGTCTTCCGTGCGGTGGCCGAGATCGCGGAACGCTTCCCGGATGTCGAGATCGTCTACCCGGTGCACCCCAATCCGCGGGTTCTGGGGCCCGCCCGGCGCATCCTGGGGGCGCGGCCGCGCATCCACCTGGTCGACCCGCTGAGCTACGGCGACCTGCTCGCCGTCCTGCGCCGCGCCAGCCTGGTCCTGACCGATTCCGGGGGGATCCAGGAGGAGGCACCGACCTTCGAGGTCCACACGCTGGTGCTCCGGGAGGTCACCGAGCGCCCCGAGGCCGTGGAGGCGCGGGCGGCCACCCTGGTGGGCACGGATCCCGGCCGCATCGTGGCGGAGGCCGCGCGGAGGCTGGCGGGGGGCGACGGGGGCCCGCCGGTGCGCAATCCCTACGGGGATGGGCGGGCGGGCGAGCGCATCGCCGATGTGCTCATGGCCGCGCTGACCGGGTCGCCGCGCGAGATGCCGGACTGGGCGGGAGCGTGAAGATCGTTCAGCACTGCGTGTACTTTCCGCCCGAGGTCGGGGGGCTGGAGAGCCATGTGCACTACCTGTGCCGGGGGCTGGTCCGGCGCGGGCACCGGGTCACGGTCGTGACGTCGCTCTCGCAGCCCGGGCTCCCCGCGTTCGAGGAGATGGACGGTATCTGCGTCTACCGCACCCCGTTGCCGGCACGGACCCCGTGGGGATGGTTCGTTCACGCGGCCGGGTCGACCCCGCGCACGCGCGCGGCGGTGCAGGAGGCCGACGTCGTCCACGCCCAGGCCTTCCCCTCGATCCTGCCCTGCTCGCTGGCGCTGGCCGGAAGCGGCACCCCACTGGTCTGCACGCTCCACACCTCGCACTTCCTGCGGCTCGCCGCCAACCCCCTCACCGCCCCCGCGCTCGGCAAGCTGATCGAGCTCAGCGACTACAATTTCGCGGCCAGCAGGGAGATCGCCGATGTGGGCGAGGCCCTGGGCCCCTCGATCTCCGTGGAGGTCCTGGTGAACGGGGTGGAGACCGGCATCTTCCGGCCGGTTCCCGGCACGCACCCCCGCGGGGAGCGGCGCTGGCGCCTGGTGGTCCCCAGACGGCTCTTCCCCAAGAACGGCGTCGAGTTCTTCGTGCGGGCGATGCCCCTGATCACCGCACGGGCCGATGTCGAAGCCATCGTCGTGGGCGACGGCCCGGACCGCGAGATGCTGGAAGGCCTCGCGCGCGAACTCGGCGTGGCCGGGCGGATCGAGTTCCTCGGTGCGCGGCCCCACGCCGAGATGCCGGGGCTGCTGTGCTCGGCGGATCTGGCGATCTTCCCCTCGCTGATGGAGGCCACCTCGGTGGCGGCGCTCGAGTGCATGGCGTGCGGCCTCCCGGTGGCGGCGTCGGCGGTGGGGGGGCTGCCCCAGATCGTCGGCGACCCGGTGGGCGGGCTCTTCCCGCCCGGCGACCCCGGGGGGCTGGCGGAGAAGGTGCTCGCACTGCTGTCGGCGGACGGACTCGCCGAGCGGGGCGCGGCCGGGCGCCGCAACGTGGTGACGCGGTGGAGCAACGAACGCCTGGTCGACCGGCACCTGGAGGTGTATGAGGAGTTGGGGGCGGGGTGATGGTGCACTATTGTAATGTTTGCTTTACATTATGTCATGTATACAAGACAACCAACAGCAAGATGGCCGGCGTGTCAGCCGAAGAAATCGGGGCATCAGGCCACATCTGCTTCAAGACCGGAGGGGAAGGGACCTGTGCCCGTCGACAGCACACCGAAACCTGAGGGCGAAGCGCGCACAGTCTGGTCAGGCCGAAAGGCCAGGGGAGGAAACCGTGTAATCCAGATTCTCCGCCGCCTGAAGAACGCCGTCTCCAAGAGCGCCCGCAACCCGATCACGGCGTGGAAGATGCTGTGGCCGCGTTACGGGCCGTTCGCGCCCCGAACGCCGGACCCCGAGTTCCGCCGGTCAATCCGCTGGTCGTTCGGGAAGCTGAAGCGGGAACCGATGAATGCGGTGTTTCCGGGGATCGAGTCCACCGATGTCCGGATCGTCAGCTGTTTCGACCGGGAACCCCTGCTGTCAATGAGCCCGTCCGAGGTGATGGCCATCGGAGCAATGGTTCGCACGCTCAAGCCCCGGCGCGTGCTCGAGATCGGCACCTTCGAGGGCAACACGACCGTCAACCTTGCCGCGAACGCACCTGCGGACGCCCGCGTGTACACGCTCGATCTGCCGCCCGGCTGGGGCGGGACCTTCGGGCTGGAGGTGCCGGACATTCACGACAACGCCGCACCAGGTCACCACACTGGGAGGCAGTTCATCGGGTCGCGGTACGCCGGGAAGGTCAGGCAGCTGTGGGGAGACTCCGCCCAGTTCGACTGGGACGAGTTCTCGCCCTTCGACTTCATCCTGATCGATGGATGCCACACCTACGAATACGCCTTGGCCGACACGCGCAACGCGCTACGCGTGGTGCGGCCCGGCGGAGTGATCGTGTGGCACGACTATGGCATGCTGGAGGATGTCAGCCGGGCCGTAGACGAATTCGCGGACGAGATGAAAGTTCATGCGATCCAGGGGACCCGGCTGGCCGTGGGGTTTCCCTAGCGCGTCGCGTTCCGTCACCCCCCCTGGCCGTGTCGCAGGGTGCACGCAGTGGCCAGGACCACAGCCGCAACGACGTACCGGCAGTTCCGGAAGGGCATTTGCAGACTCCTTGCCTGGTTGGCCATATCCGTCGACCCGCGGTGCGGATCGATCATTCTCGTCTTCCCCGGTTCATGAACCACCGCTGCCGCTTTCGGCGACCGCATCCTCCCCGTGGGGACGAATCATCATGACCCGCCCCGGGACACCCAGCACGACACCGTAGTCCGGCACATCGGCGATCACAAGGGTATTCGCCCCGACCGTGGCCATTCGCCCGATCCGGACCCCCGGCAGGATCGTTGCCTTGACGCCGATGTAGGCGTCGTCCTCGATCACGACCGCTTCCGTCTTGCGCAGGCTGTACGCCGTTTCCAGCCGGGAGTGTACGGCCGTCACCTCCCCCAGGATCGAGACCGCGTTGCAGATCGTGACGCGCGAGCCAATCGTGACCATGTCGGGCCTGGTGACTTGCACATTCCGATCGATGATCGTCAGCGCTCCGACCCGGAGCCCGCTCACGCCGTAAAGACGCGCACGCAATCCCTGGCCGATCGGCAGCATGGAAGCCAGGTACCGAATGACCTTACCCATGGTCTGCCGTCTCCTTCCAGCGCCTCAGGTACTCGGCGACGGTGACGACTTCGTAGTCGCCCGTCAGCTCCGTGAGAATGGCGTCCAGAAGGCGCCAATGCACGCCCTCGACGTAGGGATGTCCGTACATCAGCGCAAACTGCCGCTCGTGGATCCGCTCCACCGCGTCCCGCACAATGCGGGCACTGGACCGGCCAAGGGCGACACCCTGCTCGATCATGGGAACACTGCCCTCTCCGATCACGTTCACCGGGACCTGGAAGTGCGCGTAGCGGCGCCTCGCGCCGGGACGGGGTGGACGGAAGGGCCGCTCCCCGGGCATGTCCGAGGCGTACTTGAAGCCTTCCCTGTCCATGAGGTCCAGCACCGCCTCGTTGTAGCGAAAGCCCGGGCTGGCGAAGCCGCTCGGCTGCCCGTATCGATCCCGGAAGGCCGCGAAGGACAGGCGGACGTGCCTCTCCAGACCATCTTCGCCGAGTTCATCGAGGGCGTACTGCCAGGTGGCGTGATTGGAGCCGCCGTGCAGTCCCAGTTCGTGTCCCTCTTCAAAAAGGCCATCCAGGGTTGGGCGATAGCGCCATCCCAGCCGCGGGTTCATCAGCACGGTCTTCAGCACGCCGCCCCGTCCGAGCTTCGCCGCCGCCGACAGCTTGTTCGCGGGCGAGGGGCCGGCGTCTTCACCTGTCGCCCTGGTGCGCCTCGACCTGAGCGCGCGAGTGACCGTGTGCCGCCAGCTGAAGCTGCGGCCCATGTTCACGAAGAAGGTGAAACGTACGCCGTGGCGCTCGCCCAGCCTCAGCAGGGTGGGAACCCCGCGCTCGAGGCAGGTTACGGAATCCACGTCGAAGCGAAGTGCGAATACACCGCGGCTGCGCCCGGTACTCACCTTCTCATCGCCGGCTGTTCACCAGGTCCAGCATCGCTCGGAAGGAATTCGCCGCGGACGCCTCCTCCGGCGTCATCATGAACCGGAACTCCTGTTCGACGGCGAGGATCAGATTCAGGTGGGCGACCGAGTCCCAGCCATGCGACTCGACCGACACCGAAGCCACGTCCTCATCCGGATGTACCTTGAGCACACTCCGAAAGATCCTCTCCAGAGTCGCTTCCGTGTTATCGCTCATTCCGGAGACTCCACTCGCCGCACCTCGCAGATACCCTCCGGCCGACGTCCGGCGGCCGCGCCGGTCCGGATCTCGAACCGGGTCTCGCCGTCCGACGCCTCCGTTTCGGCGAACCCGTGCTCAGGAAAGAAGTCGCGTGTCATTCCGTTCCGTTCGGTGGCAATATGGCGGGCACCGACCGACCGCACGCCCGCCGCTCCGGCGTCCTCCAGCAGCGCATCGAGCAACACCACTTCGACCCTGCGTCCGAATGCCCGGCAACTCAACATGAAGGAGTCGATCTCCCAGCGTTCCCCGGAACCCGTATCGACGATGGCGACGCCGATCGTCCCATAGTCCGAGAATCGGTCCCTCATGCTCATGGTGTAGACGAAGCCTTCGTCCATGAGGCGTTCGATGTCGCCCACTCCGTATC
This sequence comes from Gemmatimonadota bacterium, assembly GCA_022826005.1. Taxonomy (GTDB): domain Bacteria; phylum Gemmatimonadota; class Gemmatimonadetes; order Longimicrobiales; family Gaopeijiaceae; genus Bin94. The sequence goes on along the minus strand of JAJDVT010000073.1, from coordinate 6,604 downwards.
TCCTGGTCGTCAGGTTGAACTGGTTGGTGCGCCGGCAGAGTTCACTGATCCGTCGTACCGCGGTCCGGTCCTGCCGGGCGATCGTCAGCCTGATCGAAAGGCTGCGGAGGAATGAATCCAGATCGGGAGCCCCCCTCCTGAGCCTCTCGCGGCTCGCGTTGGCGCGGATGGACTCTGTGCGGGCAAGGTCGTCCTTCCCGACGCTGAGCCGCTCGACTCCCTGGATAGCGGACACATATCGCGGGATATCAAGGGGGTTGGCGGGGAATCGTTCAACCTGAACCTCCGGCAGCGCCGATTTCACGCGTTCACACTCGAAGGGGCTGTCGTCGATGAAGACCATCGCATCGAGCCCGATGTTCAGCTCCCGGGCGAGCTCCGCAAGGTTGGCGGCCTTGTCCTCCCAGTTGATCCGGCAGGCCGCGAAATCGGCGGGCCGCAGGACCATCTCCGGGCGGTCCTGCATGAACGACAGCACGTCGCTCTCGTTGTTCTTGCTGTTCAGGGCCAGGAGGAATCCCCTGCGTGCGAGCCCGGCCAGGAACAGCTGAAACCCGCGGTACGCGGACCCGGGGTAGTCCGTCCCGATCGCGACTCCTTCCGGGCCGTCTTCGCCCAGGATGCCTCCCCACAGCGTATTGTCGCAGTCGACGACAACACACTTCTTCGGAGACAGGACGGCGGCCGCGACCGTCGCGGCAAACGCCCGCCCCAGGTGCGGCAGGAAGTCGACCGCGAAGGGACTGGCCGCGGTCATGTACATGCGCGTGTCGTATGCCCGGGAAGCCCCGAACTCGCCGACGATCCGGTCCATGTCCAGAATCGATACCCGCGGCTCCGCGGACAGGGCGGCCGTCAGCTCCGCGTTCACCGTCCTGCGAAGGTGTGGCCACCCTCCTGGATCCTGGTCACCATGCACCGAGTGAACCGGATGCGGCTCCGGCGCCAGGTTGGTGACGACGACGCTCGCGCTGGTGCGTTCGACCAGGCCGCCCACGATCCCCGAAATGCGCCCTAGCACCGCGTTTGCCATATCCGCCGGAGGATCGTGGCGCGCGTCGCCCGCAAGGACCCCGGCGTCCAGACAGACGAGGAAGCAATCCGGCGTGGGAGTCCCCAGGTCGGAGGGAGCGGACGCGTAGCGTTCGTAGACCGCGTAGTCGCCGAGCAGGAACCTCGCGTGGATGCCGCGCCGCAGGAGGGCGCCATACAACTCCGGCAGCCACGGCTCCACCGTCACATTTCGCAGGACGGCGCATTTGAGGGAGACGAACCCCTCCACCGTGGCCGGCGCCTCCATGCCGGCATTGTAGGCCTCGTGCGCACTGGCATGCGACGGGTTGGAGGCGAGCCTGGCAGCCGCCCTGTGCAGGCGCTCGCTCCAGTATCCGGCTCGCGTGGGCCGTGCGGGTTCCGAAGAGGCCATCGTGCGCTTCAGCCGTCGGCGGCCAGGTGATCCCCGTACCCGTCGCCGACCGGCATACGGACCGTCGCCGAGCCCTCCATCGCGATTTCCTGATCGTGCTCCCGGCGGACGACGAATCCAAGGAGCGCCACGCGCGCCGCCTCCGAGTAGTGGGTGACGGTGACTTCGAACAGGACCGATTCGCCTACGAGCACGGGAGCCTTGAAGTCGAACTGGTACGAGACACAGAGAGACCCCGGCCCCGGAATGCGGGTTCCGATGATTCGGCTGACCTCTGCGAGAAGAAGACCTGCGTACGCAACCCGTCTCGGAAAGCCGGACCCGCGCGCGCTGTCCCCGTCGACGTGGATCGGGTTGGTGTCTCCCGACAATTCCGCGAATGCTCGCATCGACGCCTCGTCCACGGTAAGCCTGGACGTTCGGAGGTCATTGACCTGCAACTTGGGGGTCATTCGCTGGTGTCGCGGCTCCGCCCTCTGCGCGCGGTAGGTAGTGAGGGTCTCAGTAAAAAGGATAATCCAAACCTTTCGGCGGCAACAATGGGCCGGCACCACCCGGCTTGAATCGCCGCTGCAACCGGGATACCGTATTCGTGCGTCCGTCCTTGCGGGAGCGACCCCAATCCTCCGTGTCGGGCCACGCGCCCGCCCACCCGAAACCCGGCCCGTCACCGGCTGGGACAACCAGGAACAGCAGGGAGAACCAGACGATGCGGCATCCAGGCAGTTCCGGTCGGTCGGTCGGAGACGAGCTCCAGGTGCCGCTCTGGCTGACTGCGGGGCTCTTTCTGCTCGCAACCATCATCCTCTTTGCCGACTTCATCTTCTCCGACCAGATGCTGTACGGCGCGGACACGCTGGCCCTGGGGTACATGGGCCGCGCCTTCCTGGCCGAGCAGTTCACGGCCGGTGACCTCCCTCTGTGGGCCCCGCGCCTTCTCGGGGGGGTGCCGATGTTCGAGGCCCTCTCCGGAGGGGACGCGATCTACCCGACCAGCCTTCTCTATTTCCTGACCGACACCTACCGCGCCCTCGGGTGGAAGCTGGTCCTGCATGTGCTCGGCGGGGGCTTCTTCATGTACGGGTGGGCTCGCAGCCTGGGCCTTGGGCGCCCGGCCGCCACGCTGGGGGGGCTGGCCTGGCTGATGGCGCCGGTCATGGTCACGCTGACGCTCGGCGGCAACGACGGGAAGCTCATGGTGGCCGCGCTAACGCCCCTGGTCTTCTGGGCGGCGGAGTCCGTCCTGAAGAAGCCGTGCGGGCGAACGGCCGCGGGGCTCGCGGGCGCGGTCGCGCTGACCATTCTGACGCCCCAGCTCCAGACCGCGTACTACCTCTTCGGGTCGGTGGGTGCCTACGCCGTCTTCCGCACGGTTCAGATGTGGAGGGCAGGGGAGGCGGCCGGGCGGAGGCGGCGCCTCCTCCGCGCAAGCCTCGTCCTGGGCGCGTTTCTCGGCAGTTCGATCCTTGGGGCCGGGCTCACAACGTTCCAGCTGCTCCCGGCCTTCCAGTACGTCGGCGAGTATTCGCGCCGCGTCGCCACGACCGTGGAGACCACCCCCGAAGAGGCCATCGCCTATTCCAGTTCGTGGTCCTATCACCCTGAAGAGGTCGTCGCGCTGGCGGTCCCCGAATTCGTGGGGAATTCGGGCGCCGACGCGGACTGGGCCCAGGGAACCTACTGGGGCAGGAACTCCATCAAGCTCAACCACGAATACATCGGCGTGTCCGTGCTGATTCTGGCGCTCTTCGGGCTGTTCGGGCGGCGCCGAAGGGGATTGAGGTGGTTCATGGGCGGGATGGGAGTCGTGTGGCTTCTCTTTGCGCTCGGCACGCACACGCCGGTCTGGCGCGTTTTCTACGAAGTCGTGCCCGGGATGTCCCTGTTTCGTGTTCCGGCGATCGCGGCCTTCCTGGTGAATTTCGGTGCCGTCACCCTGTTCGCGCTGGGTGTTGACGATCTGGTGCGGAAGTCGCCGTCGCCGGGCAGGTTCCTGGGGGACGGACGGGGACGGGTGCTCCTGGGCTTCCTCGGGTTGCTCCTGCTGGGGCTGCTTCTGCAGGCTGGCGGCATGCTGGCCGACTTCTGGACGACTGCGCTCTACCCGGAAGCCGGCGACCGCAAGCTCGCCGCCCTCGCCGCGGCGGCTCCGTTCATCACCCGAGGCTTCGCGATCGCGCTGTTCGTGGGCGCCCTCACCTGTGCGGCGGTGTGGGCCGCGATGGCAGGGAGAATCCCCCTCAGGGCGGCGATGATCGCCCTCACCGTCCTCGTCGCGATCGACCTGGGCCGGATCGACCGGCCCTTCATCGGCATGTGGGATTTCCACGCCTGGGCGGCCCCCACCGCGAATACGCGCTTCCTGGAGCAACGGCGTGACGAGGGGCCGGAAGCCCCCTTCCGGGTTGCGGACCTTCGCAATGGAGGTACCAACGACCAGAACGTCGATCTCGCGATGTACGGCCTCGACATCGTCGCCGGTCACCATCCCAACGATCTGGCGCGCTATCGCAAGCTGCTCGGTCTTCAGGGCAGCCAGTCCCAGGGGGCCAACACCGCAAACTCCAACGTCCTCCGGATGATGAACGTCAAGTACGTGGTGCTGTCGGGGAACCTCCCCGCGGGCGCTCAGCCGGTGAGCACGGCGCGCACCGGCTACGGCGACGAGGCCGTCTACGGCTACCCGGGGCTGGACCGCGCGTGGATCGCGGAGGAGGTGGTCGTCATGGAGGACGATGACGCCGCGCTGGCCCGGATCCTGGCACCCGACTTCGATCCCGCGCGGGAGGCGATCCTGGCGGCGCCGCCGGCCCTCGGTGAGGAGGTCGGCGGCAGGGGCGCGGCTCCGGTCGAGTGGACCGTCTTCGAACCGGACACGCGAGCGTTGAAGGTGCAGACCACCGGTCCCGCCCTGCTGGTCATTTCGGAGAACTGGTTCCCCGGGTGGCTCGCGGAAGTCAACGGGCAACCCGCCGAGGTCCGACGCGTGAACCTCACCCTGCAGGCAGTAAGGATCCCGGCGGCAGGGGAGCACACCGTGACCCTGCGCTTCACTGCGCCGACGGTGCGAAGTGCGCTCCTCATCAGCGTGGCGGCCGCGGCTGTGACCCTGCTGCTCCTGGCCTCCCCCTGGCTGCATGGCCTTGCCGACCGGTTGCGGGGCAGGCACGGCGCCGGATGACGTCCCCCCGGGAAGACACGAAACCCGGCCGCACGGGCGCTCGGCGATGGTGGCTGCTGGCCGCCAAGGTGGTGCTCACCGTCGGCGTAACCTGGCTGATTCTGCGCGGCGCGGGGTTCACGTTGGCGGAGGCCCGGACCGTCGACTGGACCGTGGTGGAGTTGGACGTGCCATGGCTGGCGGTCTCGCTGCTCCTCCTCCTGGGCACCTTCGCCATGGCGGCCGCGCTGTGGTCGCGGGTGATGGCGGCCCTCGGGGAGTCGCCGCCCCCGATCATGCAGGCCGCCGCCATGCTGCTCGTCGCGAATCTGGGCCGGTACATCCCCACCAAGGTGGCCCAGCTGGCCGGAGTGGCCGTTCTCGCCCGCCGCGCCGGCTTGTCGGGGGTTCGAGCGACCGGCGCGGCAATCGTCGCACAGGTTCTGAACCTGACGGCGGCAGCCCTCCTGGGGGGGTGGGTCGTATACGGGGCCTATCCCGCGGAGGTTTGGAGTCTTCTCGCCGGGATCGGCGCGGTTCTGGCCATGGTCGGCTTCCTCGGTCTGGGCGGGGCGGGGGCCCTGATGCGCTGGGTTTTCCGGCGGCTCGGGCACGACAGCGAAGTCCCCGCCACAGGGGGATGGCGCCTCTTGAGGTGGCTTCCCGCCTACGTCGTCAACTGGCTCCTCCTTGGTGTCGCGTTCAAGTGCCTGGGACTCGGCCTGGGGATGCAGATTCCACTATGGTTCGCTTCGACGGCCTTCGCAGCCGCCTATCTGGCCGGTTACATCGCGATCTTTGCGCCCGCCGGCATCGGCGTCCGCGAAGGCTCGCTGGTGTTTCTGCTTACCCCAACCCTGGGACCCTCGCCCGCCTTCGTGCTGGCCGCACTACAGCGCGTCTGGCTCACCGGCGCCGAGTTCAGCGCAGCGGTGGCCGGCGCAATGCTCCTGCGGAAACCGGGGCCGGCGAAGCCGCCGGTCCGCCCGGCTGCGCCGGCCCCACAGGGTGACTCCACGGCAGAGGCGTCATGAACCCGGCCGCCCGCGTGCTGGTCATCGTACCCACCTACAACGAGCGCGAGAGCCTTCCGCGGGTCGTGCCGCTGATTCTGGCGCAGGGGAATCGCTTCCACGTATTGGTGGTGGACGACAATTCCCCCGACGGGACGGGCAGGGTGGCCGACGAGCTCGCGGCCGGGAGCGACCGGGTCGACGTGTTGCACCGGGCCGGCAAGATGGGCCTGGGTGCCGCCTACGTCGCCGGACTCCGCCGTGGACTCGAGGGGGATTTCGACATCCTGATCGAGATGGACGCGGATCTGTCCCACCCGCCCGACATGTTGCCCCAGCTCGTCGCAGCGCTGGACGGGGCCGACGTGGCGGTGGGGTCCCGGTACGTCGGCGGCCGCATCACGGTGGTGAACTGGCCGATGTCCCGTCTGCTCATCAGCCTGTTCGGGTCCTGGTACGCCCGAATCATCACCCGCCTGCCGGTGAACGACGCCACAGGCGGATTCAACGCGTTTCGCAGGCGGGTCATCGAAGCCATCGGCCTCGACCGGATCGAGTCGAACGGCTACAGCTTCCAGATCGAGCTGAAGCTGCGTGCGTGGCGCGCGGGCTTCACGCTGTGTGAAGTGCCGATCATCTTCACGGAACGGGACAGCGGGGAATCGAAGATGTCCAGAAGCATCATCATCGAGGCCGTTTGGCGCGTCTGGCGGCTCCGCATCCTGGATCTTCTGGGCAAGCTCTAGCTACACCCCCTGCGACTCCTGCACCGACCGATCCCCGGAGCCCGTACCCGGCCACGGTGCGACGCGGCTTCGCCACGCAGGCACCTCGCCGCTCTCCGTGCTCGCGCCGGTCCATTCACGGCCTGCTGATATGGAAGGGCCCTCTGTCAAGGTAGGGTTTTCGTTGTTCTGCGTGAGCCGAGGGATGAGGGGTCGCCCGAGGTTCGCTTCGACGGTGAATCCTCCTGATATACGCCGGTTGGCCGGGGCCAGAGCGGCA
>JAJDVT010000047.1 GCA_022826005.1 Gemmatimonadota bacterium | reverse complement strand
TGGTGGGGGGGTTGGGGGGTGGGGGCGCGCGAACAACGGAGGATGGCGAGGGGTAGTAGTGGCTGAATGGGTTCGCGCACGGGCAAACGGAGTATGCAACATGGTAGTCAGTCACACCCGGAAGGGCTTGGCCGCGGTGCTCGTCGTCCTCCCGGCGCTGGCCGGATCCGGCGCGGGTTTGGACGGCCAGGTGTCGAGCTGCCCGAGGAAAGCCGCCCGGTCCGTCGCGGCGGGAAGCGTAACGGACATCGCGGACGCCGAGCCCCCCTGCCGGATCGAGTTTCGCACGACGGGAATACGTCTCGAAGCGGTGGGCGACGGGGCGCGTCCGGACCCCGGGCGGACCGTCCTGGTGGACTCCGATGGCCGCTTCATCTCTGCGAACGCGGTCGGATGGGCGGGGGTCATCAGCCTATGGGACTCGCGCGGCGAATACCTCCATTCCTTCGGCAGAGTGGGGGAGGGCCCGGGAGAGTTCAGTGCCCGGGGGATGATGAGCCTCTACATGGACGGTCGGGACCGGCTGCATGTCCGTGATGGCTCGCTCCGGTGGTCGGTGTTCACTCCGGAGCATGTGTTCATCCGGCGCGTTCCCGCCAACGTGATGGGGGGCGTGACCGGGACAACCATCGTACTCGACGACGGATCGGCGGTGAACGGCATGAAGGATTACGGTCAGGAACGCCAATTCCGCGTGGTGGACTCCACGGGAGCACTTCAACGTACCTTCGGACCGGTCGGCGGCGAACGGGAGTACAGGCGGCGCGTCATCACCTACTCGGGTGGCGACACCTTCTGGGCGGGACCGCCCGACGGCGGATCGCCGGAATACGTGCTGGAGGAGTGGGGGATCGACGGGGAGCGCCGGCGGACGCTGAGGCGCAGTGCGTCGTGGTGGAGATCGAGCGGAGAGGATCACACGTCCACGCGGGTGTTTCGACTGCACATCGCCGGCAACGGTCTTCTGTACGTGGTGGTCTGGCGTCCCACCGACGAATACGGCAGGGAGATCGAGAGACTGGAGAGGGGGCTGGAGCGTGTGGGGGGAGAGCTCATGTATACGCCCGAGGCGTGGAGCGAGGAGAACCGGCTGAGGGATGAGTTGACGGAGTACGTCGTCGAGGTGATCGACACGCGTTCGGGTGAACTTCTCGCCTCCGAGGTCTTCCGCCTGTCGCAGGCGGAGGCGATTGTTCCGCGGGCCTTCTTCCGGGGCTCGTTGCGGGGGTACCGGTACCAGGTCGGCGACGACGGCCTGCCCTTTGTGGAGATCGTGACGCTGGAGCTTGTGCCGGCGTGAGAAGAGGGTGGCCGGCGAGCCGCGTTCGTCAGGGTAGCGGCACGTCCACGAAGTGATCCAGCGGTCCGTGACCGGAGCCCAGCCCCGGCGCGCCCGCGATCGCCTTCCGCAGCCAGGCCACTGCCGCTTCCACCGCTTCCGGCAGGGGCGTGCCGAGTGCCAACCCGGCGGCGATGGCGGCGCTGAGCGTGCACCCGGTGCCGTGCGTGTGGCGCGTCCGGATGCGGGGACCCTGGAAGAGACGTTCGGATTCGCCGTCCCGGAAGAGATCGACCACCTCGTCGCCGCCGAGGTGACCGCCCTTGACGAGCGCGGCCTGTGCGCCCGCGTCCACGATGGCGCGCGCAGCCCTCGACATGCCGCGCGGAGTCGCCTCCGTGACGCCGGTGAGGAGGACGGCCTCGGGCCAGTTGGGGGTGACGATTGTGGCCTGGGGCAGGAGGTCGCCCCGCACCGCCGCGACCGCGTCGCGCTCGAGCAGGGTGTCCCCGCTGGTGGCCACCATCACCGGATCGAGGACGTAGTTGCGGAGGCGGTGGCTGCGAATGGCGTCGGCGACCGTGCGCACGATATCGGCGTTCGCCAGCATGCCCGACTTGACCGCGCGTGGGGGCAGGTCGTCGGCCACGCTGCGGATCTGGGCGGCGATGGTGGCGGGCGGCACCGGGTGGATCGCCTGCACGCCCAGGGTGTTCTGCGCCGTCACGGCGGTCAGCGCGGAGGTGCCGAAGACGCCCCACTGGTGGAGGGTCTTGAGGTCCGCCTGGATGCCCGCGCCGCCGCCGCTGTCGCTGCCGGCGATGGTGAGCGCGACGGGAGGGCGCTTTCCCGGCCGGGTTCCGGCTCGGCTTTCCGCGGGGCTGCCCGTTCGGTTTTCTGCCTGGCTGCCCGCCCGACTTCCCGCCCGGGTTCCCGCCCGGCCATGGTATGGTGGACCTGACATTTTGTAATGTTGTCCTTACAGTGTGGCCGCTCGCGCGGGTCGTTCCGGCCCGGGTGCACCGCCGGGCGAACGCAGCGGGGCATGTTCCGGCGCGCGATCGTGCCGCAGACTGCCGGGGGGCATCGAGGGAGACTAAGTGAGCCCGATCAGCAAATCCAGGCAGAGGCTGGCCAGGCGGCTGGCGTCGCGGCGGGGGCGCGAGCGCGAAGGACTGGCGCTGGTGGAGGGGCCGAGCGTGATCCTGGAGGCGCTGAGGTCGGGGGTGCAGGTGCGATGGGTGCTGGTGGGGGAGGAGTTCTGTGGCGGGGAGCGCGGGATGTCGATCGTCACGGGAGGGCGGGAGCGCGGGGCGGAGGTGGGGATCGCGGCGGACCCGGACGTGCGGGCGTTGTGCAGCACGGAGGCACCCCGGGCGGCGGTCGCGTGTGTGAGGCCGCAGCCGCTTGCGACGCGGTCCCTGGAGCGCGGCCGGTTTCTGATGGCCCGCGGCGTGCAGATCCCCGGCAACCTGGGGACGCTGATCCGCTCCGCGTGGGCGTTCGGTCTGGATGGGGTGGTGGTCGGCGCGGGTACGGTTGATCCCTGGAATCCGAAGGTGGTGCGCGGATCGGCGGGCGGGGTGTTTCACGTGGCGCTGATCGGGGAGCCGGCGGGGTTGGACAGGGGCCTGGTCGCGGGTGTCGACACGGGCCCGGGCGCGGGAGCGGACATAGGCTTGGCCGCAGGCGTTGACACGGGCCCGGTCCCGGGTGCGGACCCCGGCGTGGTCGCGGGCAATGGTCCCAACCTCCTGTGCGCGGATGCCTCCGGGGAGCCGGTGGAGGTCGTCGCCGGGACGGGACTGCGGGACTGGGTGCTGATGGTGGGGAACGAAGGTGGCGGGATCCCGGCTGCGCTTGCCGCGCGGGCCCGGGCGGTGGCCGTGCCCGTGGTCCGCGGGGTGGACTCGCTGAACGTGGCGGTCGCCGGCTCGATCCTGATGTACGCGCTGATGCGGGCGGGGGAGGGTGGGGCGGACGGGTGAGCGGGGAGGCGATGGTGGTGGGGGTGGCAGCAGTCCTGGGTGCGTGCCTGGGGTCGTTCCTCAACGTCTGCGTGGAGCGGTGGCCGGAGCGCCGCTCGGTGATCTCGCCGCGCTCCCGGTGCGGGGACTGCGAGGGGCCGGTGCGGTGGTTCGAGATGGTCCCCGTGCTGAACTACCTGATGCTGCGCGGGAGGTGCGCCCGGTGCGGCGTTCGCCTGAGCGTGCAGTATCCGCTGGTCGAGGCGGGGGCCGCGCTGATCTGGGCCGGGATGGCCGCGAGGTGGGGCGCCGAGGCGGAAGCCGTGCGGGGGGCGGTCTTCCTCACGATCCTGCTGGGAATCGCCGTGGCCGACGCGCGCACCTACATCATCCCGGATCAGTTCTCACTGGGTGGGGCCGTGGCGGGGATGGCCCTCGCCCCGCTAGCGGACGGACCAGACCTGGCCGGAGCCGCGCTCGGGGCCGTGGCCGGCTTCGTCCTCATGCGGCTGATCGCGTGGCTGGGCCGGATCGCCTTCGGCAAGGAGGCGATGGGCGGCGGCGACATCAAGATGATGGCGATGGTCGGCGCCTTCCTCGGTCCCGCAGGCGTCGTCCTGACCCTGTTTGCCGGAGCGCTCTTCGGTTCGGTTATCTTTGGACCTGTCTCGCTGAGGACCGGCAGACTGGTGCCCTTCGGCGTCTTCCTCGCTCTCGGCGCAGGGATCGCCTATGGATGGGGCGACGCGCTCATCGGTTGGTACCTGCACGATGTCCTCAGGCTGGATCCGACCTGAGCGGGTTGAACAACGGAACGGGGATCGAACCACATGGCGGTAGCGACAATCAACGGCGTACGGACCGCGGAAGCGGGCCCGGGTGCCGCCGGAATACTCGACTCACTCGGGATCGAGGACGTCAACGTGGGGGGCTACGCGGGCGAGTGGATCGGCTCCGGGCCTGCTCTGGAGGTCTTCACCCCAATCAACGGCACCCGCATCGCGACCGTGAACCAGGTCACCGAGGCCGAATACGACGCGATCGTCGCACGGGCCCACAACGCGTTCCTGCAATGGCGACGGGTGCCCCCTCCCCGGCGCGGCGAGGTCGTTCGCCAGCTCGGCGAGCGGCTGCGCGCGAACAAGGAGGCGCTCGGCGCGCTCGTCACTCTGGAGATGGGGAAGATCCGCGCCGAGGGCGAGGGCGAAGTCCAGGAGATGATCGACATCTGCGACTTCGCAGTGGGGCTATCCCGCCAGCTCTACGGGTTGACGATGGCCAGCGAACGCCCCGACCACCACATGCGCGAGCAGTGGCACCCGCTGGGCGTGGTGGGGGTGATCAGCGCCTTCAACTTCCCGGTGGCGGTGTGGTCGTGGAACGCGGCGATCGCGGCGGTCTGCGGGGACGCGACGCTCTGGAAGCCGGCATCGTCGACGCCGCTCACCGCGATTGCCGTCACGCGGATCGCGGCGGAAGTGTGCCGTGAGAACGGGGTGGACCCCGCCGTGTTCAGCCTGGTCGTGGGGAGGGGTTCGACAGTCGGGGACCGGCTCCTGCACGACCGGCGCATCCCGCTGGTCTCGGCGACCGGATCATGCCGGGTGGGGCGGCGCGTCGCTCAGGTGGTGGGCGGGCGACTTGGCCGCACGATCCTGGAGCTCGGTGGGAACAACGCGATCATCGTCACGCCCAGCGCCAACCTGGATCTCGCGATCCCCTCGATCCTCTTCGGCTCGGTCGGCACGGCCGGGCAGCGCTGCACCAGCACCCGGCGCGTGATCGTGCACCGCTCCGTGCGCGGCGAACTCGTCCGGCGCCTGGTGCGCGCCTACCGGGACGTGCGCATCGGCAACCCGCTCGACCCCGCCACCCTGATGGGCCCGGTCGTGAACCGGCAGGCCGTCGACGACCTGATGGCGGCGCGGCGGCAGGTGGTGGAGGAGGGCGGCGAGATCCTCTACGGCGGCGAGCGCCTCGATGGAAGCGCCCACCCCGGCGGCCTTTACGTCACGCCCTGCATCGCGTCCGCGGAAAACCACTACCGAATCGTCCAGGAAGAGACCTTCGCCCCCATCCTGTACATCATCGAGTACGGGAGCGCGGACGCCACCCCCGCCAGCGCGGTCGCGGAGCTGGACGAGGCCATCGCCCTGCACAACGGCGTCCCGCAGGGCCTCTCGTCGTCGATCTTCAGCGACAACGTCCGCGAGGCCGAGTACTTCCTGTCCCACCGCGGCAGCGACTGCGGAATCGCCAATGTGAACATCGGCACCTCGGGCGCCGAGATCGGGGGCGCCTTCGGAGGCGAGAAGGACACCGGCGGGGGCCGCGAATCAGGGTCCGATTCCTGGAAGACGTACATGCGCCGCCAGACAAACACGGTGAACTGGAGTACGGAACTGCCGCTGGCCCAGGGGATCGAGTTCGGCTAGTACACATGGACATAAATACTGGAACGTATAAGAACACCACTGGCGCCTGCGGCAAGGAATGGCCATCTTGGTTCAACCAGGAGGCCGATAATGCCCAGATCCAGCCCGTACGTCATCACGTTGAGCGCCAACGAACGCCGTGTCCTCGAAGCCAGAGCGCGCCAGTATACGTTACCGTATCGGGACGTGGTGCGCGCCAAGATCGTCCTGCTCGCCGCCGAGGGTGTCCAGA
>JAJDVT010000094.1 GCA_022826005.1 Gemmatimonadota bacterium | reverse complement strand
CATCTCGTCGAGCGTCCGGATCCGTTCGGTGCGAAGTGTCACGATCATCCTCCAATGATCTCTTCGCCCCGGCCTTCAGGCTCACTTCCCGCTGGAAACCGGCCCCGCGTTCAGGCTCATTTGCCGTTGGACAAGACTATGGCCCGATCCCGGCAGCCCTGGGAGCGCTCAAGAAGCTCAGGACCCTCAACCTGACCGCCAACCGATTGTCCGGATCCCTGCCGCGGGAACTTGGCAGTATCGACAGTCTGAGAGTGCTGGCCGTCGGTCGTAACCGAATAGACGGCCCACTCCCTCCGGAGGTTGGTCAACTCGACAGCCTGCGGAGCCTCATCGTACGCGACAATATGATCGACGGGTCCCTGCCCGCCGAGGTGGGCCAACTCGAAGGCCTGGAGTGGATCTCGGCGGAGGGCAACTCGCTGTCCGGTCCGCTGCCACCCGAGTTGGGCGGTATGGAATCCTTGATCTGGTTGCACCTCCAGAACAATCCCGACCTGTCCGGTCCGCTTCCGGCCGAGTTGACATCCCTCGAGGAGCTCGAGGAACTGATCGCTTACGAGACCGGGCTGTGCGCGCCGACCGACCCGGAGTTCCGGACGTGGCTGAACGACGTGGTCTACAAGTGGCGCGTCCCGTCGTGCGGTGTAGAGGCTCAAGCAGGGGCCTACCTCATTCAGGCTACGCAGTCGACCGAGTATCCGGTCCCGCTCGTGGCCGGGAGGAGCGCGCTGCTGCGCGTCTTCGTCATGTCCGAGCAGGAGACCACCGAGACCATTCCCCCGGTCCGGGCAGCCTTCTTCGTGAACGGGGCAGAGGTGCATGCGGTGGATATCCCCGCCGGGTCCTCCCCGATACCGACCGAGTTGCTGGTGGGCCGAATGGAGCTGTCGGCCAACCTCGAGATCCCGGCCGACGTGATCCAGCCGGGCCTGGAGGTGGTCGTCGAGGTCGACCCGAACGGGACCGTCGACGCGTCACTCGGCGTTGCGAGGCGGATCCCCGCAGTGGGAGGGATGGCGGTGGAAGTCAGGGAGGTGCCCCCGCTGCACCTGACCCTGGTGCCCTTCGTCTCGCGCGCGAACAACAACCGACAGGCCGTGTCCTTCGTGGCCAACGCCACCGAGGACGACCCCATGTTCTTCCAGACGAAGACCCTGCTGCCGGTGGGTGAGTTCAAGATCATCAAGCACGGTACCGTAACGATCGATTCGAGCAGTATCTTCGACATGTTGGCCGAGTTACGGAGAATCCGCATCCTGGAGCAGGGGAACGGACACTGGATGGGCCTCAACGCGGTCGCCGCCGGTGCCGCCGGCGTCGCGGGTCTTGGTAGCAGTTCCAATCCGGTACGAGGAAAGACCAGCATGTCCCGGTTGAGCGCGGAGACGATCGCGCACGAACTCGGACACAACCTGAACCTGCGCCATGCGGATTGCGGAAACCCGGCGCGGATAGACCTGACCTTCCCGCATCCCAACGCCCGGACCGGTGTGTGGGGGTACGATCCGCGCGACGGAGGTTCGCTGGTGTCCCCTGACCGGGCGGACTTCATGAGCTACTGCGATCCGACGTGGGTCAGCGACTACTACTTCACGAACGCGCTGCGCTTTCGGCTCATCGACGAGAACGAGCTTGAGGTCACCGGTGCCGCCCCGACCCTCCTCGTCTCCGGCGGCGCTTCCGCGGACGGAGCGCTGCACCTCGATCCGGCTTTCGTCATCGAGACTTCACCGGTGGTGCCGCTCTTCGGAGGGCCCTACCAACTGATCGGCCGGGGCGCAGACGAGACCGACCTGTTCTCGGTGAGCTTCGAGATGGAGGAGGTCATGGACGGCGACGGACGATCCGGCTTCGCCTTCGCGCTTCCGGTGCAGACCGGGTGGGACATGGAGCTGACGAGCCTCGTGCTCATCGGGCCGAACGGTTCGGTGGAGATGCGTGTGGGAAGCGAGCCGCCAATGGCCTTCATGCGCGACCCGCGTACCGGCGAGGTGCGGGCAATCCTCCGCAACCTCCCCGCCGATCCCATGTCCCCCGGCGCCCTCGATGCGCTTGCCCCCGAACCCGGGCTTGAAATCATGGTCAGCGGGGGGCTGCCCGATTCAGCCGCGTGGAGGCGCTGACGCCGGAACAGGTCGCCGCCGGAACCGTCGCCGGCCGCTAGCCCGCCCGGCCCACCAGCGCGTTGAACAGCAGCTTGAAGGTGCCGTGCGTCTGCGCGCGGTGCTGGGCCCGGAAGCCGATCATCACGATCGTGCCCTCGCCGTGCGCGACCGAGACCATCGCGGCCTTGTCGGCGATCGCCTCTTCGCCGAGCAGCCACCCGCTCTGCAGGATGTCCCGGTCGATGTAGGTGACGATGCGGTGTACATCGGCGCTGCGCGCGCCCGGAATGGTCTCGTACACCTGGCCGCCTGCGAGGTATGCCGCCAACGCATCTTCCGGCATACCGTAGGCAAACGGGTTCGATGTGTCGACCTTCACCTTCAGCGTCGATCCCGGTGCCCAGAAGTCGTTCCCCCACATACCCGCGACGGCGTTGCGGACCGGGACGTCGAACTCGTCGAGGACCAGATCGCCCGCCTGGGCGAAGGTCACCAGCGTGCCGCCGTTCTCGACAAAGGCTTCAAGGGCCTCGACGCCCTCCTGCCCGAAGCCGCTCCGGTAGGCCGGCGGAGTACCCGCGGGGTCGGGACCTCGGCCACCCTCCGGCCGTCCGGTGGGACCCATCATCATCTGTTTCGAGTCGTGGGGCAGGATGATCACATCCCAGCGCTCGTGCAGATCGCCGGCCAGGATCTCGTCGTCGAAGAGGCTGGTGTACGCGAAGCCGAATTCCTCGAGCAGCCAGCGCGTCCAGCCCTCGTCCATGTTGCCGCCGTAGAAGCGCTGATACATCCCGATGCGCTGCCGGGAAACGGGCTGGCTGATTGTGGACGGATCCCACTCGAGGGCGGTGAAATCCACGCCTGTGTTCGCCGCGGCCTCTTCCAGCGTGCCCATGTCGGTCCCCGCCTCCACGATGAAGTCCCCCCGGCTCGTTCCCGTCCCGGCCTGAGTCACGCGTTGCACCCGCGCACCCGCGTCGAAGAGCATGTTGACGGCCTTGAAGGAGTCGTTGAGCGTACCGTCGACGCGGTGGCCATGGGTCGCCTCGGCTGCCACCGTCCCGCGAGGCTCGACCCTCCCCTCCACTACCGTCAGCGGCGCCTCGACCGCGGTTCCCACTGGATCCACCCGCACTCCCATGAACTCCGCGATCACATCCGCGGACATGTCGTAGGGCCGGATCGGGTCGCCGCCGGCAGTACGGGTATAGCTGTTGTCCGGGTACCAGGTCCGACCCAGCAGCCAGCGGATGACCCCCCGCTTCGGCTGGGCCATCGACACCACGTAGCTGCCCTCGCCGTACACCTTCCCCTCATGGGTGAATCCCGCCGGGGCCTGCTCCACGGTGATCCCCTGCAGGAGCAGCTTGTTCACCATCCTGGACATCGTCAGCGGATCGTGTTGGGCCGCCGGGATCACATACGCCTTCACATCCCCCTCCAGCCCGCGCCGGATCTGGCGGCTCGCCTTGTTGTGCGCGTTTCTGAGCACGGTCTCGCGATTCCCGGCGGCGATTTCCAGCGGCGAGAAGGTCGCCACGATCTGCCGCTCCACGATGTCGCGCACTCGCCACCAGCCGCCCGGCCACGGATTCGGGAAGGTAGTCTGGGCCTCGTACTCGGGGAGCTGGCGGGAGCCGCGCAGCTGGTCCGGGTGCACGTACAGCGGCGTCGCGAGCCGTGCGCTGGCCGACTCGGTAAGCATGCCTGCGATGTTGTGGAAGGGCGTGATCCAGTGGAAGCCGAAGTGACCCCACCCCGAGTAGATCGCCGCGTTCACCGTGCCCTGGAACCCATCCTCCTCCATCCGGTACGCCATGTGCGCGCCGTACCACGCCATCTCGCGCCACACCAGCGGATCGCCCCCGGGACGGATCGGCTCCGCGTACGGCGGCAAGTAGATGCGGGCCGTGTACGCGCCCATCTGGTGATGGTCGATGTACGCCTGCGGGATCCACTCGCGGAAGAGGATCTCGGCCCCGTAGCGCGACTCGACCGTGTTCTGCATGAAGGCGTCGCGGTTGTTGTCGTGGCCGATGTAGTGATGGTACAGCTCGGGCGGGCTCGCCCCCTCGTACTCGGTGCCGACCCAGCGGTCGTACCACTCGTTGACGATCCCCACCCCGTCCGGGTTGAAGGCGGGGATGAGGATCGTGATGGTGTTGTCGAGGATCTCGTGGATCTCGTCGTCGTCGCGGGTCGCGAAGAGGTACATGATCTCGGCGGGCGACTGGCTGCACGCGACCTCGGTGGAGTGAAGGGCGTAGGACTGGACGAAGACGACCTTGCCGTTCGCGATCGCGTCGTCGATCTCGGCTTCGGTGTGCCCGCGCGGATCCTGCAGGATCGCGTTCATGCGCTGGTAGTCGTCGAGGCGGGCGAGGTTTTCGGGCGACGAGACGAAGATCGAGAGGAAGGGCTCGCCGAGGGTGGACGGGCCCATGTGCACGACCTGGACGCGGTCGCTGGCAGCGTCGATGAGCTCGTAGTACTCGACGAGCTGCGGCCAGTGCGCGAGTTGGCGGTCCGCGCCCATCCGGTGGCCGAAGAACTCCTCCGGGGAGGGGATCGGGGCGGCCGACGAGCCGTCGTTCTGGGCGAAGATGGATTGGGGAGGGAGGGCGGCGGAGGCCAGCGCGGCCGCGATGAGCGCGCGGCCGACCCACCTGGCCATGACCGTTGCGCCTGCGGGAGTCGATGAATCGTGTCGCATGCGTGTTTCCGGGTTCGTGGGAGGGCGGTGGCGGGGCGGCGCCCGGTCAATCCTGTTGGATTTCGAGCATATCCTTCCACGTCCTTGCAGCGGTGGTGTTGCCCCACAGCCGGGCTGCATCGTCGCTCGGCCAACCAGGGTGGGCGAGAATCGGCTGAATAACCCAATTCCTGGAGTTCTGTTCGTTGGAAGGTGCAGACTGCCGTCGCAACTGCCTGATTCTCTCGGCAAGCGTCATGGGGAATACCTGGCTGATGGTCTTCAAGTGCGGTCCCCCGAGGCCGGCCGGCCCTGATTGTCGACGGAATCATCAGGGTCGATCCAGACGACCGGAATGGGGTCGTGGTGAACGATTCATTGTGCATCCAGCCGTTCGCCATTGCAACACTGCAGCCGATCCGGACGCTTGGTCGCCGCATGGACCCGCGGCTATGTTGTGGACGTCGCGACCGACGCCCGGTCCACCAGAACCCGGCGAGAGACATGGCCAAGGCAGGAAGACGAACCGAAGCAGATTCCGCGAGACCGGCGGGGCTTCCCCTGGAGCGCTTTCTGGGCGTGCTCAAACCGTTGCTCGCGGAACACTCGGCCCACTCGGCATGGCTGGTAGGATCGCAGGCCCGCGGGGACGCCGCCCCGGAGAGCGACATCGACGTGATCATTGTCGCGGCGACGGATCGTCCGTTCGTGGAGAGGTTCCGTGACTATCTGCCCGCCGTGCTCGCGGCCGGCGTCAGCGTGGACCTTCTGGTCTACACCCCCGACGAGTTCGAGCAGATGCGGAAGGAAGACCGGCCCTTCCTGTCTCACGCGATGCAGTCCGCAAGGCCGATCCATGTGGGATAGGAGAGCCGAAGCGGACCGCTGGCTGAAGCAGGCCGAGAACGATCTCGATTTCGCGCGTTTGGGGCTCCGCGAGGGTTTCTACGCACAGGTGTGCTTCCTCTCGCAGCAGAGCGCCGAAAAGGCGGTAAAGGCGATCGGCTACCTCCTCGGAGAACGTACCGTCTACGGACATTCCGTCGCGGTCCTCGCCGACGGATTCGCGGAGCGTGTCCCGGATCTGGCCAGCCTGCGGGACGACGCGGGCATTCTGGACCAGTACTACATCCCCACGCGCTATCCCAACGGTCTCCCCGGCGGATTCCCCTTCATGGCCTTCAGCGAGGAACAGGCAACGAACGCGGTCGCTGCCGCCGAGCGCTTCCTCCGTCTGGCAGGCGAGCGCATCGACGCGGCCGGCGGCTGACGTCCCGGACCACTCCGCCTACCCCCGCCCCGCCGCCCCCCGCCCCGCCGTCACGGCAGCCGGATCGCTCACGATGAATACCCGGAAGCCCTGCTCGATCCGCGCGGCGATGTCGTCCACACCCGCTGTGATCCCACACGGCACCCCGTGGCGCCGGCAGGCGGCGAGCACCTGCTGGATGGCCGCCTCGACCGCTTCCATGTCTCCCTGGTAGGCCCGGCGCAGGTCGCCCGGCCCGGCGAAGACCACGCTCACCCCCCGCGTCGCGACGATCTCGTCGACCCGGTCCACCGCTTCCGCGTCCTCCACGATCAGGATGCCGAGGAGCGTCCCGGCGGGGTTCCCCGGCCAAAGATCATCGCCCATCACCGAGACCGCCACGGCCGCGTCCTCGGCCGATTCCGCATGCGGGAAGACGATCCCCGCGACCCCGGCCGCAAGCGCTTCCGCAGTGTGCGCCTCCGCGTCGGCGACGCCGTTGCGGATCGGCGGAATCCTCAGGATCAGCGGGTGCGGCGCGTCCTCCCCCGAGCCCTCGGCGATCCCTTCCATGTAAACTTTAGTTGACATTATGTCAAATGGACCTGACTCCAGGGAGTAGAAGACGAAGTCCAGTTCCCGGTTCTGCCCCCTCAGGACTCCATGCTCACGGGTGTTGCCTCCGGGGAACACGCCGAAGACCGCCTGCCCATCGGCGAGAAGCCGGACGAGGGTGGACGGACTCGTTTCGGACTCCGCGGCGGGATCGGCGGTCCCGGCGCCTGCATCACCGGACTGATCCGGAGCGGCGCAGGCGAGAGCCGCGGCGAGCACCGCCACGAGGGCGGTGGAGTGGGCGTGGTCGCAGAATCTCAACATGGCGTCGAACCTCGGCTGATGTGGTCACGCGGTCGGGGTCCCCCAGGGGTGTCCGGGGGGGTAGCGCCAGCACCGCAGGCTGCAAGTGTAATGGCCGGGACGCCTCCGCGCATCAGCGCGTCAGTCTGGTTCCGCGCCGCAAAGATGCGTACCTTGTCGCGACATCCCTGCACACGTTGAAATCGCCCACCTTCAAGACCCGGAGAGTCAGGACCATGGCGAAAACGAGACTCGTGACCACGGCCGCGCTGGCAGCCATCGTGGCAGCGGCAGCCGCCGCGCCGCAGATCTCCGCGCAGAGCGCAGCCCACCGCCACATCGGCCACGTGGCCGACATGTGGCGAGACACCCCCGACCAGGTCGGACTCCTGGTCGCAGCCCAGATGGAAGCCGAGGTGGCGGCCCAGCACGCCGGACTGGCCGCCGGATCCGGGGATCTTGCCGGCATCCAGCGCCACATCACGCACGTTCTGCACGCGATCGATCCCTCGACCTCCGAGCGGGGCCCGGGGAAGGGCTACGGCCTGATCAGGGCCGCCTCCGGCGCTGCCCAGCACATCGGGCTGGCCGCCGAGGCGGAAGACGCCTCGAACGCCGTCAAGATGCACTCGAACCACGTCGGCACGAGCGCGCGGAACGTGGTGACCTGGGCCGAAGCCATCGTCGAGAAGGCCGCGATGGTCGCCTCCGCCACGGACATGGCTTCCGCCAAGGCGGCGGCTGACGAGATCGCTGCCATGACGCAGGCCATCCTCTCCGGGATGGACGCGGACGGCAACGGCAGAGTCACCTGGCAGGAGGGCGAGGGTGGCCTGGAGCAGGCCGCGACCCACCTAAGGCTCATGAAGGAGGCGGAAGGGCTGGGCTGACCGCCCCGCAACCACGCACCGCCCCGCAAACGAACAAGGTGAACAGATGATGCGGATGCCACGATCAGGGGGAGTGTTGCGCGCGGTATGGCTGACCGCGGCTGCAGGAGCAGTCGCTGCCAGCGTGGCCGGCCAGGGTGCCTCCGGCGGCGGCGTCCCGGCCCTCGACCGGAACGCGCTCCGCCCCGACACCGTCAGCTACAAGGAGGACGTGCTGCCGATCTTCCAGAAGCGATGCGCGAAATGCCACGGCGCAGAGAATGAGGAAGGCGAGGTGGTCGCCGAGGTCAGCCTCATCGTCATCGACCACAAGAGGTTGATGATGGGCTCGGAATTCGGTCCCGTCATTACCGCGGGGGACCCGGAGGACAGCTGGCTGCTGGAGATGATCACCGAGGGCGACATGCCCCCCGAAGGCGAGGGAGACAAGGTTCCCGAGGAGGAGATCGCGGTGATCAGGCAGTGGATCCTGGAGGGCGCGAAGAACAACTGACTGCCGGGTGCCCCGCCTCGACCGGGGCCGCGATTGAGGTCCGGCCGAACGCGCCCCGGTCAGCCCGGCGCCCGCCTCCGCAGCCACGCCACCGCGACCAGGAGCAGCGCCGCGAATACGATCAGGAAGGTGGCCACTGCGAGGATTGCGGGACTGATCTGCTCGCGGATCCCCGACCACATCTGGCGCGGGATCGTGCGCTGCTCGACGCCGCCCATGAAGAGCACGACCACGACCTCGTCAAAGGAGACGGCGAAGGCGAAGAGCGCGCCGGAGATCACCCCCGGCGCGATAAGGGGGAGCTGGACGCGCCGGAAGGTGGTCCACGGCCCCGCGCCCAGGCTGGCGGCCGCGCGGGTCAGGTTGCGGTCGAAGGCGGCCAGCGTGGCGGTCACGGTGACGACCACGAAGGGGACGCCCAGCGTGGCGTGCGCCAGGATGATCCCGAGATGGGTCTGGCCGAGCCCCAGATTCGAGTAGAAGAAGAACATCCCCGCCGCCGAGATGATCACCGGCGTCACCATCGGCGAGATCAGGATCCCCATGATGACGCGCCGCGCGGGAACGCCCGGGCTCGCGAGGCCCAGCGCGGCCAGGGTGCCCAGCACGGTTGCGACCACCGTCGCGCTGACCCCGATCACGAGGCTGTTCACCAGGCTCCCCGTCCACGCCTCGTTATCGATGATCTCCCGGTACCATCTCAGCGAGTAGGCGTCCGGGTCGAGCCGCAGCATCCCCTCGGTGAAGGTGAAGTACGGCTCCGCGTTGAAGCTGAGCGGGATGATCACCAGGATCGGCGCGACCAGAAAGACGAACACCGCGGCGCACAACGCGTGGTAGGCGAAGCTGCCCATCCGCGGGGCCAGGACGGAGGCGGTGCCCACGGCGGGCGCGGGCGGCGAGCGCCGTCCGTCCGGGCGCTGCTTCACCATCTCAGTGCAGCCCCATCCGCTCGACGCCCACGAGCCGGTCGTACACCATGTACAGCGCAAGCACGCCCACCAGCAGGATGCCGCCGAGCGCGCCGGCCAGCCCCCAGTTCAGCGACGTCTGCATGTGGTAGGCGATCATGTTGGAGATCAGCTGCCCGTCGCTCCCGCCGACGAGCGCCGGGGTGATGTAGAAGCCGATCGACAGGATGAAGACGAGAAGCGCCCCGGCTCCGACCCCGGGCAGCGACTGCGGCCAGTACACGCGCAGGAAGGCCTGCAGCGGCGTGGCGCCGAGGGAGGCCGCCGCGCTCATGTGCTGGGGCGGAATGCCCCGCATGACCGAGTACAGCGGCAGAACCATGAACGGCAGCAGCACATGGGTCATGGCGATCAGGGTGCCGGTCATGCTGTAGATCATCGCGAGGCGGCCGTCGTCGCTTACGAGCCCGATGGCGACGAGGATGTCGTTGATCACGCCCTGCGTCTGCAGCAGCACGATCCACGACGTGGTCCGTACCAGCAGCGAGGTCCAGAAGGGGACCAGCACCAGCACGAGCAGCAGAGCCGCGCGGCGGGGCGGGGCGCGGGCGATCAGATGCGCGATCGGGTAGCCGAGGAGGAGGCAGAGGATGGTAATCGCGCCGCTGACCAGCAGGGTGCGCCAGAAGAGGCGCAGATAGATGCGACGTTCCTCGGGCTGCCTGGCGATCGTGCCGTCCGGGAGGCGATCCATGTCCACCGCGTTCAGGTAGTTGCGGGACGTGAAGCGCTCGCCGGTGGTGCGGATCGCGTGCCAGGTGGCGGGGTCGGCCCAGGCCGTGTCGAGGGCGATCAGAGCATCGCGCCACGGGGTCCCCGTCGCAGCCGCCGGGTCGGGCGCCTCATCTTCCAGATCCCGGGCCGTGCGCGTGAAAACGCTGCGCAGACCCCCCTGCACCCGGTTCACGCGGCCCGCGACCTGGCCGATCGTCCTCTCCTCGCCGGCACGGCTCAGCTCGCGAGCGGCCGTCTCGTACACGGCCTCGGCCGGGAGCCGCTCCCCATCCCACCCCCGCAGCAGCGCCACCGTCTCCGGCAGCGCATCCGCGACTACCGGATCGTGTACGCTCCGCATGAGCATCGTCGCGAGCGCCGCGATGAAGGTCACGCCAATGAAGATCAGGAGCGGGGCAACAAGTCCCAGCGCCCGAAGCTGTTCGCGCGGGACGCGCATCGCACCGCGAAGCCGGCCCCGCCGGCCGGGCCCACCGCCCATACCGCCGCCTTTCGGCCCGCGGTCCCTTCCGGCCACCGCTCTCAGCGCGCCAGCCACGCGCTGAAGCGCTCGTTGAGCTCGTCCGCGTGATCAACCCACCATGCCCAGTCGTATCGCAGCGCGTTTGCCGCATTGGCGGGACTCGCGGGCATGTGCGGCTCCATCTCCACCCCCGCCACGACGTGGGTCGTTACCAGCCCCATCCCGGACTTGCGCATGGGCGAGTACGAGATCCGGCGCGCGATACGCACCATCGATTCGGCGCTGGTTGCAAAGGCCAGATACTGCAGCGCCGCCTCCAGCCTCGGCGTCCCCGCGACGATCCCCACCTGGCCCACATCGAGCAACTGCCCGTCCCAGACGATCACGAACGGCTGGTCTTCGAGCACCTGGGCGTTGAAGATGCGGCCGTTGTAGGCGGTGGTCATCGTCACTTCCCCGTCGGCGAGCATCTGCGGCGGCTGGGCGCCCGCTTCCCACCAGATCACCTCGTCCTTGATCGTCTCCAGCTTGGCGAAGGCGCGGTCGAGCCCCGCGGGAGTGTCCATGGTTGCGTAGACCTGGTCGAGCGGAACGCCATCGGCGATCAGCGCGAACTCCAGGTTCACCTTCGGGACGCGCCGCATCCCCCGGCGGCCGGGGAACTTTTCGAGGTCGAAGAAGTCGGCCATCGTCGCCGGCTTTTCTCCCGGAATGTTGTCCGCGTTGTAGGCATACACTGTGGACCAGTACAGATTGCCCACACCGCACTCGGTTCGCCCATCGTCAACGAAATCCTCTTCGGCGGGCGTTCCGTCCGCTCCCGGCGGCAACGAAGCGAGGTCGATCGGCTCCAGCAGCCCCTCGTCGCACCCTCGCACCGCGTCGGCGATCTCCAGGTCGACCACGTCCCAGTGAATCTCGCCGATGTCCACCTGTGCCCGGATCTGCGCGAGGCCGCCGTTGTAATCCTCGACCTCGATGCGGATACCGGTTTCTTCAGTGAACGGTATGTTCGCGCCCTCGTTGACGGCCCGACCGTACGAGCCACCCCAGGACACCGTGGTGATGGACTGCGGTGCGTCGGATCCGGATCCGCACGCGGCCACCGCCAGCACTGCCGCCAGCATGACGGGGACGCGCGCGTTCAGGCCTGGCTCGCAATCCCCGCACCCTGTCGTCTCCGCGCTCACCCTCTGGCATCCGTTCATCTTCATTCTTCTCCTCCTTCATGGTTGAGCGCGCGGCAGTCGCTGGCGGTCCACCCGATCCGCACCCCGTCCCCCTCCAGCAGACCTCCGTGCCCCAGTACATTCGGGATCTTCACGATGAAGTCGTCGCGCCCGCACGCCTTCAGGCGCACGCGCAGATGGTCGCCGAGGAAGGTCAGATCCTCCACCCGCGCGTCCAGTTCGTTGCGGTAGCGGCCCGGCTCGGGGTTGATCTCGACCCGCTCGGGCCGGATCGACAGGGTGACGTCGTCTCCCGGCTCGCATGGCGCCACCTTCAGTGCGCGCACCCGCACCCCGCCCGTCTCCACCTCGCACACGTCCCGGTCGGTCATCCCCGTGACCCGCCCGTGCAACCGGTTGTTCTCGCCGATGAAGCTGGCGACGAACGCCCGCTCCGGCTCCTCGTATAGCCCCTCCGGCGGCGCGATCTGCTCGACCACCCCGTCCCGCAGCACCGCGATCCGGTCGGACATCACCATCGCCTCCTGCTGGTCGTGCGTAACGTACACGATCGTCACCCCCAGGGTGCGATGGATGCGGCGGATCTCGTACTGCATCTCCTCGCGCAGGCTCCGGTCGAGCGCCCCCAGCGGCTCGTCCATCAACACCAGCGAGGGCTCGAAGACGAGAGCGCGCGCGATCGCCACCCGCTGCTGCTGTCCCCCGGAAAGCTGCCCGGGCCGCCGGTCCGAGAGCTCCCCCAGGCGCACCAGCTCCAGCGCCCGCCCCACCCGCTCCCGCCGCTCCTCCGCTCCCATCCCCCGCACTTCCAGCGGGAACGCCAGGTTGGCCCCCACGGTCATGTGCGGAAAGAGCGCATAGTTCTGAAATACCATCCCGATCCCGCGCTTGCGGGGCGGCAGGTTCTGGATCGGCCGGCCCCCGATGCGGATCTCGCCGGCGGTCGGCGTCTGGAACCCCGCGAGCATCATCAGGATCGTGGTCTTGCCGGACCCGGACGGCCCCAGCAGGGTCACGAATTCCCCGGTGCGGACGCGCAGATCGAGGTCCTTCACCACCAGCGTGCGCCCGTCGTAGCTCTTGCTGACTCCCGCGAATTCGACGTGGACTTCCGGAGGCGCTTCCTGCCGGGGCTGCGATACCATCTCGGCAATATCACCCATATCGATGGACCCATATGATGTTGCTTCGCCTGACAACCCCGCCCGGAACCGGCCGCGGGGGCGGCGGCGGCCGAGGGGGCACCGGCTTCGGCGGCGGCTTCGGCGGTTCGGGCGGCTGCGGCGGCAGGATCGAGTCCGGCAAGGATCAGTTCCTCCGGCGGGCAGCCACTTCCTGCTTGAGTTCATCGACGGTGACGCTGCGGTGCTCGCCCTCGGCGTTCCTCAGGACGATCGTGTCGCTGAATATGTTCACGCTCATCACCTTCTCGCGGCCCTGGCCCGTCCGCAGCATGCGGCCTTCACGCGGAAACCGGCGCCGCGCCTCGACGTAGCTGGTGTGCTCGTACATCAGGCAGCACATGAGACGCCCGCAGCACCCCGAGATCTGCGCGGGGTTGAGCGACAGGCTCTGGTCCTTGGCGAGCTGCAGGCTGACGGGCTTGAGTTCGGGAAGCCAGGTGGAGCAGCACAGCTCGCGACCGCACCGCCCCACCCCGCCCAGCAGCGCGGCCTCGTCGCGCACGCCGATCTGCCTGAGCTCGATACGGGTGCGGAATGACCGCGCGAGGTCGCGCACCAGCGCGCGAAAGTCGACCCGCTTCTCGGCGGTGAAGTACACGATCAGCTTTTTGCGATCGAACTGCCATTCCGTCTCGGTGACCTTCATCCTGAGACCGTGGCGCGCCACGTGCTCGCGCGTCTCGCGGCGCGCACGCCGCTCGTCATCCTCCTTGTGCTGCGCGCGGCGGACCTCGTCGGCCCCGGCCCGGCGCAGGATGCGCTGCTGCGGCGTGGGCGTCGCGCACCCTCCCGACGACGAACACTTCCGCTCGGCGATGTTCCCCAGCGCCGTAACTTCGCCCAGGTCCTCGCCCCGGTCGGCCTGTACAATAACGAAATCACCGGGGACCAAATCGAGAGCATCGAACCGGAAATAATCCCGGCGAGTCCCCTTGAAACTCACCTCCGCGAAGCCGGACATCGCTACGCCCTCGAGGCCGCGCCGGGATTGTCCACGGACTGCCAGCAACGCCCGAGTGCCTGAGGAGACCTGTTCACGGGCCGCTATCCGTCCTCGGGCTCGATCCAGGTGCCCAGCGCCTCGTACCTGGCCCAGCGCTCCCGCACCAGATGGTCGGTTTCCTTGCCGGCGAGCTCGTTCAGGTGGCGGGTCACGGCCTCGCCGACGCTCGCCATCGCGACCGGCCCGTCGGCGTGCGCCCCGCCGGGCGGTTCCGGAATCACCTCGTCGGCTACGCCCAGCTTCAGCAGGTCCGACGACGTGAGCCGCAATGCGCGGGCCGCCTCGTCGCGCTTTTCGGCGGACCGCCACAGAATCGCCGCGCATCCCTCCGGAGAAATGACCGAGTAGATCGAATGCTCCAGCAGGAGAATGCGGTCGGTGACGCCCACCGCCAGTGCCCCCCCGGAGCCGCCCTCGCCGATCACCACGGAGACCGTCGGGACGCGCAGGCGGGCCATCTCACGCAGGTTGGTCGCAATCGCCTCGGCCTGTCCCCGCTCCTCGGCACCGAAGCCCGGGTACGCGCCCGGCGTGTCGATAAGGGTGACGACGGCCCGGCCGAATTTCTCGGCCATCTTCATCAGACGGAGCGCCTTGCGGTAGCCCTCGGGGTGCGGCATCCCGAAGTTGCGCCTCAGGTTCTCCTTCATGTCCCGGCCCTTCTGGTGCCCGATCACCATCACCGAGCGCTCGCCAAGCCGCGCCCACCCACCGACGATCGCCTCGTCGTTGCGGTAGCACCGGTCGCCCTTGAGCTCGAACCAGTCGGTGAAAACGGTCTCGATGTAGTCGAGCGTGTAGGGCCTGCGGGGGTGGCGCGCCACCTGGACCTGCTCCATGGGGTCCAGGTTGCGATAGGTCTCCTCTCGGAGGTCTTCCAGCTTGGCCGTCAGCACGCGGACCTCGTCGCTGACGTCGAGGCCGCGCTGTGCCGCCATCTCGCGGAGGCGCACAATCTGGCTCTCCATCTCGACGATATCGCGCTCGAAAGCGAAATGGGCCGCCGATGACATCGGGTCGGGATTCTCCTGCCGCGGGGGACGGAAAACGGAAACAATCCGGAGCGACAAAGGTATAGAGAGGGTGTGGTGGCGCGAAAGCACCGGCAAGGCCGGGAGTGAAGCCGGGGGCATTCTCGCTGCGTAGAGCAACCCGGGACGGCCAACCGTGTGTCCAAGGACATGTGTCCAGGGACGTGGTATAATAACTATGGATGCAGGAAATGCCGGATTCCCGCGGGAACTCGGGCTGGCGAAGCGATTCGAATAGCGAGGCATCGAGATGTTCCAGCAGGCAGCGGGCTTGACGGCACGCGTCGTTCCCAGGTTGTCGCCCACCCGGCCGCGTTTGCGGGCCGCGATCGCCCTGTTCGCTTGCGCGGTTGCAGCCTCTACCGCCGCCGGCCAGGACCGCCCGCTGGCCGCCGATTTCCCCGAGGTCTACCGGGCCGGCGGGACGGATGCCCCCGACTGGGCGCTGTTCACGAACCCCGGGCCTGCGGGGTTCGATGGCTCGGGGAACCTGTACGTCCTGGACGCGGATGCGCCCCAGGTTGCGATTATCGGCCCGGACGGCCAGCCGGTGATGGTCGTCGGACGCGCGGGCGAAGGACCCGGGGAGTTCGACCTTCCCTCCAACCTTGTGGTATGGCGCGACGGGCACTTTGCCGTGCTCGACGCGGGGCACAACGCCATGCACCTGTTCGGCCCCGACGGCTGGTTCCAGCGCATGGTTCGCTGGAGCACCCAGCCGGGCAACCCCTTTGCCATGTTCGCGCAGACAGGCCGGGTCATGAGGCCGGATCCGAACGGGAGCGGCATCTACGCACAGGGGGCAAGGGCCGCCATGGGCGATCTCATTGGCGCGTTCGACGAGTTGGCCGGGGCGCAGCCGCAACCGAGGGCGGGAGTCGACGAACGTGGTGTCGAGCGAATCGATCTCAGCGGTGATGTCGTGGCCGCCGAGACGGTCGCAGAGGGGTGGCGGGCGCCCCGCCGGCAGCCGGTCGACAGGATCACAGCCGACGACCTCAGGGGCAACGCCGGGCTGGCCCGGGCGGCCAGCGCCCTGATGTTCTTCGAACCGGAGTTCCACTGGGACATCCTGCCGGACGGCATGATCGCCTACTCGGACTCCTCGGCCTACCTGGTCTGGATCGCCAGGAACCGCCAGGTGCGGGACGTGATTCGGCGCCCCATCCAGCCCGAAGTGGTCAACGACGGGATCCGCTCCGCGATGATCGAATGGGAGATTGACCAGCTCCGGCGCGCCAGCGAACAGAGGAACGCTGCCGTGGACGACCCCGAGCTGCGCGCCGCCATGTCAGACCTGGACGAGTCCCGCCGAGAACGGGTCGAAAGCCGCGAGTTCTTCGGTGAAGTGCCCGTGATCCGGAGCATCCGGGCCGGCTGGGACGGCGTGCTCTGGGTGCAACGGCGCGGCGAAGAGCCGTGGGACGACGAGGGGCCGATTGATGTGTTCGGCCGCGACCGGCAGTATCTTGGCACCTTCCCGGCGGGTGCCACGAAGATGCCGCTCGCCTTCGGACCGGACGGCCTGGTCGCGTTCTGGGAGGTCGACGAGCTGGATGTGCCGACCCTCGTCGTGAAGCGATTGCCGGTCGAGCTGAGGTAGGGCCCGCTTGAGCATCGCCCGGGCCGCCAGGCGCGACAACCGTTGTGGTACGGCGGTGGTCGGCAGAGGTGAGAGTTCGTCGTCCAACCCCTGTTGCAAGCGTGGCGGGCACCCCGTGACGATGTTCCGGAAGAGGCCCTCGAGCAGCTGACTCTCAACGACCTCCTGGACGAAGCCAAGAGGGATGCACTGATGTTCGGCAGGGTCGAGGGACGCTTCTTCGAGCCCCCGCTGCGCTGGGACATCCTGCCGGACGGCACCATCGCGTATTCCGATTCTTCGGCCTATGCCGTCAAGTTCGTCAGGCCCGGGGGACAGGTGATCGACGTCGTGCAGAGGCCGATCGAGCCCGGAGGCGTCAGCCGTCGCCTGCGGTCCGCTGCTATCGAACGTGAAATCGGCAGCCGCGAATCCCTGTTCGAAGACTCCGGCGGCCTGCCCCGCGACGTGCGCGAACAGATCGAGGATCGCGAGTTCTACCCGGAAATCCAGATTGTTCGCCAACTCAGGGCAACGTGGGAGGGCGGGCTGTGGATTCGGCGGCCCGGAGAGGAGCCCTGGGACACAGGGGGCCCGATCGATGTCTTCGGCCCGGACCGGCAGTACGTCGGAACCTTCGCGGCCGGCATCACCAGCATACCGGTGGCCTTCGGCCCCGATGGCCTGGTCGCCTACTGGGAGGTCTACGGTTCCGTCGTGGCGTGGCCACTGCGCGTTTCGCTCTCCGTCGAGGGGGATAGACCGGGATTGCTCACCCGGACGCTCCGCGCACTTCGGTTGCGGTCAGCCCCTCGGGTGCCCGCGGTGTCATGGACGCAGAATGCAACCAGGGCGGCCGAACCGATGGCGCTGGCCGTGGACATTGCGAACCTCGGTACCGGATACTACACGCTCAAAACTCTGGCGGCTGGAGCAGGCGGTACTCGAATGAGCCCCGCCGGTACTCGGTCCCCCGGACCAGGCCCTCCAGGGCCCGCCGCTCACCCCACCCTGCGGTACGCCCTCACTATCCGTACGGTCGGAGTCAGCCTCTGCCCCTCATGGGGCGCCCGGTGAATCGCGCGCACCACATCCATCCCCTCCACCACCCGGCCGAACGCGGCAAACCCCTGCCCGTCCCGGTTGCGCATCCCTCCGAAGTCGAGGGACGGCTGGTCGCCGATGCAGATGAAGAAGCTGTGCGTGGCCGAGTCGGGTCTGCCCCGCGCCATGGAGACCGTGCCGTCCAGATGGGCGAGGCCGGTCTCGCTGGTCCGTTCCAGGGCGATGGGCGGGAAGGCCGCCGCGCCCGCCTCCCGGTTGCGGGATCCCTGGATGACCGCGATGCGGATGGAGTCGTTGGGCTGGTTGTCCTCGTGGACGGTGCGGTGGAATGTGCCGCCGTCGTAGTGGCCGCCGTCGACGTAGCGGAGGAAGTTCGCGGCGGTGATGGGAGCCCGGTCGGCGTCGACTTCCAGCTCGAAGGAGCCCATTCCGGTCTCGACAACGACCCGCACGGGATCGCTCGCGCCGGGCGGGACGCCGGGGGAGCGGATAGCACCGGGGAGCAGAAGGGCAACGGTGGACATCGGCACCGCAAGGATGACGGAGCGCACCCGCTGGCGCGACCCGGCTCGCACCCGTTGGCGCGACGGACTCGGCCGCGTTTCGGATCGGCGCACTGCATCACCCCCCAAATCTTTTCCGACTGTGCCGGCTCCCGGTTACCTTATCGGACGCGTCCCGGGCGAAACGCGGGTCCTGTCGCGGCATGCCCGCCCACACGCCGGCCCTCCAACGCCTTGCGAGCCATGAGCGAACAACAAAAGTCCAGTCCGCGGCCCAAAGCCGCAACCATCCCCGCCGTCCTTCTGGCCGGCCTGGCCACGACTTTCTCCTCCGTCGGCGCCCAGGATCGCCCGCTGACGGCGGACTTTCCGGAGGTATACCGCGTGGGCGGTCTGGCCGCCCCCGACTGGGCGCAATTCACCGGAACCGGCGACCTGGGTTTCGACGCTTCCGGGAACCTTCATGTCCTCGACGCGGAGGGCTTCCGCGTGGTCGTGATCAACCCGGCCGGCGAGTTGGTAAGGACCGTGGGCCAAAGGGGCGAGGGACCCGGAGATTTCCAGGATCCGACGGCGCTCGTGGTCTGGCGCGACGGGCGCTTCGCGGTGGCCGACGGGAGGCGCTGGGCCATCCAGGTGTTCGGCGCGGACGGCTCGCACGGCCACTTTGCCCGGATGAACACGGAGTTCAGACCGTTTCAACTCCAGCAACTCACGCTGCAACGCCGAATGAGGCCTCACCCGGACGGCGTCTCCCTGTACGCGCAGGGCGCGATCTACGCGCATCGGGCCATGGCCTCGTGGGGTACGCACCCCGATTCAGTGGGAGCCGACGACCGCACGATCGAGCGGTTCGACGTTCGTGCCGACAGGGTCGTTGCGGAAACCGCGCTGAAGGGGTGGCGCGCGCCCCGCAAATCGCCTCGCGAACCACTTCCGGACGGGCTGGAATCGGGGGACATACTGAGGGTCTTCCTTGACGGCATGATCCTTGAGCCGAAGTTCCATTGGGATGTCCTGCCGGACGGTACGCTCGCCTACTCCGACTCATCGGCCTACGTGGTCCGGTTCGTAGCGGCCGACGGCGCCCCACGCGGCGAGTTGCGGCGCCCTCTTGTCCCGGAGACCGTCACCGAACGGATGCATGAGGCCCTGATGGAGCGCGAGCTCGACCAGTTCAAGCGACCATCATCGCCGATGCTCCTCGAAGTCATGGAAGAGCGGGGATTCTACCCCGAGGTGCCGATCATCCGATGGCTCCGGGCCACCTGGGAAGGCCGCCTGTGGGTCCGCAGGCACGGCGAGGAGCCCTGGGAGTACGGCCCGACCGACGTCTTCGACGCCGACCGCAACTACGTGGGCACCTTCGCCATTGACGATGCGCGGATACCGAGCGCATTCGGCCCGGACGGCCTGGTGGCGTTCTGGGAGGTAGACGAGATGGATGTTCCTTCCATCGTGGTGAAGAGGGTGCCTGCCGCGGTGAGATAGCGGGACGCGCCGGCGCCATTGCAAGGAGTTCGGGGGGACGATGTACAGAGCGTGCATGTTCTGCAAGAGACCACTTGGGGCGAACGAGGTGGTGGAGGAATTCCCGGTGGGGCGGAGGTTGGCTTTCGACGCGGCCAAGGGGCGGCTCTGGGTCGTTTGCCGCAGCTGCCAACGCTGGAATCTGACGCCGCTGGAGGAGCGGTGGGAGGCGATTGAGGCGTGTGAAGAGCTCTTCCGTGGAACCCGGGTTCGCTTGTCCACCGAGAACATCGGGTTGGCCCGGCACCGCGAGGGACTCGAGTTGGTTCGGATCGGCAAGCCGCTCCGTCCCGAGTTCGCGGCGTGGCGGTATGGAGACCGGTTCGGGAAGCGGTTGCGGCGGCGCCTCGTTACCGGGACGGCCGCGGGCGCGGCGCTGGCGGGCGGGATTGCGCTGGGCGGCATGACGGCAGGCGTATTCGGGGTTGTCGGCGTCACGGGAGCGAGCCTTCTCTGGTTGGAGAATCGTCCCGTGGTCCGGTTCAGGCCATCCGACGGGCGCGTGAGGCGACTCAATCTCACGAGCCGGTTCTTCACCTTCATTGATCCCACCGACGACGAAATCGGGTTCCGCGTACGCGCACCGGCGGGTTGGACTCCAATCCACATGCACGTGGGGGAATGGCATGAGGGGGATGACGCGCGGCGCGCACTGGACGCGATTCTCCCCTGGATCAACACGCTCAGCGGCAGGCGGAGGAAGGTGCAGTCAGCCGTCTCGGAAATCGAATCCCGCGGGCACGCGAGTCGGTTCCTGCAAGAACTCCCCAGGTGGAAACCCGCCGGTTGGGCTCATGACGCGTTTCCCCTCGCCAGGATACCCGGCTCAACCCGGCTCGCCTTCGAAATGGCGCTCCAGGAGGAGGACGAGCGCCGCGCCCTCGAGGGTGAACTCTGGCGGCTGGAGCGCGCCTGGCGCGAAGCGGAGGAGATCGCCGGGATCTCGGACGACCTGCTGCTGCCGACGGAGGTGGCGGAGTTCGTGGCCGGGGGCCGTGCCGGGGAGCGACTCGACAGCGACGACTCCGGGGACTGAACCGGCGTTACGACCCCTTCCCCTTCCGGGTCATCGTGTCGACCGTCGTCGCGGCGGACATGTGGCCGATCACATTGGTCGCGGAACGGAACACGTCGGGCACGCGGTCTACCCCCAGCAGTATGCCCAGCCCTGCGACGGGCACCCCCACCACGTCCAGCGCCGGCACCATCGACACGATGCTGGCGCTGGGCACCGGGGCGACCGTCATCGAGGCGAGGAAGATCGCCAGCACCGCCGCCGCGATGAGCCCCGCGTCGAGCGGCACTCCATACATCGCCGCGAGAAATACCAGCGACGCGCTCTGAAACAGCGCGCTCCCCGGCCGGTTGATCGATGCCGCCAGCGGCAGGACCAATGTAAAGCTCCCCTTCGACACTCCGAGCTTCTCCGCCTCCTTGAGCATCATCGGAAGCGTCGCCACCGATGTCGTCGTGGTGAAGCCCACCGTGTAGCTGCCCACCGTTCCCCGGATGAAACGGCCCGGCCGGACTTTGCCCAGAATCCAGACGAGGGGCAGCAGAACGAGACCCTTGAGGATGAATAGACCCGCGACGACGGCGACGATGAAGACGGCCAGGTTCTGCAACATTGCGATCCCTGTCTTCGCGACCACCGGCGCCGCGAGACCGAAGACGCCGACCGGAGCCGTCCAGAGGATCCAGTTCATGAGCTTGATGAGGGCGTCCCCAAGCGTCTCGGCGACCGAGGTGAGCGTCCGCCGTTTCTCCGCCGGCAGCGCCGTCGTTGCGGCGGCGACCAGGACGACGAAGATGAGCACGGAGAGGAGGGACCCGTCGGCGGCGGCCTGTACCGGATTGCGCGGGATGAGATTGACCAGGAAGTCGACCACGCCGGGCGGCTGGGTGTCCAGTAC
The DNA here is from genome assembly GCA_022826005.1 of Gemmatimonadota bacterium. Classification (GTDB taxonomy): domain Bacteria; phylum Gemmatimonadota; class Gemmatimonadetes; order Longimicrobiales; family Gaopeijiaceae; genus Bin94. The sequence continues at coordinate 48,825 of JAJDVT010000094.1, read as the reverse complement.
CGCTACGTCCGTGGGGGGCGGCACCGGGGCCGTGAAGGAGAGGGCGAGGCTCGTCACGCCCATCCCGATCAGGATTGCCGGCAGCGTCGTGACCCAGAAAAAGCCGACCGAGAGCCCGCCCAGCCGGCCCAGCTTGTGCAGGTTCCCGATTCGCCCCACGCCTACGAAAACGACCGCCGCCACCAGCGGGATCACGACCATCTGGATCGCGCGCAGGAAGACCTGGCCGAGCGGTTCGACGGCCTCGGCCGCCCACAGCAGCATTGGAGATCCGGTTGCCGAGGCGGCCACCCCGAGCCCCAGGCCGAGTACAAGCCCGATGAGTATGGCGCGCGTGTTCACGTTACGCTCACCGTTTCACTCCTTTGCTGACCGGATCGGGGGGCGCTTACGTTGTGAGACCGGGGCGAAACCCGCCCGCACACCGACTTCCAACGCGTGGACACCATGAGCGACAAGAGAAAGTCCAGTCCGAAGCCCGGCCCCGCCAGTAGCCAGAGGCAATCCGACGCCGCCTCCGTCCCCGCCGGAGACCGGCAAGCGTACCATCCGGAGCCCGCCGCCAGTAGCCGGCGCAAGTTCGTCAAATCCGTCGCGGCCGGCTCGGCGCTTGCCGCGGGGTTCCCTTCCCTGCTGTCGGCCGAGGCGCGGGGTGCAGTCCGCCGCACGCTGAGCCGCGAGCCCGGTAGCAGACAGGTGCCGCCCTCCGACCGCGTCGGCCTGGCCGTGATCGGGGCCGGGGGGATGGGGATGGCCGACGTGAACACCGCGCTGCGGATCCCCGGGGTGGAGCTGGTGGCGGCATGCGATGTCTTCGACGGGCGGCTCGACGCCGCAAAGGAGCGCCACGGGGAGATCTTCACGACGCGCGACTACGCCGAGGTGCTCGCCCGGGACGATGTCGACGCCGTGATCGTCGGCACGCCCGACCACCTGCACCAGCCCATATCGGTCGCCGCACTGCGAGCCGGCAAGTCGGTCTACTGCGAGAAGCCGATGGTGCACGACATCGCCGAGGGGCGCGACCTGATCCGCGCGGAACAGGAATCGGGCAAGGTCTTCCAGGTCGGCAGCCAAGGGATGAGCTCGCTCGGCAACGAGAAGGCCAGGGAGCTGTACGAGGAAGGCGCGATCGGCCAGCTCAACTACGCAGAGGGATTCTGGGCGCGCAACGATCCCATCGGAGCATGGCAGTATCCCATCCCGGCGGAGGCTTCCGCAGAGACTGTGGACTGGCAGCGCTTCCTCGGACCCGCCCCCGACCGCCCCTACGACCCGCTCCGCATCTTCCGCTGGCGCAACTACCGCGACTACGGGACCGGCGTCGCGGGCGACCTGTTCGTGCACCTCTTCTCCAGCCTGCACTTCGTGGTCAGCTCGAACGGGCCGACGCGGGTGCAGGCCGCCGGCGGTCTCCGCTACTGGAAGGACGGGCGCGAGGTGCCGGACGTGCTCCTCGGCGTCTTCGACTACCCCGAGACCAATTCGCACCCGGGCTTCAACCTGTCGCTCAGGGTCAACTTCGTGGACGGGACCTCGGGCAGCACCTTCCTGCGCCTGGTGGGGAGCGAGGGCGCGATGGATGTGACGTGGACCGACGTCGTGCTGCGCAAGAACGTCGCGGTCGACCCGATGGACGCCTTCAGCCAGGAGAAGATGGCCGAGGCGGCGGCGGACGAGGGGGGACTGCCCGCGCGGGTGCGGATGCTGCCCCCGGCCGAGGTCCGCTACCAGGTCGAGCGGGGCTACCGGGGCGCCCACGTCGACCACTTCTTCAACTTCTTCGAGGCGATCCGGGGCGGTCCGCCGGTGCGCGAGGACGCGAGCTTCGGGTTGCGCGCGGCGGCGCCGGCGCTGGCCTGCAACACCAGCTACTTCGAGGACCGGATCGTGCGGTGGGATCCTGATGCGATGAGGCTCGTGTGACGCGTGCCGAGGGGAGTGGGTCACGCGCAACGCCGCCGGAGCAGCGCGTCGGGGCCACACCTCCGCGAATGAACCGCCGCGCCTTCGTCAAGGGCGCGCTCGGCGCGGCGGGGATCGTCCCGGCCGTTTCCGTCTTGCCGGAACGCAACGCAGTGTCCGAGACGGGACGCCGGCGACTCTCCTCACCCGCTTCCCCAAAGCGCAATCAAGGGGTCGTGATCATCGGCGCCGGGGTAGCCGGCCTGGCGGCCGCCACCGAACTGCACACGAACGGCTTCGACGATGTCGTCGTGCTCGAGGCCCGCGACCGCATCGGCGGGCGCATCTGGACGGACACCATCGGCGACGGTTTTCCGATCGACCTCGGAGCATCCTGGATTCACGGGATCGACGGGAACCCCATCACCGCCATCGCCAGGGAGAACAACATCGCGACGCACCGGACCGACTGGGGCAACGGGGTGTTCCATTACGACGCGGGCGAGCCGGCGCGTTCCGCACGGCGGGCGATGCGGGACTTCTGGAGGCTGGCGGAGGAGAATCCCGGCAGGAACTTCCAGTCGGTCTACGAAGAACTCCTCACGAGCATGACCTTCAGCGAGGCCGACAGGAGCTACCTGGACTACCTGCTCACCACCGAAGTCGAGAATGAATACGCCGCCGGCCTGAGTGACCTCTCGTACGCGAGCGTCGATGGCGCGAGTTCATTTCGTGGGGGGGATGTCGTCTTCCCGGGCGGTTACGGGCAGATCGTCGGCGTGCTGGCGAGCGGTGTGGCGGTCAGGCGAGGGCAGGCCGTGACGGAGATCGACCATTCGGGGTCGACCATTGGCGTGACGACGGCCGCCGGTGCGACCATCGAGGCCGACAGAGTCATCGTGACGGTTCCGCTTGGGGTATTGAAGGAGGACTTCATCGCGTTCCGTCCGTCGCTGCCGGTCCGTAAGAGGAGCGCGATCGCCAGCCTCGAGATGGGCGTGCTCAACAAGGCGTACCTGTTGTTCGACGATGTCTTCTGGGACCGGGACGTCGAGCGCCTCCAATACGTCAGTGCGGACAGGGGGCAGTGGGCGGAGACCATCAGCCTGTATCCGTACACGGGGAAGCCCATCCTCGCGATGCTCAACTCCGCCACGTACGGCACCCAGCTCGAGCGGCTCTCCGACCGCGAGGTCGTGGCGCGGGCCGTTGCGGCCCTCACGAACATGTACGGGGACGTGCCGCCGCCCAGGGACACACGCATCACACGATGGCGCTCGGATCCGTGGGCGCACGGTTCCTATTCGTATGTGCCGGCCGGATCTTCTTTCGAGGAGCACGCGGTTCTGGGAGAGCCCGTCGGCGACAAGGTCTTCTTCGCGGGCGAAGCGACCAACGACGACTATCCGGCGACGGTACACGGCGCGTTTCTCTCGGGCGTTCGCGCGGCCCGCCAGATCGCCGCAACTTCCACCGCCCAGCAGCCCGTGAATAATCCCCGCGTCGCACCCAGGGCGGCGAGGCGCGGGCTGCCAGGCCGGAATCCCGACAAAGCGAGGTTTGCCTGATGCGCACCATACACACGATACACACCGGCCGTTCGCAGACGCTTCGGCCGGCCGCCTTCCGCCGCTCGCGCCGATCTCCGCCGATTGCGTTCGCGCTCGCGGTCGTGGTGCTCGCCGGCGCATGCTATGGGGACACCGGCGACGGGTCCGGCGATGCGTCCGCCAACACCGACCCATCCCCCAACACCCTCACCGACGCCGAACGCGAGGCCGGCTGGCGCCTCCTCTTCGACGGCGAGACCACCGACGGCTGGCGGGGCTACAACCGCGAGGCCTTCCCCGACACCGGGTGGGCTGTTGTCGACGGCACGCTGGTCGTAGGCGCGACCGCCGGCGATCCGGACGTGGCCATCGGCGGGGACATCGTCACCACCGAGTCGTTCTCCGACTTCGACCTGAAGTTCGACTTCATGCTGTCGGAGGTGGCGAACAGCGGCGTCCTCTACCGGGTGATCGAGGCCGACGGCTTCGCGATCTGGAACAACGCGCCCGAGTACCAGGTGCTCGACGACCCCGCCTACATCGAGATGGGCACGATGGACATGAACACCCACCTCACCGGCGACAACTACGACCTGCACTCCGCCGGCGACAAGACCCTGCACGGGCCGGGTGAGTGGAACAGCGCCCGCATCCGCGTCGCCAACAACCACGTCGAGCACTGGCTCAACGGCGTCAGGACGGTGGAATACGTGCTCGGCTCGCCGGAGTGGGAGGCGCTCGTCGCGGCGAGCAAGTTCGAGCCGTTCCCGCAGTACGGCCGCGCGGCGTCGGGCCCGATCGGGCTGCAGGACCACGGCCGCAACGTCTTCTACCGCAACATCAAGATCCTGCCGCTGGGACCGGTATCGCTCTTCAACGGCGAGAACCTGGACGGCTGGCAGGTGCACGGGACCGAGCGCTGGTACGTCGAGAACGGCGAGCTGGTCTGCGAAAGCGGCCCGGACGCCCAGTACGGGTACCTGAAGACCGAACGACGTTTCCGCGACTTCGATCTGAGCGTCGATTTCATGCAGGAATCCGACGGAAACAGTGGCGTCTTCTTCCGCTCCAGCGTGGAGGGCACGACGGTGAGCGGGTGGCAGGCGGAGGTGGCGCCGCCGGGGCTCTTCAGCGGCGGGATCTACGAGTCGTACGGGCGGGGATGGCTGGTGCAGCCGGATCCGGAGCTGGACGCGGCTCTCAAGATGGGCGACTGGAACACGATGCGGGTGCGCGCCGTGGGCGACCGGGTCACGACATGGCTGAACGGGACGCGGATGGTCGATTTCACCGACGAGGCTATCGGCGCAGCCGAGGGGTCGATCGCGCTCCAGATCCACGACGGCGGCGGGATCAAAGTCAGGTGGCGGAATCTCGAGGTGGTGGATCTGGGGGGGTGAGCGCTCCGCTCCCCCCGCGGCTGGGCCTCCTTGCCACGCTTTGCGTCCTGACGACAGCGGCCGGGTGCGAGCCGGGCGGCCGGCAACCCGCGGCCCCCGCCGAGCCACCGGCAAGGCTCACCCTAGACACCGTCGTAGTCGTCCACAGCGATCTCCTGTACTTCGTCCAAGACGTGAAACGGGGGCCCGACGGCCTCTTCGTCGTCATGAAGCTCGAACCCACGGAAGTGCTGCTGCTGAACGAGGCGGGAGACCTGGTGGGGACGGTCGGCCGGCCAGGCGAGGGCCCCGGGGAGTTTCAGAGCCTGCTGGACCTGGACACCAAGGGTGACTCGATTCTCCTCCTCGATGGAGCCATGCGCCGGGTGCTGCTGTTCCATCGTGAGTCCCCGGTCGCTACCTGGTCGCTGCGCGACCTCCCCGAGACACCTCTGAAGATTGCTTTCGGCGCCGGCGGAGCCCCGGTGGTGTCCGTAGCGAGAGATTCGGGCACGGGTTTGCGGAACGTCATGCAAATCCTGAGAGACACGATCGAGTTCTATCGGGTGGACGACCCGGGGACTCCGCTCGAAACTCCGATCAAGGTCCCGGGCGGCGAGAGTTTCGTCCTCAGAAGCCCGAGCGGGGATATTCGGGACGGAATGCCGGCATTTGCAGCGCATGCACAATACGATCTGGTCCCCACCGGTGTCGTCGCCGCGGATGCAAGGGACGGCCGCGTGGTGTCATTTGACTGGGACGGACGGACGGCACGGACCCTGCGGCCGGCCTCTCCGCCGCCCCCCGTGTCGGAGGCGGAGATGGACGCTCTCTGGGAGCGTGTCGAAGCCAGGGTAAGCCGGGACCCCGGCGAGGACTACATGTCCCGTGCGCGGCAATCGGTCGAAGTCTGGGACGGGACGGTGCCGCGACCCTTCTCCGCCGCGGTGATCAGCGACGGATCCGAGACCCTCGTCGGTCACTACGTGCACAGGTGGGCCGACATCGTGGAGTGGTCTCTCCTGGACCGGAACGGGACGGTCGGCACCTTCACGCTCGAAGAGGGCATCCGGCTCTTCTCGCTCCGAAACAGGGAGGTTCTCAGCGTGGGCCGCGACTCGATGGACGTGGAGCACCTGGTGGTTCTCCGGATTGTGTCCCCGCCGACACTGCCGTAGCGGCAGCCGTGACTCGATAGACACGAGATCCACCTCACTGCCGGCCAAACGGGCGCCCTGGTCCTGGTACGTTCCTTGCCCTCCCAATGGCCATAGCCGAAGTTCGCATTGAGGCGCAGCCCAACTTTCCGCCTGGAGCATGGTCATGTCCATCCTGCCGCCCCGCTTCGTCCCGCTCCCCCTGGCGACCCTGACGGCCCTGGCCGCTTGCAGCGCCGTCGAAGGTCCCGATTCGGCCGGCCCGCCGGTCGATCCCAGGTGGGGATCGCTGATCAGCGCCCGCACCCACGGGACCGTGTCGAGTCGCGACCGCGTCACGATCGAGTTCACCCGCGATGTAACGGGCGAGCACCTTCTCGGCCAGCCGGCGGCCGGGGTGCTGCAGCTCGAGCCGGCGATCGACGGCACCGCCGTCTTCACCAGTGCCCGCCAGCTCGTCTTCACACCCGAGGCCGAACTGCCCTCGGGCGGCTTCTTCCGGGTCACGCTGGCGCGGGAGGGACTGCTCGGCCTGCCGGAGGATCTGGGCGACTACTGGTTCGCCTTCGAGGTCATCGAGCAGGACTTCGAGATTCGGGTGCACGGACTGGAGGCGCAGGCCGGGGGGGAGGACGGCCTCGTGCTGACCGGGACGGTCGTGACCGCCGACTTCGCGGAGGGCGGGGCGGTGGAGCAGGTGCTGACCGCCCAGCAGGGCGGAAGGCGCCTCGGGATGCGGTGGATGCACGGCGAAAGTGGCATCGATCACAGCTTTGCCATTCAGGGTGTGACGCGTGGGGAGCGCGACGGCGAGTTGCGGCTGCGCTGGGACGGTAGTTCCATCGGGGTGCCCTCGCGCGGCAGGCGGGACGTGACGGTCCCGGGGCAGAACATCTTCCGCGTCACCGGGGCCCGCGCCGAGTCCGACGACCGCCAGTACGCGCAGATTCGCTTCTCGGACCCGCTTGACCGTAGCCAGGATCTCGCCGGCCTGGTGAGCCTGGGCGACGGGCGCTTCACCCTGGAGGTATCCGGCAACACGCTCCGGATCTTCCCGGCGGAGCGCGTCATCGGGCCCGCAACGGTCATGCTCGAAGCCGGGATCCGGGGCGCCGGCGGCAATAGGCTCGAGGAGCGAAGCGAGCACGTGGTGCAATTCGTCGACGTGAAGCCGGGAGTGCGCTTCGCGGGGCGCGGGGTGGTGCTCCCCGAGGCCGAAATGCTGACCGTTCCGATCGAGGCGGCCAACGTGCATTCGGTCCAGGTCACGGCCTTCGAGGTGTACGAGGCCAACATCGGACAGTTCCTCCAGAACAACGATCTCTCCGGCGGCCGCGAACTCGGGCGGGCAGGACGCACCCTCTGGCGGCGCACCATATCGCTCCCCGAGGCGGAGGACAGCGGGTGGAACCGTTATACGCTCGACGTCAGCGATGTAGTGCGCGCCCACGCGGGGAGCCTCATCCGGCTGACCCTGTCGATCAACCGCGGCAACTCCACCTTCACGTGCTCCGGCGCGCGCAGCCAGGTGCCGGTGGCGATCGAGCCCGAACCAGCCAACCTGAACGACCAGTACGACCGGTTCGTCACGGGCTGGGACGGAATCCGGGGAAACGAGGCCCCCTTCGAGTGGGCCGACCGCGACGACCCGTGCACGGATTCCTACTACCGGTGGTCCGGGAGGGCGACCAACTCCCGCAACTTCCTGGCGTCGAACATCGGGATCACGGCGAAGCGGGACCCGCGGGGCGACGTCCTGGTGGCCACCACCGACCTGCGCACCTCCGATCCGATGAGGGGCGTATCGGTGACCTTCATGAACTATCAGAACCAGCCGCTGGCGACCGTGGTGACGGGGTCGGACGGGATGGCGCGCACCACCCTGGAGGGGATTCCCTACTACGCGGTGGCGGAGGGGGGTGGCGGACGGCGGACGGCAGGCCGGCCAGGCGCCGGCGCGGGCATGGGCATCGGCGGCCGCAGCCGGCCCGGAGGCGACAAAGGTTATCTCAAGATGAACTTCGGGCCCGCGCTGCCCACCAGCCACTTCGACGTGGGCGGTGCGGTGGTAACCGACGGGCTCAAGGGGAAGATCTACGGCGAACGCGGCGTCTGGCGCCCCGGCGACGACATCCACCTGACGTTCGTGCTCGACGACGCGGAGAACCCCCTCCCCGACGACCACCCGGCCACCCTGCAACTCCTCAACCCGTTCGGCCAGGTCGTTCACACGGTCACGAACGCCGATCCCCTCGACGGCTTTTACGCCTTCACCCTCGGGACGGCCCCGGACGCGCCCACCGGGAACTGGAACGCGGCCGTCGAGGTCGGCGGGGCGCGTTTCTCGGCGCCCGTCCGCGTCGAGACGGTGATGCCGAACCGCCTCAGGGTCGATCTCGACCTGGGGGCAGGTGGCGCGGATCCGGCCGATTCGGGCACGGGCGAGCTCCTGCAGGCGGGCGATCCCCGCGAAGCCACCCTCTTCGGGCAGTGGCTGAGCGGCGCGGTCGCGCGCAGCCTCGACGCCGACGTGCGGGTCGCATTCCGGCCGGTGCGCACCGCCTTCACCCAGTACGGCGACCACGTCTTCGACGATCCCGCGCGCCAGTATGCCGGGGAGCCGACCACGATCTTCGAGGGCGCGCTCGACGACGAAGGCTACGCATCCTTCACCCCGGAGCTTGCCCCCGGCGGCCAGGCCCCCGGGATGCTCGCGGCGACCTTCACCACGCGCATCTTCGAGGACGGCGGCGCCTTCAGCACCAACCGCAGGAGCGCGCGCTTCTCGCCGTACGAGACCTACGTCGGGGTGCGGACGCCGCCGGGCGACGCGGCCCGGGGCATGCTCCTCACCGATACGACGCACACCGTCCAGATCGCGACCCTGTCGCCGGGCGGCGATCCGGTCGCGGCCGAATCGGTCGACCTCACCCTCTACAAGATCGACTGGCGCTGGTGGTGGGACCGCTCGGCGGAGTCGCTGGCACGCTACACCGAGTCCCGGTACAGCCAGGTGGTCGCGGAGGGCACCATCGCGACGGCGGAGGGGCGCGGGAGCTGGGACTTCCGGGTCAACTCACCCGAATGGGGCCGCTATCTCCTGCGAGCGTGCGACACGGCCGGCGGCCACTGTACCGGCAAGGTCATCTACCTGGACTGGCCGGGATGGGCGGGCCGGCCCCGGACGGAGTCCGGCACCGGGGCAAGCGTGCTCACGCTGCTCACCGACAAGACCAGCTACGCCGTGGGCGAAGTGGCCGAAATCCAGCTGCCCGAGGCAAATTCAGGCCGCGCGCTCGTCACGCTGGAGACCGGAAGCCGGATCCTTGACCAGCGGTGGATGGAACTCGGCGGCGGCCGCCAGCGTTTCGAGGTGCCGCTCACTGCCGAGATGAGTCCCAACGTGTACGTGGGCGTCCACCTGATCCAGCCCCACGCCGGCCGCGCGAACGACCGGCCGATCCGGCTCTACGGGGTGATCCCGCTCGAGGTGGAGGACCCGGCGACGGTGCTGCGCCCCGAGATCGGCGTCCCCGCGGAGTGGCGGCCGGACACGACCGTCACGGTTCAGGTCTCCGAGGCGTCCGGGAGGCCGATGACCTACACCCTCGCGGTCGTGGACGAAGGCCTGCTCGGCCTCACGAGCTTCCAGACGCCCGATCTGCACGACCACTTCTTCGCGCGGGAGGCGCTCGGGGTCTCGACCTGGGACATCTTCGACGAGGTGGCCGGGGCGTACGGCGGCGAACTGGAGCGGCTGCTCGCGCTGGGCGGGGACGACGCCGAACTCGAACCCGACGAGGAGCGGAGCCGGTTCCCGCCGGTCGTGCGCTTCATGGGGCCGTTCCGGCTCGGCCGCGGCGCGACGGCGACGCACTCCGTCGACATCCCGGAGTACCTCGGGCAGGTGCGCGTGATGGTCGTCGCGGGCCGTGACGGCGCCTACGGCTCGGCATCCGAGTCGGTGTTCGTGCGGCAGCCGCTGTCGATCCTGGCGACGCTGCCGCGCGTGGTGGGTCCCGGCGAGGAGATCGCCGTCCCCGTGACGCTCTTCGCGATGCAGGAAGGGATCGGCGAGGCGACGGTCACGGCGGACCCGGGCGAGCGCTTCCAGGTGGTGGGTACGTCGAGCGAGACGGTCGCCTTCGACGGGGTGGGCGAGCGCATGGCGCGGCTGCAGCTCCGCGCGGGGGACGCGCCGGGCCAGGGTCTGCTGCGGTTCGCGGCCGTGGCGGGTGAGCACACGGCTCGGACCGAGATCGCGTTGCGGGTGAGGAGCCCCAATCCCGTGACGGCCAACCTGGTGCGCGCGGAGATCGCCCCGGGTGAGGTGTGGGGGGGGGAGGTGGAGCCCCACGGGATTCCGGGAACGAACTCGGCGACCCTGGAGGTGACGAGGCTGCCGCCCCTGAACCTCGATGCCCGTCTGGGATACCTCGTCCGCTACCCTCACGGCTGCCTGGAGCAAGTCGTCTCCGCCGTCCTGGCGCAGCTCTACCTTCCGCAGCTGGTGAACCTCGATGACATCGCGCGCGCACGCGCCGAGAATAACGTCCAGGCCGGCCTCGACCGCTTGCGGGGGTTTCAGGTCTCTTCCGGCGGCTTCGCGTACTGGCCCGGCGGGCATGCCTCCGCCGACGGCCGCAACGGATGGGTCACCAACTACGTCGGCCACTTCCTGATCGAGGCGGAGCGGCTCGGCTACTACGTCGATCCGGGGATGCTGGCGGGGTGGCGGGACTTCCAGCGCCGCCGGGCCCGGACGTGGAGAGCGCGGGGCGACACCCCGCCGATGGACCAGGCCTACCGGCTGTACACGCTGGCTCTGGCCGGCGCGTCCGAGATCGGCGCGATGAACCGGCTGCGCGAATCGGGCGATCTGGACCCGGCCGCCCGCTGGCACCTCGCGGCGGCCTACCGGCTCGCGGGGATCGATGACGTCGCGGCGCGGCTCGTACGCGCCGACGACGAGGTGCCGGAGTACATCGAGGCCGGCTGGAGCATGGGGTCGCGGCTGCGCGACCGGGCCATTCTGCTGGATGCGCTGGTGGCCCTGGACCGTGGAGCGCAGGCGGCGCGGGTCGCCGAGGAGATCTCGAACGACCTCTATTCGGACCGCTGGCACGGCACCCACTCCGTCGCGTATGCGCTCTTCGCAATGACGCGCTTCTACGGAGTCGGCGACGCGGCCGGGGAGTTCACCTTCGAGGTCCGCACGGGCGATGCCGAGACGGCGTGGACGGCCTCCTCCCCGATCCATACGGAGGAACTCACCGGGCTCGCGGAGCGCGGGGGACCGGTGGCGGTGACGAACACGTCGGACGCGCCGCTCTTCGTGAGTCTGGTGACGCGGGGCGCGCCCGCCGCGGGGGACGAGGTCGCGGCCTCTTCCGGGCTGGCGATCCAGGTGCGCTACACCGACCCGGACGGCGATCCCGTAGATCCGGCCGAGTTGGCGCAGGGCACCGACCTGGTGGCCAACGTGACCGTGCGCAACACATCCGGCCGCGACGCGCGCGATGTGGCGCTGGAGTACCGCGCGCCGTCGGGGTGGGAGATCCACAACGCCAGACTGGACCGCGGCGAGGGCCAGGCCGACGGCCGGATCGACTACCAGGACGTGCGCGACGACCGCGTCCTCACCTATTTCTCCCTGGGCGAAGACGATTCGCTCACCATCTCGATGTGGTTCAACGCCGCCTATCTGGGCGAGTACTACCTGCCGGCGGTGGCGGGAGAAGCGATGTACGACGCGTCGGTCTACGGACGCACCGAGGGGATGACCGTGCGCGTGGTGGAGGAACGATGAGGGGCGCAGCGAAGGGCCGGACAGCCACGCGCCCGGGGCGCCGCGCCGTCTGGGCCTGTGCCGCCCTCGTCCTCCTCATCGCGGCCGACCTGGCCACCCGCCTCCCCACCCCCCTCTTCGACACGCCGCTCTCCTCCGTTCTGGAGGCCCGCGACGGCACCCTGCTCGGCGCGAAGATCGCGCGGGACGGGCAGTGGCGCTTCCCGGCGCGCGAAGAGGTGCCCGCGAAGTACGCCGCCGCCGTGATCGCCTTCGAGGACAAGCGGTTCAGGTGGCATCCCGGGGTCGATCCCGTGGCGCTGGCCCGCGCAGTCCGCAACAACCTGCGCGCCGGAGAAGTGGTCAGCGGCGGCAGCACGATCACGATGCAGGTGATCCGCATGTCGCGCGGCCAGCGCCCCCGCACCTACCGGGAGAAGCTCGTCGAGGCCGCGCTCGCGGTCCGGCTCGAACTCGGCACCACCAAGGACGAAGTGCTCGCGCTCTACGCCGCTCACGCCCCCTTCGGCGGCAACGTGGTCGGGCTCGAGGCGGCGGCCTGGCGGTACTTCGGACGGGGTCCCGGCGACCTCTCGTGGGCGGAAGCCGCCACGCTCGCGGTCCTGCCGAACAATCCGGGATCCATGCATCCGGGCAGAAGCCGCGCCGGGCTGATGGCCAAGCGCGACCGCCTCCTGCACCGCCTGCGGGAAAACGGCACGATCGACGCGGAGGCGCTGGAACTCGCCCTGCTGGAGCCCCTGCCCGATGCGCCGGGCCCGCTGCCGGAGTGGGCGCCGCACCTGCTGCAGCGGCTCGCGGCCGAGGCGGGCAGCGCCGGGCGGCGGTATTCGAGCACCCTCGACGCGCCGCTCCAGCGGCTGGCGGGCGATGTGGTGGCACGCCAGTCGCAATCGCTGGCGTCTCTGGGAATCCGCCACGCGGCCGCCCTCGTGATCGACAACCGCACCTTCGAGGTGGTCGCCTACGTCGGCAACAGCAGGTGGGGCGTGTCGCAGGGCTCGGGCCACGCGATCGACCTGGTGCAGCGGCCGCGCAGCACGGGCAGCATCCTAAAACCGTTCCTCTACGCGCGGATGCTGGACGCGGGCGAGATCCTGCCGGAAACCCTCGTCCCCGACATTCCGTCCCAGTTCGCCGGCTACATGCCCGAGAACTACGACCTCGAGTTCCGGGGCGCCGTCCCCGCCAGGGACGCTCTGGCGCGGTCGCTCAACGTGCCTGCCGTCCGGATGCTGAAGCGGCACGGGGTGGACAGATTCTACGACTTCCTGCGCGACATGGGGATGGAGACGCTGCACGGTCCTCCCGGCCACTACGGGCTGACGCTGGTGCTCGGCGGCGCGGAGGGGACGCTCTGGGACATCACCTCGATGTACGCGAACCTGGCGCGGATCGGCGGGGCAGGCGTATTGGCGCCGAACGGCTCTCCGCACGTGCCTGCGCGCGGCCAAACCGCCGCGAAGGCGACCGGACGGCGTGACGGCGGGCCCCCGAACGGCCACTATCTCCGCCCCCGCCTGCTCTCCGGGGAACCGCACCCGACCGCCGGCCCCGCCGGACTCAGCGTCGGAGCCGCGTGGCTCACCCTCGACGCGCTGGTCGAGGTGGTCCGTCCCGGGACCGATTCGCAGTGGCGCGTCCTGGGCGACGGGCACCGCGTCGCGTGGAAGACCGGCACCAGCTACGGTCACCGGGACGCGTGGGCGGTCGGTGTCACGCCGCGCTACACGGTCGGGGTCTGGGCAGGCAACGCCAACGGCGAGGGACGGCCCGAACTGACGGGGATCGGGGCCGCAGCGCCCGTCCTCTTCGACATCATCGGCCGGCTGGAGGGCGACGCGTGGTTCCCGATGCCCGAGTTGCACCTCAAGCAGCTGAGGATCTGCGAGTCGGACGGCTACCTGGCGGCCGGCGGCTGCGAAACCACCCGCACGTGGGCCCCGCGGAACAGCCACTTCACGCGCCCGAGCCCGCACCACCGCACCGTCCACCTCGACCCGGTCAGCGGTCAGCGCGTTCACGGCAGGTGCGAATCGGTCCGGACCATGTCGCACGAGAGCTGGTTCGTGCTGCCACCCGGTCAGGAGGCCTACTACCGGGCCCGCAACCCGGCATACCGTCCGCTTCCCGCATACCGCGCGGACTGTGCGGCGACCGTTACCGCGGCGGACAGCCCGGTCGACTTCGTCTATCCCCATCCCGGGGCCCGCATCTACATCCCCGTGGAGCTGGGCGGCCGCAAGGGGCGCACCGTATTCTCGGCGGCGCACCGCGATCCGGAGGCGACGCTCCACTGGCACCTCGACGACCGCTACGTCGGCTCCACCCGCGTCTTCCACGAACAGGCGCTCGACATCGCGCAGGGGCTGCACACCCTCACGGTGGTGGACGACGTCGGCAACCGGGCCCGCCGGAGGTTCGAGGTGCTGGCGAAGGGAACGCCGTGATTTGATCGCCACACGGGCGATTAACTTTCATTTGGCCGATATCCATGTTACACTTAGCCGATGATCGACACGACCGTCTATCCCCGCCTCATCGAGCCTCACCTGGTTGAAGCGCTGGCCGACTCGCCAGCCGTCCTGATCCATGGACCGCGCCAGTGCGGCAAGACCACGCTCGCCCTCATGGTGGGATCGTCGCGCGGATACAGGTACGTCACCTTCGACGACGACGCGGTCCGCAACGCCGCCGAGGACGACCCGGCCGGTTTCGCCGCCGGTCTCCCCGATCGCGTCATTCTGGACGAGGTGCAGAGGGCACCTTCGCTGTTCACGGCACTGAAGCTGGAAATCGACCGCCGCCGCGTCCCGGGGCGGTTCCTTCTGACCGGATCCACTCATGTGCTTCTGGTGCCGAATCTCTCGGATTCGCTGGCCGGCCGACTGGAGACGCTGCGGCTCCATCCGCTCGCGCAGTGCGAGATGAAACAGCGCAGCTCCGGCTTTCTCGATGCGCTGTTTGCGGGTGGATTTCCCATCGAACACACGGAGCGTCTGGGCGGGGAGTTGCCGGAGAGGATCGTCGCCGGCGGTTATCCGGCCGCGCTTGACCGTCCCCCGGGACGCCGGCGTGCCAACTGGTATAATAGTCACGTCGATGCACTGGTTCAGCGCGATGTCCGCGACCTGGCAAGCGTCCGCAGGCTCGAAATCCTGCCCAGGCTGCTCGCCGCCGCCGCCAGCCAGACCGCGAGAATGTTCAACGCGAGCGACCTGGCTGCACCGTTCGAGGTGAGCCGGCCCACAATCCGCGACTACGCCACGCTGCTCGAGCGGGTCTTCCTGCTTGAACGTCTGCCGGCCTGGCACAGCAAACGTTTGAGCCGACTGGTGAAGCGGCCGAAGCTGCACATCTGCGATACGGGAATCGCTTCGGCGCTTCTCGGCCTGGACGGTCCGGCCCTTGCGTACGACCGCACGCTGTTCGGACAGCTTCTCGAGACATTCGTCTTCCAGGAACTTCGGCGCCAGGCCAGCTGGAACGATGTGCGCATGACCTTCCACCATTTCCGCGACAAGGACGGGGCGGAGGTCGATATCGTCATCGAGCGCGGCGCCACGGGGGTCGCCGGCGTCGAGGTCAAGGCGTCCGGGACGGTCCGTGCGGGCGACTTTCGCGGTCTCCGCAGACTCAGGGGAGCACTTCGGGATCGGTTCGCCGGCGGTGTGGTGCTGTACGACGGGGAAGCCACCGTCCCGTTCGGCGACCGGCTGCACGCAGTGCCGGTCCGGCAGGCCCTGGAGGGACCGGAAGACGTCGACATCTGCTCCGCGTAATCGGTCTATTTTCGTTTGGCCGTACTATCACCTTTCATTTGGCCGATACGCTGTCTTCACCCGGTCAGGGTCTGATCAATCCCGCGGCGACCCCTCCAGCAGCCCCTCCAGCGGCTCTTCGCGCGCGCCGTTTTCGTCGCACACCGCGAACGCCGACTCGGCCGATCCGTACATGGCGACGCCCGCGTAGTCGCCCGCCTTGTTCACGATGAAGAACCTCAGATCGAAGCCCGGCAGGCCGCGCGAGTTCTGGAGGCGCGGCTCGACGGTGTTGTCGCGGACCCGCTCCAGCACCGCCATGCCCGCGTCCTTCGGAGCCATCCCCTGGCGCATGAACTCGACGATCATGAAGCAGCTCAGGTTGTAGAGGTTCGCCTCGCCGCGACCCGTCGAGCCCGCCGCGCCGACGGCGTTGTCGACGTACTGGCCGGCGCCGAGGATCGGCGAGTCCCCCGCCCTGCCCGGGATCTTCCAGGAGAGGCCGCTGGTCGTCGTCACCCCGCAGATGTCGCCGTCCGCCGACACGGCTTCGAGGCTGGTCGTGCCCCAGAAGGAATCCGGGTCGATGAGGCCGTCGTCGACCATGGACAGGCCGGCGGTGAGGGAGGCGTCGTGGAAGTCGCGAAGACGGGCAGCGCGCGCGGGATCGGGGTGCGGAACCGGCCTGGGACGGCCCCGCCGGATCGCATCGGGATCGGTGTCCCCGCCGGTGCGGCCGATGCCCCGCAACCTCTCCTCCGGGTCGAGCCAGTGCGACGGGTCCACGCGGCGGCGCCATTCCAGCCAGAGTTGGCGGGAGGTGTCGGTATTCAGGTCGTCGTGGATCTCGAATCCGAGCGATCGCGCGAACTCCCGCGCACCCTCCCCCACGACGAGGTGATGGTCGGTCAGCTCCGCGACCGCCTTGGCCACGAGCGACGGGGTCTTCACGCCTTCGAGGCCCGCCACCCCCCCCGCCCACCTGCGCGGCCCGTGCATCAGGCACGAATCGAGCTGGACCACGCCGTCCGCGTTGGGAAGGCCGCCGTACCCGATCCCGCGCTCCTCCGGGTCGAGTTCGGGGATGTTCACCCCCGCCACGCACGCGTCGAGGATATCCTCCCCCCCGGCGATCCCGCGGAATGCGCGCTCGATCGCGCTCTCGGGACCGCCGTTCCGGTACCGAATCGAGGACACGTCGGCGACCAGGACGGGGCGGGTCGCGCGGGTATGCACGGCAGGCGAAGCTGTCCCGGCGGAGCCAGCGTCCGGCAGGGCGGCAGCGGCACCTTCCGCAGCCTGCGCCCCGGGCGCCCCGGCCAGGCCGGGCACCGCGCCCACCGCCGCACCGGCGGCCGCAGCCCTCACGAAGTCTCGTCTGTCCATTGTTGTGCCCTCGGTTGTCTTCAAGGAGCCGACAACCGGTCCCGGACCCATCGGACCCAGGGATCGTCGGCGCCGCGAATCTGCTCGTTGGTGGGACCCAGCGGCATCCACCAGACAGTCATTGAAAAGTAGTCACGGACGGGCGAATCCGGTGCGGCAGGCCTGAGCAACAACAGGTATTCGCCACCGATTCGATACTCCGTCGCAAAGCAGTTGCCGCGCTGGCCGGCCGGCCTCACCATACCGTAGGGGACTGCCTTTGTGTTGAAGTCGTCCCGGTCGCCAACCTCCCCGGGCAGCGTGAAGACAGAGTCAGGCCAGGGGCCGCGGAGCACTTCCGTCGTCGTGAAGTCTATCCGGTACTCATGACTCGGCCGCAAGAACTGACCCGGCGGCAACTCCGGCACTTCCGCGCGTGCCGAGTCCACGGCCACGGCCCGCACAATCACGCGGGCGTTCTCCACCATTTCCCGGATTTGTGCGGCAGTGTACGGACCGGCCTGCTCCCTGAGGGTCTGAACACTGCACACTGCCGCCCCCTCGCCCGCACCGCGAGCCGCAACCGCTGCCAGCCCCATCCCCGGCACATCGGCCGGCAAGGTTGGAGCACCCGGCCGGTCAGGCGGCGGCACCACCACGAACGCCAGGGCGGCGACTAACAGAACACGCATCCAGAACCTTCCCTTCAGCCGGAGGACAAGCCCTTCAGTCGGCGGGGGCGCATGGGAACCAGAGCGCGTGCCGCCCTCCCCAACGTTGCAGACCATTGCACGGAAGTTATGGTTCAACCGACCATCCAACAAAGGTGAGAACATGCTCGGCCGCATTGCAGCCGCGGTGATCCTGCTGGCTCAGGCCGCGGCTTGCGCGGGGGATCGGCCCCCGGCGGGTGACAGCGGTCTGGAAGCCCCGAACGCCAGCCCGGGCGACGCGCTGTACACCCTGCCCCCTCTCTCGACGGGAGAGCAGGACACCGTTCGGCTCGTCGCAGGCGAGTACACGCGCCGGTACGACGAATCCTCGGCGACCGTCCGCCGCGTCTTCCTCTCCGACTTCGTCGCGGACGGAGAACTCGACGGCAGGGCCGGGGAAGACGCGGCGGTGATCCTCGTCGACCAGCCCGGCGGCAGCGGGACCTTCTACTACCTCGCCGCGCTGATGCGGAGAGGAGAGGGGTGGGAGAGTCCGACCGCCGTCTTCCTCGGCGACCGAGTCCGCATCGACTCGCTCTCGATCGAAAGCGATGACAGGGAGATTGCGGTGACGTTCCGGACCCGGGCGGAAGGGGTGGCGATGGCGGGCGAACCCACGGTGACGCAGACGCGGCGCTACCGCGTGGTCGCGGGGTCGCTGGCGCGAGTGGACGAAGGGGAGACCCGTCCCGACAGGTAGGCCGACGACGGGGGAACCCACCCGTCCCCCGTTTTTCGCTGGAGCCCGGCGGTCCCACAGCACACGTGCCGGTCAGTTCGGCGTTTGATTTCCGGCGCCTCGTCCCCCAAGATTGCCCCCATGGTCCCACGCCGCGCATGGGGAGTTCCTGCCCCGCGCGCCCCGCGGACCAAACACGACGCACAGGCCACGCCCGACCCGCAGCACACCAGGAGGCCCCGATGACCGCCCGCTCCCCCCTCCCCACCGCCCCCTCCCTGCCAGCGCGCGGGGCCACCCTCGCCCGCACGGCTACCCTCGCCGCCACGGCCAGGCTCCCCCGCACGGCCACGCTCGCCCAGGCGGCCACCCCCACCCTCGCGACCACCCTCGCCATCGCGGCCGCCCTCGCCCTCCCCACTCCCACCACCGCCCAGCAGCCCAGCGGCCTCCTCGACATGGACACGTACATGGAGATGGAGTCGGTCGGCAGCCCGCGCATCTCGCCGGACGGTGCCTACGTCCTCTTCACGCGCGGCGGCGTGGACAAGATGAACGACCGCGGCAAGAGCGAGCTGATGATCATGGACCTGTCGACGCGGCGGATCAGCGAGCTGGAGACCGGGAGCTTCGAGGTGTCGTCGCCGATCTGGTCGCCCGACGGGACGAAGATCGCCTTCCTGTCCGACAAGAGCGGGACGAACCAGATACACGTGATGTGGCTCGACACGCGCGAGACCAAGCAGCTCACGAACCTCGACCGGTCGCCGGGCGGGATCCGGTGGTCGCCCGACGGGACGCGGATCTCGTTCACGACCTTCATCCCGGAGACGGGATCGCCGCTGCCGATCAAGATGCCCGCCTTCCCAAGGGGCGCGAACGTGGCCGCGCCTGCCGTGGTGGAGGACCGGATCGCCTGGCAGCGCGACGGCAGCGGGTACTCGCGCAAGGGCAACACGCAGATCTTCATCGTCGACGCCGACCTGGGCGGCACCCCGCGCCAGATCACCTTCGGCGACAACTCGCACGGCAATCCGCGCTGGTCGCCCGACGGCACGAAGCTGTACTTCAGCGGCGATCTCATCCCCGAAGAGGGCTACGAGCGCGGCAACTCCGAGGTCCACGCCATCGACCTCGCGACCCTCGAAATCACCACCCTCACCGACCGCCTCGGCCCCGACGGCAGCCCCAACCCGTCCCCCGACGGCAGCATGATCGCCTACACCGGCTACGACCAGAACGAGAACTACAGCAACCTGTCGAACCTGTACCTGATGAACGCCGACGGCTCCAACCCGCGGATGATCGCGGGCAACCTCAAGAACTCGCCCAGCGGCGTCACCTGGGCCCCCGACGGCTCCGGCCTCTACTTCACGCTCGGCGAAGAGGGCTCGTCGAACCTGCACTTCGTCTCCACCGGCGGCGACATGCGCAAGGTGACGGACGGCGTCCACTACATCTCCGGCGTCTCGATCGCCGACAACGGCCGCGTGGCCGCCACCAACTCGAACTTCTACCGGCCGAGCTACCTCGTCACCTTCGACCTCGACAACGCGGACGAGCTCGAAACGCTGGTCGACTACAACGAGGACGTGCTCGGCAACATCACGCTCGGCGAGGTCGAGGAGATCTGGACCGAGTCCTTCGACGGCTGGCCGGTGCAGGGCTGGCTCATGAAGCCGGCCAACTTCGAGCCCGGCCGGAAGTACCCGCTGCTGCTGTGGATCCACGGCGGGCCGGTGTCGATGTACACCGTGCGCTGGAACTGGAACTGGCAGAACTTCGCCGCTGACGGCTACGCGGTCCTGTGGATGAACCCGCGCGGCAACACCGGATACGGCCAGGACTTCGTCAACGGCATCAACTACCTCTACCCCGGCAACGACTTCCACGACCTCATGGCCAGCGTGGACGCCGCCATCGAGCGCGGCTTCATCGACGAGGACAACATGTTCGTCACCGGCAGCAGCGGCGGCGGCGTGCTCACCGCGTGGATCGTCGGCCACACCGACCGCTTCCGCGCCGCCGTGTCGCAGCGCCCCGTCGTCAACTGGCACTCCTTCGTCGGCACCACCGACGGCTCCGGCTGGTACCGCCGCTTCCGCTCCTACCCCTGGGAGGACCCGATGGAGTACGCCGAGCGCTCGCCGCTGCACTACGTCGGCAATGTGACCACGCCGACCATGCTGCTCTCAGGCGTGGAAGACCTGCGCACCCCGATGCCGCAGGCCGAGGAGTTCTACCGCGCGCTGAAGGTGCTCGGGCAGGAGACGATGCACGTCAAGATCCCCGACGAGTACCACGGTTCGCGCCGGGTGTCCCACCGGATCATGACGCAGCTTTATCTGAAGGCGTGGTTCGACAGGTACAGGGCGAAGCCGGTGACGTAGGAGGGTGCCCCAGAGGCCGAAGCTCCATCTTCTGCGACACCGGCGTCGCTTCGGCGCTTCTCGGCGTGGACGGTCCTGCACTGGCCTGCGACCGCACCCTGTTCGGCCAGTTCCTCGAAACATTCGTCCTTCAGGAACTTCGACGGCAAGCCGGCTGGCAGGACTACCGACTGTCCTTCCACCATTTTCGTGACCAGGACGGAGTGGAGGTCGATATCGTCATCGAGTGGGGTGCGGCAGAGGTCGCAGGGATCGAGGTCAAGGCGTCGGGGACGGTTCGCCCGGCCGGCCGGATTGCGTATGCAAGTTCGCCAAAATGTACTGTGTACACGCAGACATCACGATATAATGCCTTCTTACTCACAGATTGTACACACAATTCTCATTATGCTGAACGAGCGGAGTCGTCCCGTGGTGGTGGTGCGGGTCTTTCACGGAAGACAAGGGCCACCCCACGGGCAGACCGCTCCATGGATCCGGCTCGACTTTCTCATCAAACCGGAACGCCCATCTCCCAGTCGGGCAGTCCGCCGGCGGCGGGCTCTCAGTGAAGCTGCATGACGATGAGGACGGTACCGTCCATCTGGACTCCGGGGATTTCGTTCGCGCCTGGAAGGTCTCGGTGAACCGCACCTTGACCGCAACACGCCCCACACACAAGTAGAGGTAACACCATGAGGTCACTGAACAAGCCGGCTTGGCTGTGCCACCAACCACTTGAGTGGCCAAGCTGGAGCAACCGAACAGGCAGGTGAGCGGATGCAGATCCTGCCCAAATGACGCCCCGACGCACAAGGTGAGGATTCGTGCTGAGAACCGAGGACGCATGAACCCCTTCACCATCATCGACCGCGCCGAAGATCTTGTGTCCCTGCCGGCCGGCCCAGTCGAACCCCTGGCCCCCGCGGCCTTCCACCTCACCACCCCCGCCCGCCACCTCGCGCTGCAGGACGCGGAGGGCCGCCTGATCGGCCGCTGTTCGCTATGGCGAGCCCACGACCATCACGGCGCGCCGACCACTATCGGCCTGATCGGTCACTACGCCGCCGCCGACGCCGCCGCGGGCAGCGAACTGCTCGAACACGCCACGACCTGGCACCACGCCAATGGTTGCGACCGCGTCATCGGTCCCATGGACGGTTCCACATGGCACCGATACCGGTTGCTGACCGAGCGCGGCACCGAACCGCCGTTCTTCCTGGAGCCCGACAATCCCGACGACTGGCCCGAGCATTTCACCGACGCTGGATTCGTGCCCCTCGCTACCTACTTCTCGGCGCTCAACCCGGACCTCACCCGCTGCGACCCGCGCTCCGACCAGCGCCGGGCCGAGCTCGAGCGCGACGGCATCATCCTGCGGAGGATCGATGTCGAGCGCTTCGAGGCTGAACTGGCGGCCATTCACGAACTGTCGCTGGTGGCGTTCGCCCGCAATCCTCTCTATAGCCCCATCGGGCTCGATGGTTTCCTCGCCTCCTACACTCCGATCCGTCCTCATCTGGTGCCCGAGCTGGTCCTGCTCGCGGAACGGGGCGGGCAGCTGGTCGGCTTCATCTTCGCCATCCCCGATCTCCTGGAGCCGGCCCGGGGCGAGCCGCAGCGCACGGCGATCGTGAAGTCGATGGCGGTACATCCGGCGTGCGGTGGAAACGGGCTGGGGGGCCTGCTGATGGATGACTGCCAGCAGGCTGCAAGGAAGCTCGGGTTCGAGCGCGCCATTCACGCCCTGATGCACGAGACCAACCGGTCGCGGAGCATCTCGGCCCGCTACGGCGCCACGATCAGGCGTTATACGCTCTATGAGAAGGCGTTGACATGAGGAGTCCGGGAGACGAAGGGGGTGTTCTGAGTCTTACGAATGTAAAGAAGACTTTACATAATGTAATGTTATCTATACACTCATGCGACTTGGCGACGTGAACATCACCCGGATCCTGATCGAACAGGCCATGCAGCGGCCCGAGGCGCCCGCCATCGTCGAGGCGGCGGGAGGGGGCAAACACACAATCAGCTTCGCCCAGCTCGTGGAACGCTCGGCGCGCGCCGCCGCGTTGCTGGGCGCCTCGGGGCTGCGCGCGGGCGATCGAATACTCGTCTTCCAGCCCATGTCGATCGAACTCTACGTCGCGCTTCTGGCGATCTTCCGGCTCGGGCTGGTGGCGACCGTGCTCGACCCTTCGGCGGGACGCCGGCACATCGAACAGTGCTGCGGCATTGCGCGGCCCAGGGCGTTCATCGGCCCGGCGCGGGCACACCTTCTGAGGCTCCTCTGCCGGGGACTCCGTCGAATCGAGCACCACTTCGTCACCGCGGGCCGGGCTCCCGGGGCGACCCGCTGGTCCACCCTCGATCGCCTCGAACCGCTGAACCCGATCACCCCTTGCGATGCATCCCACGACGCCCTCCTCACCTTCACCAGCGGCAGCACCGGGGTCCCCAAAGCCGCCGTCCGCACCCACGGTTTCCTGCTGGCGCAACACGCCGCCCTGGCCAGGTCGATCGAGCTTGAGCCCGGCGAGGTGGACCTCCCCACCCTGCCGATCTTCGTGCTCGCCAACCTGGCGTCTGGCGTGACGTCGGTCATTCCGCAGGGCGATCTCCGGCGTCCCGGGTTCATCGAGCCCGGCCCGGTGCTCGAACAGATCGAGCGTCATCGCGTCACCCGCACCGTGGGCTCCCCGGCCCTGTACGCGCGGCTGCTTCGCGGGGCTCGCACGGCCGAAACCGGCCTCGGCACCCTCACGAAGCTCTACACCGGCGGCGCCCCCGTCTTCCCGCCCCTTCTGCAGGAGCTCCAATCCGTGTTGCCGCGGGGCCGGGTAATCGTCGTCTACGGTTCAACCGAGGCGGAGCCCATCTCCCATGTCGACTGGAATGAGGTCGAACCCGCCGACCTGGACGCCATGTTTGGCGGGAAGGGCCTGCTGGTCGGAAGGCCGGTCCGGCAGATCGAATTGCGCATCCTGCCCAACCGCTGGGGCGAGCCCCTTCAGCCGCTGACGGCAGCGGGGTTCGCCGGCCTCGCGCTCCCACCGGAGCGCCGCGGCGAAATCGTGGTAAGCGGCCCCCACGTGCTCGCCGGCTACCTGAGCGGCATCGGCGACCATGAGACCAAATTCCGGGTCGACGGCGCAGTCTGGCACCGCACCGGCGACGCCGGCTACCTCGACCACGAAGGCCGGCTCTGGCTCCTCGGACGCGCCGGCGCCGTCATCCGCGACGAGCGCGGCACGATCCATCCCTTCGCCGCCGAATGCGCGGCAAGCCGGCTGCCGTGGGTGGAGCGTAGCGCGCTGGCCAGCCGCGGCGGCAAGCGCCTGCTGGCCGTGCAGCTGGGGCCCGAAGCGCCCGCGGATGCGGCGCGACGCGTACAAGGAACGCTATCTTGGGCACAACTGGACAGTATCGTGCAACTGCCCCGAATCCCGGTCGACCGCCGCCACAACGCGAAAGTCGACTACCCTCAACTGGAGAAGGAACTGGACCGACATGGCCATTGATCTCCGCAGCGTCCGCAACTACTTCGGGCGGCTCCTCGCCGACCGCACCGAGGAGGAAATCGAGCAGGCGCTGACGCCTTCCCGGGAGGACATCTCGCCCCATGTCCCCCGCGGCGATGCGATGTCGCAGATCTCCCCGGAGGCGGTGGACCAGCGCTGGGAGCTGCTCGACGTTGAGGCGCGCTCCAGGGAATCCCTCCTCGACGCCATGACGCGCGAGCAGATGGGCGTGTACAGCAAGAACATCGAGAACTTCATCGGCACGGTGAAGCTCCCGATCGGGCTGGCCGGGCCGCTGCGGGTGCGGGGGCTTTACGCGCAGGGCGACTATTACGCGCCGCTGGCGACGACCGAAGCCGCGCTGGTGGCGTCCTACACGCGCGGGGCGCAGGCCATCACGCTGGCCGGCGGCTGTACGACGGCGATGTTCTGGGAGGGCGTGACGCGGGCGCCGGTCTTCGCGTTCGACACCCTGATCGACGTCGGCAAGTTCCTGCTTTGGGCCGGCGGTCACGAAGAGACCTTCCGCAACATCGCCGCCTCGACGACCCGCCACGGCGAGCTCATCCGCACCCGTTTCAACCTGGAGGGCAATCACGTCTACCTGATCTTCGAATACAGCACCGGTGACGCGGCCGGGCAGAACATGGTCACGATCGCAACCGAGGCCATCTGCCGCTTCATTCTCGAACACACGCCGGTGCGGCCCGCCTACTGGTTCGTCGAGGCAAACCTGTCGGGAGACAAGAAGGCCTCGCATCTCTCCTTTCAGAACGTGCGCGGCAGGAAGGCGACCGCCGAGGTGACACTCGAGCACGACATCCTCAAGGGACACCTGAAGTCGAGCGCGAGGCGCATGCTGGACTTCTACCGGGTATCGTCGATCGGCGGGGTGATGAGCGGCAACATCGGGATCCAGGGACACTATTCCAACGGGATGGCGGCGCTCTACATCGCCTGCGGCCAGGACGCCGCCTGCGTGGCCGAGTCCGCCGTCGGCGTGACCCGCTTCGAGCCGGCGGGAGACGGCGGTCTGTACGCGGCGGTCACCCTGCCAAACGTCATCGTGGGGACGGTGGGGGGCGGGACGGGTCTCCCGAGCCAGAATGCCTGCCTGGAGATGATGAACCTTGCGGGGCCGGGCAAGGCGGCTGCCTTCGCCGAGGTGTGCGCTGCCCTGGTGCTTGCCGGCGAGCTGTCGATCATCGCCGCATTGTCAGCCGGTCACTTCACTCACGCGCACCAGTCGCTGGCACGGGGGCCCGCCGGGGGCACGGACGCGGGGGCCAGGTGAGGGAAGCCGGGGAACGCGGCCTCTGGCGCTGGTGGGTCTACCAGCGGGAGCGATTCCCCCTCGCACGGCACGGACCGCTGATCCTCGCTTTCAGCTTCAGCGCGGTCTCCTTCTCCTGGATGCTGCGGTCACCCTCGGGATGGCCCAACCCGGTGTCGGCGGTCGTCGCCTTCGCTTCCTGCCTGATCTTCTTCCTCCAGCTGCGCATCGCGGACGAGTTCAAGGACGACGAGGAGGACGCGCGCTACCGGCCCTACCGCCCGGTGCCGCGAGGCCTCGTCACCCTGCGGGAACTCGGTGCCCTCTTCGTGCTCGCCGGAGCGCTCCAGCTGGGGCTGGCCCTCTGGCTGGACGCGCGGCTTCTCATCCTGCTGCTCGTCACCTGGACCTACCTGGCGCTGATGAGCAAGGAGTTCTTCGTCGGGGACTGGCTGCGCGGGAAGCACCTCCTCTACATGGTCACCCACATGGCCATCATGCCGCTCATCGACCTCTACGCCACCAGCACGGACTGGCTGGTCTTCCAGGGCCATGCTCCGCCCGGGCTGTTCTGGTTTCTGCTCGCCAGCCTCTTCAACGGCATGGTGATCGAGATCGGCCGCAAGATCCGCAGTCCGGCGGATGAAGAGGAGGGGGTGGCCAACTACTCCGTGGTGTGGGGACGGCCGCGGGCGGTGTGCATGTGGTGGATGGTGCTGGCGCTCACCTTTGTCTGTGCCTTGCAGGCCTCGCGGCGGATCGGGTTTGCCCTGCCCCTGACCATTGTCCTGGGCCTGGCCTTCGGCGCAGCGGTGCTGGTCGGGGTTCGCTTCCTGCGCCGCCAGACGCCGGGCGCGGGCGGCTGGATCGAGAACTGGTCCGGTGTCTGGACGCTGGTGCTGTATCTGAGCCTGGGGCCGGCGCCGCTCCTGTGGAGGGAGCTCGGATGACTTTCGTGCTCTCGGTCTCGGACGGCGTCGATCTCGGCCGGATGGGAGGCAAGGCGGCGGCGCTCTCCTCGCTCTCCGGTACGGGACTGAAGATCCCGGCCTGGTTTGTGATCGCGCCGGAAGCCTTCGAAGCGGGGTTGTCGCCAGACCAGCGCCGCGCCCTCCTCCAGGCGGAGGACCAGGAAGGGTTGCGGACGTTCTTCGACCGGGTCTCGCCGGCACCCCGGGTCATGGCGGAAGTCGAGGAGCGCTTCACGGCGTTGGAACTCGACACCCGGTTCGTTGCGGTGCGCTCCTCCGGCGTGCAGGAGGACGGCGTCGAACACTCCTTCGCCGGCCAGTTCGACAGCTTCCTTGCCGTGACGCGGGAGCGGCTGCCGGCCCGGATCATCGACGTGTGGAAGTCCGGCTTCAGCGAACGCGTCCTGGCCTACCGGCGGGAGAACCGCCTCGAAGGTCTGCCGCAGGCTCCGGCTGTTCTGGTGCAGGAGATGGTCGACAGCGAGGTCTCCGGGGTCGCCTTCAGCGCGGATCCGGTGACCGGGCGCCGCTCGGTGCCCGTGGTTTCGGCGCTCCGTGGCCTGGGCACGGCGCTGGTGGGAGGGGACGCCGACGCCGATACCTGGCGTGTTCACTTCGACGGAACGATCCTCGAACGGGACATCGTGGCGAAGCATCTGGCGCACCGGCCGGCGCCGGACAGTCCGGAAGGCTTCGCGGCCCAGGCGATCGCGGAGCCCGCGGCCTCCGCGCCGGCGCTCACCGACGAGCAGGCGGCGCGCGTCGCGGCACTCGCCCGCCGCGCGGAGCGGCACTTTGGCCGGCCGCAGGACATCGAATGGGCGATGCGCGGCGGCGAGCTCTACCTGCTCCAGTCGCGCCCGATCACCTCCCTGGCCACCATGCCCGATCCGGACGGCGTCCGCGCGATATGGGACAACTCGAACATCGTCGAGAGCTACAGCGGGATCACCACCCCGCTGACATTCAGCTTCGCGCTGCACGCCTACGAGGGCGTCTACCGCGAGTTCTGCCGCCTCCTCGGCGTGACCGGGGAAAAGATCGCCGCCAACGACCTGACCTTCCGCCGCATGCTCGGGCTGGTGCGCGGGCGAGTCTACTACAACCTCCTTAACTGGTACCGCGTCATCGCGCTGCTCCCGGGCTACACCTTCAACCGCCGCTTCATGGAACAGATGATGGGGGTGCGGGAGAGCCTTCCCGCAGATATCACCGCCGCCGCTTCCAGCGCTTCCCGATCCGCGCGCCTCGCCGATCTTCTTCGGCTGTTCCGCACCATGGGAGGCATGCTCGCCAACCAGGTGCGGCTCCCCCGGATGATCGACCGGTTCCAGGCCCGCCTCGACCGCACGCTCGCCCCTCCGGATCCACCCCTCGAAGCCAGGCGCCTCGACCAGCTGGCGGCCGACTATCGCGCGCTCGAGTCCAGCCTGCTGACGCGGTGGGATGCGCCGCTGATCAACGACTTCTTCGCGATGATCTTCTTCGGCGTGCTGGGCCGCCTGACGGCGAAGTGGTGCACCAGCGACGAAGACGAACCGGGGGCGCTGCACAATGACCTGGTGTGCGACCAGGGAGGCATGATCAGCGCCGAGCCTGCAAAGCGGATCGTCGAGATGGCCACCGTTGCGGCGCGCCACCCAGAGCTGACGGATATCCTCTGCAACGGGACGACGCCGGCAGCGGTGAAGGCACTGAACAGCCGCGATGACCTGGCTCGCCTCTACAACGACTATCTCGCAACCTTCGGCGACCGCTGCCTGGACGAGCTCAAGCTGGAGTCGACCACGCTCTTCGAGGATCCGGAGCCGCTGCTGCGCTCGATCGGCCACGCCGCCGCCCGGCTCGCACGCGGCCAGGCATTCGCTACCGGCATACAGTCGGCGGTGCGCGAACAGGCCGAAGAGAGGGTTCGACGGGCCCTCGCGCGACGCCCCCTGCGGCGCGTCATCTTCGCATGGGTGCTCCGCAACGCCCGCGGGCGGGTCCGCGACCGCGAGAATCTGCGGTTCGAGCGCACCCGCCTCTTCGGCCGCGTCCGCAGGATCTTCCTCGAGGCCGGACGAAGGCTCTTTGCCGAGGGGGTACTCGACGATCCGCGCGACGTCTTCTACCTGGAGCTCGACGAAATCGTTGCCTACACCGAAGGAGCGGCAGCGTGCGACGATCTGCGAGGTCTCGCCACCGTCCGCCGCCGCGCCTTCGAACGCTACGCCGAACTCGAAGCTCCAGCCGACCGCTTCGAGACCTTCGGCGCCCCCTACATCGCCAACAGCTACGCGGGGAGCGCCACGGGTCCGGCCAACGGGGGGGAAGCCGAAGACGGGGACGGCCTCCGCGGCATCGGATGCTGCCCGGGCGTCGTCCGGGGCCGCGCGCGAGTGATCCGCGATCCGCGCGGAGCCGAGCTGCAGCAGGGCGAAATCCTGGTGGCGGAGCGCACCGACCCCGGATGGATCATGCTCTTCCCGGCCGCCGCCGGAATCCTGGTCGAGCGCGGCAGCCTGCTCTCCCACTCGGCGATCGTGGCCCGCGAGATGGGGATCCCGGCCATCGTCTCGATCGCCGGCGTCACCGCCCGGATCGAGAGCGGCAGCTGGGTCGAGATGGACGGCGCGCGCGGGACCGTGAGGCTGGATGTCGAGCCGCGGACCGGCCCCGACCTCGAGGAACCGCGCGCGCAGCCGGAGCAACAGGCCGGGCCATGAGCACGGAAGCCCGTCGGGAGGTCCCGGAACCAGGGCGCAGATCGTGAGCACCGAAGCCGCGGACCGCGCCGACTTCTCCTTCGTCCGCTATGCACAGTGCTGGGAGGACGCCGACATCCTCCTCGACGCGCTCGACATCGGTGAAGGGGATGTCTGCCTGTCGATCGCTTCGGCCGGAGACAACTCGCTCTCGCTCCTGTCGCGGGGCCCGGCCCGCGTGATCGCCGTCGACATGAACCCGGCCCAGCTCGCCTGCCTGGCGCTGCGCGTCGCGGCGTACCGGGTGCTAGAACACGGGGAGCTGCTGCAACTCATGGGCTCCCGGGAATGTGCCGACCGGGAGACGCTCTACCGTCGTTGCCGCGGCGCCCTCGAGGCCGAGGCACGTGACTTCTGGGATGCCCGTCCCGAACTCGTCCGGGCCGGCATAGGGGCCGCCGGCAAGTTCGAGCGCTACTTCGCGACATTTCGCTCCCGCGTGCTCCCATGGATCCATTCCCGCAACCGAATCGACCGGCTCCTGAAGGGCGGCACGCTGGAGGGACGCCGCCGCTTCTACGCCAGGCACTGGGCCAACCGCCGCTGGGAATTCCTCTTCCGCCTCTTCTTCTCCCGTTTCGTGATGGGCAGGATGGGGCGCGATCCGGCTTTCTTCCGCTACGTCGAGGGCTCGGTGGCGGAGCGCATCCTGTCACGCGCACGGCACGCCCTCACCGAACTCGACCCGGCGGCCAACCCCTACCTCCAGTGGATCCTCACCGGCCGCCACACCACCGCCCTTCCCCACGCCCTGCGCAGGGAGAACTTCGACCCGATCCGTGAGAACCTCGACCAGCTCGAATGGCACTGCCTGTCGATCGAACAGCTTCTCGCGTCCGACCCCGGTCTTCGCTTCGATTGCCTCAATCTGAGCGACATCTTCGAATACATGTCCGACGAGAGCTTTCTCGACCTGCTGTCGACCCTGGCCGCGCGCTCCCGCAACGGAGCCCGATTCGCCTACTGGAACATGCTGGTTCCGCGCAGCCGGCCGCCGGAGCTGGCCCACGTCCTCGTCCCGGACACCGATCTCGCCGGGCGCCTCCACCTCCGGGACAAGGCCTTCTTCTACAGCCGGTTCGTCGTCGAGAGGGTGACATGACGCTCGCCGCGACCTTCCTGGCCATGGTGGCCGTCCTGGCCGCGCTGGGGCTCCTGCTTGCGGGCCTCAAGGTGGCCGACGGGCGGGGCCGGTTCCACCCGGAGGTGCTGCGCAAGGGGGTCCACGTCGGGATGGGACTGGTCGTACTGCCCTTCCCCTGGGTCTTCGACCGCGTCTGGCCGGTGGTCGTGCTGGCGATCCTGGCGTGCGGCGTCATGGTGGCGACGCGCTCGATCCGGTGGCTGCGCCGCGGGGTCGGAACCGTAATGGACGGCGTCGGGCGCCAAAGCCTGGGTGAGATCTACTTCCCCGTGGCCGTCACCATCCTCTTCATCCTCAGTCGCGGCGACTGGCTGCTTTACGTAGTCCCGATCCTCATGCTGACGCTGGCAGACGCCGTCGCGGCGCTGGTGGGGATTCGCTACGGGCAACTCCAGTATCAGACTTCGGACGGCATCAAGAGCCTCGAGGGATCGCTCGCCTTCTTCCTGGTCGCCTTCTTCAGCGCCCACCTTCCTCTCCTCCTCCTCACCGGCACGGGACGCGCCGAGGCCGTGCTCATCGCGACGATCCTCGCGCTCCTCGTCATGCTGCTCGAGAGCGTCGCGTGGCGCGGGCTCGACAATCTCTTCATCCCCCTGGGCGCCCACGCCTTTCTCCGCATCTACCTGGGCGAAGACGCCGAGACTCTGGCCATTCGTCTGCTGGTCGCCGTAGTCCTGATTGCATTCGCGGTGGCCTGGCGAGGCCGCAGCAAGCTCGACGACAGCGCGCTGATCGGATGCGGTCTCTTCGGCTACACCACCGTCCTGCTCGGCGGCTGGCTGTGGCTCCTCGGGCCGGCGGTGTTCTTCATCTCCCAGACCATGTTCCGGACGCGCGCCACCGAGCGCCGTCCACACACGGTGTATTCGGCGCTCTGGGCCGCGGGCACCGGGTTGTTCTGGCTTTTCGTCCACGCCATCACCGGGTACGGCTGGCTCCTCATCCCCTTCACAGCCTCCTTCGCCGCCCAGTTCACCATGTACGCGGTCTCGAAGATCGGCCTGCAGCCCGACCTCGGACCACGGCCGGTGCGGCTGCTCGGTGCCATCGGAAGGGGCTGGGTCCTGATCCACTGCACGACCCTGCTCATCGCGTATGCGGGCGGTCAGCCGGCCGGGGATTCAGGCGCCTCACCACCCGGCGTCCAGGGCATCGCAACCGACCTCGGACTCGGGCTTCTGGCCGTCAGCCTGGCGGCGGTAGCCCTGTACCTGCTGATGCCCCGCATCTACGGCCCACCCCTGCGGGCGGCCGCGATCAACCCCACCTTCGCCGCCCTGGGCGCCCTGGCGTCGCTCGTCGCCGGGCTGCAGTGGCTGACTTGGTCCCGGTAGCCCGTGGAATCGGAATCCGGTCTCTTCTGCATGCGGCGGTCGCTACTATCCACGGAGTGCGCCGAGCGGAGCAACCTGCTCGATTTCCTCCCCCAGCCGGCAGGCACGCGCAGCAGCGAACCGGGTCTCGCCCAGGTCCTCCAGCCAGAACTGATCGGAAGGCAGATGCGGGAAGCGGAACATCGCGGACTGCTCCCCTTCCAGCATCGCAAGCGGCACCTCGAAGCGGGCCGGATTCAGCGAGAAGCCGGTGCCCAGGGCCTTGATGAGCGCCTCCTTCAGGCTCCATAGCCGGTAGAACAGAGCTGCCTTTTCGCCCCCTGTGGCCGAGGACAGGGCGCGGCGTTCCAGCGGACCGTACACCCTGCCCCCAATGCCGTCGAAGTCCCTGAGCGGATCACGCACCTCCAGGTCCACCCCGAGCCCATCCTGCCTGGCGAACCCGATCAGCCCGTGCCGGCCACTGTGGCTCACGTTGAAGCCCGCGTCCGACGGAACGCCGTCGACAATCGCGAACGGCTTGCCATGTTCGAGATAGCCGAAGGACAGCTCCTCGTTGGAGCACCCCAGCCGCTCGCAGAGGTTGACCCTGAGCGCCGCGCGGCAGAGCGCAAATCGCCGCCGGGCGCCCTCGACCACGAAACGGTTCCAACGCGCGCGTTCGACCTCGTCGAGCAGTTCGAAGGCCCGCTCTTCGTGCTCGCGGTCGGCGCGCAGGTCAACGTGGAGGATGAGCGAGCCCTCGGCCGTGCGCCACGGACTCCACCAGGCGTCGCCGGCGGTCATCCGACGGCACTCCGGGCAGCCCCGCGCCGCATGCCCGCCTGTCGTCGCCCCGGCGTCACTTCCAGCAGGTACGCACCCACCCCTCGCCGGCGGTCCCACTGCTTCGGGTACCCTAGCGAAACCTCATGGAAGGGCACGCCGTCAAGCCACTGGGTCCCCCGGATGTGGAGATGCCCGTACACCACCGCGCACGCGTTGAAGCGGCGGTGCCAACCCCGGGTCCGGCGGGTCCCGCACCAGGGCGTGAACCGGGGAATCCGCGGCAGCACGGCGTGCTGTTCCTCGAGCGGATAGTGATTTATCAGGATCTTCGGCAGATCCGCCGGGTACGACGCGAGCCGGGCCTCCGCGTCCTCGCAGCGCGCCGCGCACCACGAATCCCGGTCGGGAAACGGATCGGGGTGCAGCAACAGTTCGTCGCCGCAGACCGAACCATCCTCCCGCGCCCACTCAACCACTTCATGGCGACCGACGTGCCGGGGCCGAAAGCTGTAGTCGTAGAGCAGGAAGAGCGGCGCAATCAGAACGGGCCCGTCCGGATGCTCGGCCACCGGGTACGGGTCCTCCGGCGTGAGGACGCCGTGCGAGCGGGCGATCCCGACTAGCCGCTCATAGAGCGCGACGCCGCCCAGACGGGGAGCTGCCCTTGGGACCGTCCACAGTTCGTGGTTCCCGGGCACCCATACGACCTGGCGGAACCTGCCGGTCAACTCGAGAAGGCACCGGTCGAGCCGCTCCGCGCCGTGGGTGACGTCGCCGGCCAGGAGAAGCCAGTCGTCCGGAAAGGCCGGAAGGCTGTCCAGCACCCCGCGGTTGTCGGGATGGGACAGGTGCAGGTCGGAGAGGGCCCAGATGCGCAAGGGGATTTCCTTCCGGAAACGACCGGGGGAGACAACGAGGGCGGGCTACTCCGGGATCGTAGGGAGAGGTTCACAGGGTGTCAAACCCCGCCCACGGCGACGTCCGCATCGTCGAGAACACCGGCCCGCCGGAGGGCTCGCGGCTCCCCCCCCTCCGAGCTGAAGTCGTGTGGACGTCAGAACCGGAGCCGCCGCTGGATGTTGAAGCCAAGGCGCCATGAGCCCGTGTCAAGGAAATCTTCGGCTGCGCCGGCGAGCGTCTGCGCAGGGTTCATCTGGTGCTGATTGGTGACCAGGAGCTTGAAGAAGTGCCCGCGCGTGCGGATTTCGGCGCCGAAGGACCCGGAGTCGTACTCCTGATCCTCCCGGGCCTGGCTGAAGATCCACTCGCCGAAGAGGCTCCACATTCCGTCCAGGTACAGCTGGCCGTTGACGCCGAGTGAGACGGTGGTCGCCGGGTCGTGATCCAGAATCCGGGGATTCCAGAGGAGAGTGGGCACGACACCGAGCGCGACTCGGTCGCCGACCATCGCGTTGGCGATCACCTGTGCGTAGGCCTGCATCTCGTTTTCCCTGGCCGCGCCGTCGTCGCGAGTGGCGTCGCCCCCGTTGCCGTCAAGCAGGATCGCATGCTGATGACCCCCGTGATCGTCCACTTCGACTTGCAGGTTCCACGCCACCCCGGCCTGCGCTGCGAACTCAAGGGGGCCCGTCGCGGCATCGAGGGCCAGTCCGGCGAAGCGCGCGTTGAACTCCAGGTTGTCCATGCTGTTGGAACGAAGAACCCCGAGGCTGAATTGGTCGTGGGGCGAGTATGCCAGACCAAGGCGATTCAGCACGAATCCATCGAGTCCCCACAGGTCGCTCGCGCCACCGGACAGGTAGCCGAACCTGTGGGAGATCTCGAACTGGAAGTCGCCCGCGCTGGACGGGGCCGCGGTCGGCAACGTCGCCGACTGGGTGGAGGCGAAGATGTTCTGAGCCCAGGCGCCGACCGGAGTTGCAAGGCAGAGCAACGGAACGGCGAGCGCGAGCCATGGATGCCTGGTGGTCATTCTCATGACGGAAGAATTAGTCTTCGACGTGGCGAATGGCAACCGGTCGCGCGCACTTTGAGCGAACAGGAAGGGCGGAGGGATCCGGAGGAAGAGCGGCAACGTCGTCGCGGGCCCCGCCACGCGCCTGAGGACCGAGGGAGTGCGAGCGGTGTCCTACCGCGGCTTCGGCCCGCTGCAGGCTTCGAGCGCCATGAACATCTCGCGCACGCCGACCTCGTTGCCGATCTTGAAGACGCGTGGGCCCAGCAGCGTCTGGATCTGTCCGCTGACGCGTGCGTCCTCCAGCTGCACGACCATGGCACGCGCCTCCTGTTCAGTCTTGCCGTTGCGCGTGTACCAGTGGATGATCGGGGCGCGGCGGTTGCCCGGTCCGCGCACGTACCAGTCGGCGTAGCCGGTCATCATCCGCACGAACGTGAGGACGTCGGCCTGCTCGGAGCACAGGTCGATCGTCTCTCGCGGCGCGCCGGCACCGCTGGTCGCACAGCCCCCCATGGCCGGGGCGAGAATGAGGAGGGTGACAAGAGTCCGGCAGCCCGTGGACAATCGCGTCGCACCGAGAACGGCGAGGCACCGGGCCGGCAAGGGGCGACGAAGGGCGGATAGCGGAGCTATTCGCCCGAGGAGCAACGCAGAGCGCTGCTTCAGGAACCCGGAAAGTGAAGTAAACATGACAATTCGTAAGGTTTTCTTGACATTACGAGTGCGCGAGCACTGCGGACCAGCCCGAATGCATCGCCTCCCCAATGCAGCGGGACTTATTCCACGGGTTGCCAGATCGTGATGTTGACCCTCGCGAGCTTCGACATTTTCTCCATCTTCTCCTGTGGTCTGCAAAGCTGCCGGCATGTCGCGGGGTTCCGCCGGTTGAAGGTGACAAGTGCGTCCGCCCGGATCAACCGGGGGGCAACCGTCCCGCAGGCTCTTCCGTCGTATCGGCAGATCGCAGCTCCTGGCCAGCCAACTTCCGCCGACGGGGACCCTGAGAAATGACAGCCCGCACTACCCTCGCTCTCGTCGCGATAGCGGCGATGACCTTCGCAGGAACACCTGAGATCGACGCCTCGACCTGGCCGCAGCAAACCGCCTTCCGCGACAGCGCCGGCATCCGGATCGTCGAGAACACCAGGCCTCCAGAGGACTCGCGGCTGGGTTGGCGGATCGGCGCCGGGCCCCTCGTCTCCATAGGCAGCACAATGGGGGACGAGGACCCCTACCTCTTTACCCGGGTCTTCGGGATCACGAGGCTCTCCGACGGGCGGATCGTGATCGGAGACGAAGGCGCCGAGGAGTTGCGGGTCTTCGATCAGCAGGGAAACCATCTGCAGACCTGGGGAGGACACGGGGAGGGGCCGGGTGAATTCGGGGGCAGCCAGCTCTGGGGGCTGGCCAGGCTGCCGGGCGATTCCATCATCGTTTGGCACTTCTGGTATCCGGAGATGCACGCCTTTGGCCCGGACGGAGAGGCCCTGCGCCGCTTCATACCGGAAAGGGCGATGTGGGACACCTGGGATCGACGCAGTCACCTGTGGCCGCTCGCGGTGTCACGCGATGGCCTGGTTCTGGCCGGCCAGGACGATGTCTACTTCGATCCCGGAGTGGTGGAAGTCTGGGATGCAGCGGGAGGGCTTCGGAGTTCGCTCGGGATGCATCCCGGCAGGGAGTTGGACCGTGAACGGGATGAGAACGATCCCGGGACCGTGATCCTCGGCTACAGCGTGATACGACGGCCCTGGGGAGATCACTTCATCGTCGGCACGAACCAACGGTACGAGTTCCGGGTGTTCGCGCTGGACGGCTCGCTCGCCCGGATCGTCCGCCTCGACCACGAATTGCGAGCACCGACCAGAGCCCACGTTGACGCGGAGATCGACCGGCGCGTGGGCCCGGGAGAGAGCGAATCCGCCGTGAGACGGCGAAGGAGGTTCCGCGAGGCCGAGGTCGCCGAGTACCTTCCCGCCTTCTACCACATCATGACCGATGCTCTGGACAACCTCTGGGTATGGGAATACGAAGCCCCGGGAGAGGACGCGCCCGGGAGGCTCTGGACGATCTTCGATCCCGACGGCCGGATACTGGGGTACTTCGAAACGCCGGAGGGGATGGGGGTCTCCGAGATCGGCGAGGACTACATCCTGGGCGTGACACGGGATGAAATGGACGTGCCGACGGTGCACATGTGGTCGCTGGAGCGGTAGGGCATCCAGTCCGCCGGTCAGGTTGGCGCCGCGACGCCGATCCCGGGTGTCACCGCCGCGAAGTGGCTCACGTTCCATGTGATGCGGGCGACGGCGGGTACCCGCGCGTGCTTACGCCGGTCCGTATCGCCTCGAAGGCGAGCTCACCGGTAGTCGGCGAATCCGAGGCCGATCCGTCCCGTCAGCTGCAGGCGCTGGCCACCCGAGCGGCGATCGTACACGGTGGCGACTTCGAGCGGCCGGCCTCCCAGCCGGGCGCGGTACGCGCCGCGCACGTCCATCGTCCAGCCTGCGGGGGGGGCGTCCGGTCCCGGCGTCATGCCTGGCGCGCGGTCGTGCCAGAGCGCCTGGCCGCCCCTGGTCTCGCCGCCCCAGTGGGGTGACGCGGACAGCGAGAATCCCTCCTCCGAACGCCCGCCGACCGTAAGGCTCAGGGCGGCGCCGCTCTCGCCGTAGCCGGTGGCTGAATGGTAGGCGAGCCATCGCCCCTGCGCGTCAAGGCCGACGAAGCCGATCTGTGTGCGCAGTCCGCCGGAGAGCTCCACGCCGCTGCCGGTCCGGCCGTCGCCGCCGTCACTGCGCAGGTGCACGGCGCCGAACGGGACGAGGGCCGAGCCGCCGAGCCCAATCTCGCTTCGCACATCGAGGCCGAGGCGGGCCTGGTGCACGAGCGCGCGCAGGTCGTCGATCGTCTCCGTCCCCTCGCCGGTCGACAGGCGGGCCCACCCCGCGTCGGCCCTCAGTCCGAGGGCGACCGGTCCGCCCGCCGGTCCCAGCCGCCGTTCGAACTCGACGAGCCCCATGGCGAGGTCCAGCGGACTCTCGCCAACGCGGCCCGTCGCGGTCCGCTCATTCCGGGCCTCTCCCCATCCCGTACCGAATGTCGTCCAGACCGAGGTGGCCCCTCCTGACCAGCGCAGGTACGGGTGCACCGATGTCATTGAGGTGCTCAGCCGGCCGCTCGCCGTCCCGGCGTTCCAGTTGCCGGCGCCCCGGCTGCTGCCCATTGCGACGCCGAAAAGCCAGCTCTGAAGCTCTGCGTCGAGCCCCAGGTAGCTGGCGCGCAGGTCTCCGTCGTAGTCGCCGTCAATGCCGGGCAGCCCCGACCCGAGTTCGGCGGCACCACCGTTGTAGCGCTGCACGTCCGTCTGTCCCCACAGCGACCACGCAATTCCCGCGCGTGCCGAGCCGGTGGACTGGCCTCCCCAGCCAAGGTTGAAGTCGGTGCCGGAGATACCGGTCGGGGGCCGGAGATGGGCGAGCGGGTTCGCAACAGCCGGTAGGGCGAGGTCCGTCAGCGAGAGCTCCGCACCCGGAGCGGGCGGTGACCGGGTCCACATCCCTTCCGGGTCGGGCAGCCATCCCGTCACGATCCGCTTCGCCGCATCCCAGAGGGTGTGCCCATCCGGGAGGGCCACCGATCTGCCTCCAACGCGCAGCCCCGACTGCCGGCCCGCGTCGGTCCTTCCAGGATGAGGGCCGGGAGCGACGCGTCGTTCGAGCGTCATGCGCGCGCTCGACAGATAGGACCGCGCCATGGCGGCGAATGCGTCGTTCAGCACCGCTCGTGCCGCCCGGTCGCTCACGCCGACGGTGACGTGCTGGGTCGCGGCCAGTCCACCCGGGTCCGCGGCCGTGACTGTGACCGTGGCGTCCCCGTGAACCACCGGCAGCAGGACGAGCGCCGCCCCCTGCACGGTGGCGGTGACGACGTCCGCGTTGGAAGTTTCGGCACTGAAGACCAGCGGATCGCCGTCGATGTCGGTGAAGAACTGCGTGAGGTCCACGGTCACGCCGCCTCCGCCCTCGTCCAGCAGCTGGTCGGGGATCGCCCCGACCGCCGTCGGCCCGTCGTTGACCGGAATCACCGTCACCTCGACCGTCGCGGTGTCGGCGAGGCCGTCCGGGTCGGCGACGACGTAGGTGAAGCGGTCGGGGCCGTGGTAGTTCGGGTCCGGCGTGTAGGAGACGTGCGTCCCGTCCGCCGCGACCTCGGGGGCGCCATGCCGGGCGGGCGAAACGCTCCGGACGCGCAGCCGGTCACCGTCGAGATCGGCGTCGTTGTCGAGCACGGGGATGTCGACCGCCTCGTCCTCGGGGGTGGTAGCCAGATCGTCGGCGGCCTCGGGCGCGTCGTTGACCGGAGTCACGGTGATCTCGACCGTCGCGGTGTCGGCGAGGCCGTCCGGGTCGGCGACCACGTAGGTGAAGCGGTCGGGGCCGTGGTAGTTCGCGTCCGGGACGTAGGTGATGTTCGTTCCGGCGGCCGCGACCTCGGCCGTGCCGTGCCCGGCGCGCGAAACGCTCTGGACGCGCAGCAGGTCGCCGTCGAGATCCGCGTCGTTGTCGAGCACCGGAATCTCGACCGGTTCGTCCTCGGGGGTGGCAGCCTGGTCATCGGCGGCTTCGGGCGCGTCGTTGACCGGGGTCACGGTGATCTCGACGGTCGCGGTGTCGGCGAGGCCGCCCGGGTCGACGACTACGTAGGTGAAGCGGTCGGGGCCGTGGTAGTTCGGGTCCGGGACATACGTGACATTCGTTCCGTCCGCTGCCACCGCCGCCGTCCCGTGGCCGCCGGGCGACACGCTCCGGACGCGCAGCAGGTCGCCATCGAGATCCGCGTCGTTGTCGAGCACCGGGATCTCGACTGCCTGGTCCTCGGGGGTGGTGGCCTGGTCGCCAGCGGCTTCGGGCGCGTCGTTGACCGGGGTCACGGTCACCTCGACTGTCGCGGTATCGGCGAGGCCGCCCGGGTCGGCGACGACATAGGTGAAGCGGTCGGAGCCGTGGTAGTTCCGGTCCGGAACGTAGGAGACGCTCGTTCCATCCGCCGCGACCGCCGCGGTGCCGTACCGGGCGGACGAAACGCTCCGGACGCGCAACCGGTCGCCGTCGGGATCCGCGTCGTTGTCGAGCACGGGGATCTCAACCGCCTCGTCCTCCGCGGTGGTGGCCTGGTCGCCGGCGGCCTCGGGCGCGTCCTCGACCGGAGTCACGGTCACCTCGACCGTCGCGGTGTCGGCAAGGCCGCCCACGTCGGCGACGACATAGGTGAAGCGGTCGGGGCCATGGTAGTTCGGGTCCGGCGCATACTGCACGGCCACCCCGGCGTCGACAACCTGCGCCTGTCCGTGTCCGGGCGCGCCCACCGAAATCACCCGAATCCGGTCTCCGCGATCCGGATCGTCATCGTTGGCCAGAACGTCCACCCTTGCCTCCCGGTCCTCGGCCACGCTCAACGCGTCGTCCATGGCCACCGGGTATTCGTTGCCATCGACCACTTGCACCACGACCTCCGCCCGTGCTTCGCCGCCCAGCGTGTCGGTCGCCATCACGGTCAACGCGTAGCGGTTCGGAGCGACTTCGAAGTCCTCTCCGGGGCCGATGTACCTCAGGGTCCCCGTTGCCGCACTGATGACGAAACGGTCGCTGCCCGACACCAGCCGAAGCTCGAAACCGTCTCCATCGGGATCAGTCACGCGAACGCTGCCGAGCGCTACCGCTGTCCCGCGGCCGTCGCGGTTCTCCGCAATCTCGAAACGAAGCGGCGATCCGAACACCGGAGGGCGGTTCACGACCTCGACCGCCACCTCCGCAGCCGCCGTCCCGCCCCGGTCGTCGGCGACTTCAACCCCGATGACGAAGGTGCCGATGAGGCCCGGTGCCGTCCACCGCGCATCCTGCCCGTCGGTCGCTCCCGTGAACGTCCCCTCCGTGGCGCCCCAGCCATAGGAAACCGGATCGCCGTCCGGGTCCGAAGCGTCAGCGCTCAGCTGCACCTCGCCCCCGCGCGGAACGGTGCAGGGCTGGCAGTTCGCCTGTACAGTGGGCGGATTGTTCAACTGAGGCGGCGGCGGAGAGTCGCCATCGAGGATCGTCACTTCGACGGATGACGGGTCGCCCGCAGTCACCTCCGTCGCCAGTCTGCCCAGCGCCACCGTGAACGTTTCGTCGTCGCTGTCCGCGTCGTCCGTCGTCGAGA
Source organism: Gemmatimonadota bacterium (assembly GCA_022826005.1). Taxonomy (GTDB): domain Bacteria; phylum Gemmatimonadota; class Gemmatimonadetes; order Longimicrobiales; family Gaopeijiaceae; genus Bin94. The sequence goes on along the minus strand of JAJDVT010000094.1, from coordinate 8,261 downwards.
TCGTGCCCGTGCCGGTCGTCCGGCCACCGCTGACCGTGATGCTCGCCAGCGCCCCGAAGTCCCCCGACTCGGCGCTTCCAGCCGTCAGCTCCAGCGGGATCGTCACGCTGTTCGACAGCGCCGCCGACAGCTCCGCCGTCACCGTCACCGGCTGCCCCTCGTCCACCGGGTTCGGAGACACCGACAGGCTCACGGACGGCGGCGTCGGTGGCGGTGGCGGTGTCGTTCGGGTGAAGGTCAGCCTCGCCATGCGCACGTTGGAGAACTTGCCCGTACCCGCGATGCGCGTGATGACGCCCTGCGGGACCGTCGCGTCATTGGTCAGCGTGAACTCCGTCCCGTCCTCGGTGCCGGCATCGTACGGAAAGAGGTCCACCACATGCGATTCCCGCCACTGATTCGAGCCGTCGAGCAGGGACACTCCCGACACACCGACGAACCAGTCGGGACTGGGGCCGATCATGGACAGGAGCGTTACCTGGGGATGCGTCCGCGTGACGTCGATATTGAACGTCGCAGTGCCGGTGCCGCCCCCGGCGACACCTTCCTGAATGACGGACAGCGTGTGCGAACTGGCCTCGACCTCGCTCCGGAACGTCGGGGTGGAGCCCAGTTCCGCCACCAACTCGACACCCGCACTGGCTTGCTCGCCAACCGCCCAGAAGGTGACGCCGCTCCCGTGCACGCCGCCGATCAACGTTGTGAAGTGCGCTCCGCCCACCACTCCCCCGGGTGTGCTCGCCAGCGTCCAGTTGCCTTCGAACTTCACCTGGTAGGTGATTGTTTGCCCCGCGGCCGGGGGCGGGAACAAGGCGATCGCCACGGGCACGACGAGCAGCAGGCCGCAGCGCCGGCGTCGCAGGAGTCGAAGTTGCATGTGTGGAATCTACCAGCGTGGACGGGCCCCTATGCCCGCGGGGGCCGGAAGGCGCGCATCGACTCCACCCTCGCCCGGTAGCCGGCCTTTCCTCTCTCAAGGAAGTTCCGCTGCACCAGCCAGTTCATGTCCCGGGTCAGCGTCTTACGGGTCTTTTCCGCGTACAGCCTGGCCAGGTCGGGACTCAGATCCGGGATCGACTGCTTGCGGACCGGCTCGCTCATGCGGCCGAGCGCCAGCGTCACCTCACGGCGCCGGCGCATGGCCGCTGACGCCGGGATCCGCTGGAATTCACCGTAGACGAAGTGCTCCCAGGCCAGCTTCAACTGGATTCCCGCAATGAATCGGCCTTGCTCCCGCAGGCCGTCAACGAACCCCTGCAGCGAGTAGAGCAGAAACCCGAGCGGGTCCCCGCGGCCGGAGTTCGCCCGGCTGGAGCGGTTGAGCTGCCGGTAGTACTCGGCCCGGGTGAGGTTGTAGTGGTTGCTGAGAAGATGGGCGCAGGGTGACGGCACACCTTCCCGCGCAAGGATCATGAACTCGGCCAATCGCGCGGTCCGCCCGTTGCCGTCCCCGCAGGGGTGGATCCACGCGAGATACAGGTGAACGAAGACGGCACGGAGAATCGCGGACGCGATGCGGTCTTCGCGCCGGTCCGGGCGCACCGGCCAGTCGTCTCCCTCGAGCCACCTGCAGAGCCGGTCGAGCAGGAAGGCGCAATCCTCTCCGGGGGCACCCCGGTACCGCACGACTTCGACGGGATGGGCCGGTATCTCTCCGGGAACCACGTCGTCCTCGAGGTGCTCCTCCAGGCCCGCAAGCAGCCGCCGATTCGCTCCGGCAATCCAGTCCGGCGTCAGAGCCGGCGGCTCTCCACCCATGATGCCGCGAAAGATCTCATCGACGGCCCTCAGGACGTTGTCGACCTCCTGCTTCAGGTATTCCCGAGACAGCGGGAGCTCCAGCTGCCCTTCCAGCTGGGCCGCGATCTGCTCCTCGCTGAGCGTGTTCCCCTCGATCGCCGTCGTGGCCCGGACGCCCTTGATCAGGTAGAGTCGGTGCAACTCGCGGGCACCGGCGGGAGGGAGGACCGCCTGAGCGACATGATCGCACCGCGTGGCCGCCTCGCCCAGCAACGACCAGTGGAGAGGGTCGGCTCGCTCCAGATGGTGGCGAAAACTGATCCAGGGGTGGGTGCGGCGGTACTCACGGTCATTCGTCATGGGCGGGATCCTGTGGGGTTCGGGTTATGATGGTACAGAATGTCCAGTCAAATGTCCAGGAAGAATTGCGCTTCTACAATACGAATTGATGTGAATAAGAGGTTATCCATATTCATGTTATGGAATCCGTTCGGTCACGGTACCGCCAATTATGGTATATGTAATGACCCGCATAGTGTCCAACTGGACGAGAAGGGGCTGGTCGCTGTCCCGCTACCGGCGGGATCGGGCGCCAAATCGCCGGCGCGGCGCTCACGGGATCGGGGCGGGCGGTCCTCCTTGGCACCCACGCCCGGATCTTCCTATTCTTCATACCCGGCGTCCCACCCGAATCGCCGGAGCCACACCGGTCGGCGTCCCACCAGAATCGCCGGAGCACAACGCGGGACCTAGCGCGCCGACGCTGGACGGGAAGGAGGATTCCAATGCGCATCCGAAGCTCGGCTCTCCTCTTCCCGCTGACCCTGGGCCTTGTCGGCTGCGGCCTCTTCGGGCCCGAATACCTCGAAATACGCGAGGTGTCCGTCGGCCCCACGCTGGCCAGGTGCCAAGGCGTCGGCCCGCAGTCATGCATGGTCGTCGACGGCAACCTGTTCTACGACGGAATCGAGGGATTCACCTGGGAGGCCGGCTACGACTATCGCCTCAGGATCGGCAAACACGACCCCTGGGGTGGCAAGGAACCGCCCCAGGATGCCGGCCGGTACGCGTACCGCCTTCTGGAGTTGCTGGACAAGACCCCCGCACCGTCCTCGCCCGCAACCCTGTCGCTGGCGCCAACCCGGGTGACATGCGTGCGCGGTGACGACTTCTGTCTGGTGGTGGACGGAAGGCTGTACGACGACATGATCACCAGCTTCGAATTCGAGGCCGGCGATCACTACGTCCTCGACGTCGACCGGTACCGCGATGGGCGGTATGTGCTGAGTGGAGTCTCTTCGAGAAGCAGGGCAGCAGGCCCGGAAGAGGAGATCACCATCGATCGCCACCGGGTACCGTGCGGCGACGGCCATCCCGGGCACTGCAAGGTGGTCAACGGCGCGCCCTTCCGCGGCGAGATCGTCGGCTTCCACCCCAGGCACGAAGACAGCTACCGCCTGCGCGTCGAGCGGTTCGCCATGTTTCCCGAAGGCGTCACCCGCGCCCCCTACGTTCCGGCCTACGGCTACCGCTGGCTGGAAACGCTGGAGCGAACTCCGGGCGGTTGACGGCTTGCCGGGCGGCCGGGTTCCCCCAACGGCTGGACCGACTCGAGTGCTCGTTGACATTGTTCGGCCCAGCGCTTCTCGTGGGTGATGGTCGCCCGGCAAGCAAGGGCTCGGCGACCACGCGATCTGGATGCGTTTCAGCGACGGAATGGAGTTGCCGGTGTTCAGCGACAGGGACTACAGAGCCGTGTTCGAAGCGTCGCCGGATGCGACGCTCGTCGTGGACGCGGAGGGAGTGATCCGGGATCTCAACCCGTCGGCCCTTTCGATGTTCGGATGGAGCCGCGAAGAGATGGAGGGCTCCCACGTCGAGATGCTGGTCCCCGCGTCCAGCCGCGGCCGGCACGAGCAGCACCGCATGCGCTACGTCGAGGCGCCGAGTCCGCGTCCGATGGGGCAGGGACTCGAGCTGCGGGCGGTGCGCAAGGACGGCAGAACCTTCCCGGTGGAGATCAGTCTGAGCCCCGGCAAGCTGGCATCCGGGCCGGAACACGTGATCTGCACGATCCGCGACCTCACGGGCTGGGAGCGGATGCGGCGGCTGTCGAGAATGAAGGTGATGGCGGCCGAGAATGAGCGAAAGCACCTCTCCCGCGAGTTGCACGACGAGTTCCTCCAGTTCCTCGTGGCGCTCAAGATCAGAGGGAAGCTCCTGGTGGACGAGCTGGACCGGAAGGAGAGAGAACGGGCGTGGGCGGTGATCGCCGACCAGATCCTTGGCGCGATGCAGGGGGTGAAGCAGATGATTCGGGGCCTGCGGTCTCCGAAACTCGAACGCCAGGGGCTTGTTTCCGCGCTCGCCACCCTTTTTCGCGATACCCGCAAGGTGCACGGAGTCAAGATCCGCGCCAGCGTCAACCTCGACTGGGTGGCCGACGAACTGGATCCGGCGACCATCCTGGCGCTTTACCGGATCGTGCAGGAGGCCGTGACCAACGCAGCGACGCACGCAGGGGTGAGCGAGGCTGCCGTGAAGCTCAGATCGGAGGACGGGGTGATCATCGCGGAGGTCCGGGACGAAGGATGCGGATTCGAGTCGACCGATTCCGTAGCGGCACCCGACGAGGACAACATCGGCCTAACCGGGATGCGTGAGAGGGCGGAGTTGGTAGGGGGCAGCTTCACCGTACGGACCGCGCCGGGCAAGGGAACCACGGTTCGGGCCGTTGTGCCGATGGTGGGTCCGGGCGGCGAACCCTGAGCCGCAAGCCCGGTCCACCCCGAGCCCCAGGCCGGGCCCGAGGTGTGCTCTCCCCTCGCGAGCTCAAAGCGCCCTGACCTGCAACGTCCCCCTGACGGGAGACATGCGGATGTAGGAGCCGGAAAAGTTGACGGTGGCCGTCCCGCCGCCGCCGTCGATGGTTGCGGTCGCCGACGTGCGGGTGAACCGCGCATTGGCCGGATAGTTGCTGATGGTGATCGTATGGGCACCGGCTTCCACGGCGTCGATCCGGAACGCCCCTGCACCTGTCGTTGCGGTCGCCGCCCGGCCGTCCAGAACGATGGTCACTCCGCTGGCTCCCCGGCCCTCAATCAACACCTGCCCCACGATGGCGCTGGTGGACGGCGGAAACGGAGATTCCCTGTTGAGCCCGGTCACGGCCGACGCCAGTGCCACGATGGATAGCAGCAGCGATGCCGCGACGACGGCTGACCGCGGCCAGCGTCCATTCGATGGTGCGACCGCTCTCGCGCCGGTTGTCAGTGCGATCGCCCTGGACCCCCTGCGCAGACATGTCACGTCGTCGCATTCGCCGCTCCGAACGGCCATCTCGACGCGCTGGGCGAACCGAGCCCTGGCCCGCAATCCCCTGCGGATGTCCACGGTGCAAATCGTCTGTTCGGGAATGCCCCCCTCGGACGGCATCGAGCCCGCCCGTCCGTTCACGGCGATATGCCTGACCGCGACACCGTTCCCGACGCCGTTGGGGTTGGAAGCGATGTGCAGCAGCTCGCCCGGTCCCAGCACTGACAGATGATCAAGAATCCGGCGCCATGGCATGGGACGTAGCGCCCCATCGGGACCGGTCACATAGCCTTGCTCGGCCCGCCGCAGGGTATCCAGGATCGCTGCATAGCTCGGGATGTGCTGTTGCATGGCTGCCATTCCTTCCTTTCCGCCGCGGCTTGGACGTGCCGCCGCGCTGCTCGTGGCCACACCGCGACAGTATGGCGTGTTGCACACACGGGCCGTCAGAGGAAAACCCCGGAATCCAAGGGGGGAGAAACCCTCAGTTGTCCTGACGGGGCTTCCCCGTCACGGGCTCATCGGGCGCGATGAGAGCAGACCGGGGTCGAATCTTCTCGGCTCGCGCGCGGGCTGATCATCGAGGACGACGCCGGAAGAGTATATGGATTGGTACCAGGACTACAATCACTCAACCAACGGCATTCTCATCCTGAGCGAGGATGGCTTCGACCGGATTGCCCTCGGCGACCCGAAACCCGATCCCAACATCGGCAAGCGAATCGGTCCGAGCACGGGCATGGTGATCAACGACGCCGAGGGATTCGAGCGGATGGGCTATGGCCTGCTCGACATAGACGGCACGTATCGCGTGACGCTCGGCCTAGATTCGGATCGCATCACCGAGGGGCTCGTGTTGTTCCTGGACGACCTGACGGGTGAGGTGGGCATTTCCGTGGGCGATGGCGGCGACCGGATCTTTCTGGGCAAGGCGTCCGCCGGACACGGTCTGTCAAGCCTTCCGGATCCGTTTCAAGGGCTGCTGTTCAGGCGAGACGGCGAGATCGTGTACCAGAACAATGTCGCAAAGGACGAGTGATTCGTTCCCGCTGGATCGCCTCGCGAATACCGGCCGGCCTCGATCTCCTTGATCACGCCGAATCCCGACCATGTGGCGGTCCTTGTCGCCTGAGGGGGACGGCGGCTTTCGACCGCAGGCAACCCTGCCGGCGCAGTTCGGCCCGTTCTCGGTCGTGGCGGCGGATCTGACGGCTGACGGCAGCGCCACTTTCGGCGGCCTCACCCTGCGGCTGCGCTGGACCGCAGCCTCGACAAGCCCCGCGCGATCAGGCAGAGTATAATTCAGCAGCTCCTCACAGGTTCCATCCGTATGCCCACCCGACCCATGACGCCGATCCGCATCTTCATCAGCAGCGTGCAACACGAGTTCGCGCGGGAGAGGGAACAACTGCGCGACTATCTGCGCGGCGACCCGCTGATGCGGCGGTCTTCGTGAAGGGAGCAGAGGACGCGGACCGGCACCCGCGCATGGGCGCCCTCATCGCACGGTCGCAGACCGGTTTGGTGAGGCGGCGGTTCGCGACATCGGTCGAGTTGGTGGCCGGACTCTACGCCGCGCTCGTGCAGTACCTCGAAACCAGGGAACTCCTGCGTTTCGGGCCGTTCGACGCCGCACCCTGCTCCGGGGCCACGCTGGATGATCTGGATGTCGAGGACATGTACCGCTTCATTCGCATCGCACGCCGGGCGAGGCAGTTCCCGTTGCCGCCCGAGACGCCCCCGAGGTCGTGACCGAGGCGATCGTGAACGCGGTCGCCCACCGGGACTATACGGACAACAGCAGCGTTCAGGTGATGCTGTTCGCGGACCGGCTCGAGGTCATGAACTCGGGCCGGTTGCCGCCGCCCCTGACCGTGGACAAGCTGCGCCAGCCGCACCAGTCGCTCCCGGGCAATCCGTTGCTGGCAGAGTCGATGTACCTGCTGCAGTACATCGAGAGGATGGGAACCGGGACCGTTGACATGATACGGCGCTGCGCGGAGGCGGGCCTGCCGGAGCCGGAGTTCGAGGTCGGCGCGGGGTTTCTGATCAGGATCTGGCGGTCCGGAGACCGCGAGACCCGGCAGGCAACCGGAACAGCCAGAAAACAACCGGAAAACAGCCAGAAAACAACCGGAAGCCAAGGCCAACAGCCAGAAAACGACCAGAAAACAGCCAGAAAACCGACGGAAGCGAGGGCCAATCGCCAGAAACGCCATCCCTCTCCCACCGCATCCTCGCCCTTCTCCGCCAGAACCCCTCCGCGGGCCGCCGCGAAGTCGCCGACGCACTGGGCACCACGCAATCCGTCGTCCGGTACCGGCTGGACAAGTTGCGCGCGGCCGGGAAGATCGAGCGCATCGGTCCCGACAAGGGGGGTTACTGGAAGGTCCTGGGCCAATCCGACGCCGAGCCCGACCTGACCCCCGAGCGCAATCCCCCGAGCTCCCCATGAGCGCCGTCGGCGAACGCTGGCCTCGCGCTAATACCTGTCGGGACGGTTGACCGAGGAGAGCGAATTCGGCGCAGAGGCCCACATGTTCCCCGTCCTCGGTCGACCATGTAATGCGGTAGGTGTAGTGGTCGCTCACGGCATTGAATGGGGGCGGCCAGAAGCCTTGGCCCTCTTCTTCCGAGACCGCCTCCACCGAGGAAATCGAGAGGCGCCTGCGGAGGCCGTGAACCAAAACGACGCCAATGACGGCTTCGTGCATGAAGTCTCGAACCGCGTCCGTACTGACACAGCCCGCCTGCGGGAGGCCTGGGGACCCCGGTTTGCCGAGTTCCGGGACGGGTATATGGAAGAGTATATGAGCTACTATCAGGACTTCAACCACTCAACCAACGGTATCCTCATCCTGAGCGAGGACGGCTTCGACCGGATTGCCCTCGGCGACCCGAAGCCCGATCCGAGCGTCGGTATGCGCATCGGGCCAAGCACGGGAATGGTGATCAATGACGCCGAGGGATTCGAGCGGATGGGGTACGGCCTGCTCGACATTGACGGCACCTATCGCGTGACGCTCGGCCTCGATTCGAATGGCAGCACCGAGGGTCTCGTGTTGTTCTGGACCTGCCCCGCTTTCACGGACGATTAGTTCTTGGGGTTGATAGTGTGTGATTTGGTTTGTGCTTTCGCCCTTCCAACGGTGGAGAGGGGCAGCGAGCGACTCTGGAGAAGCGAGCGAGGACGAGAAGTCCGGAGA
>JAJDVT010000038.1 GCA_022826005.1 Gemmatimonadota bacterium | reverse complement strand
GTTGGCGTCCTCAAGCTCGATGGGCGTGCCGGTGAAGCCGATGAACGAGGCGTTGGGCAGCGCGTCGCGCATGTGGCGGGCGTAGCCGTCGATGAAGTCGTACTGGCTCCGGTGCGCCTCGTCGGCGATCACCACGATGTTCCGGCGCCCTGACAACTCGGGCATCCGGTCGCCCTTCTCCTCGGGGAAGAACTTCTGGATCGTGGTGAACACCACGCCGCCCGACTCGACGGCCAGCTTGGCGCGCAGATCGGCGCGGCTCGCGGCGTGGGTCGGCGGCTGCCCGAGCACGTCCCGGCAGCGGGAAAAGGTTCCGAAAAGCTGGTCGTCGAGGTCGTTCCGGTCCGTCAGGACGACGATGGTCGGGTTCTCCATCAACGGCTCCCGTGCGATCCGTCCGGCGTAGAAGGCCATGGTCAGGCTCTTCCCCGAACCCTGCGTGTGCCAGACCACTCCGATGCGCCGGTCGCCGGGGTCGCCGCCCTGTCTTGGGGCCGGTCCGTCCAGAGGAAGATCTGGGCCTGAACCTGATCCTCGTTGCATCCGCGTCGCGCGGAGCGTTTCGGCGACCGCCGTGCGGACGGCGTGGAACTGGTGATACCCGGCCATCTTCTTGGCCAGATTCCCGCTGCCGTCGTCCTCGAACACGATGAAGTCTCGGACCAACGACAGGAACCGGTTCCGCTCGCACATCCCTTCGAGCATCACCCGCAACTGCGGCAGACCGGGACCGGCCTCCGTCTCGCCGTCCATCGTGCGCCACGGCTTGAACCACTCGCGACCGGCGGTAAGCGTGCCGAGGCGGGCTTCGACTCCGTCCGAGGCGATGAGCGCCGCGTTGAAGGCGAACAGGTGCGGGAGTTCGTTCTTGTAGGTCTGGATCTGCCTCCAGGCCGTCCAGACCGTGGCCTTCTCCTCCGCCGGGTTCTTGAGTTCGATCAGGCCGAGCGGGAGCCCGTTCACGAACAGGACGATGTCCGGCCGCCGCTCGCGCTCGCCCTCGACGACGGTGAACTGGTTGGCCGCCAGCCAGTCGTTGTTGGCGGCGTCCTCGTAGTCGAGTACGGAGACCTGCGCGCCGCGCACGGAGCCGGCGGCGGTTCGATATTCGACCGTCACGCCGTCGGCGAGCATGCGGTGGAACGCGCGGTTCTTCGCTTCGAGCGTCGAACCCTTGGGCCGGGTCAGCTTGCGGAGTGCGTCGTCCAGTGCTTCGGCGGGCAGGCCCGGGTTCAGCCGGTCCAAGGCGTCGAGCAGCCGGTGTTCGAGGATGACTTCGGTGTAGGCGGTGCGCTCGGCACCTGCCGCGTGCGGAGCGATTTCGGGACCGTAAACCACTCTCCAGCCGAGGCCTTCGAGCCATTCGAGCGCGGCGGCCTCGACGGTGGCTTCTGTAACGTGCACCGTCAGGCCCACCCGATCCCGGGTTTCGCACTACACCGCTCCGGTTGTCGAATTGCACAGGCCCACTCCCCTCGCGCCCGGCACATCGCCTCGCGCGCGACGGAGTCCCTCATGAGACTGCCTCCCCGGAGAGCACTTTCCACAAACGCTTGTATCCGGCCCCCGACAGAGCGGAGCCTACCGGGCGGGCACGGCGCCATTCGCCATCGCTGAGGCTCTTCAAGAACTCGCGCGCCTGGACGACGGAGTGCCGGCCATCGGCTTCGCCGACTGTCTCGCGGTACAGCTTGCCAAGATTTTCTGCGACGCTGCGAGGCGCGGCATTCATCCGCATCAGAACGGCATCTTCTGTCCGGACACCGTGGTAGATCATCGCCGGAAGCGCATTGATCCTTCGGCGCTCGGCTTCGGATAGCCTCCCGAAGTCGAGATCGGAAACGCGACTTAACGCGGCAATACCCCAAGTCCCGCTGTTGGAGATCGTCCGGTAAATCGCGCGGCAGGCATTCGTAATTGCCCGGGTTCCATCATCGTCGTCTGTTTCCCGGCTGAAGTACTTCTGGGCGATGACGTCGATGGCCTTGCCGTTCACCCAGTCGCGCGTGATTTCGGAAATTCGCACTTGGCCGTGCCCTTCGCCGCGAATCTGATCCAGTTGCCGCTTCAGTTGCGGTACGCCCAACATCACTCCGTAGAGATCGGCGATCCTGCCGCCATCGCCGAAAAGGCTCTCTGGAGCCCAATCCGAGGGCTTGAGCTTGGTCTCAAGCGTGCGCAGTTGCGTCCTTGCTCCCGCTACGCCTTCCGGCGAAAAGCCCGTCGAGTCCGCAAGCTCGGCAACGTCGCTGGGCATGTTGGCGAGCTCGCGCGCGTAAGCGCGCGTGGCCTCCAGTAACGCATCGGCCTTCTGCCGTTGCGAAGGATCTTGTCGCAGTGAAGTGTATCCGAAGGTCTGCCGAAGAAGTTGTTCTGAGTCCGACAGCACGGCGTCCAGGTTCTTCTTTTCCGCCCAGAGATGGGCGACATAGCAACGGAAGTCCTCCCACTGATCCTGCCAAAGCAGGTCGGAGAGTCTCGCCAATTGCCCCTGCTCGGCAAGCTCGTTCAATTGCGACACCAGCTGCGAGACCAGTGCGCCCGTGCTGCGGCTAACGAACTCGATGACGGACTCCGGGTCAGAGCCTGCCGCAAGGCCGATTACACCGACGCTGTCATGGCCAATCCGTCCCGCGCGACCGGCAAGATTCCAGAACTCGCGCGACGACATCTCCTGTCCATAGGGATACTTGTGCGTTTGCAAAAAGACGGAGGAAACCGGAAAGTTGATGCCCTGCGCGATCGTGGTTGTCGCACATAGGATCTTCAGGGTTCCTGTCTCCGCGAGCCATTCCATCAGGGCTCGTGCATCGTCGGACAGGCCAGCATGATGGACGCCGACCCCCTTCTCCAAAGTCGCGACAAGCTGAAAGTTCGAACCGACCTCAGTCCGCAGAAAGTCCTGAACAAGCTGGATACGCCGCGGCACCGGGTCGAGCCGCGACAGACTTTGAGCTGCCTTTGCCGCCATATTCCACACAGTGGGAATGCTGTTTGCAATAGCGATACTCGTGCCACGAGCAGACATGACCGTCGCCATTGCTGCCGTCTGAAGACCCAAGCCCATTTGTTGGCCATTAGTGACAACTTGGCTCCTGGGGACATTGACGGGCCTCACCCCGCCCACGCGGTGAGTGCCGGTAAGCGCCATGGCCTTAGGAGTTGCCGTCAAGGTCTTGAAACGAAGATGCCACCCGGCCCGCTTGCTGTCGTCTGCGGCAGCGCCATAGAGGCCGATTATTCGTTCGTTGGGCTTCCAAGGCACCGTGCCGAGGCTGATGGCCTGGCCCGCATTGACATCCTGCGCCAACCACCGTGCAACCGATTCTGCCCCCTCGACATAGGGCATGAGGAGCAAGAAGTTGGCCAATGGACAATCCATCTTGACCGTGGCGAGCAACAACTCGATGCGCAGTCCCCGGCCCTTAGTCTCGATGTTATGGGCTTCGTCCATCACCACGAGCGCCAGCGGGCGCTGCTCGACCTTTCTGTTACGGATTACGAGAGACAGCTTCTCGGGCGTGGCTACGAGAATGTGGAAGGGTTGAAGCGTTTCGGTCAGCAACTCGTCCTCAAATGCATCCACCTCAACCGCCGCCGTCAGTTGTTCGACCCTTAGACCAATGGGCTCGAAATCCTTTCTCAACCCGCGGGTGAGCTGCGCGCACAGAGCGCGCGTCGGCGCCACGTAGGCAACCCAGCCGTTAACGGCATCGAACTGGTTGAGCGCTTGCAGGATGCGGAACTGGGCAAGCAGCGTTTTTCCGCCCGAGGTCGGCAAGTCGATCACGATCGCGGTCTTGGCCTGGTCAAGGAGTCCCTGTTCCAAAAGCGCCGCGCGCTGGGGCGGCAGGAGTTCGAACATCGCCCGATGTTCGCGACGCGTGAGGGAGCGCACAAAGTCCGATGTGCGTGAATTGACGGCGCGCGTTGCCCACCACAGCGAATTGGTGACCATTATCCGCGCGGCTGCATGCAACCAGCGGAGGATCAACTCGTGCTGCGCGTCGCCTGAGGCCGTCGCCGCTCGGATGGCGCCGTCAAAGTGCTTATCCAGCGATCCAAGTGGGTTGGGCGGCTGCCCCTGCAGCATGTACCGGGCCAAGATCTCCGTAGCTCTTGCCCAGTGATAGAGTGCCGCGAGCCGCAGGGCGATCGCCCTGTCCTCCGCGGGCGAACCGTTCTGGAGACGACCTTCCTCAAAGAGTTCTTGATCCTCACGTAGCCCCGCGATGATCTCTCTGATCCGGTCGAGATCGTCCCAGCCGTGCTTGCGAAACAACCGGATCCAGCAGTGGAAAAGCCGATACAGCAGGCGACGGTCCCACGGTGTCCCGGCTACGCTCGGAGGCGTGAGAGCCTCTTCATTCTCCTTGTACCAGCGGCGAAGGTCGGACCAACGATCTCCGCAGTAGGCGACGGCTGAAAGCTGCAAGACAAAGAACAGACGATCGTGTGTCCTAGCCGGAACTGGCAGTAGACGGCGGATGTCGAACACGCGGAACGATGCGGCGGTCGCTTGATCGCGCAGTTCCATGTTCTCTCCGAAAGGCCGACTCAGTTCCTCCAGGCCTTCGATCGCAGCCACCTCGAAAGCGAGCGCGGCTCGTTCGAGCAAGGTGTCGTCGTCGGCACCCCGGGCGAATGAGAAGGCGATCTGTCCGCCAACAGCTCGTTGAGCCAGACGTTCGCTCACGAGCCGTTCTGCACGCGCTAGATCAGCTTCACCAATTGCATTCACGGCCCAATGACTTCGAAGCGCATCGAGGGCCTTCTTGGACAAACTCATGGCAGGTCTTCTCCCCTGGCCGCGACGGCGACCGCCCCAATCCCGTGAAGGCGACCGACCGGTAGGTACAACGCCAATAGCTCGATCCTCGTACCATCGGGGCAGCCCTGGCCGAGACGCTCGACCCGCACTCTCACGTCGTACTCGTTCGGCGAGACATCCCGGACGAGGAAGCCGAACAGTCGGACATCGGACTTGTTGGCCAAGTAGCGTTTCCCCGCCCGACGAAAACGCTCCATCCAACGGGTGCCCTTGGCGCGATGGCCAAGGTACTTGAAGAGGTCGTCCCGTATGGAGGTGTTGTCGCGAAGGTCCTCAAGCTGCTGCTTCAGACCCGTACGACCATACATCGCTCCCGGCGGGTGTCTGGCGTCTGAGGATGTCTTGACTTCGCCGAAAGCCAGACAATCGCCCTGGGCATCGGCGTACAGACCGACGAGGTCAGCTCCTGGAAGGCTGGATCCGCTCTTTCGCTCGTCGCGCCCGTCGGGCCACGGGAACCGGCAGTCGCGATGATTGGCCAGCCAAGTCTCGGCAATCGCCTCTCCGACGCGCCAGTCTTCGATATGCACCGGATCGGCAAGGACGTGGCGCAGGCCGTCCTGCTCGAACGCGGTTTCGACAACTCCGCGCAGTATCTCTTCGATGTCGGCCTTGCCTTCGTCGTCGAACAGTACGGCGGCCACCGAGCCATCCAGTGCCGCGTCGAGGTCCTCGCCGGACCATGTAAGACCAAGCCCTGTGCAGGGCGGATCGCCTGTTGAGTAAACGGCTTCTCCCCGTGCCACCGTCACGCCACCACCTCCACCAGTTTCGAGGCTTCAGAGACGCGTATTTCGCCGGAGATGAGCTTGGGAAGGAGGGTGTCGCGGAGGGCCGCGAGGGTGCGGGAATCCGAAACGCTTGATCTGACCCGGGCATCGAGCGGCCCGGCAAGCGAATCGAACGCCTCAACGACTTTACGATCCGCTTCGATCATTCTCAAGGCCTCGAACTGGCCCTTGTTGATCGCACCGAAGACGGTGCCCGTATGCTGATACTCGCGAAGCGCCCCCTGCATTGCCCACACTGAATGGTAGGTGTATGAGGCGGAATCCGATCTGTGTCTCAGTGCGGCCACGCCTCGTCCAATGCAACATCTCTCCCAAGCAACATTGATGTCCCCCACCGGTGCCCGCACGCTCACCAACGTGTCTTCAGGGCTGGCGATGCGAGTCGGCGCGGAACAGAATCGCCGATTCGTAGGATAGCGAAAACCGAAATCGGTTCGTCCTTGGAAGAACGGCAAGCCATCGCCATTCTCGTTGTAGGTACTGCCGGGAGGTGATTGACCCATGGTCAAGAGCATGCAGTCCCTTAGCGCTTTGACCTCCCACCCCTCTGGGATCTCGCCCATCTCCGAATCCACCAGCCGGTCGGGGAACAGGTCGGCGAGATCGTCGGGCAGGCCCGTGTCCCGGCTCTCCATCTTCGCCCGCACCGGATCGAAATCGACGAACCAGGACTTGAACAGCGCGCGCGCCAGCGCCTCCAGCGTCTCGTTCATCTGCCGGTTCAACTCGATCTTGTCGTCCAGCGTGCCGAGGACGTGGGCGATGGCGCGTTGCTCGGAGAAGTCGGGGTGGGCAACTCGCAGGTTCTTCAGGTCGCGCTTCGTGACATGACCCAGCCCTGTCGTTTGTTTGTTTTTTGCGATGCCAACGAAATTCGGCTTCAAGTAGCGCAGGAGGTAATAGAAGAACGTGGTGTCCAATCCGGGCTGCGGCGTCACCCGGAAGACATGCTGGTTCAGCCATCCTTCGGGTCCCCTCCACCAGAAGGCATCGATGGAGGTCTCCGGCGACCCCGACCACGAGAAGAGGAGGTCGCCGGGCCGGACGCACACGGAGTCGTCAAACGTCTGCTCGGTGAACTTCGTCTGCCCGCTGATGCCCCCCTTGAGCTCAGCGATCTTGATGATCGGTTGCCCGGTCTCCGAGAACTGGATCTTCCTGAATGCCAGTCCGTTTACCCAAGTCGCCAGGGAGTAGAGTGGGCGGCGTCGCCAGTGCTCGGGAAAAATCGGGCTGAACAGCCCGGCACCGCACGCCTGCACGCCGTGCCGCGCATGTGCCTTCCTGATGTTCGCCGGCGACCGAGTCCGCGCATGCCCGGCCACCTCGGGACTCACGTTCGGAGTCTGAACGGATACTGCGTGTCGGCCGATGATGGCACGGAAGTCATCGTCGATCCTCGCCCAATCGACGACATCGACCTTGAACGGCAGATTGGAGTCTCCGAGCGCCTCGTCCAAAGCCGAGGCCGTGCGTAGCGACAGCGGCTCCTCACCCATGACTGCAAGATCAAGGTCGGAGTAGTCCTTGGCGGTCCAGGTCGCACGCGATCCGAAGGCGACCACTTCGCGATCCGGCACGTGGCACCGAAGGGCATTGCGGACGATACCCCAATGATCGGGCCGGAGGTCGACGCCGGGAACGGGGGTGTTCATTCCAGCCATTCCCGCAGGCGGTCCCGGAGATAGGCCACCTCTTCGAGAAACGCGGGAATGGCCGCGACCACGGTCAACGCGATGGCCTCGCTGTAGGTGTGGCTCGTCATGCCACGCATCTTCCGATAGTCGCGCCACTCGGGCCACGCTCCGAGCAGAAGCCCCTGCTCGTTCGCCGTGCGGATCTGATCCTGAAAGGTCATTTGATCCAAGAGCGCCGGGTTGGCCGCCGTGTATTCCAAGTAGCGTTTCAGGGTCTTGTAGCCGAGTTCGTAGGTGAACTCGAAGCGCTGAATCAGGCCGTCGCGAATCTGAAGGTCGCTGGTGTCCTTCCGGTATCGCTCCAATCCCTCCTCCAGACGCTGAATCGCCTGTTCGAGGGGGGTTATGTCCGGTATCTCGTACATGGCAGCTACCCCTTCCAGAGTCCCAGTGCCGCAAGGTTCTCCCTGATCGCGGCGTCAAGCCGGGCGCCTTCGGCCCGTTGCCCGCGAAGATCGGCGACCAGTCGCTTCATCTTCTCTTCAAAGGGTTCCCCGTCGTCCTCCTGTGGCTCCACGCTCACGTACCGGCCCGGCGTCAGCACGTGATCGTGGCGGCGCACCTCGTCCAAGGACGCGCTCTCGCAGAAGCCGGGAACATCGGCGTAGCCGTTCCCCTCCTCCGTGGCGCGCCAAGCATGGTAGGTGTCCGAGATCCGGGCGATGTCCGCCTCGGTCAGTTCGCGGTGCGTCCGGTCCACCATCCGTCCGAGCTTCCTCGCGTCGATGAACAGGATCTCGCCCCGCCGCTCGCGGTCGCGGGCCAGGAACCATAGGCAGGCGGGAATCTGGGTCGAGTAGAAAAGCTGGCCGGGCAGGGCGACCATGCAGTCCACGAGTTCGGCCTCGATCAGGTTCTTCCGTATCTCGCCCTCGCCGGACTGGCTCGAAGACATCGACCCGTTGGCCAGCACGAACCCCGCCACGCCCCTCGGCGCGAGGTGGTGAACCATGTGCTGCACCCAAGCGAAGTTCGCGTTGCCCTTCGGGGGTACGCCGTAGCGCCAGCGCTTGTCGGACGCCAGCCGCTCACCGCCCCAGTCCGAAACGTTGAACGGGGGGTTGGCGAGGACAAAGTCGGCCTTGAGGTCCGGGTGGCGGTCGTTGTGGAAGCTGTCGCCGTGGGCGATCTGCCCCCCGATTCCCCGGATCGCGAGGTTCATCTTCGCGAGCCGCCACGTCGTGTAGTTCGACTCCTGCCCGTAGATCGAGATGTCGCCGCGCGCTCTACCGCCGTTGGCGTTTCCGGTGGCGTGGGCGCGGATGAAGTCGACCGACTGCACGAACATGCCCGAGGATCCACAGCACGGATCGTAGACCCGCCCCCGGTAGGGCTCGATCATCTCGACCAGCAGCCTGACGACGCAGCGCGGAGTGTAGAACTCTCCACCACGCTTGCCCTCGGCATCGGCGAACTGCGAGAGGAAGTACTCGTACACGCGGCCCAGCACGTCCTTCGAGCGAGATTCGGCGTCCCCGACCCGGATGTTGCCGACCATGTCGATCAACTGGCCGAGACGCTGCTTGTCCAGCGCGGGGCGCGCGTAGTCCTTGGGGAGCACCTCCTTCAGGGCCGGGTTGTCGAGCTCGATCGCGGTCATGGCCCGATCCACGGTCTGGCCGACGGTCGGCTGCCGCGCCTGGGCCTTCAGCTTGGTCCAGCGGGCTTCCGGTGGCACCCAGAAGATGTTCTCGGCTATGTACTCGTCGCGGTCCTCGGCGGCCTCCTCGCCCCACTCGGCGAGCACCGCCGCCCGGCGTTCCTCGAAGGCGTCGGAGATGTACTTCAGAAAGATGAGGCCGAGCACGACGTGCTTGTACTCGGCGGCGTCCATCGAGCCGCGAAGCGCGTCGGCCATCGCCCACAAGTCGGACTCGTAGCCGGTCGTAGCGCCGCCATCGGGCTGCCTGCCTGTCGCCTTCTTCGCCGTCATCGTTCTCCATCGCTGTGGAGGGACTCCGCGAGCCGGAGCCGCAAGATAGAATAAGGCATGTGTCCCGCCCCCGTATACCTCACCGGTGTGGGCGGCCCATGCCCGGCGGTGTCCCGTCGCGCAGTGATCGGCTTGGGTCCGGGAAGTGACGTGCCCGTGCGTTGGGTCGCCGCGCCAAACAACCCCTCAAGTGGCGAGCAGCCCCGCTACTGCCTCAAGCGTGATCGTCGCCAGCCGGACGGCGAAGAGAGCTTCGACGCGGGTGTACTCGCGAGCCTGCGGACGGTGGGCGGTGAAATTGCCCATGTCCTTGGCGCGCTTTACGATCCCTCCGTATAGGTTCGCGTGCCGCTCGTCGATCCGGTCCGTGAGCGCTGTCCGCAGATCCTCTCCGGTCGCCGCCTTTACGGACTCCTCCATGAGGCTGACGGCCTTGCGCGCTTGCAGAACGGCACGGTTGAAATCGCCCCGGTCCGCTGCTTCCCGGGAAAGACGGATCTCCTTGAGGCTCGCCTTGTAGCGAGCCGCATACACGAGGTCGTAGCGGATTTCCAAGAGATCGGTTTGTTCCCCGGTCAATGCGCCCAGAGCCGCGAGCCAGTCGTCGCGGGGCAC
Organism: Gemmatimonadota bacterium; assembly: GCA_022826005.1. GTDB lineage: Bacteria > Gemmatimonadota > Gemmatimonadetes > Longimicrobiales > Gaopeijiaceae > Bin94. The sequence goes on along the minus strand of JAJDVT010000038.1, from coordinate 2,580 downwards.
CTTGAACGTGATCTTTTCGACTTGAGCATCCGTCGTTTCTCCGCCCATCTCGATGCGGGTCCACAGGTGCATGCTCAAGTTGAGAGCGGCACCCGCCCGATGCTCCTCGATCCGCTCCAGCCGATGACACCCCAGGTCGAGAGCGACCGAAGCCACCTGCGTATCCACATAGTCGAACGACCGTAATGGGCGTCGGGACCGGTCCCGCACGAGCGTGCCGACAAACAGATCGTCCGCCCCAAGCCGCAGTTCGCCCCCAAAGTCGATGAGGAGGTAATCCTTGGGGGGATCTCCGTGTCCCAAACCAACGAACTGCCCCAGCGTCCACGCGAGATCCAGACGGATTCGCGGGGTCAGCGCCGAAACGGCCGTGACCTTCGTCACGGCTACGCGTCCCACCATGGTCCGCCCGATCGAAATGCGTGCATCGCCGTATCCGACTGCCATCTGGTTCCTCCGACTTCGGACTTGGTGTTCCTTGGGCTCTGGGGAGTCTGCGCGCGAACGAGGAAGGACTACGGGACCGTGTGGGTCATCTCCGGCACCCAAGGTAACCGATCCGTGTCTGACGCAGCGCATGAGGACAGTTCCGGCGGACGACCAGCCATTCTGGACGGTTCGGCCCGGCGAAACCCGACCGGGGCGGACGGCGTAGTCTTGGAAGACGGCCTTCCCCGAGGCTGGATCCTCCGCTCGGCAGCTTGCCCGATCTGGAGTGCGTTCACGGAGGCCCCAGCGCTCCCACTTGCGGCCGCACTGGAGTGTGAAATCGACGCGGGGGGTCGATTCACACTTTGGCCTGTCCGCTATGCACACTGGCCCTCCTGCTTATCCTGCCGTGCGGCAACGTCTTGCGGATGAGCGGCCGGGTCGCCCGTGCCGCACCAGCAGCTCGGGCCGTGGCGGGAGCAACCCCCCTCGCCGAAGGCTCGGTGCGGCGTAGCGGCGAGTGTGTTTTCACACCCTCGCCACCGCCCCCGGGGTTGCTCCCGAACCAGAGATCCCTTGCCGGAAGGCCATGCGCGCCGCCATGAGCGGGGCGGATTGACCGGAGCGGCCACCTCCGATTCGGAACCGGGGCACCCCATGGGGACGGCGGACCCTCGCCGGCACCGGCGACCAAGGCGAGTGCGTCGTCCACCCGGGCGACATCCTGCAATCCGCGAACCCCTTCGGGAGCGCGGACCTGTCCGGGGTCGAAGGGGCGGAGCCCCTCGTCGGCCTCGCCGGCCGAGGGTCAGCCGCCCGGCCCGGAGACACTCTCGATTTCAAGCTCCACGTCGTGATCGCACAACGTGCCGGACAGCGTTCCGGCAACGCCCGGCTCGTTGCCCGAAAGGTCCGGCTCCGCCGTCAGCTCTAGATCCATGCCGCAGGAGCCGGACCTGCCGTCGAGTTGCCAATCCAAGCTGCCAGCCACCGTGCCCTCGACACCGACATGCTCGAAGAGCCCGACGATAACGACGACTGTCTGCTCGCGGACGCCGGGATCGCCATCGGTGGTGAAATGGTGCCCTCCCTGGGAGAACTGGCAGCCCGCGGGGGCGGCGGTGAAGTCCGTTTCCAGCCTAAGCGTATCTCCCGCGATCGATTCCGAAGCGCTTCCCGTCACCCGGACCCGTCCACCGATGGGACAAGCCACCACCGTGCTGTCCTCGGAAGCGTGAAGGATCGCGGAGGTGGTGTCCTGTTGAATCGCCCTCATGCCATCGAACAGCGCCACGGCCTCTTCCATCGTAAGGGTCGCGACTTCCGGCTCCGTGGTTCCGTCCTCGCAACCGAGGGCGACGAGCAGGAGCCCGCAGAATACCAGTCCGCGCAACCCAACCCTCCGCCCCGTCCCGCCGTGCGCTCTGAGCATCATGGAATGGACTCCTTTCGGTGTGGTTGTCGTCGACATCGGGGACGACCACTCCCCCAAGAAGCCAATCTAACAACTCGCGGCACGATCCGTCGTGCACGATTGCCATCGGCTCCGCCGAACCCCGGATGCGGCTGACCGGCTCGGAAGCCGCTCGGCCGACCCATTGAAACTCGATCGCCACCGATACCGTAATACTTGCTTTGGAATCGTGTGCCTGGGTTGACCGACCAGCCTTGGAGACACTTGAGTTCTCCGCCCCCCTTCGAGCCGGGAAGCGCTGATTTCGTCGTGGAAGCAGGTCTGGCATCCCGTAGTGGCGGGCGTGACACGGCGGCAAGCGCCGGAAGAGGTGCAACTCGCCGGAGTCGGGTTGGGCGGCAGCCAGTGCCCCGACTTGGAGCCGTACTGAAACGCGGAAACGACACGGGGCGTCGATGCGCACTTCGGTCGCCCGGCGATGCGCACCGGCGTTCCCGTCCATCCGCTGGCGCGGGAACGTTTTTCGGCCTCACCGTCCCGTTCGCCCGTGGCGCACGGGCCGGTCGGGCCGTGACGCTAGCGACCCGGCAGTCCGAGGGCCTGCTACGGGTTCGGGGGCAGGTGGGTTTGCGCACCCCCTGCCCCCGACCCTTTTCGGGTCGCTACCGAACCAACGATCCCTCGCGGGAAGGCCAAGGGTGCCGCCATGAGTGGCGGTGGACGACCGGAACGGCCAC
>JAJDVT010000093.1 GCA_022826005.1 Gemmatimonadota bacterium | reverse complement strand
CGTGACCGTGGATCTTGCGCGGCCAAGTGACGAAGTGATCGAACGACTTCGCACGATCCCCTTGTCTGTACAGGTACGGTAAACACCCGACACTTGGCCTCACCGAGGTCCGTCTGCATCTGCTCGACGGTCTCGTACCAGATCATGCGCCCGTGCAGGAAGGGCTCCTAGAAATGCTCGCCCGGCCGGCTGCAGTTACTCGTGCTAGGGCTTGCACCGCGGAAGGCCGAGGGCAACTCCTCCAGGGACCTAGGGCCAGATGTGTCGAGGTGACCGATGTCGCCTCTTATGGATGCCCCTCGGGAACACCTTGAGATCGTGCCTCGACACGGCACTTAGAAGTAGATCGTACAGATCAGACTCGCTCCTGGGGCGTCAGGTCATCAGACGGTCGTTTGCCACGAAAGATCGCGCTACCGTCGCATCCAAGGGCTGGATCGCTGTCACACGCGGGGAGTACTGCCGAGCTAGGTCTCGTACGTCTCGCTCGACGGCGGGCAGGCGCGTTGATTGGACGCTTAAGGCGATGAGCCAGTGAACCGGCTACTCGGACGAATCAAGGTCCCTGCCGGCGTTTCCGCTCTCGTCGATGTAGAAGAAGTACATCCGCTCGCACTTCCAAGCCTTGGTTTTGGCCTCCTGGGCTCCCGGCTCGAGCCACGTGCTCCGAACCGGAATGCTGTAAGTGCCGCAATCACCTGACTGTCGACCTCGTCCAACCGAGGATTCTGCCTGCACCCGTTAGGCATGTTCACGACGATACGATCACGCCGCACCTCTTCCCCATCGAGGGGTGTCCTCGATCGAATCGATCCCGCTTGCGCCCCTCCGTTCCCCTTTCCAGTCTCTCCGTATCGGGGTTGTGTGAACGCGGTGGCTGGGAACCGCCCGGTAGCGTTCCCGCCCCCGCCGCTCACCCCGCCCAGAACCGCCCACCACCCCACCGAGGTTACCCGCCATGACGACCCGACGAACCCGCCGACTCGTCCCCCCCACCCCCCTCCTCACCCTGGCCGCACTCACCACCGCGGCCGTGGTCGCCACCACCGCCACCACCCCCTCCCCCGCCACCGCCCAGGACGTCCCCACCATCGAGGAGATGACCGAAGGCACCACCGCCATGGAGGGCTTCTTCAACCTCTATTGGGATGACGACGCCGGCGCCCTCTACTGGGAGATCGCCGAGCTGGACACCGAGTTTCTTTACCAGATTTCGATGGGGTCGGGGCTCGGGAGCAATCCGGTGGGGATCGACCGGGGGCAGTTGCGCGGGACGCACGTCTTCGAGGCGCGGCGCATCGGGCCGCGGGTGCTGCTCGTCGAGCCCAACTACGAGTTTCGGGCCATCACCGAGAACACCGCCGAGGCGCGGGCCGTGCGCGACGCCTTCGCGCCGTCGGTGCACTGGGGCTTCGACATCGTGGCCCGCACCGGCGACCGCGTGCTGGTGGACGCCACCGAGTTCTTCATGCGCGACGCGCGCGGGGTCATCACCCAGATCGAGCAGCGGGGGCAGGGGTCGTTCCAGCTTGACGCGTCCCGGAGCGCCATCTATCTGCCCAACACCAAGTCGTTTCCGGAGAACACCGAGGTCGAGGCGATGCTCACCTTTACGAGCGACCGCCCCGGCAACCTGGTGAGCGGCGTTGCGGCCACGGGCAGTTCGTTCACCGTGCGCCAGCACCATTCCTTCATCCAGCTGCCCGGCCCCGGTTACCAACCGCGCGTCGCCGATCCGCGCATCGGGGTGAACGGGCCGACCGTGCGCGACTACGCGAGTCCCATCGACGAGGACATGCGCATCCGCTGGGTGGCTCGCCATCGCCTGCAGAAGCGGGACCCGGACGCGGAGCGCTCCGAGGCGGTCGAGCCCATCGTCTACTACGTGGATCCGGGCACGCCCGAACCGGTGCGGAGCGCGCTCATCGAGGGGGCCGAGTGGTGGGCCGAGGCCTTCGAGGAGGCGGGCTTCATCGACGCCTACCACGTCGAGGTGCTGCCCGAGGGGGTCGACGCGCAGGACATCCGCTACAACATGATCCACTGGACCCACCGGCGGACGCGCGGCTACTCGTACGGCAACTCGGTGATCGATCCGCGCACCGGCGAGATCGTGCGCGGGGTGGTGAACCTGGGGAGCCTGCGGCTGCGCCAGGACTACCTGCACGGGCAGGGGATGGTGCCGCCGTTCACGGGCGGGATCACCTCCGACGACGGGGGCGGCTACTTCGACGTTCCCATGAGCGACGAGGAGCGCGCCTACTGGGAGGCGTGCATGCTCGCGGGGGCGCCGGACTTCGAGTACCTGGCCCAGGTCGCCGGCAACTCCGACGCGGTGGAGATGGCGCTCGCGCGCGTCCGGCAGCTGTCGGCGCACGAGGTGGGGCACACGCTCGGCTTCCCGCACAACTATCTCTCCAGCACCTACGGCCGCGAGAGCGTCATGGACTATCCCGCGCCCCTGGCCACCATCGACGACAACGGCGACATCGACCTCTCCGACGCCTACGTGCCCCGCATCGGCACCTACGACAAGCTCTCCGTCAACTGGCTCTACCGGGAGTTCCCGGAGGGGACCGACGAGCGGGCCGCCCTGAACGAGATCGTCCTGCAGGGGATCGACGACGGGCTCGTCTTCATGATGCACACCAACAACAACTTCATCGGGGCCGCGCACCCGGGGGCGAGCGTATGGGACAACGGGGCCAACCTGGTCGACCATCTGAAGCTCGAAATCGACGTGCGCGAGATCGGGCTCGAGAAGTTCGGCACCGACGTGCTCCGCGTCGGCGAGCCGCTCTCGGACCTCGAATACGTCCTGATGCCGCTCTACATGCACCACCGCTTCCAGCTGCGCTCCGCCGCGCAGACCCTCGGCGGCGCCGACTATCGCTACGCCCTCAAGGGAGATGGGCAGAGGCCGTTCGCCATCATCCCGGCCGAGGAGCAGCGGGACGCGCTGGAGACGATTCTCTCGACGCTGACGGTCGATTTCCTGACGCTGCCCGAGGACGTCGTGTCGATGATCCCGCCCCCGGCCTACCGCCACGACGAGGGCGAGGCCTTCCCCGGCTACACCGGGCTGGTCTTCGACCCGGTGGGCGCGGCCGAGGCGGCGGCCGACTTCGCCGTGGGGGAGATCCTGCACCCCAACCGCATGGCCCGCCTGCTGGTGTTCGGCAGCATGGGCGACTACCCGGGCCTTGAGGAGGTCGCGGACCGGCTGATCGAGCACACCTGGGGCGCGGACGCGGCCCCGGACGCCTACCGGCAGCGGGTGCTCCACGCCGTCCAGCGCTCCGTCGCCGACCGCATGATGCAGCAGGCCAGCCGGGACGGTAACGCGGCCGAGGTGCGCGCCGTGCTCGCCGACCGGCTGGAGCGGCTGGCCGCGGATCTGGAAGCGATGTCCGACCCATCGCCGCACCAGCGCCTGGTGGCCGCGGACATCCGCCGCTGGCAGCAGCGCATCGAGAACACCGTCCCCGGCGGCGCGCTGGTAATGCCGCAGGGTGACCCGATCGGCGGGAGCAGCCGGGGAGGTGGGCCTCCGCGGTGAGCGCGGAGCCCAGCGCCCCGAACCGCGATCTCTCCCTCCGGGGCATCCTCTCCGAGTGGGTGCGGGAGGTGGTCGGCATCGAAGGCCGCCTCCCGCGCACCTTCGGCAAGCTGTTCGCGCAGCCGGGCTTCCTGACCCGGGCCACGCTGGAGGGAGAGCGTGACGCCTACCTGTCGGCGCTGAGGCTGTTTCTGGTGGCGAACCTGGTCATCTTCCTGGTGGGTCCGTACGTCGGCGCCGTCGCTTTCGGTCTCGACGGGTATCTGGACGAGCGGGTCGCCTCCTCTCCGTTCTTTCGCGCGGTCGTGGAGCGGGAGTTGCTCGACCTGGGGATGAGCGCGGAGACGTATGAGCTGCGCTTCGATTTCACGATCGCGCAACACGCACCCACCTTCTTCTTCCTGATGATCCCGGCTATCGCCATTCTTACCAAGGTGTTGCTTCCAGGTCGGCTATTCGGAGAACACCTTGTCTACGCAACGGATTTCGTTGCGTGGGTCCTTGTCGTGATCCTCTTCGGCAACATCTTCATGCGCGTGATGGGGATCCCTCTGGAGTCGCTCCTCGAGGACCCGGTGTTCTCCCGGGTAGCCACGTTGGCCGTTGTGGCCGCGCTGATCGGGCTGACCACATGGTACCTGAGCCGATCGCTGCGAACCGTCTTCGGGCTCCGGGGCGCCGGGCTCTGGACGCGAACCGCGCTGATCGCCGCGGGCCTGGTCGCCTGGCTGAATGCCTACTCGTTCTTCCTGTTCTGGAGCACGGTGGTAGCGGTGCGGTTGAGTTGACTGTTCGCCGGGCCCTAACGCAGGTGCGGTTCCCACCCCCAACTTGAAGCGCGTGGGGAGGTATCGTAGGATGCGACAAAACCGGTCTGGTTGTCCGACAAAACATGAACGGGAGGATGGAAGATATGTCGGCCATGAATCGCTGCCTTGATGTCGACGTGCGGGACCACCGGCGATGCGCTCATCGCTTTCGGCTTGCCGGGCGCCTGGGGGCGGTTGCGACCGCTGTCCTGACCTGGACGGGCTGCAACGAGACGCTGCTTGGGCCCAAGACCGACCAGGCGGTGGCGGTGATTCACCCCACCACGGGCAACTCCGTCTCCGGTACGGTCACCTTCACGAACGAGAGCGGTCGGGTTCGCGTCGTGGCCGATGTGATCGGCCTGTCCCCGGGCGACCACGGGTTCCACATCCACGAGTTCGGAGACTGTTCCGGTGGCGACGGCAAGACGGCGGGCGGCCACTTCAACCCCACGGGCAGCGACCACGGGGGTCCGGACGCGGCGGTGCGGCACGTCGGCGACCTCGGGAACATCACGGCGGACGCACGCGGCCACGCCACGATGAACCGGCTGGACGCCGTCATCAAGCTGCAGGGGGATCACAGCATCCTGGGGCGCGCCGTCATCGTCCACGCGGGCGCGGATGA
>JAJDVT010000080.1 GCA_022826005.1 Gemmatimonadota bacterium | reverse complement strand
CATCTCGTCGAGCGTCCGGATCCGTTCGGTGCGAAGTGTCACGATCATCCTCCAATGATCTCTTCGCCCCGGCCTTCAGGCTCACTTCCCGCTGGAAACCGGCCCCGCGTTCAGGCTCATTTGCCGTTGGACAAGACTGGGAGTAGCGCAACCGATCGGATACACATATGTTCCTTAAGCCGACGCCAAGGGACGGTCCGGCACACCGGCGGAGGAGGCAGCGAACCTTGAAACTTCGGGGATTGACCGTGCGCATGTTTCCCGCGGCATCGACAGTTGGGTGCAGGACGGTCTTGAGCGGTGGCGCTCTTTTCGCGCTCGCGTTCGCGGTGTGGCCGGGCGAAGCCGAAGCGCAGACCCTGCGGGGCGGAACCGCCTCCATGGAGGAGCAGTACGAACAGGCCCGGCTGCACGACTTCACCAAACTCAGGGACCCTTCGCACGTCAATCGGTTCGTGGAACTCGGCCTCCTGGTGCCACTCAAGGGCAACCGGGACTACCGGTTGCACCAGGTTTCGTTTCCCTATGCTCGTCCCGAGGTGCGGCTTTTTGTGGAGCGGCTGGCGCAGCAGTACCGCGCCGCCTGTGGGGAGCAGCTGGTGGTCACCAGCCTCACCCGGCCGGTTTCCCACCAGCCCCGGAATTCCTCGAAGCTCTACTCGGTGCATCCCATGGGGATGGCCGTCGATCTCAGGTGGAGCACCCGGCGGGACTGTCGACGCTGGCTCGAAAACGAAGTCCTTCTCCCCCTGGAAAGGCGGGGGGCCTTGCAGGCCACCCTCGAGCGTAGACCGCTGCACTACCACATCGCTGTCTATCCCCGCCAGTACGCCAGCTATGTGGCCACCCTGGAGTCAGGCAGGCAGCAGACGGCGGAGGTTGCGGAGGCTGAAGGGGCGTCCTCGGCGCCGACCCGCTACAGAGTGCGGTCGGGGGACTCGCTATGGGGGATCGCCAGAGCCCATGGGACGACGGTCGACGAGCTGAAGTCGGCCAACAACCTTCGCGGTTCGCGGATCTACGCCGGACAGATGCTCCAGCTCCCCACGGGATCCTGAGGACCCGGGGACGGTTCGCGCCGGACAGGTTGCAGCCCTGGACACCCTGACGCCGGGCCCCAGGGACTGACCGGTGTCCGCCGGGGATGCCGTACGGTCGATGACCGTCTCGATCGTGATTCCGGTCTACAACGAGGTGTACACGGTCGAGCGTCTGCTACGCCGGGTGGCTGCGGTGGCGGTGTCCAGGGAGGTGATCGTGGTTGACGACGGCTCCACGGACGGAACCCGCGAGCTTCTTCCGGGGCTGAGGGACGAGGGTCTGATCGACCGGCTCCTGATGCATGAGCGGAACCGCGGGAAGGGGGCGGCGCTGCGCACCGGCTTTGACAGGGCGACCGGGGATGTGACGGTCGTCCAGGACGCGGATCTGGAATACGACCCGGAAGAGATCCCGCGCCTGCTCGAACCGATAGCGGACGGCAGGGCGGACGCCGTGTACGGTTCTCGCTTCCTCGGGGGTCCGCGGCGGGTGCAGTTTTTCTGGCATACGGTTGGCAACAGGTTCCTGACGCTCCTGAGCAACGTGCTGACCGACCTGAATCTCACCGACATGGAGACCTGCCAGAAGATGGTGCGCACCGACCTCCTGAGATCCCTGCCACTTACGGTGGACCGCTTCGGGATCGAACCGGAGATCACCGCGCGGCTCGCGCAGGCCCGTGCGCGCGTGTACGAACTGCCGGTCAGCTACGACGGGCGAACCTACGCCGAGGGCAAAAAGATTGGCTGGAAGGACGGCATCGCCGCGATCTGGTTCATTGTGCGCTGCAACCTGCTCGGCCCCCGGGCACGCCGCTGGGAGCCCGGAGAGTCCTCCCGGCCAACCGAAGACAGCACGGTCTAGTCCAGTCCAGTCTGGTCTCCCATTTGGCCTGCCGGATGCCTCCGGCAGAAAATCAGGCCGATTCTGCTATTCCAGCGCCCCTCGGCCTCCCCCACCTTGTCGACGTTACCTCCAAAGACGCCGGTGGGATGGTCTTCCGTTCAGTGCCTCCATCCCGCGGCACCCCACCCAGGGGACTTGACAATCAACTTTGAGGAGAAGTGACAAATGAATGACGAACAAGGTTTTACGCTGATCGAACTACTGATTGTACTGATCATCATCGGGATTCTGGCGGCGATTGCCATTCCCCAGTTCTCTGCGACGCGGGAGAAAGCCTACTTCGCCGCGATGAAGTCGGACGTACGGAACCTCGCGGCCCAGCAGGAGCTCTACTACGCCACGAGCTACAAGTACAGCACCTCGCTGGCAGATCTGGGGTTTGTGGCGTCGGAAGCGGTGAGCATCACCGCAACGGCAACCAGCGCCGGGTGGACGGCCGTGGCGACCCATCAGGCCCTGGGGGATAGCGAGGGCTGTGCCATCTACTACGGAACGGTGACCCCGCCGACGATCGGGGACGCGACGCCGGAAGCGGAGGGCCAAGTCGCATGCACCAGGTGAGATCGGCTGGAATCGCGTGCGCGGGGTACTCCATCATCGAGATCGCCGCGCTGCTGGCCATTCTGGCGGTCCTGGCTCCGCCCGTGCTCGCCTCGGCGGTACGGCTCCGCACGTCGTTCTACCTCAGCCGCTCGCAGGAAGAGGCGGCCCGGCTACTCGCCGAAGCCAGGTGGACCGCGATTGCAGATGGAGGTGCGGCGTTGGAACTTACCGCCAGTCCGCCCGGAGGAGTCGTCGTCTCCGCCTCGGGTGACACGGTGGCTGTAGCGGGCCTGGGCGACGGCGGGGTCGCAATGCAGCTGTCGCGCGGGCGCCCCACGGCGCGGGTTCGCTACGGGCCCATGGGCCTGGGCCTGGTTTCCAGCCAGACCATCCGGTTCACTCTTGCCGGCGAGGAACGCTCCCTGGTGGTTTCGTCGTTGGGCCGGGTCGTGAGGCGATGAGTCGCGCGGGAGTTTCGCTCGTGGAGCTGTTGGTCGCGGTGGCGATCGTCGGCGTGGGTTTGGCTGGAGTTGGGTCGCTGACGGCCGCCGCCGCCCGCAGCCTCGTCCACGCGCGAGCGCTGGACGAGGCCCATGTGCTACTCCGTAACTTCGCGGATTCGGTGCTCGCCGAAGGGGGCCACGGGTCGGGCAGCATGGAGCTGCGGTCGGGCAATCTCACCTGGAGCATCCCGCGGACGCCGGCGGCCACCGGCTGGGCCCGGTTCGAACATGTGGCTCTGCCTGCCCCGGTTCAGATCGTATTCACCGTCGCGGCGTCCGAGCCTCCCCATCCGGGAGGTGGGGGATGAGACATTCCATGTATCGGCGCGGTGGCTTTGCGCTAGCGGAGGCCATCGTCGCGGCGACACTTCTGCTGATGGTGGTTCAGGTCGCCTGGTGGGTTACCGCGGTTCAGAGTGTAGTGGGGATGCGCATCGTGACCGGTGCGAGAATCCTGGACGAAACGCGCCTCATCCATCATGTGCTGACCGCGGAGGTCGGGCAGGGGCGCGGCGGGATGGACTGGATCGTCGAAAACGGTGAACTGCACCTCCGCGCCTTTCGCGGAACGGGCTTCCGTTGCTACGCGCAGCCCGTCGAGGGCCTGGCAGTGGCTGTTTCGGGACACCGGGCGCCGGATCCGGCGAAGGATTCGGTCCTGGCCCTGTCACCGGATGGCGTCTGGAGGCCCGCCGCGCTGGTGAGGCGGTCCCGCCGCGGGAGTCCCGAGTGTCAGGAGCTGGCTGGGTTTCGGGCCGAGGTCTGGCATCTTGATCCGCCCCAGCCGGACATGATCGCTGCGACCTACTACGAGCGCGGAGCCTACCGGTTCTCGAACCGCGCATTTCGGTACCGTCGGGGCAACGCTGGCTGGCAGCCGCTGACGGGTGAGGGGATCGCGGTTGATTCGGCCGAACTCGTTCCTGCGGGGCCGAACGGCGTGTCCGCCCGGGTCGCCTGGCGGGGAGCCAGTCCGCTGCCGCCTTCCTTTGGCTGGACGAGCAGGGGGATGCGGTGATGCGGACGGTCCCGGATGATCGGGGGGGTTTCGCCCTCGTGCTCGTGCTGCTGGCTCTGATGGTCCTTGCGGGGATCGCCTCCGCAGCCCTGGCCGCAGGGCTGGGGCAGCTGAGGGCCGCCGGCAGGGCCGGAAGGGTGCTGGCCGGGCAGGCGGTGGCCACGGCCAGCGTCGCCGAGGCGATCGGAGGAATGCGTGGGCAACCTGTCACCCTGGTCGGGGGACCTGCCGTCGAGGTTCTCCGGGACACGATCGAGGACGGTGGGTCGCGGCGCGTGCTCGATCTTCGGATCGCTCCGGAGTTTCACCTTCTGATGGGGGAAGCGTGGTGGGACGGAGGAGTCGCGATGCGCCACGCCAGAGTGGTTTGGTGGCTGGATCCCGAGGAACGGACCGGGGGGCACCGCGCCGTGCTGGAGGCCGAGACGGTCGTGGTCGCACCCGGCGCCGCTGTGCGGACCGACCTGATTCTGAGGGCACGTCCCGGGGTCCCGGGTTGCAGCCGGTCTCCAGCGCTGGCGCGATCGTTCGCGCGTCCGGGGCCGCTCGTACACGGGGCTCTTCCCCAGCCGCCCGAGTGGGGGGCGGGCAGCGATGCTCCGGACTTCGGTCCGGTCAGACTTGGACGGTTCGGGGCGTCGATGCTGGAAGCGCTGGCTGATACGCGTCTCTCCGGAGACGGTCGGCTGGCTCCTGCGTGCCCCGGCTGCTGGTCGGGCCTGGTGTACGGGAGTGGCGCTGCGCATCTGCTTCAAGAGGGCGCGGGAGTACTGGTGGTCAACGGTAACCTGACCATGGGCAACGGATCATCGTGGACCGGCCTGGTACTGGTAGCCGGAGATCTGATGATCGCGAGCGGGTCAAGGGTTGCGGGGCTGCTCCGCGCAGGAGGAACCCTGACGGTGGCCTCCGGAGCAGAGGTCGACGGATCCGCGTGCGCGGCGGCTGAGGCGCTCAGGCGCGCCGCTTCCCTGGCCCGGCCGCTTACCCTTCCCGGCCGCGCCTCCCCGGGTCCCGTGTCCCCTGCCGGAGGACCGGAGTAATGGGACTGTTTGGACGGAGCCGGACGAGCGTGGGTCTCGACATCGGGACCGGGTTTGTGAAGCTGGCCGAGATAGGCCACGGAGGAGACCGGCCGGAGCTGCGCAGGGTGGAGATGCGACCCATGCCGCCGGGAGCGATCGTGAACGGTGAAGTCCTGGAGCCGGGGCCGGTGGTGGACGCCATGAAGGGACTCATCGAAAGGGCCGGTGTCGGCACGCGGGAGGTCGTAACGGCACTCGGAGGACACGACACCTTCATGAAGAAGCTGCAGCTTCCTCGCCTGCAGGGAGCCGAGGCCGCCTCCGCCATCCGTCGCGAGGCCGCACGGCACCTGCCCTTCGACATCGCCGGTGTTCAGCTCGACTCCCACATCCTCGATCCGGAGCGCGACGATCCACACATGGAGGTGATGCTTGTCGCCGCAAGGCGCGAGCGCGTTGAGGAGAGGGTTACACTGCTGGCGGAGGCCGGCATTGGTGCCGTGCACCTCGATGTAGCGGCCTTCGCACTGTGCAACGCATTCACCCACAGCTACCCCGGCATGTCACAGGACCTGGTTGCTCTGGTCGACTGCGGACACGACGCCACCACCATCAACGTGCTGCACAAGGGGGTGCCGGTGCTTTCCCGGGGCCATCACTTCGGCCTGCGCGGACTGGCAGAGTCCGTCACGGGCGAGAGTGGGATTTCGTCGGACAGGGCCGTTGAGGTGATCCGGGGCGATGGTCACTCTCACGGGCTCGATGCCTCGCTGGACGAGGCTGCCGAACACCTCGCCACCGCCGTCGAGCGAGCGGCCGCGTTTCTGCGTACACAGCACCCCGGGACCGGAGTGGGAAGGGTCTATCTGTGTGGAGGCGGAGCCTGCATTCCGGGGATGGTGGAGAGCGTCGGCCGGAAAGTGAAGGCGGAGACCCGCGCGGCGAATCCGTTCGAAAACGTTGTGGTGCGCACCGGCATGCGGGGCCATGCCCTGCTGTCGGAGGCGGCACCGCTGTTCCTTCTGGCCCTCGGACTGGCTTTGCGCACGTCATGACGCGACGGGGAGCATACCATTCACCATGATCGAGATCGACCTTCTACCACGGACCAGCGCCCAGGGAAACAGGCCCGTCTCCTCGACTCCTGTGCCCCGCAAGCCCCTCCGTTTCCTGGTGCAGGATCCGTGGGTGCTGGCGTCGAGCCTCGTCGTCGTATTGTCCCTGGCCTGTTCCGGTTGGCTCCTGGCTGCCGGACGCGAGCGGACGGCGGAGTTGAACGCTGCGCTGGAGACAGCCGTCCGGGACTCAATGCGAACGGCCATGCTGGCTGCGGAGGCGCAGCTGTTGGGCGCCAGGCTTGATTCCGTACGGATGCGGGTTTCCGTGATCCGGCATATCGACTCCAGCCGTTATGTCTGGCCCCGGCTGCTTGACGAAGTGGCGAAGGCACTGCCGCGGGAGGCGTGGCTCGTCCAGATCGCGCAGCTGTCCACCGTCGCCGGGGATGTTCGGTTCAGGGTCGAAGGCAAGACCTTTGAGAACTTCGCCATCTCCCGCTTCTGGGACGGCATGGAGTCTTCGGCGTTCATTCACGACGTGCGTTTGGTGAGTACCGAGCACCTGATGGAACCGCCGGGCGATTCCGGCGAACCGGCGCACGCCTATTTCTTCGTCCTCGAAGCCGGCTATCGGGACTCGCGCCCCCGGCCCCCGGAGTCGGCGACCGTGCCGGCGGCCCAGAGATGAAGCTGGTTCCGCAGGGCTCGGTGCGAAAAAGCGCAGTGTCGCTTGCGTGCCTGGCGCTCGCCTGCGTGTACCTCGTACACACCTACGCCTACGCGCCCAGGGCGGAGGATACGAGAAGCCGGGAGGCCAGGCTTAGGGCGCTCGTGGAGGGGAACCGCGAGAGTGAAGACAGTCCAGGTCCGGACAAGCCCGGTCTCGATCAAGCCCTCGAATCCTACGAGCTGCTGATCGAGCGGCTGGAGACCCGGATTCCCTCTGGAGACGAGGTCCCGGGGCTGATGGAGGCGATTGCGGCGGCGGAGCGCCGCGCGGGTGTCGAGATGACCATGCTCCGTCCCGAGCCGCCCGCATCGCACGAGCCCTACGAGACCTGGAGCTATCAACTGGCAGTTCGAGGAGGCTACCACGCGATCGGGGCGTTTATCACGGCCATCGGGTCGCTGAACCACGTCGTCGCCACCGACGACATGATCATTGCCGCAGAGAGCACCGCCGCGGACGTCACCGGGCAGGGACAGGTCACGGTGGTGGCCAGCTTTCGAATGCGCCTTCGTGTGAAAACCAAGCGCGGGGCGGTAGTCCCGGACTAACGAGAGAATGTGAGGCAGCACGAAAATGACAGGAATCCTGATCGCCCGGATCCTGCTATGGCCGGTCCTGGCGCCGGTTGGGCCCATCGTGGGGCAGACTCCGGAACGGGTGCACGACGACAGTGTCTCGACCCGCGAGAACCGCCTCTCGGCGGAGACGCCGGTTGCGGAGAGCCCGCCGGTGCTGGGACGCGATACCTTCACGTACGTGACCACAGGGCGCCGGGACCCATTCCTTCCCGTGCCCACTACAAGGCTGCCGGAGGAGAACGTCCCCCTGGAAGCCCAGGTACTCGGCATCATCAACCACGTCGATCCCCGGCGGAGTGTCGTGGTGATCCGGCTCCTGCGGGAAGAGTTGGGCGAAGGGGGGCGCCTGGACGGGTCGGGTGGTGGTGGGGCGGGCGGCACCTATCGGCTGAGGCTGGACGACCGGATCGGAAACATCCGGGTCCTCGCGATACACCAGCATCATGTAGTCGTCGAGTTCGTGTTTTCCGAGGGGGTCGAACGGCGTCTCCTGGAACAGCCGGGGGCCCGGCGAGGTTCCCGATGACCGGCCGGACGGTGCCGCGGCTTGCTTTGACTCTTCGTCTCGCTCTAGTGTGCACCGGTGTCGCCCTGCAGCCGGGTTCGGCCCGCGCCACCAGCGCGACGGCCGCGCCGCAGCCGCCTGGCGATTCCATCACGGTGTCCTTCTACGAGACTCCGATCCGGGATGTCCTGTTCGCCTTTGCCGAGTTCTCGGGACGCTCCATAGTGGCGGGCGCGGGGGTCGATGGCCTTCTCTCCGCCGAAATCCTCGGACAGCCGTGGGACGTTGCGCTACGGACACTCGTGGAGGCCTACGGCCTTGTCGTCCACGAACAGGAAGACGGAATCATCCGCGTGGAGGACGCCCGGCAGTTGTTCGAGAATGATGCGGTGCGGCCGGTGGCCAGCAAGTCGTTCAGAATCAGCTACGTGGAGGCTGCCGAGCTGGAGGTGCTGGCAGAGGCGCTCCTGACGGAACGGGGGAGAACCTCGGTCGGGGTCGCGACCAATTCCCTTGTCGTGACCGACGTTCCGCGGGTCCTCGATGCGGTCGCCGAGTTGGTAGAGACGCTCGATGTGCGCGTCCGGCAGGTGGACATCGCGGCCAAGATCATCTTCATCAACCGGACGGGGCTGGAAGGCTTCGGCATCACCTACGACCTGAAGGACACCCGGGGGAACCAGTTCAATCTCCTCACGCCCGGTGTTGCCGATACCGACGGTGACGGGGTCCTCTCGCTTCCCGCGGAGCAGGTCCCGAGAGGCACGGACGTGGTGGCGCTGGGAGGCAACTCGATCGCGGCGCTGGGCAATGCAAGCGACCGGATTGTGGGGCCGACGCTGTCGGTACTTACTTCGCTGGTCATCGGACGCAGTACCCTGATCGGCTTCATCGATGCTCTCGAGGCCATCGAACTCACCAATGTGGAGGCGCAACCGTCGGTTCGCGTGATGGACAACCGCACGGCGAGGATCCTGGTTGGCGAGGAAACCCCGGTGCGCGTGCTCGACGCGGGTGCACAGGTGCAGGCCGACAGCAGATTGGGAAGCCCGGGCGGCCTTCCGGTCGCAACGGTGGACTACATCGAAACCGGGGTGATACTGGAAGTCGCTCCACGGATTACCGATGGAGGCGACATCCTTCTCGACCTGTCCGCCGAAAGGTCCTCGGCGGATCTGGCACCGTCCGATGTGGGGCTCACCTTCAGGAAGCAGAGAGCCGAGTCACAGGTGCTCCTCAAGGACGGCGAGACAGTGGTGATCGGAGGATTGACGGTCAGCGAGATGGGAGAAGTCAGATCGGGCATCCCCCTCCTGATGAATCTGCCCCTGGTGGGCAGGCTGTTTGTCACCGGCAGAAAGTATTCGGTAGAGCGCGATCTCCTTATCATGGTCACGCCGACGATCGTGCGTGGAACTTCCCCGTGAACGTGGCCTTCGCTATCTATGGACAGCCCTGCGGACTTGTGCGCCGCCCAGCAGACACCATCTCTCAAGCCACCGATGTCGCTCAAACACCTGTCGTTCCACACGGCCGGAGAATCCCACGGACGCGGCCTCGTCGCCGTCGTGGAGGGGGTGCCGGCCGGGTTGCCGCTGAACCCGGCCGCGGACATCGATCCCGACCTGCGGCGGCGGCAGGGAGGCTATGGCAGGGGACGCCGCATGAAGATCGAATCGGATCGGGCGGAGATCATCTCGGGCCTGCGACTCGGCGTCACGCTGGGCTCTCCGGTGTCCCTGATCATCTGGAACCGCGACTGGAAGAACTGGACGACGGCCATGGCCCACGACCGGCCCGAGCCCGACGCGAACCCCAAGGCGCTCCGTCCGGTCTACCTCCCCAGGCCGGGGCATGCGGACCTCACGGGCGTCCTGAAATACGACCGCCGCGACGCCAGGGATGTCCTGGAGAGGGCTTCCGCGCGTGAAACCGCCGCGCGGGTCGCGTGCGGCGCCGTCGCCCGCGCCCTGCTGCGGGAACTCGGGGTGTCGGTCGGCAGCCACGTAACCCGGATCGGGCACGCCGAGGCGCGGGTCCCTGACACGATGCCCGCAGATCTGAACAGGGCAGTCGACACCTCGCCCCTGCGCACGCTCGACCGCGAGGCCGAGTCGGACATGATCGCCGCGATCGACGCCGCGCGGAAGGAAGGGGACACCGTAGGCGGATGCTTCGAGGTGGTGGTGCGGGGTCTGCCGGTCGGACTCGGCAGCTACGTGTCGTGGGATCGCAAGCTGGACGGACGGCTCGCGCAGGCGGTGATGTCGGTCCACGCGGTCAAGGGCGTGGAGATCGGTCCGGCCTTCGTCAACGCGGGGCGTCCGGGGTCGAGGGTACACGACGCCATCCACCGGAATGAGGCCGAGAGGCGTGCCGGGGGGTTCGGACGCACGGGCAACCGCGCCGGTGGGCTGGAAGGCGGGATCACCACGGGTGCGCCGCTGGTCGTGCGCGGCGCGATGAAGCCGATCTCGACACTTCTCCGGAAGCGGCTTCCGAGCGTCGACCTCAGAGACGGCAGTTCCCGGGAGGCCACCGTGGAGCGGAGCGACGTGTGCGCCGTGCCGGCAGCCGCGGTCGTCGCCGAGGCGATGGTCGCGCTCGTGGCCGCCGACGCGATCCTGGAGAAGTTCGGGGGTGATTCCCTCGGCGAGTTGCGCCGAAACCTGGATGCGTACGTGGAACACCTCGCCACGAGAGGGTTTCGTGAGCGACACACCGGCATCCGCGATGAGACCGAACTAAAGCCGGGTACCGGTACCCTATGAAGACTCCGGTACGGAAGCTGCAAGCCGGCCCATCGCCCGAGCCGGTTTCGGTTGAACGCTTGGTGATCATCGGGTTCATGGGTGCGGGAAAGTCGACGGTGGGCCCGATGCTGGCGGCCCGGCTCGGCTGGACCTTCGTCGACCTGGACCACGAGACTGCCGAACAGGCGGGAGCGCCGGTGGACGAGATCATCCGCAGGCGTGGCCTCGAGGATTTCCGCCGCCTGGAATCCGAAGTCGGCAGGGAGGTCCTGCGGCGCACGCGGGTCGTGGTCGCCGTCGGGGGTGGCTGGCCTGCGGAGCCGGGTCACATGGAGCTGCTGGCCGGCGGAACACTCTCGGTCTGGCTCCTCGTGAGTGCCGGGACGGCGCTGGCGCGGATCGCGGGATCGGTCACCCCGAGACCCCTGCTGGAGGTTGCCGACCCGCTGGCAACCGCGGAGTCGCTCCTGGCTCGGCGCAGGAAACACTACGAGCGTGGGGATATCCGGATCGACACGGAGCACAGGACGCCGGACCAAGTGGTCGGCGACATTCTAGAGAGTCTTGCCCCTCGGGGGGCACACGGAAAAAGGGAAGAAACCGCGTGAAGCTGGTGATTGTGGAGTCGCCCGCCAAGGCCAGGACAATCGAACGTTTCCTCGGCCCGGAATACACCGTCGAGGCTTCCTACGGACACATCCGCGACCTCCCGCGGACGGCCAGCGAGACGCCCAGCGCCATCCGGGACAAGGCATGGGGCCGGATGGCCGTCGACACCGAAGGGGGATTCCGGCCCTTCTATATCGTGCCGGCGGAGAGCAGGAGGCATGTGCGCGAACTGAAGGCGAAGCTCGCGGGGGTCGAAGAGATCGTGCTCGCCACCGACGAAGACCGAGAGGGCGAATCCATCAGTTGGCATCTGCTGGAGGTGTTGAAGCCGAAGGTGCCCGTCCGGCGCATCGCCTTCCACGAAATCACCCGCCCCGCGATCCAGGCGGCCCTGCAAAACCCGCGGAATGTGGACAAGAGACTTGTGCGGGCACAGGAAGCGCGCCGTATTCTCGATCGTCTGTTCGGTTACAGCCTCTCGCCGGTGCTGTGGAAGAAGGTGCGGACAAAGCTGAGCGCGGGGCGCGTCCAGAGCGTGGCGCTGCGGCTGATCGTGGAACGGGAGGAGGAGCGCCAGCGCTTCCGCGTGTCCGAGTTCTGGCGTGCCAGGGCGACGCTGGCACACGGGGATGAAGTGTTCAGCGCCGTGCTGACGCGTGTGGGGGGTCGGTTGCTGGCCACCGGCAAGGACTTCGACTCCGCCACCGGACGGATTCGCGATTCGTCGCGCGCCCTGTCCCTCGACGAGGATGCCGCGACACGCATCGCCGAGGGCGCCGTCGAGGCCGTGCCCTGGCGGGTCGGGTCGGTCGAACGAAAGTCGAGCGTGCAACGGCCTGCGCCCCCGTTCACCACCTCCACCCTGCAACAGGCGGCCAGCAGCCGGCTGGGCATGTCGCCCCGGCAGACGATGAGAATCGCGCAACGCCTCTACGAAGGCGTGGATCTGGGCGGAGGGGACCGTGAAGGCCTCATTACCTACATGAGAACCGACTCGGTGACGCTGTCCAACAAGGCGCTGGCCGACGCGGGCCGGCACATCGAGGCCGCCTTTGGTCCCGACTACTACCAGGGTCCCAGACGCTACAAGACGAAGTCGAGGGTCGCCCAGGAGGCCCACGAAGGGATCCGGCCCACGGAAGTCGGCCGGACCCCCGACCGGATGGCCAGGTATCTGGACCGCCGTGAACTCGCCCTCTACCGGCTCATCTGGAACCGCACCGTCGCATCCCAGATGGCGGATGCCAGACTCGACCGCACGACCCTGGAGATCGCCGCGCGCATCGAAGGCGTCGACCATGCCTTCCAGGCGACCGGCTCGGTGGTGCGCTTCCCGGGGTTCTTCAGGGCCTACGGCGGAGCCAGAAAGGACCAGATCCTGCCACAGCTCGAGGAAGGGGACGAGATCCACGCGGAGGGAAGCCGCGGCACCGGCCAGGTTGTGCCGTCCGACCGAACCGGCCATGGCGTACTGCTGCGCTCCGTCGAACCCGAGCGCCGCGAGACGAAGCCCCCGGCCCGCTATACGGAGGCTTCCCTGGTCCGGAAGCTGGAAGAGGAAGGCATCGGCCGCCCCTCTACTTACACTCCGACCATTTCGACCATTCAGGAGCGCGACTATGTGCGGAAGCGCGGCGGCAATCTGGTGCCGACCTACACAGGGATGGCGGTGAACCAGCTCCTGCGCTCCCACTTCGAGAAGTACGTGGACGTTGGCTTCACGGCCCGCATGGAGGACGCGCTCGACGACATCGCCCGGGGGGAAGTGGAATCGGAGAGCTTCCTGCGCGACTTCTACAACGGACGGCGAGGGAAGCCCGGCCTCGCCCGCCAGATCGAGGAGACCCTTCCGGGGATTGACTACCCTGCCGTAACCGCCGGCACCGACCCGGACACAGGCGAGCCCATCCGAATCAGGATAGGAAGGGACTCGGTGTATGCGGAGCGGGGCAAGGGGGATGCCGTGGTGCGGGCCACGATCCCCGACGAGATGCTCATTGACGAGCTTACCGTGGACAAGCTGACCGGCCTTCTGAACACCCCCAGGGGCGGTGAGGAGCCCATCGGCAACGATCCGGCGACCGGTCGGCCGGTCTTCGTCAGAAAGGGCCGGTATGGTCCCTACGTCCAGCTGGGAGACTCGAGGGCGCAGGAGAAACCCCGCTGGGTCGGTCTTCCCGACGGGATGGACCCGGCCGATGTCACCCTCGCCTATGCGTTGCGCCTCCTCTCGCTCCCCCGGACTCTCGGCAAGGATCCCGAGAGCGGCGAACCGGTGAAGGCCGGGCTGGGACGCTACGGCCCATACGTGCAGCGGGGCCGCGAATACCGCAACATCGAGTCCGCCGACCGGGTCTTCACGGTGACGCTGGATGAGGCGTTGACCCTGCTCGCCCAGGAGAAGAGGCCACGCCGCGCCGCCAGGGCGGTACTCAAGGAGCTGGGCGCCCACCCCGACTCGGGCAAGGCGGTCCGGGTGCTGGAAGGGCGCTACGGGCCGTACGTCACCGATGGGACCACCAACGCAAGCATCCCCAGGGGCACGGACCCGGCGGCCGTGACCATCGGGCAGGCGGCCGAGCTTCTGGCGGAAGCCGCCCAGCGAAAGAAGACCCGGAGATCCGGAGGCCGGCGAAGGACCTCCGCGGCGCGGCGCTGAGGGGATCGCGGTTTGAGCGCGGCGATCGTGGTCGGGGGTGGACTGGCAGGCTGCGAGGCGGCGCTGGCCCTGGCGCGCTCGGGCCACCAGGTGGCGCTGATCGAAATGCGTCCGGTGCGGACGACCGAGGCGCACCGGACCGACGCGCTCGGGGAACTGGTCTGCACCAATTCCTTCAAGAGCGAGCTCCCGGCTACCGCGCACGGCCAACTCAAGCGCGAGATGCGGTGTCTCGGCTCCGCGCTCCTTGCGGCGGCCGATGAGAGCAGGGTTCCGGCCGGCTCCGCGCTGGCTGTCGACAGGCATCTCTTCGCGAATGCGCTGACGCTAAGGGTGGAGGCCCATCCCGGCATCACGGTGACGCGTGACGAGGCGGAGTCGATCCCGGAGGGTCCGGTGGTCGTGTCGACCGGGCCGCTCACGTCGGCCGCGCTGGCCGACGCCATCAGGGCGGAGTTGGGGGATGAGGGGCTGGCCTTCTATGACGCGATCGCCCCGATCGTTCATGCCGATTCGCTCGATCGTCGCCTGGTCTTCGCAGCCGGCCGCTACGGGCAGGAGGCGGACTATCTGAACTGCCCGCTCGACGCGGCCGAATACGACGCGTTCCTCGCGGCCCTGCGCAGAGCCGATGTATACGACGGACACGACTGGGACACCGTCCCCTACTTCGAGGGGTGTCTGCCAATCGAGGTGATGGCTGCGCGGGGTCACGACACCCTGCGCTTCGGGCCGATGAAGCCGGTGGGCCTGCGGGATCCACGGACCGGTTCTCGGCCCCACGCGGTCGTCCAGCTCAGGCGGGAGGACCGGGCTGGGCAGATGTGGAACCTGGTCGGCTTCCAGACCCGCCTGCGAACCGGGGAGCAGCGGCGGGTGTTCTCCATGATTCCCGGGCTCGGGGAGGCGGAGTTCCTCCGGTGGGGCTCCATCCACCGCAACACCTACCTGAACTTCCCCCGCTGCCTCACCGCCTGGGGTTCGTCGCGCCGCCGCGAGGATCTGTTCTTCGCCGGGCAACTCACGGGGGTGGAGGGATATACGGAATCCGCTGCCTCCGGCATTCTGGCGGGAATCAACCTTGACCGGGTCATGAAGGGCCAGGAGCCCGTGGTGCCTGCGGGCGTCACCATGATGGGCGGACTGTACCGGTACCTGCGGCAAGCGGATCCGGACTCCTTCCAGCCCATGAACTCCAACTGGGGACTGGTGGACCCGCTGCCCGGCGCGCCCAGGAAGAAGGCGTTGCGCCGGGAAGCCCTGGCAGAGCGTGCCGATCGCTGCTTCCGGAACTGGATCGCCGAACACGATCTCGTTCCCGCCGCCGTGGGCGCCCGGCAATGACCCCCCAGGTCGCGCACTTCCTCGGCCACCTGGAGAGCGGCCGCAACCTGTCCCCCCATACGATCGCGGCCTACAGGCGCGACCTGCGCGACCTCGAAGCCTTCCTCGGCTGCCACCTCGGCCGCGCGGAATTCCACTGGCGCGACATCACCCGGGGAGATCTCCGCGCCTTCCTCGGCCACGCCACCCGGCGGGGTCTCGCGCCGCGCACCGTCGCGCGCAAGCTGTCAGCGGTCCGCGCCCTCTTCCGCCACCTCCACCGCGAAGGCGAGATCCCGGCGAACCCGGCGCGCCTCGTGCGCGGCCCGCGGCTCGACCGCACCCTCCCGGGCCACGTGCGCAGCGAAGAGATGCAGCGGCTGCTGCACTGGGCGGAGGCCGCCGCCGCCGGCCGGGACGATCTCACCACGACCCGCCTGCTTGCCATCCTGGAACTCCTCTACGGGAGCGGCCTGCGCCTCTCCGAACTCACGTCGCTCGACACCCGGTCGCTGGACCTGGAACGGGGTCTGGTCCGCGTGCTCGGCAAGGGCCGCAAGGAGCGGATCGTTCCGGTGACCTCGGCCGCCGCCGGAGCCGTTCGGCGCTACCTCACTCACCGTGCCGAGGTCGCACAGCCCGGCTGCGATGCGCTCTTCGTCGGGCGGCACGGGCGGCGCCTCTCCGGCCGCTACATTCAGCGCACCGTCCGTGAGGTGCTGGATGATTGCGCCTCGGCGACCGGCTTGTCCGTCCACTCGCTGCGCCACACCTTCGCGACCCACCTCCTCGACGCGGGCGCCGATCTCATGGCTGTCAAGGAGCTCCTGGGGCACGCCTCGCTGGGCACGACGCAGATCTACGCGCACACCTCCCGGGAGCGCCTCCGCCGCGTATACAAGGGAACCCACCCGCGCGCATAGCCCTCTTGTCGCGCCTTGCCGGCCCGGCGCCTCGCCGGAACTCCCCTACCCGCCGTCCCCCGTCGTGCCTACCTTTGTTGACTGCCAAGCCGCACCGGCCTCCAGCAGTCCGTGGAATACGCCCCGCTGCATTTGAACGGTGATGCATCCGGGCTGGACCTCTCCGCTCAGAATGGCCCCAACGAACTCTTCCCGCGAGCGCCCATCCCCCGTGTCGTCCCTGGAACCGGGCAGTCCCGTGCGCGCCACCACCGTCATCGCGATCGCCCGCGACAGCCGGGTGGCGATGGCCGGCGACGGCCAGGTGACCATGGGGGAAACGGTGGTGAAAGGGGCTGCGCGCAAGGTGCGGCTGCTCCGCGACGGCAACATCCTGGCCGGCTTCGCAGGGGCGGTGGCGGACGCCTTCACCCTCTTCTCCAAGCTCGAGGGGAAGCTGGAACGCTGGCCCTTGAACCTGCCGCGCGCCTGCGTCGAGCTGGCCAAGGAGTGGCGCACGGACCGTTACCTCCGCCGCCTCGAGGCCCTCCTGGCGGTGGCGGATCGCAATCACCTCTTCCTGGTGGGCGGCGACGGCAACGTGATCGAGCCCGACAGGCCCATCGTGGCCATTGGTTCGGGCGGCGCCTACGCCCTCGCGGCGGCCAACGCGCTGTACGAGCACACCGACATGGATGCGCCCACGATCGCGCTCCGCGCCATGGAGATTGCCGCCGACATCTGTGTCTTCACGAATCGGGAAATCACCGTGCTGGAGCTGGAACCCGCATGAAATCACCAACCGCCCACGCTCCCGCGCCTCCCGCCGCGCCCGCCCAGCCCGCGGCCGGGGACGAGGCGCCCCGCTGGCTCGACCAGCTGACCCCGCGAGAGATCGTCGCGGAGCTGGACAAGTACATCATCGGCCAGGCCGACGCCAAGAAGGCGGTGGCGATCGCGCTCCGCAACCGCTGGCGGCGCCAGCAGGTGGAAGACGAGCTGCGTGAAGAGATCCTGCCCAACAACCTGATCATGATCGGCCCCACCGGGGTGGGGAAGACCGAAATCGCGCGGCGCCTGGCGAGGCTGGCCGGATCGCCGTTCGTCAAGGTCGAGGCCTCGAAGTTCACCGAGGTGGGGTACGTGGGCCGCGACGTGGAGTCGATGGTGCGCGACCTCGCGGATACCGCGGTCGCAATGGTCCGGGCAGCCCGCGAGGACGAGGTCGAGGGGGAGGCTGCGGACCGCGCCGAGGAGCGCATCCTGGACCTGCTCCTCCCGGAATCGAAACCCCGTCCGGGCCCTGCACGGTCGCCGGGGCCCTCCGGCGAACCCGATACGGGTCGCGATGGGAATGGGGACGCCGCGCCCGAGCCCCAGGTCTTCGTCGCGGGGCCGCCCGGTGGCCCGCCCCAGGCCGAGAGGCTCGATCCCAACGGCGACGAGGCCCTCGCCCAGCGCCGGGCACGCACCCGTGAGAAGCTGCGCAAGCTCCTGGTCGACGGCCATCTGGAGGACCGCACCGTGGATCTGGATGTGCAGCAGGGCCCGTCGATCAGCGGCATGATGCTCCCGGTCGGCGGGATGGAGGGGATGGACATGAACTTCACCGAGATGCTCCAGGACATGCTGCCCAAGCGCTCCAAGCGCCGCACGGTCACCGTCGCGGAGGCGCGCCGCATCCTGGTCCAGGAGGAGCTGGACCGGCTCGTGGACATGGACGAGGTGGTCAACGAGGCGCTGGACCGCGCGGAGGAGACCGGGATCATCTTCCTCGACGAGCTCGACAAGGTGGCGGGCCGGCAGGGCGGGGCGGGGCCGGACGTGAGCCGCGAGGGGGTGCAGCGCGACCTGCTCCCCATCGTCGAGGGGTGCAACGTCCAGACCAAGTACGGCTTCGTCCGCACCGACCACATCCTCTTCATCGCGGCGGGCGCCTTCCACGTCGCCAAACCGGCCGACCTCATCCCGGAGCTGCAGGGCCGCTTCCCCATCCGCGTCGAACTCGGCAGCCTGAACGCGCCGGAGTTCGCCCGGATCCTGAAGGAGCCCCGCAACGCCCTGGTGCTGCAGTACCGGGCTCTCGTCGAGACGGAGGGCGCGGCGCTCGAGTTCACCGACGGCGGGATCGAGGAGATAGCACGGATCGCGGCCGACCTGAACGACCGGATGGAGAACATCGGTGCGCGCAGGCTGCGGACCGTCCTGACGACGCTCCTGGAGGAGCTCCTCTTCGGCCTCCCGGACGAGGGCACGGGCGAGAAGGTGGTCGTCACGGCCGAATTCGTCCGTGAGCGGCTCGACAGGATCGCTTCCGACGACGATCTCAGCCGCTACATCCTCTGATCCGGGCACGGGGCATGGGATCCCGCAAGGCGCGCGACTTCATCGATCTCGCCGAACACGACGGCGGCTACCTGCTCCACCTCCTGGATCTGGCACGCCGCCTCAAGGTGGGCAGGATCACCGGGCGTCTGCTGGAGGGCCGCTGCCTCGCGATGATCTTCCGCAAGAGCTCGACCCGCACGCGGGTCAGCTCGGAGGTGGGGATGGCCCAGCTGGGCGGGCACGCCCTCATGATCGCGGACCGCGACTCCCAGATGGGGCGCGGCGAGAGCGTCCGCGACACGGCCCGGGTCCTGAGCCGCTACGTCGACGCGATCCTGATCCGCACCTTCGGCCATGACGAGGTGGTCGAGCTTGCGCGGGACGCTTCGGTCCCGGTCATCAACGGCCTCACCGATCTGTTGCACCCCTGCCAGGTCATGGCCGACCTTCTCACGGCCATCGAGGAGTTCGGAGACGACGTCAGCGGGCTGCGGGTGGCCTGGATCGGCGACGGGAACAACATGGCCCACTCCTGGCTCAACGCCGCATCCCGCCTGGGGTTCGCGCTCCGGCTGGCCTGCCCGCCCGGGTACGGTCCCGACCCGCAGATCCTTGCCCGGGCGCGCGCCGCCGGTGACGTGGAGATGGTGGACACTCCCGCCGACGCGGCCGCGGGTGCGCGAGTAGTCACCACCGATGTCTGGGCCTCGATGGGGCAGGAGGACGAGCAGGCGGCCCGAGAGGCGGCCTTCGCTGGCTACTGCGTGGACGAGGCCTTGATGGCGCGGGCCCACCCTTCGGGTATCTTTCTCCACTGCCTCCCCGCCCACCGGGGCGAGGAGGTCACAGCGGCCGTGATCGACGGAAAGCGCTCGCGCGTATACCGGGAAGCCGAGAACCGCCTGCATGTGATCAAGGCCATTCTACTGGATCTGATCCCCTGATCCAGCGAGAAAAAAGTCCATATGGACGGATATGGACGTTCATATGAACGAACACAGGAGCCATGCGGCTCCGGGGACCCACATGGACGCTCAACCCATCAGAACGCCGCTCTACGACATTCACACTTCGCTCGGCGCCCGGATGGTGCCCTTCGCCGGCTACGCGATGCCGATCCAGTACCCGGCCGGGATCAGGGCGGAGCACGCGGCGGTGCGCAAGTCCGCCGGACTCTTCGATGTCTCCCACATGGGGGAGTTCACCGTGCGGGGGCCGCAGGCGCACGAACTCGTACAGTACCTGACGGTGAACGACGCCTCGCGCGTGGCCGTCGGTCAGGCGCAGTACTCGGCGCTGTGCAACGGGGAGGGCCGCATCCTGGACGACCTGCTCGTCTACCGCTTCGCGGACCGCTTCATGCTGGTGGTGAACGCCGGCAACCGGGCGAAGGACTGGCGGTGGGTGACCGATCACGCCGCGCGCTTTGACGTGGAACTGTCGGACGACTCCGACGACATCGCACTGATCGCTCTGCAAGGGCCCGCAAGCCAGGCGATCCTTGACCCGGTCACCGACGCAGACCTGGGCGCGGTGGGGTACTACCGCTTCGCGGAAGGCGCCGTTGGCGGCGTGCGCGGTGTGATCAGCAGGACCGGCTACACCGGCGAGGACGGCTTCGAGCTGTACGTTCCCGCAGCCGCGGCCGAGGCCGTCTGGAACGCGGTCTCCAAGGCCGGACAGCCGTTCGGACTCCAGCCGGCCGGGCTCGGCGCCCGCGATTCCCTGCGCCTGGAGATGGGCTACGCGCTCTACGGCAACGATCTCGACGAGGAACACACCGCCCTGGAGTCCGGCCTGGGGTGGATCGTCAAGCTGCAGGCCGGCGATTTCATCGGCCGCGACGCCTTCGCGGCCGAGAAGGCCCGGGGCGTCCGCCGACGCCTCACCGGCATCCGCCTGACCGCGCGCGGCTTCCCCCGGCCCGGCTACCCCATAGTGCACGCCGGCGAGGACGTCGGCACGGTCACCTCCGGCGTGGCCAGCCCCTCGCTCGGCGGGGGCATCGCGCTCGGCTATCTCCCCGCCGAGGCAGCCCGTCCCGGCACGGAAGTGGGAGTGCGGATCCGGGGCCGCGTCATCCCGGCGGTCACGCAGCGGCCCCCGTTCTACACCGAGGGCTCGATCCGGAGGTAGGCACTGCGCAGTGGCCAGAACTTCACGTACCGGCGAGACCGTTCTCGTAACAACGCACAACCTGCCGCTGGCCGGGGAGCTGAGGGAAGGCTTCCGGCACGCCGGCTACCGCGTCGACCTCTTCACCTCCGGCGAGGACCCCGCGGGAAGTGAGGATCCTGTCCTGCTCGTCCTGACCGGAGGCGTCGGCACCGAGGCCGCGGTGCGCCAGACCGGCGAGGCGGCCGCGCTCGGACTGCCGGTATTCGCGGTGATCGGCCGCGACGACTCGGGACCCGTCCCGCCCGGGGTGACCACGACCTTCCCCGCGCCCGCCGACCCGGAAGAGATCGTCCTCGTGGGCAGGCGCGCGATCGAGCGGCGGCGGCTGCGCCGCGAAACCGGGATCGTGGGCGAGACCGACGCGATGGTGGAAGTGCTGGAGCGCATCGTGCAGATCGCTCCGGTCGACGCCACCGTGCTTATCACCGGAGAATCGGGGACGGGCAAGGAACTGGTCGCCCGGGGGATCCACGCGCTGTCGCGCCGCCGGCACCGCGTCTTCATCCCCGTCAACGTGGCGGCGCTCTCCGAGACACTCCTCGAAAGCGAACTCTTCGGGCACGAGAAGGGTTCCTTCACCGGGGCGATAGACACGCGCAAGGGGCTCTTCGAACTCGCCAACGGAGGCACCATCTTCCTGGACGAGATCGGCGAGATGCCCCCCCAGACCCAGACCAAGCTCCTCCGAATCCTCGAACAGCAGGAATTCCACCGGGTGGGCGGACAGAAGCTCATCCAGGTGAATGTGCGTATCCTCGCCGCGACGAATCAGCGGCTCGACCAGCTCGTCCTCACCGGGGACTTCCGCAAGGACCTCTACTACCGCCTGAACATCCTGACCATCGCGCTGCCGCCGCTGCGCGACAGGCGCGACGATATCCCGCGCCTGGTCGACGCCTTCGTGCGCGAGGCCGCCGAGCGGCACGACCGGGGTCCCTTCCGCGGCATCTCGGCCGACGCCATGGAGATCCTGCTGCGCCACCGGTGGCCGGGGAACGTGCGCGAACTGCGCAATCTGATCGAGAGCATGGTGGTCCTGGCCCCCGGCCGCGAGATCCGCGCGGAGGACATCCCCGAGGACGTCCGTTCCGGCGAACGTTCGCGCGCTCTCGTGCCGGCCGGGACGGCCCCCGCGCGTGGCGGCGGCGACAGTGTACAGGCGCTCCGACCTCAACTCGAGTTCATCTTCCGCACGATGATGGAGATGAAGGTGGACATCGAAGACTTGAAGCGGGAGTTCGAGGCCTTCCAGTCCGAGGAACAGACCGGCGGCGTCCGGGTCGTTCCCCGTCCGGCCGGCGAAATCGTGCAGCAGCCCCGGACCTCCGTCACCGCCGAGGGTCTTGCCGGGGATCCCGCTGCGGTTCCAGCGGGCGTCCCCGAGCCCGCCGGGGGCCGGACCTCGCAGTCCGCCGAGGCTCCCGCCGCCACCGTTGATTTCGCCGCTGCCGAGGACTCCGCCGCCGCCGAGGACTCCGCCGCCGCAGAGTCCCCGACCCCCATCGCGTACAGGCCCGGCATGACCCTGGACGACGTGGAACGGGAGGTCATCCGCACCGTCCTCGACACGGTCGACTGGAACCGCCGCCAGGCCGCGGAGCTGCTCGGCATCGGGGAGCGGACCCTCTACCGCAAGGTGAAGCGCTACGGCCTCGAAGAGGAGAGCCCCGGCGGAGCAGGGGACTGACGCTACAGCCGGCTGACGCCCCGGCCGGGCCGATGCCCCGGACGGCTCGTCCCGCCTTGCCGGCCCGGCTCCTCGACGCCCTCAGCGCGACACGGGGCCTATTCCAGGGACCGCCGCCTTGCGATCCTCGCCCGCTCCGCCTCGATCACGGCCAGCCTGGACGACCAGGACGAATCCTCCGCGCCCTGGTAGGCGACCGTCATCTCCCGGGTCAGGTCCACGCCGCCCGCGTAGGCGTACACGGCCTGGGCGGTGGCCTGCTGCTCGAGCCGGTGGCTGCCCCATCCGGGGGTGATGGCGCGGATGGCCGCGGGCCGCTCCCTCAGTCCGCGCGACACCAGATGGAGGTCGTCCGGCTGGAACTCGGCGCCGGGTTGACGGCTGGTGAAGGACACCAGAAAGAGCGCGGGCTCCGCGGCACCGGTGCGGCGGGCCAGCTCCGGCCCGTGCGCTTCGGCGATTCGCAGCAGCCGGTCGCGTGTGTCGGGCGCCGCGGCCTCGAGGACCCAGGCGGCCAGCGGAGTCACCTCGATCAGCAGCTCGCCGGCGGCCATGCGCACCGATATCTGGTCCTGGCGCAGGGACCCGGAACGTTCGCGGTCCACCTCCTCGACAGAACGCATCCCCGGCGCCGGCCGGGCCCCCTCCGCAGGCATCGGGGGCGGCCCGCAGCCCACCCACGTAACCGCGAGTGAGCAGAGCGAAGCGTGTACGGCGCGCTCGAGTCTCATGAACCCCGGGGATTATCCACGGCCTGTTGGCAGGCCGTGGAATAAGTCCCCGCTGCATTCGGTCGGCGATGCATCCGGGCTGGTCGCGGCGCTGAGGCTCTGTGTTGTCATGAAAACATTACACAATGTCATGTTTCCTTTCCGTCCATGCCACTTGGAGCGCCGCTCTGCGCTGCTCATTGGGCGAATAGCTCCGCTATGCGCCCTTCGTCGCGCCTTGCCAGCCCGGCGGAGCACCCGAGGTCTGAATCACAGCAAGAAGTCGTCTAAAGTCAATTGGGAAGCCGGAGTCGTTCATCTTGAGACGTGGTCCGGGTGGAATGGAGATTGCCGAACGCGGCTCCCTACCGCAGGAACTGGACGAGGTGGCAGAGTCGCGGGAGAACTACTGGTGCGACGACCCCTTGGGAGATTGCGTGGCGCGGTGCCCTGAACCTTACCAGGATGGCGGGTCTACGCAGTGCAGCTGCGAGAGGCTGGATTCTGGCGAAGACGACGAAGAGAACGACGAGGGTCAATATTGGTGTACGGTGACGTACTACGGACCGTGGGAACACCCGTGGGAGACTGGAGGTGGTGGTGGTGGAGCTGGGAGTGACTGCGGCGACGCGAGAGATGGCCTGGCCGCCGAGTACAACGACGACAGAATCCGGGGAACCTGGCCATGCACCAGGTTCTCGAAGGCTGGTTTCTGACTTGATCGGCGTAGGTGCATCGGGCTACCATGCCTACCACGACGGCTACGGATACATCAGCTCTGCGCTGCCGAACGGCATCGCCAAAACCGAGGCGCACTTCAACATAGAGCTCGAGTACACGTCCGCCTACCGCTGCCCTGTACGGAACGAGTTCGTTTCGGAAAGCGAGAATCCGTTCGGGAGCCATCACATCCACGGTCCGGCTGTGGACTTCTATACGGAGACGAGGGAATGGACGGTTTCGCTGAAAAACCGGATCTACATCTGGGGCTTGGACAACTCGGTCGAATCCAGAAACTATTCCGCAGCCGAAGGCAACCACAACCACCTGGCTTGGAGGTAGCGACGAGACAGATCTGCAATCCGGTCACCTGGGCGGGCATCGCGGTACTCGCCGCGGCCCCGGCCCTGGCGGGCCAGGCCGGGCCGGGGCGGTCGCAGGCCGACATCGCCCGGGCCCTCAGAAGCCATGACCGCGACACGGTCGCCCACGCGCTGGGCGCGGTGCCGTTTGGCTTCGATCCAGAGGACGAGTTGGGGTGGAAGTTTGTTCCAGGCTACGTTGTAACGCCCGAACTGTCGGCGGCGCTCATCAGCGCGCTCGACCGGGAAGCCAGGGTGCACCTGGACGGCTGCACCCCCACGGGAATCGGCGGCAGGCACCTCGAGCTCTCTCTGGAGCTTGAGCACGCCGTCATTGCGTTGCGCGATCCGGCGACCATCGCGGCGCTGGTGCAGGTGATTTGCTCCGGAGGGGGGGTCCGGCAGGCGCTCATGCGGTTTGGCCCGGTGATGATTCCCCATGTGGTTGAGTGGGCCCGGTCCCCGGACGCCGCCTGGGCTGATGTCGCCGGTTCGTTATTGGCTCTGAGCAGAGCCGTGGAGCGGTGGGAAGGGACCCTGGCCTCCGAGACCCGCGCGAGCATCAAGGATGTCGCGCTCCTATATCTTGGTGGCCCTGCGCCCAAGCGCTTTGATGCGTCGTTGGAAAGCCCGTACGTGATTGGCAAGGCGATCACGCTGGCGTCGGTGATGCGCGACCCCGATCTGCTGGGAATTCTCGAAGATATATCGGAAGGAGACCACGAGGCCCTCGGCAGTGTGCACCCGAACATGGCGCCCGACCTGAAAAACATGGCCAGGGAGGGGCTTTCCGGACCCGTGTGGGCAATGCCGCGCCTTGCCAGCCCGGCGCCTCGCCGCCCCCGGTGCGACGCGGCGATTATCCACGGCCTGCCTCCTCCTCCAGTTCCAGCAATGCCGCGATGGCGTCCAGCAGTTCCTCCGCGCCCTCGCCGGTCTTCGCCGAGGTGGAGACGACCTGCTCCTCCGGCACCCCCAGGCGCTCGAGGGTGGCCGGCGCGACGCCTCCCGCCCGCTCCCCCGGCTTGAGCTTGTCGACCTTGGTCAGCGCGATCAGCGTCGGCGCCCCGGTCTCCGCCAGGTACTCGACGAACTCCAGGTCCCCGGCGGTGGGGGGGTGCCGCGAGTCGACCAGGTAGACGACGCCACGCAGCTGCTCGCTCCCAGCAAGGTAGCCCCTGACCAGCTTCCGCCACGAGTCCCGCACCGCCCGGGGAGCCCTCGCGTATCCCGATCCGGGAAGGTCCACCAGAAGAAACGCGCGGTTCACTTCGTAGAAATTAAGGGCCTGCGTCTTCCCGGGCTGTGCCGAAACGCGCGCGATCTTCCGCCGGGGCCGCCCCAGCAGCCGGTTGATCAGAGACGACTTGCCGACGTTGGACCGACCCGCGAAGGCAACCTGTGGGAGCCCCGAGGGAGGCGGCTGGTCCAGCGCCACCACGGACCCGATGAACTCGACGCTGCGAATGATCATTCCAGTCACGGGTTGCAGCCCGCCTCACGTCACCTGTCCGCCGAGTCCGTGCGCCCCCTGCGCGGCCGCACCGGTCCGGTCCCTGGCACTCCGCCGGGGCAGCAGCGCCTCGCGCAGCACCTGGTCCATCGTATCGACGAGTACCAGCTTCACCCCCGCGCGGACCTCGTCGGGCAGCCGCTCGATGTCGACCACATTCGCCCCGGGGAGCAGTACGCGCCTGATCCCTCGCCGGAGTGCCGCGACCGCCTTCTCCTTGATCCCGCCCACGACGAGGACCCGTCCCCGCAGCGTGATCTCGCCGGTCATGGCCAGATCGGCGCGGGTGGGGGTGTTGGTGAGCGCCGAGATCAGCGCCACCGCGATGGTGATCCCCGCCGACGGACCGTCCTTCGGCGTGGCCCCCTCGGGGATGTGGATGTGGATGTCCAGCTCCCGGTGAAACTGCTCGGAGAGGCCCAGCCACCTGGCCCGGGACCGTGCATAGGTCACCGCGGCGAAGGCGGACTCCTTCATAACGTCGCCCAATGTGCCCGTGAGCTGGATCTTGCCCGAGCCCGGCACCACTGCGACCTCCACCTCCAGGACTTCGCCGCCGGCCGCCGTCCAGGCGAGCCCGCAGGCGATCCCGGCCCGGTCCTTCCCGTCCTCGCGCGTCCGGGGCAGGTGAACCGGCGGCCCCAGGAGTGCCGGAAGACCGGCCGCCTCCACGGGCTCCACCCTCTCCAGCGCGGGTGACCCGCCCTCCGGCTCCCGCTCCGCTCCGCCGCCCGCTACATGCTCTGCCTCGGCCGCCCGCCCGCCCGCCACCTGCCGCGCGAGCTTGCGCGCCACCCGCGACAGCCGCCGTTCCAGCTCGCGCACCCCGGCCTCGCGCGTGTACTCGGCGATGATCTTACGGATCGCGCCGTCCGAGATGGCAGGACCGAACGGTCCCAGCCCGTGCCGTTCCACCTGCTTCGGCCACAGGAACCGGCGCGCGATCACGACCTTTTCGGTGTCCAGATACCCGGGGAGCCGGATCACCTCCATCCGGTCCCGCAGGGGTGCCGGGATCTCCCCGAGGGTGTTTGCCGTCGCGATGAAGAAGACATCCGACAGGTCGAACTCCAGCTCCAGGTAGTGGTCGGTGAAGGTGCGGTTCTGCTCGGGATCGAGGACCTCCAGGAGCGCCGCGGCGGGGTCCCCGTGGAAGTCCCGGGCCAGCTTGTCGATCTCGTCGAGAAGGAAGACCGGGTTCCGCGATCCTCCCCGCCGCATGCCCTGGACCACCCTGCCCGGGAGCGCCCCCACATAGGTGCGGCGGTGGCCCCGGATCTCGGCCTCGTCGCTCACGCCCCCCAGACTCACCCGCACGAACCTCCGCCCCAGGCACCCCGCGATGCTCCGGCCCAGTGAGGTCTTGCCCACTCCGGGCGGGCCGACCAGGCACAGGATCGGTCCCCGCAGCTTCCCGACCAGGGAAAGGACGGCGATGTGGTCGAGGATGCGCTCCTTGACCTCCTCGAGCCCGTAGTGCTCCGCCTCGAGCACCTCCGCCGCGTGTTCCGCATCCAGGCTGTCGGTGGTCTCGTGCCTCCATGGCAGCGCGAGGATCCAGTCCAGGTAGGTGCGGATGACCGACGCCTCGGGCGTCACCGGATTCAGCTTGCGCAGCCGTCCGAACTCCCTGTCCACCCGGCTCCGTGCTTCGTCCGGGAGGTCGGCCTCCTCGATGGCGGTCTCCAACTCGCTCCATTCGGGGTCCAGGGCGACCGACTCGGGGTTGAGCGCGTCGAGTTGGTCCTCCAGCGGGCGCGGACCCTCGCCGATCTCCATCTGCAGCCGGATCTGTTCGTCCAGCTTCTCCTGGATGCGGAGCACGTCGACTTCGCGCATGAGAAGCGAGAGCAGCACTTCGAATCGCGCCGCTGCTTCTTCGGCCTCCAGGATCTCCTGCCTCTCCTGGCTCGCGACGAGGAGATGACCTGCGATCAGATGCGCCGTGCGGACGCGGTCGGTCGCCTCCGCGACTGTCGCGATCATCGCGTCGGGGATCTTGTCGCAGAGCTGCACATACTCGCGGAAGAGCTCCTGCACGCTGCGCGCCAGCGCGTCGAGAGCCGGGTCGGGCGCGGCATCGACATCGTGCTCCCGCTCGGTGACCAGCGCCACCGAGGCCCGCAACGGGGGCTCGTCCGGCAGAAACCGCTCGATGCGGGCGCGTCCCAGCCCCTCCAGCACCGCCCGCGCGTTCCCGCCCTTCTGCGGCGTCACCTGCACCACCCGCACCACCGTTCCCACCTGGTAGAGGTCCTCGCGCTCCGGCACATCGACGCCCGGATCCCTCTGCGCGACCAGCAGGGCCAGCCGGTCGCCGGCCCTCGCTTCGGCAAGCGCCGCCACCGAGGGCGGCCGGCCGATCAGCAGCGGCAGAACCATGTACGGGAAGAAGACGATGTCGCGGAGCGCGATCACCGGGAGTTCGGCGGGGATTTCGAAGGAGCCGTCGACCCGGTGGAGCTTTGCCATATCAGCAGTCCGTTGAACAAGTCCCCGCTGCATTCGGGAGGCGATGCATCCGCGCTGGACCGCGGAGCTCACGCACTCGGAATGTCAAGAGAACCGTACGAATTATCACGTTTACTTTACTTTCCGGATTCCCGAAGCACCGCTCTGCGTTGCTCCTCGGGCGAATAGCTCCGCTATGCGCCCTTCGTCCCGCCTTGCCAGCCCGGCGCCTCGCCTCCCTCGGTGCTACGCGGAGATTATCCACGGACTACTCTCGTCAGGCCTCTTTCCGTTGCGCCTCGGGCCTGAGGACAAGGAGCGGGGGAACCCTGCCGCCCACCGACTCGGGGGTTACCACGACCTCCCGCACATCGCCCCTGGAGGGGAGCTCGAACATCACGTCGCGCATCACCCGTTCCATCACGGCCCGCAGGCCCCGCGCGCCGGTCCCGCGTTCGAGCGTCTGCCCCGCGATCTCGCGCAGCGCCCCGGGATCGAAGGTCAGGCCGACGCCTTCGATCTCGAACATCTTCTGGTACTGTCTCACCAGCGCGTTGCGGGGCTCCTGCAGGATGCGCAGGAGGGCTTCCTCGTCGAGGTCCTCGAGCTGGACCGTCACGGGCAGCCGCCCGACCAGTTCGGGGATGAGGCCGAAACGCTGGAGGTCTTCGGGTTCCAGCCACACCATCAGGTCACCGTCGGCGGCCTCGGGCAGGGTGCCGGGCGGGCGGGCATCCCCGTCCCCGCCTTCACCCGTCCGCTCGCCGAACCCGATCTGCCGCCGCCCGAGGCGGTGCTCCACGATCTTGTCGAGGCCCTCGAACGCCCCCCCGCATATGAAGAGGATACTGGTGGTGTCGATCTGGATGTACTCCTGCTGGGGATGCTTGCGGCCGCCCTGCGGCGGCACGTTGGCCACCGTCCCCTCCAGGATCTTGAGGAGCGCCTGCTGCACCCCCTCGCCCGACACGTCCCGCGTGATCGAAGGGTTCTCCGACTTGCGGGCGATCTTGTCGAGCTCGTCGATGTAGACGATCCCACGCTCGCAGTCGTTAGTGTTGAAGTCGGCGGCCTGCAGCAGGCGCACCAGGATGTTCTCGACATCTTCGCCCACGTAGCCGGCTTCGGTCAGCGTCGTGGCGTCGGCGATCGTGAAGGGCACCTGGAGGATGCGCGCCAGCGTCTGCGCGAGCAGGGTCTTGCCGACGCCGGTGGGACCGACCAGGAGCACGTTCGCCTTGTCGATCTCCACCCCGGCCAGCCTGTCCTTCTGGTGGACGCGCTTGTAGTGGTTGTAGACGGCCACCGCGAGCGCGCGCTTCGCCTGCTCCTGTCCAATCACGTACTCGTCGAGGACGGACTTGATCTCCTCCGGCTTGAGCGTCGAGACCGACGCCTCCTGGTTTTCGCGCTCCTCCTCCTCGGCGAGGATCTCGTTGCAGAGCGAGATGCACTCGTTGCAGATGTAGACCGAAGGACCGGAGATGAACTTCTTGACCGACTCCTTGGACTTTCCGCAGAAGCTGCAGCGAAGGTGTCTGTCGCTTGACATCTAGAAGTCCGTGGATAAAGCCCCGCGAGCACCGAGAGCGGCGAGGCGCCGGGCTGGCAAGGCGTGACGAGGGGCCAATAGCAGCGCTATTGGGCTGAGGAGCAACGCAGAGCGCAGCCCTGGAGGCGTCATATGTATACTGAACATGACATAATGTAAAGTTGTCTTTACCTTTCTGAAAGGTGAGGCGAAGCATCCAGCCTGGATGCATCGCCGCTCGAATGCCGGGGGGATTTTGTCCACGGGCTGCTAGGTCTCCTGGTCGGAGCCGCCGTTGCGGGCGACTCCCTTGCGCAGGACCTGGTCGACCAGACCGTACCCGACCGCCTCCTCCGCGCTCATCCAGCGGTCCCGGTCCACGTCCGCGTTGATCTTGCTCAGCTTCTGGCCGGTCGTCTCGGCCAGGATCCGGTTCAGGCGCTCCCGCGTACCCAGAATCTCCTTCGCGGCGATCTCGATGTCGGCCGCGGTCCCCTGGTACCCGGACGACGGCTGGTGCAGCATGATCCGCGCGTTGGGCAGCGCGTTCCTCTTGCCCTTGTCTCCCGCGGCCAGGAGCAGCGCGCCCATCGAGGCGGCCATCCCCACGCAGAAGGTGGAGACCGGAGCGCGCAGGTGGTTCATGGTATCGTAGATGGCCAGCCCGGCGTAGACGCTGCCGCCCGGCGAGTTGATGTAGAGATAGACGTCCCGGTCGGGGTCGTCCGCGTCGAGGAAGAGCAGCTGCGCAACGATGATGTTTGCCACGTTGTCGTCGATGGAGCTTCCCAGGAAGACGATCCGGTCCATGAGCAGCCGGCTGAAGATGTCGTAGCTGCGTTCACCGCGACTGGTTCGCTCGATCACGTAGGGCGGAAAGATCGCCATCGTCCTGGGGAATCCTCTCTCAATCGGGTTCGGTGATTTCGGAGCGGCTCTTGAGGAACTCGAAGAGTCTGGCATCGGTCAGCGTCCGCTCGATGTTGCGAAGGCCGCCGGACTTCTTCAGGCGCGCGCGCAGCCGTCCCGGGGACTGATTGGCCCTCCGGGCGAGTTCATCTACGCGTGCCCCGACCTCGTCGGCCGAGGGGCGGAGCCCGTGCTCGTCGACGATCCGGTTGGCCAGGAGGTCGCGCTTCACCGCCATCTCCGCCGAGGGCCGGAGCTCCTTTCTCAGATCGGAGAGCTCTTCCGGATCGACGCCGTTGGCGTCCCCGATCACCGCGTCCGTGTAGCCTTCGACCATCGAATCGGGGACCTCGAAGTCGTTCGCCTCGACGACCAGGCGGAGCAGCCGGTCACGCAGCTCCGACTCGGCGCGCGCGCGGGCTTCCCTCTCCAGATCCTCGTCGACACGGGCGCGGAGGGCGGCCAGGTCCTCGAAGTCGCCGACCGACCTGGCGAAGGCGTCGTCGAGCGCGGGCAGCTCGGGCACCCGTCGCGAGACCAGTTCGATCCGCAGCCGGTGGCGCCGCCCGCGCCGCGCCTCGTCGCCGAAGTCGTCGGGAAAGCCGACATCGAATTCGCCCGCGGTCCCGGGGGCCAGCGTGCGAATCGCATCCTCGATGTCGGGCAGGGCCTGGCCCTCGCCGAGCACGATCTCGTACCGGCGGCTGGCGTCCCCGTCGCGGTCACCGCCGTCCGCGCCGTCCAGGCGGGTCAGCTCCACCGTGACCGAGTCGCCGGTCTCGGGGCTGCCCGACTCCTCGGTCCGCCAGGCCGCGTGATCCCTGCGCAGTCCCTTCAGGATCTCGTCGGCGGCGCCTTCGGGCACCGGCACGCGGGGGCGCTCGACCCTGAATCCCCCCAGCCGGCCCATCGGCACTTCCGGGCGGACGTCGAAGGAAGCCTCGAACGAGATGCGCTTCCCGCCTTCGAACTGGAGATCCTTGACCTCCACGTCGGAGACCGGCTGCAGTTCGTTGGCGACGATGGCGGCATCGCACGCCTTCCTGACGGAGGTCTGGACCGTCTCCTCCTCGATCGCGCGGCCGTAGTGCTGCAGGACCACCCGCATCGGAATCCTCCCCTTCCTGAATCCCCGCATCTTCACCCTGGACGAGTACTTGCGCACAACGGCCATCCTCTCGGCGTCGACGACCTCGGCCGGGACGGCCACCTTCACGGTGCGCCGGCACCGCTCGCCTTCGGTGACCGTCACGTCGAGCCGCGACGCATCGAGCGGGGTTGCGCCGGACTTCACGCTGCTCCCCGCCCGTCATGCGAAAGGGGGGACTCGAACCCCCACGGCCAGGGGCCACAAGATCCTAAGTCTTGCGCGTCTGCCAATTCCGCCACTTTCGCTCCTCCTCCGGGCATTCCGTCATCCATTAAGGTAACGCGGGAGCCATCCCCACCAAGAGCCGGGCGCAGAGGGGTCGAATCGCGAACGGCCGAAGCCGGAAACGGCGAAGGGCCGGTCCCTTTTCGCAGGACCGGCCCCCTGGCCAAAGAAAGCGGCACCCCGAGAGCGGCGCTGCCGTTCCCCGCGCCCGGATCCGCGCGGCTGCCGGCCGCCCGGCGCGCCGCTGCCTAGCGCGGCACCCGGATGTTGTACATCGACGGCCCGCGGCTG
This sequence comes from Gemmatimonadota bacterium, assembly GCA_022826005.1. Taxonomy (GTDB): domain Bacteria; phylum Gemmatimonadota; class Gemmatimonadetes; order Longimicrobiales; family Gaopeijiaceae; genus Bin94. The sequence goes on along the minus strand of JAJDVT010000080.1, from coordinate 8,087 downwards.
ACACTCCCGCAGGTGGCGATCATCGACACCACCTCGCCCGCGGACACATCCCTCGTGGCCTCCCGGTAGTCGCGTGCGCCCGCGATCGGGTTGCCGTCGATCCGGGTGATCACGCAGTTGGGAAGAATCCCCTTGCGGTGGGCCGGCCCCCCTACCAGGATCGCCTCGACCACTACGCCCTGAGCGCTCTCCAGACCCAGTTCCATCGCGAGTTCACGCGTGATCTCTCCTACCCGGATCCCGATCTCGTCGGCGCCCCGCCCCGCGGGCCTGTCCGTTGCGGCCACCGGCGCCGTGTAGGGCTGCTCCTCCAGCTTCACGGTCACATCCATGGGCGTCGCATTCGCCTCTGCGGCGCCGGTCTTCCGGTACAGCGTCATCCGGACCAGGTCCCCGGGCGACTTGAGCGCGACGAGGTGCTGCAGGTCGTTGGAGGTTTCCACCTCCTCCCCATCGATCTGCGTGATCACGTCTCCGAGGCGCAGCCCCGCCCTGCCTGCGGGCGCGCCCGGGGTAACCGACTGCACCAGCGCCCCGGCCACCTCGGGCAGGCCGAGCGCCTCCGCATCCTCGGACGCCACCGACTGCACACTGACGCCGAGCAGGGCTCGCCTGACCCGGCCGTAGGCGATCAGGTCGTTCATCACCTCGTGGGCAAGGTCGATAGGGATCGCGAATCCGTACCCCTGGTAGCCGCCCGTGCGGGTCACCATCGCGGAGTTGATCCCGACCACCTGCCCGCGCAGGTTCACCATCGGTCCGCCCGAGTTGCCCGAGTTGATCACGGCATCGGTCTGGATGAAGTTCTCGATCGCGTAGTTCGCGAAGGCCGGGTCGAAGTCGGGGTCCTGGAACAGGCTTTCGTTGATCAGATTGAGCGACCGGCCCACCGCCGATACGATTCCCGCGGTGACGGTGTAGTCCAGCCGGTCCGGAGCGGCGCGGCTGAACCCCGGGTTGCCGATCGCCAGGACCCATTCCCCGACTTCCACGTCGGCGGACGATCCCAGGGAGACCGCGGGGAAGTCGTCGCCCTCGATCTTGATCACAGCGATGTCCGTGGTCGGATCGGCGCCCGCCACCCGGGCACCGTAGTCCCGTCCGTCCGGCAGGATGACCGTAATCCTGGAGGCGTCGTCGATGACGTGGTTGTTGGTCATCACGTAGCCGTCGGCCGAGATGATGAACCCGCTTCCGCTGCGGGGCCGGGCATCCGGCAGATCCTGCCGCGACTGCCCGCGCCGGGGGAACCATCCCTGGCCGTCCCGCTCGCGCGTTGTGTTCCGGGTGGCTTCGATCCGCACCACCGACGGCGTTACCGCGTCGGCGATGTTCACGAACGCCTCGCTGAGGTCCAGCGCCGGACGCACGGCCTCTTCGGCAACCGCCGGGGCGGTCTGGACCGCCGGGAGTTCGACGGCGGTCTCGACGAAGCCGAACTGCGACGCCAACGCAAGTCCGAAGAGGAAGCAGGCCGCCAACGAAAGGGCCACCTTTGTCTTTGCTCTGAGTGGATCGTACATCGTCTGTCTCCTACTTGCCCTCGTCCACGATCTCGTAGTCGGCCTCCACGACATCCTCCTCGGCCTCTTCCTCCGCGGCCTCCGAGGGTTCGCCGGCATCCTCCTCCGGCTCGCTCTCCTGTTCCGCCGCCTCGGCCGCCTGCGCCTGGTACATCTCCTGGCCGGCGGCGCTGAAGGCCTGCATCAGCTCGTCGCGCGCCTCGTTGATCTCGGCGGTGTCGTCGCCCTTGAGCGCCTGCTTCCCGCGCTCGACGGCCGCGTCCAGCCGCCCCCGCGTCTCGTCCGACACCTTGTCGCCCCACTCGCCCGTGTCCTTCTCGACCTGGTAGATCAGCGAGTCCAGGTGGTTGCGGGCCTCGACCTCGTCGCGGCGCGCCTGGTCCTCCGCCTCGTTCTTCTCGGCGTCCTTCACCATCTTGTCGATCTCCGCGTCGCTCAGCCCGCTCGACGCGTCGATCCGCACCTTCTGCTCCTTCTCCGTCGCCCGGTCCTTCGCGGTCACGTGCAGGATGCCGTTGGCGTCGATGTCGAAGGTGACCTCCACCTGTGGGACGCCCCGAGGCGCCGGGGGGATGCCCGTCAGCTGAAACTTGCCGATGGTGCGGTTGTCGAGCGCCATCTTGCGCTCCCCCTGGAGTACGTGGATCTCGACCGTGGTCTGGTTGTCCTCGGCGGTGGAGAAGACCTCCATCTTGCGCGTGGGAATCGTGGTGTTGCGCTCGATCAGCGTGGTCATCACGCCGCCCAGCGTCTCGATTCCGAGCGAGAGCGGGGTCACGTCCAGCAGCAGCACGTCCTTGACCTCGCCGGCCAGCACGCCCGCCTGGATCGCGGCGCCCACCGCCACCACCTCGTCGGGGTTGACGCCCCGGTGGGGTTCCTGCTCGAAGAACTCCTCCACGACCTCCTGGATCTTCGGGATCCGCGTGGATCCGCCGACCAGCACCACCTCGTCGATGTCGGCCGGCTTCAGCCCCGCGTCGTCGAGCGCCTTGCTCATCGGCGGGATGGTGCGCTGGACGAGGTGGTCGACCAGCTGCTCGAACTTCGCGCGCGAAAGCGTGTAGTTGAGGTGCTTCGGCCCCTCCTGCGTCGCGGTGATGAACGGCAGGTTGATGTCCGTCGAGGGCGTCGAGGAGAGCTCCATCTTGGCCTTCTCGGCGGCCTCCTTCAGCCGCTGCAGCGCCATCGAGTCCTTCGACAGGTCGATCCCCTGGTCGCGCTTGAACTCCGCCACCAGCCAGTCGATCAGCACCTGGTCGAAGTCGTCGCCGCCCAGGTGCGTGTCGCCGTTGGTGGCCTTCACCTCGAAGACCCCGTCGCCGATCTCCAGGATCGAGATGTCGTAGGTCCCGCCGCCGAGGTCGAAGACCGCGATCTTCTCGTCCGTCTTCTTGTCCAGCCCGTAGGCCAGCGCGGCCGCCGTGGGCTCGTTGATGATGCGCTTCACCTGGAGACCGGCGATCTTGCCGGCGTCCTTGGTGGCCTGCCGCTGGGCGTCGTTGAAGTACGCCGGAACGGTGATCACGGCGTCGGTGATGTCTTCGCCCAGGTAGTCCTCTGCGGTCTGCCGCATCTTCTGCAGGATGACCGCGGAGAGCTCCGGCGGCGTGTAGCTCTTGCCCGCGTTGGGAAGGTTGGCGACGATCCGGTCCTTGCTGTCGCGGGCCACCTTGTACGGAACCCGTTTGCGCTCGGACTCGACCTCCGAGTAGCGCATTCCCATGAAGCGCTTGATCGAGAAGACGGTGTTCTCGGGGTTGGTGATGGCCTGGCGCCGCGCGACCTGTCCGACCAGCCGCTCGCCGTCCTTCGCGAAGGCGACGACCGACGGTGTGGTGCGGCCCCCTTCGGAGTTGGGGATGACGGTGGGCTCGCCGCCCTCCATGACCGCGACCACCGAGTTGGTCGTTCCGAGGTCGATTCCTATGGTCTTGCCCATTTGAGTTCCTTTCGGTGCCGGCTCCCCGCCGGCGGGGTTGAGTGGCTGGTCCGAGCCGGCCCGCATGGGGCCGCCGGTTCGCCGAAGGTGTGTCTTGAAGGTAACCGTTCAGTCTACGGCAAGGGGCGTGCCGGGGTGCGGGGGGTGCCGACCGGGACCGGGCTGCCGTTTTGGCAGGTTCGGGTCTGCCATTTTGGCAGGGTTTTGGCGGCGCGGACCCCCGAGGTCTGCCATTTTGGCAGGTTTCCGGGGTGCGGGCGGTGCGGACTGCCAATTTGGCAGGGTTTCGGTGCTGGTTGCCCGCGCGGCTACAGCCCGTGCGGAGGAGCAGCCACGTCGAGCCGTCCGCTCCGGCACGTACGACGCGGAGGACCGAACAGGAACACAGCCTCCGGCTTCGGTGGAGATTCGACCAACTCGTCTGCCGACGCCCCGGACAATCACGCTTCCCACCCGAGTAAGTCCCGTCTCCGGGTCGAACGCATCGCCAATCGTGACGGTGCGCTCGAGCGTCCACCGCTCCAGTTGCGCTGAGGCCGGGAGGGGCAAAGCGGCACAGAAGCAGGCCAGCGCGGCACGCATCAGGGCCATCAACGGTACCCCTCGCCGCATGTTGGAATCGGTGACCGTTCCTTCACCCTACGCCTCTCCTGCCGGATTGGACGCCCCTTGCGCGAAATGTCGGGTACGAGGAATCGTAGTGTCGACCGCAGCGGGTGCGCCGTGCAGGTGCGCCGTTTCATCTGACCTGACTTACGTTGGACAACGCTATGGATTCCTTACCGATCCTGCCGCTTGCGATGATTGCTCTCGCCGTCCCCCACCTGCTCGCTTGCGAGGATGTCGGTTCATCCAGTGCATCCGACATGCCCGATGCGCCCGACACCCGGATGCAGGACCGCACCGATGTGCTGATCGTGGAGAATCCCCGTCCGGCGGATGGATCGCGGCTGGGTTGGCGAATCGGCCCCGAGGCGGCCGTCACGGTCGGAAGGCGGGAGGGTGAAGATACTTACCTGCTCTACGGTGTGACGGGTGCCACCAGGTTGTCCGATGGGCGAATCGTCGTGGTGAACGCGAGGGCGTCCGAGTTGAGGGTCTTCGATGAAGCCGGGACTCATCTGGACACCTGGGGGGGAGAAGGCGAGGGCCCGAACGAGTTCCGAGGCCCCATTGGGAACATCGCTCGTCTTCCCGGCGACACCACCGTGGTGTGGGACTCGCGGTCTCCGATCGTGAGCGTCGTCGATCCGGCCGGGGAAGTAGCGCGCAGGTTTCCCGTGCAGGAGCAGACTGAACTGAGGGGAGACGCGTTGCGTCCTGTGGCCGTGCTGCGCGACGGGTCGATTCTGACGAGCCCCACTCCGGGATTTGCCCGCATGGCTGCCGATACCGTGGTGGTCGAACTAAGGGACAGGTTGGGGGGACTCAAGAGTTTTCTAGGTACGCACGCGGGCATGGAAAGGCATTTCGATGTAGAGAACCTGACCATCTACAACGTAATCTTCGGGCGGCAGCTGATTCGGGAAGCCTGGGGCGAGTTGAGCATCGTCACCCCGAATACTCGTTACGAGATCAGCGCGTTCGCGCAGGACGGCACTCTGGCCCGGATTGTCCGCCGCGACCATGTGATGCGTACCCCCACCGGCACGCATGTCGATGGATATGTTGAGGCGCGGGTCTCCGGAATCGCGGACCCGGAGACCCGGGCGAGGGAACGCGAGCGATTCGCTCCCGTTCCGGTCAGCGACCACCTTCCGGCCTTCGCATCCATGATGGCCGATGCGCTGGACCACCTCTGGGTCGAGGAATTCGAGCCGCCGGGTGAGGAGGTGCCCGGCGTGATCTGGTGCGTCTTCGATCCTGACGGAGAGGTGCTGGGTTTCGTCGAGACCCCTGAGGGGCTGCTGATCTACGAGATCGGCGAGGACTACATCCTGGGCCGCGTGAGGGATGAAATGGACGTGGAGTACATCCAGGTCTGGCCGTTGGAGCGGGTGGAAGGGTAGGCGAGTGGGCCGCCCTGTCCCCTTGGGGGTGGGCGGGGCGACCGCGGCGCGGGCGGTTGCAGCCGGGTTCCCGCGGCGCAGGGGCGAACGGGAGAAGACGACCCCCGCGCTGCCAGGCGTGGGCGGGCGCCAAACGGGATCCTGCGGTGGCAGGCGCAGGCGGCTGGCAGTATCGTAAGCAGCTTGTCGGCTAGCCCGAGCGGGCACGGTGGAGAGCCAGGCGTCCTGGGCGGACGCGGGTGTCGTGCCGTCACCGCATCGACGCTCCATCAGCGAGGTGGTCCCATGCTTTCAATCATCGATCCGGCCGCGGCGCTCGCGTCACTCGTGGCGCTCCCCGGCACGGTTATGGGCGCTGCCGCCGCTGCGTTCGACGCGCTCCCCGGCGTCGCCGCCGCTGAAAGCGTCCTCCAGTCGGCTGGAGACATCCTCACCCGGCTGCGCGGATTCCTCGGCCTGGGCGTGCTGGCGCTATGCGCATGGGCGCTGAGCAGCAACCGGAAGCGCATCCCGTGGCGGGTGGTGATCTGGGGGCTGGTGCTGCAGTTCGTCTTCGCGCTCATCATCCTGCGCACCCCGGCGGGACAGGCTGTCTTCGACGTGGCGAACGATGCGGTCCTCGCGGTCGTCGGCTACACGCTGGAGGGCGCGCAGTTCCTCTTCGGCGACCTGGTGTGGAACAATGTCCCGGTCGGGATCGGTGATCCAGGCAACGGCGGCTTCGTGGCCGAGGGCCAGCAAGTCGCCCGGACCGGTGCCTTCGTTGCCTTCAACGTCCTCCCAACGATCATCTTCTTCGCCTCGCTGATGACGCTGCTCTACCACCTGGGCGTCATGCAGAAGGTGGTCGGCGGGATCGCCTGGGTCATGCAGCGCACGATGGGGACGAGCGGAGCGGAGACGCTGACGGTGGCGGGCAACATCTTCATCGGGCAGACCGAGGCGCCGCTCCTGGTCAAGCCGTTCGTGGACGGGATGACCCGGTCGGAGCTGATGACGGTGATGACGGGGGGGTTCGCCACCGTCGCGGGCGGGGTGATGGCGGCGTACGTGGGGATGCTGGCGGGGGTCTTCCCCGAAATCGCGGGGCACCTGATGGCGGCCTCCGTCATGTCGGCGTCGGCGGCCATGCTGGTGGCCAAGCTGATGCTCCCCGAGGAGGAGACGCCGGCCACCGCGGGCAAGCTGCAGACGAACATCGAGAAGCCCGACGTGAACGTGATCGAGGCGGCGGCCCGCGGGGCGGGGGAGGGGATGAAGCTGGCGCTGAACGTGGGAGGGATGCTGCTCGCGTTCCTGGCGATGATCGCGCTGCTGAACGGGATCCTGGGCTGGGTCGGGGGGCTGTTCGGGGCCGAGTGGATATCGCTGGAGTGGATTCTGGGATGGCTGCTCGCGCCGGTCGCGTGGGTGATGGGCGTGCCCTGGGCGGAGGCGCCTCAGGTCGGGTCGCTCATGGGGCTGAAAACGGTGGCGACGGAGTTCGTGGCCTACCTGGGGCTCGCCGAGGTGATGGCCGGAGACGGGCTCTCCGAGCGCTCGGCGGCGATCGCGGCCTATGCGTTGTCGGGGTTCGCCAACTTCGCCTCGATCGCCATCCAGATCGGGGGGATCGGGGGGATCGCGCCGCGCCGCCGCCGTGACCTGGCGCAGTTGGGGCTGCGGGCGATGATCGGCGGCTCGATCGCCGCCTTCATGACCGCCGCGATCGCGGGTGTGCTGATTTGAGGGCTGATCGGGCCGAGGCCGCCGGGCCGCCGATCGGGGAGTGCGCCAGGATCGTGCGGGAGCGCGGAGGAACGCGCCCACAGGTGCACATCGTCCTGGGTTCGGGGCTCGGCGGGCTGGCGGAGCGGGTGGAGGGTGCGGTCCGCGTGTACTTCAGCCAGCTGCCGGGCTTTCCGAGAACCTCGGTCGCTGGCCACGAGGGGTGTCTTCTCGTCGGGCGAATCGCGGGGACGCCGGTGCTGGTCCAGTCGGGCCGCTTCCACTTCTACGAGGGGTTCGGCGCGGAGATCGTGGCCGCGCCGGTGCGGGTGGGACGGGCGCTGGGGGCCGGAACGCTCGTCCTGACCAACGCCAGCGGCGGCATCCGCCCCGACCTGGTTCCGGGAGCACTTATGCTGGTGGACGACCACATCAACCTGGGCTTCCAGGCGCCGCTGGCGGGCCCGGTGGTGCCAGGCGAGGTGCGCTTCCCCGACATGAGCCGCCCCTACGACCCGGAGCTGATGGCGCTCGCCGAGGAGGTTGCGCTCGGGGCGGGGATCCGGCTGACCCGCGGAGTGTATGGATGGGTGGGCGGGCCGAACTTCGAGACGCCGGCCGAGGTGCTGGCGCTGCGGGCGGCGGGGGCCGACGTGGTGGGCATGTCCACGGTGCCGGAGGCGATCGTGGCGCGGGCAGGGGGCCAGCGCGTCCTCGCGATCTCGGTCGTGACGAACCGGGCCGCCGGGCTGGGGCTGGAGGCGGTCGATCACGAGGATGTGATGGCGTGGGGGGCGGTGGCGGGCGAGGGGCTGGGGAGGGTGGTAGAGGGGGTGGTGGGGGGGGTTGGGGGTGGGGGGGGGGGTAGGACGGAGGGTGGCGAGGGGTAGTAGGGGGTGAATGGGT
>JAJDVT010000016.1 GCA_022826005.1 Gemmatimonadota bacterium | reverse complement strand
CATCTCGTCGAGCGTCCGGATCCGTTCGGTGCGAAGTGTCACGATCATCCTCCAATGATCTCTTCGCCCCGGCCTTCAGGCTCACTTCCCGCTGGAAACCGGCCCCGCGTTCAGGCTCATTTGCCGTTGGACAAGACTGGGCGTTCACCTCGCCGGGGTCCTTGCCTATTTTTCGTGAGGTCCGGGAACCGCGATCCCGCACCTGCCAACAGGCCCACCGGCACCCGACCCGACCCCGAGCCCCGACCCATGGCACAGCTTCACGAACAGCTCCAGCGCCTCCAGTCCGCCAGCCGGCGGATCGAGGAGCTCCGGGGGTATCTTTGACATCATCGGGCGCAGCGAGCGGATCGCGGTCCTCGACGAGGAGATGGCCAGCCAGGGGTTCTGGGACGACCGGGACCAGGCGCGCCGCGTGATCGCGGAGGCCAATGGTCTGAAGGAATGGGTCGAACCCTGGCGGGGGCTCCGCGAGAAGGCCGGCGAGCTCGCGGAGCTGGGTGAACTGCTCGGCGATGAGGACGACGCGGACCTGCACGAGGAGTGGGGGGCCGAGATCGCCGTGCTCGAGGAGGGTGTCGGCCGGCTGGAGCTTCGTACCATGCTGCAGGGCGAGGACGACCACCGCGAGGCGATGCTCACCATCCACCCCGGCGCTGGAGGCCTCGAGTCCCAGGACTGGGCCGAAATGCTGTCGCGAATGTACATGCGGTGGTCCGAACGGCGCGGGTTTTCGCTCAAGGTGCTGGACCTGCAGCCCGCCGAGGAGGCCGGCATCAAGAGCGTCACGCTGGAGATCGGCGGGGACCACGCCTACGGGTACCTCAAGGCGGAGAAGGGGGTGCACAGGCTCGTGCGGATCTCTCCCTTCGACTCCCAGTCCCGGCGCCACACCTCCTTCGCCTCCGTTTTCGTGTACCCGGTGCTGGACGAGGAGATCGAGATCGAAATCGACGAATCGGATCTGCGCGTCGATACCTTCCGGGCATCCGGCGCGGGGGGCCAGCACGTCAATAAGACGGACTCGGCGATCCGCATCACGCATCTGCCGACGGGGATCGTGGTCTCCTGCCAGCAGGAGCGGTCACAGCACAAGAACCGCTCCACCGCGATGAAGATGCTCAGGGCGGCGCTCTATCAGCGGGCCGCGGACGAAAAGGAAAAGGAAAAGCAGGCATTGGAGTCCTCCAAGACCGAGATCGGATGGGGCAACCAGATCCGCAGCTACGTCTTCGCCCCGTACACGATGGTGAACGACCACCGCACCGAGACGAAGACCGGCAACGTCGGTGCCGTGATGGACGGCGCCCTGGATCCGTTCATCGAGGCCTGGCTCAAGAGGTTCGGCGGGGCGCGCGCGGGATGAGCCGCCGTCCCGCGGAAGAGATGTCCCGGGTCATGCGGACCCGGTTGGACAAGCTCCAGGCCCTGCAGGCCAAGGGGATCGAGCCGTTCGCGTACTCGTTCGACGTAACGCTCCGGGCCGCCCCTTCCGTCGCGGCCTTCAAGGAGGTGGAAGCGGGCGGGTCGGTAGAGGCCGGACAGGGCCCGCAGGGGCGATGGGCAGGCCGCATGGTGGCTTTCCGCTCGCACGGCCGGAGCGCCTTCGCCGACCTCGAGGACCATACCGGCCGCGTCCAGGTATATCTGAAACGCAACGTCCTCGGGCCGGATGCGTACGAACTCCTGGATCTCCTCGACCTGGGCGACTGGATCGGGGTGGAGGGCCGCCTCTTCCGCACCCGGGCGGGGCAGGTGACGGTTCGCGCCGAGGCGATCGCACTGCTCGCCAAGTCGCTGCGCCCGCTCCCGCTGGGCAAGGTGGAGGTCGACGCGGAGACAGGGGGGACGCGGACCTGGTCCGGCTTTGCCGACCGCGAGACCCGCTACCGCCAGCGCTACGCCGACCTGGCGGTCAACCCCCGTGTCCGCGAGGTGTTCCGGGCCCGGGCGGCCGTCATCGCCACCGCTCGGCGCTTCCTCGACGACCTGGGCTTCCTTGAGGTCGAGACGCCCGTGCTGCAGCCCGTCTACGGCGGCGCCTCGGCCCGGCCTTTCGTCACCCGCCACAACGCTCTGGACCGCACCCTGTACCTGCGCATCGCGGACGAACTCTACCTGAAGCGGCTCATTGTGGGCGGCCTGGACCGGGTCTACGAGATATCCAAGGACTTCCGCAACGAGGGGATCGACCGCTTCCACAATCCCGAGTTCACGATGCTTGAATTCTACCAGGCGTTCGCGGACTACGAGGAAATGATGGATGTGGTGGAACGGCTCTTCGTTGCCCTCGCCAACGCCGTCAAGGGACGCACGGAGTGCACCTTCCAGGGCGAGGCGATCAGCTTCGCGCGGCCCTTTGCCCGCATCTCCTTCGTGGACGCGCTCGCCGGCGCGCTGGGCGCCGATCCGACGGAGGCGCCGCCCGAGGAGCTGCGTAACCGGGCCGAGGATCTGGGGGCGGACGACCTCGAAGGGGCGGGGCGGGGCAAGCTGATGGACAAGCTGTTCGGGGAACTGGTGCAGCCCGCCCTGGTACAGCCTACCTTCGTGCTGGACTACCCGCGGGAACTGAGTCCCCTGGCCAAGCCGAAGCGTGGAGCTTCCGGCCTGGCGGAACGCTTCGAACTCTACGTCGCGGGCGAAGAGCTGGCCAACGCCTTCAGCGAACTCAACGACCCGCTCGCCCAGCGCGCCCGCTTCGAGGATCAGGCGGAGCTCCGTGCGGCCGGCGACGCCGAGGCACAGATGGTGGACGAGGACTACATCCGGGCGCTGGAGTACGGGCTGCCCCCCACGGGAGGCGTGGGCGTGGGGATCGACCGTGTGGTCATGCTTCTCACCGACCAGGCCTCCATCCGCGACGTGATCCTCTTCCCGACGCTCCGGGAGGTGGAATAGTGGACCATCCGCAGACCCGGTCGCGCACGCGCTTCGCCTGGTTCCTGGCCGGACGGCTGAGGGCATCCCGCAAGCGCGGGCGGCTTCTGTCCTTCATCAGCTGGATCGCGCTGGGAGGTGTGGCGCTGGGGGTCACCGCGCTGATCGTCGTCATCGGGGTGATGACCGGGATGCAGAACGAACTGCGCAGCAAGATCCTGGGTTCCTACCCCCACATCATGATCCAGGAGGAGGGGACCTCTCTGCGGGTCGGCGACTGGCAGCAGGTGGTCGGCCTGGTGGAGGAAGTGCCCGGAGTGGTCGCCGCCGGGCCGATCGGCTCCACCCGGGTCGCAGTGAAGAGAATCGACAGCGACTTCGTTCAGCAGATGGATCTCTACGCCGTCGATCTGGAGCGCGAAGGCCCGCCCGTCACCCCGATGGAGGACAGCCTCAAGGCGGGCCACCTTCCGCTCGGCCAGGAGCGGGGAGAGCTGCCGGCGGTTGCGATCGGGAGCGTGCTCGCCAACCGCCTGGGGGTGTTCCCGGGCGACACGGTCACGGTGATCGTGATGGAGGAATTCCGGATGGGTCCGAATGGCTGGCTGCAACCCCGCATGGAGCACTGGCTGGTATCCGGGATCGTCTCGACGGGGATGTACGACTTCGACATCAGCCACGGGTATGCCTCGCTGGACGACCTGCAGCGCCTCCTGCGGATGGATTACGAGACGGCGTCGTTCGTCGGGGTGCGGGTGGAGGATCCCTGGGAAGCCGAGGCGGTTTCCGTCCCGATCGAGGAGGCGCTGGGGGGTTGGCCCTACGTCGTGCGCACATGGACCGAGACCAACCGGCAGCTCTTCGCCGCGCTACGGCTGGAGAAGCTGGGGATGGCGCTGATCCTGTCGCTGATCGTGCTCGTCGCCGCGCTCAACATCGCGGGCACGCTGGCGATGGTCGTGGTCAACCGCACCCGGGAGATCGGGATTCTCAAGGCGATGGGGCTGACGCGGAGGGATACGCTGCACGCGTTCATGTTCCACGGCTTCTGGATCGGGTTTGTGGGAACCGCGGCCGGGATGGCGCTGGGGCTCACCCTCGCCTTTCTGATCGAGCGCTACGGCCTCATCCCCATTGAGCCGGACATCTACTTCGTCGACCGCCTGCCCGTAGCGCTGTCCGTCTGGGACATCGTGTGGATCGCGTCGCTGAGCCTGATCGTCCCGGTGGCGGCGACCGTATACCCGGCGCGCCAGGCCGCGTCGCTGGAGCCGGTGGAGGCGATCCGCCATGGCTGAGGTGGCTGGACGAAACTGTCACGCGGCGGTTGAAGCCCTTGCGCTGGAGCGGTCGTACCGGGGCGTGGCCGGCCAGGATCTGCACATTATCAGGGGGCTGGACCTGCGGGTCGAGGACGGCGAGGCCGTAGCCATCATCGGCGCGAGCGGCTCCGGCAAGTCGACCCTGCTGCACCTCCTCGGTGCCCTCGACCGGCCCACCGCCGGCTCGGTGCGGGTCGGCGGCACCGACATCGCCGAACTGGACGAGCAGGGAGCCGCCGCACTGCGAAACGACCGCATCGGGTTCGTCTTCCAGTTCCACCACCTGTTGTCCGATTTCACCGCGATCGAGAACACCATGATGCCGGCGCTGATCCGGGGCGACGACCCGGCGTCGGCCAGGGCGAGGGCGGCCGAACTCCTGCACCAGGTGGGGCTCGACGAGCGCTTCGACCACAAGCCCAGCGAACTGTCGGGCGGCGAACAGCAACGGGTGGCGGTGGCGCGCGCGCTCGTGAACCGTCCCCTCGTGGTCCTCGCCGACGAGCCCACCGGAAACCTGGACGCCACCCTGAGCGAAGAGGTACAGGACGTGCTCTTCAGCCTTGGGGACCGGCACCGGGTTGCGTTGGTGGTCGTGACGCACAACCATGAGGTGGCGTCCAGGGCGGAGAGGGTGCTTAGACTGATGGGAGGCGTGCTCGAAGATGTCTGAGGCACAGCGGGAGTGCGACGGCCCGGACTGCGGCAACCCGGCGGTCGTGCACTGGACCCAGGTCGTCAACAACGAGTCGTCGACCCAGTACCTGTGCAAGGAATGCGCCGCCGCAAAGGGGATCAGTACCGAGCCCCCGGCCGACCTGGATGTCTCCGACTTTCTCGCACAGCTCGAGCCGAAGGGGTCCCGGGCCCCGTCCGAGCCCTCGGAGACCTGCAGCTTCTGCAGCCTGACCTTCGAGGACTTCCGCAACACCGGCCGTCTCGGCTGCTCGCACTGCTTCACCACCTTCGATGCGAGCATGCGCCGCCTCCTGAAGCGGATTCACGGCTCCAGCCAGCACGTGGGCAAGGTCTATCTTCCTCCCGATCCCGCGGCGGCCGACATCGACCGGCGCCTCGACGGTCTGCGCAGGAGCCTGCGGCGGGCGATCGAGGTGGAGGACTTCGAGCGCGCTGCTCTGCTTCGCGACGAGATTCGCGAACACGAACCGGGTGGCTAGCCCGTGGACGAATCCCCCCCGGCATTCGTGCAGCGATCCATCCGCGCTGGACGCTTCGCCTCACCTGTTCGGGTTGACTAGGCGATGGACGACGCGGCGGCGATCTTCGATTTCGGCCTGGGCTGGCTGGACGCGGACGGTCCGGATTCGGACATCGTGCTTTCCACCCGGGTCCGGCTGGCCAGGAACCTGCAGGGCCACCCGTACGTCGCCAAGGCGAGCGACGGACAGCGGGAGGTGATCTGCCGCACGGTTTCCAGGGCGTTCGCGAACACGTCGATGCACGGGCGTGCGGTCCTTCTGCGCATGACCGAGATGTCCGAGCGGGCGCGCACGGTGCTCCTGGAACGGCGCCTCATCTCGCGGGAGATCGCCGGGCTTCGCAGGGGTCCCGACGGCGGGGTGGCGGTGGCGATATCCGGCGACAGCCCGGTTTCCGTCCTCATCAACGAGGAGGACCACCTGCGGTTGCAGAGCCTGGTGGCGGGGCTGCGCGTCGCCGACGCCTGGGGCATGGTGGACAGGCTCGACGAGGAGCTCGGGCGCGGTCTGCACTTCGCCTACCATCACGAATTCGGCTACCTGACGTGCTGTCCCACGAATGTGGGGACCGGACTGCGCGCCTCGGCGCTCCTGCACCTGCCGGGGCTCGTGCTCACCAAGGAGATCGCCCGGGCGCTTCAGGGGATCTCCGAGGTTGGCCTCACCTTCCGCGGCCTGCACGGCGAGGGCTCCGAGGTGGTCGGCAACTTCTTCCAGATCTCCAACCAGACGACACTCGGCCAGAGTGAGGAGGATCTGGTCGAGCACCTGGCCCGGATCGTCACGACCGTGCTCGAGAAGGAGCGCCGGGCGCGGCAGGTGCTGCTCCGCGACGCCGGACCGGTGACCGAGGACAAGATCTGGAGGGCCTACGGCCTGCTCCGCTACGCCAGGGCGCTCGAGTACGAGGAACTGATGAATCTTCTGTCCGGCGTGCGGCTGGGAGTGTCCCTGGAACTGCTGCCTTCGCCGAGCATATATTTGCTCAACAGGATCATGATTCTGTCGCAGGCGGCCCATCTCGAAGAGGCGGCGGGTCGTGCGCTCACCTCTCCGGAGCGGAGAGCCCACAGGGCCGAGTACGTGCGCAGGGTACTGGCGGGCGGCGATGCGCCCACTTCCGGTTCGGGGGACTGATGGCCAATATTTGGTGCAGGACCGTGCACGGGTTTTGCCGAACGGAAGCTTCGGGGGGCCGACTGGAATGAACTACAACTTCAACTTCACCGAGCGGGTGCGGAAGGTCCTTTCCATGGCGCGGCAGGAGGCGATCCGGCTGCAGCACGACTACGTGGGCACGGAACACATCCTCCTCGGGCTGATCCGCGAGGGGGAGGGAGTGGCCTCCCACGTCCTGGGCAACCTCAGCGTGGACCTCGACCAGATTCACGAGCGCGTGACCGAATCGGTTCGCCAGGGCAAGGCGACCATCGCTCTCGGAGAACTGCCGTACACCTCGCCGGCGAAGAAAGTCCTGGAGTTCGCCATGTCGGAGGCCCGTGAACTCAACCATTCCTATGTGGGAACGGAGCACCTTCTCCTGGGACTCCTCCGGGAGAGCAAGGGCATCGCGGCGCAGGTCCTCAATTCCCTGGGCGTTTCCATAGAGGAGGCGCGCTCGGAGACCTTGAAGGTTCTGGGCTCGGACGTCAGTTCGAGCAGCCCGGCCGCACCGGGGGGCGGCGGCAACCCCGTGCCCGCCCCGGCCCCGTCGAGGGGCGACAAGAAGTCCAGGACCCCCGCGCTCGATCACTTCTGCCGCGATCTCACCGGCCTGGCGCGGCGCGGCGAGCTCGACCCGACGATCGGGCGCGAGCAGGAGATCGAGCGCGTGACCGAGATTCTCTGCCGCAGAAAGAAGAACAACCCCGTGCTGATCGGCGAGCCCGGGGTCGGCAAGACGGCGATCGTCGAGGGGCTGGCCCAGCTGGTCGCCCGCGGCGAGGTCACCGAGAGCCTGTCCAGCCATCGCCTGCTGGCGCTCGACATGGCGGCGGTGATCGCCGGTACGAAGTATCGCGGCCAGTTCGAAGAGCGGCTCAAGGCAGTGATGAACGAGATCCAGAGCAATCGCAACGTCATCCTCTTCATCGATGAACTGCACACGCTGGTCGGTGCCGGCGCGGCTGAAGGCGCGATCGACGCGTCGAACATGTTCAAGCCGGCGCTTGCCCGCGGAGAGCTGCGGTGCATCGGAGCCTCGACGCTGAACGAGTACCGCAAGTACGTCGAGAAGGACGGGGCGCTCGAGCGCCGCTTCCAGCCGGTGATGATCGACCCGCCGACCGTCAAGGAGACCGTGCGGATCCTCGCCGGGCTCCGGGGGCACTACGAGGACCATCACAAGGTCACCATCCCCGACGACGCGCTCTCGCACGCTTCGCGGCTGTCGGACCGGTACATCACCGACCGGTTCCTTCCCGACAAGGCGATCGACGTGATCGACGAGGCGGGTGCGCGCGCCCGCCTCGCGAGCCAGGTGCCACCGGCCGAGGTGGAGGGCCTCAAGGCCGAGCTGGCCGAGGTCGCCAAGCGCAAGGAGGACGCGATCCGGGACCAGGACTTCGAGCGGGCGGCGCAGCTGAGGGACGAGGAACGCGAGGTCCAGAAGCGTATTCGCGAGGAAAGGGCCGCCTGGGAGGAGGAACGCAGGCGCTTCCGGCCGGAGATCAGCGTGGAGGACATCGCGTTCATCGTGAGCCGGTGGACGGGCATCCCCCTCACGCGCATTCGCGAGGCCGAGACGCAGCGTCTCGTGCACATGGAGGACGAACTCCACAAGCGCGTGGTCGGCCAGGACGAGGCCATCACGGCGATAGCGCGCGCGATCCGGCGCAGCCGCGCGGGGCTGAAGGACCCCCACCGGCCGATCGGATCGTTCATCTTCTCGGGCCCCACCGGAGTCGGCAAGACCGAGCTGGCCCGCGCGCTGGCGGAGTTCCTCTTCGCCGATCGCGAGGCGCTGATCCGGGTGGACATGAGCGAGTACATGGAGAGGTTCTCCGTCTCGCGCCTGATCGGAGCGCCCCCGGGATACGTGGGGTACGACGACTCCGGAGCGCTCACCAAGGCGGTGCGCCGCCGGCCCTATTCGGTCGTCCTTCTCGACGAGATCGAGAAGGCCCACCCGGATGTCTTCAACATCCTGCTCCAGGTGCTCGACGAGGGTCACCTGACCGACAACTACGGGCGCAGGATCGACTTCAAGAACACCGTCCTCATCATGACCTCGAACCTGGGCGCGAGGAACATCGCCAGGGGCGGACTCGGTTTCCAGGCCGGGGACGCGGGCTCCAGCTACCAGGTCATCCGTGACAAGGTGGACGACGAGATTCACCGGGCCTTCAATCCCGAATTCCTCAACCGCGTGGACGACACGATCGTCTTCCACCCCCTGAGCCGCGACGAGATCGGGCAGATCGTTCACATCCTGCTGGGCGACGTCAGGGAACGGCTGGCGCGAAGGGAAATGACGCTGGTGCTCACCGACGCCGCAGTCGATCTCCTGGTCACCCACGGATACGACGAGAGGTACGGAGCGCGACCCCTCAAGCGCGCGATACGGCGCTTCCTCGAGGATCCCCTCTCGGAGAGGATCCTCATGGCGGAATTCGCGGCGGGCGACGAGATCGAGGTCGACCGGTCGGAGGACGGAAGGCAACTTTCCATCGCGGTTGCCACTCCAACAAAGACATGAGGGATTCCCGCACGCCTCGCATCGCGGTGCGATGGATAGCCATCGTCGCCCTGGCGGCGGCGGCCCCGCCCGCGCAACTGGCCGGCCAGGCCGCCGGTCAGGACGCCCTGGTGCGGATCGACTCCCTGGTCGCCCGCGGAATGGCGCGCCTGACGCAGGATGCGGTGATCGGGGCGGCGGGCATTCAGCCGGGGACGACCAACAGCTGGATCGACATCCAGCGGGCCATCAAGAACCTCTGGGCGACCGGGCTCTACGAGGACATCGCCTTCAGGCTGGATTCGTCCGGCGGGCGCAACGTCCTGATCCTCGATATCGTCGAGAGGCCGCTGGCCCGGTACATACGCATCACCGGCCTGGAGAGCATCTCCCAGGGGAAGGTGTTCGAGGAGGCCGGACTCCAGGAGAATGCGCCGCTGTCGCGCGACGACGTCATCAGGGCGGAGACCTTCATCCGCGAGGAGCTGCGGCGCGAGGGGGTGCCGTTCGCGGTCATCCGCCGGCGGGAGCAACCGGTGCCGGGCGACGATGGCCGGGTGGACGTGGTCATCGAGGTCGAGGAGGGACAGCGCGTCACCATCGCTGAGGTGACCTTCGCCGGGAACGCGCGCTTCACCGACGAGGAGCTGCGCGGGGCGATGAGGACGAAGCCGGAAGGGTTCTTCTGGTTCCGCACCGGCAACTACGACGAAATCGACTTCGAGCTGGACCTCCTCGAATCGCTTCCGGCCTACTACTACCAGGCGGGGCACCTGGACTTCCAGGTCCTCGGGGACTCGCTGATCGTCGATCCCGTCAACGGGAAGGCGCGTCTGGAGATCCAGGTGGACGAGGGGGCCCGGTACCGGATGTCCGAACTCGAAATCGAGGGCGCCGACGCATTCGACGAGGAGATGCTGGCGGTGTACTTCGAGAACGAGTCGGGGGGCATCCTCTCGGCGCTGGGGGTCGGGAGGGGCGAAGCGGAGCACCCGGCCGGGCCGGTTTTCGATCTCGTCGATTTCCAGGAAGCCGCCCAGAGGGTTCGCGAACTGTATTCGAACGAGGGCTACCTGTATGCCCAGGTCGAACCGTTCTTCGAGAGGACCGGCGAGGAGGTGGGCGGGTATCCCACGGTGCACGCGCGGCTGCTGATCGAGGAGGGGCCGCAGGCGTATGTGCGCAACGTGATCATCCAGGGCAACGACTACACCTTCGACCGGGTGATCCGCGAGAAGATCTTCGTGCTCCCGGGGGACGTGTACAGCGAGGCGCGCATCGTCCAGTCCTACCAGAACATCCAGTCGCTGGGCTTCTTCGAGACCCCGATGCCGGCGCCGGACATCCGCCCGGATCCCGTGAGCGGAGACGTGGACATCATCTTCACCGTCGTCGAGAAGCAGACCGGAACGATGTCCTTCGGCACGGCGGTCGGAGGTGGCGTCGGCCTGTCCGGCTTTATCGGGTTCGACCAGCCCAACCTCCTGGGCCAGGGGAAGTCCGGGAGCATACGGTGGGACTTCGGCCGCTACATCAACAGCTTCACCCTCAGCCTGACCGATCCGGCGCTCTTCCAGTCGACCATCAGCGGTTCGTTCTCCGTATACAACTCCACCGACCGCTTCTTCCAGTTCGCCACCGGACGCCGCCGCCGGGCGGGATTCACAACCCAGTTCGGCGTGCCCTTCTTCAACTCGCTGCAGACCCGGGTCTTCTTCGGATACTCGCTCTCCCGCACCAGGTACGAAGCGTTCAGCAACGTCGAGGACCGGACGCTCTTCGGGTTGCCGCCGGGGATCCTCAGCACCTTTTCGGTGGGGATCACGCGGACCACCCTGAACCACCCGCTGTTCCCGACCTCCGGGTCCATGCAGTCGTGGAACGTGGAGTTGAACGGCGGCCCGCTCGGGGGGCAGGGAGACTTCGTCAAGCATACAGGACAGGCACAGTGGAAGATTCCGCTCGGCCAGATCGGCGGGGGCGAGGGCGTTTCCGGTGGCACGCAGCTGGCGCTGGGACTCAGCGTCAGGGGTGGCGCCCTGTTCGGCGACGCGTCGAGGTTCCCCTTCGAGTCCTTCTGGCTTGGCGGGGTGCAGTTCGGGCAACCCCTGAGAGGGTATGACGAGACGACGATCACTCCGTTCGGCTACTTCCCCGAGCGGAACGCGGGGATCGCACAGGTGGACCGTACCGGCAACGCGTATCTTTCGGCGACCGCCGAATACAACGCCGTCTTCGGCTCCAACATCGGGCTATCCGTGTTCTACGACGCGGGTAACATCTGGCAGGGTCCCGGCGATCTCAATACGTCCAGGCTGTTCAGGGGCGCGGGCGTGGGGTTGCAGCTGCTCACGCCGTTCGGCCCGCTGGGGCTGGACTACGCGTACGGCTTCGACAAGGTTGACCCGGTTACCGGCCGCCCCGCGCCGGGCTGGCAGCTTCACTTCAAGATGGGGCCCAACTTCTAGATCAGTCCGGAATACACCATCTTCAGTCAGGCTATCTTTACACAACCGCCGCTTCCCCGGGACGGAAGGCGGCACGATCAATCGCACCGGAGGAATGGACGCATGAGTTTTTCTCGATTCGGCATGGCCGTGGTACTGACTCTCCTTTTCACGCCATCGCTCGACGCCCAGGCGACCAGGATTGGGTACATCCACGTCCGGGAAGTGATGGTACAGTACCCGCCCGCGCAGGCCGCCTTCGACCGGCTGGACGGCGCCGACTCCCGCTGGACCACCGAAATGCAGACCCTCATCAACCAGCGGGACCAGCTCATCGCCGAGTATCAGCAGCAGCAGATGAACCTTACGCCGGAGGCGCGCCAGGCTCGTGAGCAGGAGATCAACTCGCGGGGCGTGGCCATCCAGACCAGGCAGAACGAGATCCAGGTCGAGTTGCAGCAGCTCCAGGACGAGGTGTTGCAGCCGGTCATGGACGAGATCACCGCGGTGATCGAGGAAATCCGGGTGGAGGGGGGCTATGCATTCATCCTCGATGCGGACGCCACGGGCAATGTGATCCTGGCCGCCGACGAGTCGCTGAACCTCACGCAGGAGGTTCTCAACCGGCTGGAGGAGAAGGGGGCGGCGAGCGGCGACGATGAGGTCGGTTCCGGTCCCCTTGCCTGATACGGTCCGGCGGCGCGCCGGAAGGTGAGTTCGCGCGGGGCCAGAACGCTGACCCTGGCCGAGGCGGCGGAGGCGACAGGGGGGAAGGTACTGGGTGACGCACGGGTCACCTTCAGTCGCATCTCGCCGGTTCACGATGCAGGGCCGGGGGACCTCGCGCTCCTGGCGGACCGGCGCTACGCGGGTGGTCTGGAGGGCTGCGGCGGAGGCGCGCTGCTGGTTTCAGACCCGCTGAGCGGCCTTCCCGGGGGGCCGCGCGACCGGATCGTGGTACCGGACGCGCACCGTGCCATGGTCACCCTGCTGGCCATGATGTACGCCGTAACTCCGCCGGAGCCGGGAGTGGACGCGGCCGCGGTCGTCCATCCGGAAGCCGAGGTTTGCGCAACGGCGTCGGTGGGGCCCGGAGCCGTGATCGGCGCGGGAGCGGTTGTGGGGAGCGGAAGCGCGGTGGGGGCGAATTGCACGATCGGGGCCGGAGTCGAGATCGGGCGGGAATGCGTTCTGCTCCCGAATGTGACCGTCTACCCCGGCTCGGTTCTGGGTGACCGGGTGGTTGTGCACGCGGGGGCGCGCATCGGGGTGGACGGGTTCGGCTACGTCCTCGTCGAGGACGAGCACGTCAAGGTGCCCCAGGTGGGCGGGTGCGTGGTCGAGGACGATGTCGAGATCGGCGCTAACTGCACCATCGACCGCGGCTCGATCGGCAAGACCCGCATCGGTGTCGGCTCCAAGCTCGACAACATGGTGCACATCGGTCACAACGTGGTCATCGGTACACGTTCGCTGGTGGTGGCGCAGGTGGGGATCGCGGGATCGACGCGGCTCGGCGAAGGAGTGGTCCTCGGGGGCCAGGCGGGAGTGTCCGGACACCTGAATATCGGGGCCGGGGCGCGCATCGGAGCCCAGGCGGGGGTGATCTCCGACATCGCCCCGGGGCAGGAGGTATCGGGCTATCCGGCGCGCGACCACCGGGCCTATCTCAAGGCGATGGCGAACCTGATGCGGCTTCCGGGTGTACTCAAGCGGGTGCGGCGGATCGAACGAAGATTGGCCGGCGACAAGTCGGAGTCCGGCGATTGATACGTTTCCACCATGGAAACGCAACAGTCCCGCACGGTTGGGTTACATTACACTGACCATATCTGCGTTCACGGCCCCCCCTCGAATGGCAAACGACTACCAGCACACCATCGCCGGCGAGTTCGAACTTGCGGGGATCGGCATCCACAGCGGGGAGGCTGCCAGCCTCAGAGCCAGGCCGGCGCCCGAGGGGGCCGGAATCTCCTTCAGGCGGACGGACCTGCCCGGAACGCCGGCGGTTCCGGCGCAGCTCGATCATGTGACCGGGACCGAACTCAGCACGAGCCTCGGGGTGGGGGACGCCCGCGTCGCCACCGTCGAGCATGTCCTCGCCGCGCTGTTCGCCTTCCGGGTGGACAATGCCGTGCTGGAGGTCAGCGGGGCGGAAGTTCCCATCCTGGACGGCAGCTTCGCCCCCTGGCTCGAGGCCCTGCGCGGGGTCGGGCGAGAGCGCCAATCGTCTGCGGCGACCGTGATCGCGGTGCGCGACGCCATCACCACGCGGGACGGCTGCCAGGCCTCGTACGCGGCGCTGCCCCACGAGGGCATGCGGATATCCGCCACGATCGATTTCGACCACTCGGCGATCGGTCGCCAGTACGGGGATTTCCGGCTCGACGGCGAGGGCTTCCTTGCGGAAATCTCCACGGCGCGCACCTTCGGCTTCAAGGAGGACGCCCCGTTGCTGCGTGAGCGCGGGTTCGCGAACGGCGCTTCCCTGGAGAACACGGTCGTGCTGGACGAGGAGAAGGTGATGAACGAACGGCTTCGCTACCCCGACGAATTCCTCCGCCACAAGGTCGGGGACATGGTGGGAGATCTGTCGCTCCTCGGGGGAAGGTTCCGCGGCCATGTGGTGGCCGAACGTCCGAGCCACAGGGGCAACGTGGCGCTCGCGCGCGAGATTCGCGAGCAGCACGACCGGGAGCAGCGCAGGAGCGTGATCGATGTGAGACGGATCATGGACTGCCTGCCGCACCGCTACCCGATGCTGCTGGTGGACCGGGTCCTGGAGTTCGAGCCGCTCAAGCGCATCGTCGGGCTCAAGAACGTGACCATCAACGAGCCCTTCTTCCGGGGCCACTTTCCCGACCACCCCGTCATGCCCGGCGTCCTGGTGATCGAGGCGATGGCCCAGGTGGGAGGGCTGTTGCTGATGGACTCCGTGGACGACCCGGAGGGGAAGGTCGTGTACTTCATGTCGCTGAACAACGTGAAGTGGAGGAGGCCGGTGACCCCCGGGGACCAGGTGCTCTTCGAAATGGAGGTGGTGAACGTTCGGCGCATGGCCTGGAAGATGAGGGGGAAGGGCAGGGTGGACGGCAAGGTGGTGGCCCAGGCCGAGATGACCGCAAGGATCGTCGACAAGTGAAGCGCGTGGCTGATGTGGCGGCACCGGTCGTGATTCACGAGACCGCCATCGTGCATCCGTCGGCCGCGCTGGATCACGGCGTCGAGATCGAGCCCTTCGCGATCGTCGGCCGCGGCGTGACGATCGGGGCGAACACGCGCATCGGCCCCAGGGTGTTCGTCGAGAAGGACACGACGATCGGAAGCGACTGCCGCATCGCAAATGGAGCGGTGCTGGGAACGGACCCCCAGGATCTCAAATATGAAGGGGAACAGACGTTTCTTCACGTCGGGGACCGTACGGTCATCCGGGAATTCGCCACGCTCAACCGCGGGACCTCGGCGTCCGGGCGGACGGTGGTCGGCTCGGACTGTCTCCTGATGGCCTACGCGCACATCGCGCACGACTGTGAACTCGGCAACCATGTGGTTGTCGCCAACGCCACCAACATGGCCGGCCACGTCACGATCGAGGACTGGGTGATCCTCAGCGGCCTGGTGGCGATTCACCAGTCCGTCCGGATCGGCTCATATGCGTTCGTCGGCGGCGCATCGAGGATCACGCAGGATATCCCACCGTTCTGCCGGGCGTCCGGCAATCCCACTCCCAAGCTGTACGGGCTCAACACGGTGGGACTCGAGCGGAGGGGCTTCTCTCCGGAGGTCCGCCGCTCCCTGAAGCGCGCCTACCGGCTCCTGTTCCAGTCGGGTCTGAACATCTCCCAGGCGATCGATCGGGTGGAATCCGATCCGGCTCTGTCCCAACCCGAGGTGGGCTATTTCCTTGACTTCATCAGGAACAGCGAGCGCGGCATCACCTTCTGAGCGCCCGTGCGGCGCCCCGGGGCCGAGGATCGGCGTGGTGGGCGTCGGGGCGTTCGGTCGCCACCATGCACGCGTGGCCCAGGGACTGGCGGGTGCGGCCTGTTCGGGGATCCAGGATGTGGACCGCGACCGGGCCGAAGCCGTGGGGCGGCAGGTCGGGGTGCGGGTCATGCGCTCGCTCGGCGACCTCCTGGCTGCGAGCGACGGGGTGGTGGTGGCGGTTCCCACGAGTGCGCACGAGGAGGTCGCGCGGGCGGCGATCCGGGCCGGAGTCCACGTGTTCGTCGAGAAGCCGCTCGCCCCCGACATCGAGAGCGCCGACCGTATCCTGGAGGAGGCCCGCGCACACGGCGTTCTCGTGCAGGTTGGGCATGTGGAGCGGTTCAACCCTGCGCTGGTGGCGGCGAGACCCTACCTCGACCGCCCCCTCTTCGTGGAGTCGCACCGGCTCGGGCCCTTCGCTCCACGGTCGCTTGACGTAGCGGTAGTCCTCGACCTGATGATCCACGATGTGGACCTTCTCTGCAGCCTCGTGGGGAGACCGGTGACCGGGCTGGCGGCGGCGGGCGTTCCCGTGCTGTCGCGCCACGTGGACATCGCCAACGCGCGGGTGAGCTTCGAGGGGGGCGCGGTGGCCAATCTGACTGCGAGCCGGGTCTCGCTGTCGAGGGT
Organism: Gemmatimonadota bacterium; assembly: GCA_022826005.1. Classification (GTDB taxonomy): domain Bacteria; phylum Gemmatimonadota; class Gemmatimonadetes; order Longimicrobiales; family Gaopeijiaceae; genus Bin94. Next base: position 5,664 of record JAJDVT010000016.1, on the reverse strand, counting down.
GAGGAAGCTCCGCGTGTGGCAGCCTTCCGGCTATCTTTCGCTTGATCTGGCAGTCGGGAAGGGCGAGTTCTACCGGCTGAAAAACGGCGTTTCGGTGCTGGACGGGGTGTCGCTGCCCGAGGGCGTGTCGGCGCTTGCGAACCTTGGGTCGGTTGTGGAGCGGGTCGCGATACGGGGAGACGGTACCGAGCCGCTCGCCGCCGAGTTGTCCGCGTTCCGCGATGCCATTGCCGGGCTGGCGCCGCCTCCGGTCACGGGCGAAGATGGACGCAGGGCACTGGAGCTTGCACTGGCCATCGAACAACAGATCGAGGATCATGTCGCTAATACGCGTGCGGAGACAGCGTAAGCGCGAGTGGATCGACGCCAAGAAGGGGCGGTCGCCGGGAACGCTCCTCGTGCTGCTCGCGCTCGTCATCGCCATCATCTGGTATCTCGGGCGGACCTTCTGACCACGGTGGCTTCGGAAGCCGCACCGCGCACTCCGGCGCCGCCTTCGTCCCCCGGGCAGGGCTCGTCCGGGGCCCGGGTTCCGTCTTCCGCAACCGGTACGCCCCGGCCCATCCGGGTCATGATGCTCGCGGGGGAGGCTTCGGGGGACGCGCACGGGGCCGGGGTGGCGCGCGAGATCGGGCGCCGGTGGCCGGGTTCCGAGATGGTGGGGCTGGGGGGAGAGGAGATGGCGCGGGCGGGCGTGGACATTCTGGCGGGACTGGACGAGCTGTCGGGGATGGGATTCGCGGAGGTGGTGAGGCGGCTTCCCGCCTTCCAGCGGCTGGAGCGGCGGGTGAAGGGGATCCTGTCGGAGGGAGGGATCGACCTCGTCCTGCCGATCGACCATCCCGGGCTGAACATGCGGCTCGCCGCGCACGCGGCCCGGGCGGGGATTCCCGTGCTCTACTACATCGGTCCGCAGGTGTGGGCCTGGAGGGCGGGACGCGCGCGGCGGCTGGCCAGGATCGCGGACCGGATCGCCCTGATTCTGCCCTTTGAGGCCCGCCTCTACCACGCGCACGGCGGGCGGGCCGAGTTCGTGGGCCACCCGCTCCTCGACGAGACGCCCGAGGCGAACCCGGTCGCGCTCGGCGACTCCCTCGGCATCGACCGGTCGCGCCCCGTGCTGGCCCTGTTCCCGGGATCCCGCCTGCAGGAACTCGAGCGGCACGCGGAGCCGTTCACCGGGGCCGCCCTGGAACTCGGACGGCGCATCCCCGGTCTGCAGGTCGTCGTGAGCAAGGTGCCGTTCCTTCCCGATTCGGCGTACCGGCCGTTTCCCTTTCCGCGGACATCCGACGCGGCCGGCTTGCGGGCCCTCGCGACCGCGGCGCTGGTGAAGTCCGGCACCAGCACCCTCGAGGCGGCGCTGGCGGGCACCCCGTTCGCGGTCGCATACGTCACGCACCCGCTGACACACCTTCTGGCGAAGCGCCTGGTGCGCGTTCCCCACGTGGCGCTCGCCAACCTGGTGGCGGGACGGCGGGTAGTCCCCGAGTTCATTCAGCGCGAAGTGGTTCCGGACGCGGTGGCGGATGCGATAGAGCCGCTCCTGGACGAGTCGTCTCCCGAACGCCGAACGGTCCTTCGCGGCCTTGCGGAGGTGCGCGTGGCGCTCGGCACACCCGGCGCGGCCGTCCGGGTGGCGGACCTCGTCGAGGAGCTCCTGGCGCCGCGCGCCCGCGAATGCGGCCCGGCCACGGGCGAGGGAGGCACGACGTCCAACGGGGACGGCGCGGCGGGCGCATGACACCGGAGCGGCTGCGGCGCGGGCTGGCCGACCTCTGGTCCTCCGACGACCCCGGCGCCGCCGGGAGGATGGTCCGCGCGCTGCTGGCCCCGGCCGGGCTTCCCTTCCGCCTTGCCGTCGCTGCGAGAAACGCCCGCTACGACCGGAGGCCACCCCCGCCGGCGCGCATTCCCGTGGTGTCGGTCGGCAACCTGACGGTCGGGGGGACGGGGAAGACTCCCGTGGTGCGCTGGCTGGCGGAATGGTTCCGGGAGGCGGGGATGCGTACGGCCGTGGTCGTGCGCGGCTACGGTGCCGACGAGGTGTCGCTCTACCGGCGCTGGTTCGGCGACGACGCCGTCTTCGTCGGGCGCGACCGAGCCGCGCTGGTTGCGGCCGCCGTCGCGCAGGGGCATCAGCTGGCGGTCCTCGACGACGGGTTTCAGCACCGCAGGTTGCACAGGACACTGGACCTTCTCCTGGTGGCGGCAGAAGACCCGTGGCCGGTGCGGATGCTCCCCGGGGGCCCCTACCGGGAGCCGCTCGCGTCGGCCCGGCGCGCAACGCACCTGCTGGTCACGCGCAGGACCGGGTCCCGGGAAGCGGTGGCGGCCTGGCGGGAGCGGCTGAGATGCGCCGCGCCGGGGGTGCCGGACCAGGTCGTCGAGCTACATATGGGAGGGTGGCGCGATCTGGAAGGCGCCCCCGCCGAAGCTCCGGAGGGCGATGTTCTGGCCGTCTCCTCGATCGCTCGGCCGCGGACCTTTCTTGCCGGACTGGAGACGCTTCTGCCCGGCGCGCGGATCGAACTTGCCGCATTCGCCGACCACCATGCGTACACCGCCCGGGAAGTAGCCGCGCTCCTGGACCGGCGCGGCGGCCGGACGGTGGTGTGCACGGCGAAGGACGCCGTGAAGCTGGCGTCCTTCGCGGAGATGCGTCCCCACTGCGTGGTCGTCGGCTTCCGTGTCGCCGGCGACCCCGGGGAGCCGCTTCGCAGCGCCCTGGCCGAGGTGGGCGGATGCGCATCTCGGTAGTGGCCGTGGGGAAGCCCGGCGCTCTGGCGCCCTCGATCCGGGACTACGAGGAGCGGGCGAAGCGCTACTGGCGCCTGGAGGTCGCCGAAGTGCCGCAGGCGCGCCGGGGCGGGGCGCGGGAGGTACGCGCCCGCGAGGCGGGGAGCATTCGCGGCCGTCTGAAGCCGGACCACGTCACGGTGGCCCTGACACGGGCGGGGCGCTCCCTGTCGTCGGTCGCCCTGGCGAGGTGGCTGGAGCGGCACACCTGGGGGCCGGCACGGGGCGTGCACTTCCTCATCGGGGGAGCGTTCGGGCTCGAAGCGGGACTTCGGGAAGAGTGCGACCTCAGGTTGTCCCTTTCCCCGTTCACTCTTCCCCACGACCTTGCCCGGCTGGTGCTCGCCGAGCAGCTGTACCGCGCGGGCACGATCCTCAGAAACGAACCCTATCACAAGGGAGCCGAATGACGAAGGGCCCCTTACCGTGGTTCCGCGACTGGTTCGGCGCCGAATACCTGGCGCTCTATCCCCACCGGGACCGCGCCGAGGCCCGCCGGGCCGTCGACCTGCTGCGGCAGGAGACCGGTCGAGAACCCGGAACGCGCGTCCTGGATCTCGGTTGCGGGGCGGGCCGGCACCTTGTGGAGCTCGAAGACATCGGGTATCGCGCTACCGGGCTGGACCTCTCGATGCGCATGCTGGAGGCCGCTGCGGCGGTGGCCGGGGCAGGCGGTCTGGTGCGCGCGGACATGCGGCTTCTGCCGTTCGTCTCCGGCTCCTTCGATGTGGTCACGTCCTACTTCACCTCCTTTGGCTATTTCGACCGCGAGCACGAGGATCTTCAGGTACTCCGCGAGGTGCGCCGGGTCCTGGTTCCCGGAGGCACGTTCCTGCTTGACTTCATGAACGCGGACCACGTGGTCGCCAACCTGAGGGACGAGGACAGGCGCACGGTCTCGGGTGTGGAGGTTGTTCAGGAGCGAAGACTGGCGGCGGAAGGAAGGATCGTCGAGAAGAGGATCACGGTCGGAGCCCGGGAGGGCCGTGCCCGCCGTGAGTTCGTCGAACGGGTTCGCCTGTACCGGCCCTGGGAGCTGGAGTCGCTGCTGGGGCGCGCGGGGCTTGCTCCCGGGGCGCGCTTCGGCGGATACGACGGCATGCCCCTCTCGCAGTCGTCGGCGCGCTGCATCATCCTGGCCGAGGCACGCCGGTAGTGCGCCTGCTGTCCATGCCGCCCGGCGGATCCCGGCTCGTCCGGGACTACCTGGCCGGGGCGCCGCGGCCCGCTCCCTTCTATCGCGGGTCCCCCTTCGAAACGGCTACCTACCGGCGGAAGGCCGATGAGCTGGATCGGACCACGGGTCCGGGAGTGCGCGAGGTGGCCGCGTCGATCGTCCGGCCGGCGGGTCCCGCCGCCCGGCAGGCCCTCCGGGAGGTGCTTCGGCGGGAAGGGTACTTCGTGACCACGGGCCAGCAGCCGGGGCTCCTCGGAGGGCCGCTCTACAGCCTTTACAAGGCGCTGACGGCCGTGAGGCTGGCGGACGACCTCACCATGGCCCTGGAGCGGCCGGTGATGCCGCTCTTCTGGGTCGCCTCGGAGGACCACGACTGGGAAGAAGCCAACCACGCGCACGTGATCGACGAGTCGAACCGGCTCCGGCACCTCACGCTGGGGTCCAACCCCGGTGCCGTCCCGCGCCCGTTGGGACGGATCCGCCTGGGGGAGGGTATCGTGGATGTCGTGGACCGGCTGGAGGGGTGCTTTCCGCGCAACGACTACCACGCCCGGTATATGGACCTCGTTCGCGGCACCTACAATCCGTGGGCGACGATGGCCTCCGCCTTCTCCGATCTGATGGCGGAGCTTCTGCGGGACACGCCGGCCGGGCTCATCGACGCCGCCCATCCCGCGCTGAAGGAGGCTTCGCGGCCCATACTTCGTGCGGAAGCCGAGGATCCGGTCGCCTCCGAGGAGGCCGTCCGCGAGAGCTGCGACGCGCTCACCGGCCTCGGATACGCGCTGCAGGTACCGGTCATTCCCGGAGCGGTCAACCTCTGCACCGATCTCGGGGAGGGACGCGACCGGCTGCAGCGGTCGGGCGGCGGCTTCACCCGCCGGCGCTCCGGGAGAGCGATTTCGAAGCGCCGCCTGATGTCGCTGATCGAGGATGTTCCGGACAAGGTGTCGCCCAATGTCCTCCTGCGGCCGGTAGTCGAGAGCTTCGTCTTCCCGACGCTCGCCTACGTCGGCGGACCGGGTGAACTCGCCTACTTCGGGCAGCTCTCCGGGCTGTTCCGGCGCCACGGAACCGGTGTGCCGGTGGCGGTACCGCGGGGGTCGCTGATGGCGGTCGAGACCAAGGTGTCCAAGGTTCTGGCGAAGTTCGAGCTGGAGGCCGGCGATCTGCGCCGCGGCGATGCATTGTTGAGCCGGTTTGCCCGGGAACAGATCCCCGCGGACGCGCAGCGGGCGCTGGGGCGCTGGCGCGAGGCCGTGGAATCGGTGGCGGACGAGCTGGAGGGGATCTCGGCCGGGATCGACGCGGGCCTGGCGGGGTCGGTCACCAGGGCGCGCAACACCGGGCTCTCCGCCCTCGCGACGCTGGAGAAGAAGATCGTGCGCGCGGTCAAGCGGCGCAGCGAGACGACCGCGGCCCAGATCATGAAGGCGGCCGTGAATCTCTGGCCGGCCGGCAAACCCCAGGAGCGAGTGCTCGGTCCGCTGCAATACCTGATGCGGTACGGCCCGGAATTCACCCGGTCCGTCCTGCGGGAGGCCCGGGAGTCTTTTCCAATACGGAGATGAGCCTGAACCGGGGGAGGTGCGAGAAGTGAGGCCGGAGCCCGGAGCAGGTGGCAGTTGATGGAGTTTGATTATCTCCCTGGACGTGGGAGAGAGGCAACCGGCGAGCCGGAGGATGGC
>JAJDVT010000075.1 GCA_022826005.1 Gemmatimonadota bacterium | reverse complement strand
GTGGGGTGTGGGGGGGGGAGCCGGGTGAGCTGCAGGCCGGGAATGTGGGTGCGCAGCCGGGTGAGGTGCAGGCGGATGTGGGCAGGGGCGCGACGGCGGACAGCGCCGACCTCGAGGCAGTGCTGCGGGTGGCGGGGGGGTGGGTGCCGAACTGGCGGTCTTTGGCCCTGATGCTACCCCGGCCCCGCGCCGAGCAAGTCAGCGTTGAGATCCGAGGCGGAGGCACCGGCCAGCCTCAGAAGACCGGCACCCTGACCCTCGATGCCGCAACCGGATCTCCACTCGCCTGGGAGACCTTCGCCGACGAGCCCGCGGGACGCCGGGCCCAGGAGTTCCTCCGCTACGCGCACACCGGGGAGTATTGGGGCGTCACGGGCCGGCTGATCGCGGCCCTCTGCTCGCTCGCCGCGACCCTGATGGTGTGGACGGGACTCGCGCTCGCACTGCGGAGACTGCGTAGGTGGCTTGCCCTCAGGCGAGTGCGCCGGGCGTAGAGGCCGCCTTCACCACACCAGCGGCTCCAGCGCAATCCTGGAGTTGTCGAGCCTTTCGATGAACCGCTTCGTATAGACGCGCAGCATAGCCGCACTCGGAATCCAATCCATCGAATGAATGGACTCGTGGTCGATGGATCGCAGTTCCATCATTCCCCCGAACATCCGCCCCTCGTCAAGGTACACGCGAATGTTGACGACCCCGCCTTTGCGCGGGAGGCAACCCTGGGCGATCCACTCGCCCACCACACCCGGACAGCCCACGAGCGCCGTGTTCGCGGCACGCCGGAAGATGGCAGTGGGATCCGTGTTGATGGCGTTCGTGAAGGCCTCGGTACGGATTGTTGCGACGCGGTACGGGATGCGTTGCCGGCGCCTGGTCAGCAACTGCTCCGATCGTGTCCGCACCCGCAGTTCGTCGAGTTCTATCGGATTCGGAGCAAGCGGAATGAACAGGCCGTTCCCTTCCGACACCGTGACCGAGTCGTCCATGGTGTGATAGCCGAACTGCTCCACGACGACTTCCCAGGTGCCCTGGGGAAAGTCGGCGAAGCGGAACTGGCCGTCGCCGTCAGTGAAGACGAACCGCCCCAGTTCCGGAACCTTGATGACCGCCGCCACGACGGGGGTGCGGGTGACCCTGTCCACCACCTTCCCCGTCAGGGTGAAGGTCGGCACCTCCTGGGCGGACGCGCCCGGCGCTGTCGTCACGGCTGCGCTTAGGCACAGCATTGTAAAGTAAACATTACGAAATGTCATGTTTTGTTTACTTTCGGCTACTCTGACCCTCTTGCCGCCCGAATCTGCCGAACTGCCGCATCCACGCGCATCCGCATCCCGACCTCGCCGTATTCGGCCGAAGCCCGGGTCGGATTGCCCGACACGCCGCTGCCCTCGAACCCTCCGCCGGGCGCCAGCTTGTCCTGCCGGATGTGCCGCGGCTCGACGTACAGCAGAATCGAGGTGTCGGAGATGCCGGCGTGGCCGCCGATCGAATCGGGGACTTCACCCTGTTCCACGAGCCAGTCGCGGAAGCCGTTGTTCGCGTAGTAGTCCCCGATGAAGTGGACCCGCGATCCCTCGCCGCCCCACTCCTCGTTCAGCATCTCGGCGACCGCCTCCATCCCGCGCTGGTTCCCCCCGCTGTCGCCGATGAAGGCGATGTCGGTGAAGCCGTGGGCCCGGAAACTGCGCGCGGCGTACTCCAGCAGCCTCATGAAGAACTCGTTCGGCAGCGTGATGGTCCCGGCGTAGCGCATATGCCCCGACGGCGGGTCGACACCGCCCTCCGGGACGTAGGTGACGGTCGGCGCGACCAGCGCGTCGCCCAACTCCCGCGCGATCCGGTCGCTCGCCTCCTCGATGATGTACCGGTGCTTTCCCGTCACCATGTGGGGCCCGTTCTGCTCGGTCCCCGCGGTGGGTAGGATCACGGTGGTCGCCCCCCGGTCGATGGCCTCCTGAACCTCCGTCCAGGTCATCTCCTCGATGAAGACGGTGTTGACGTCCTCGGAGGTGAAATAGCCGCCGGCAGAGGCGTCGCCCGCGTCGGGCCCGTCGCCCGCACGCTCGACGCCGCACGCGGCCAGGGTCAGCGCGGCGACTGCAGCGGCCCCGAAGCGCGCCACCATCCGCGCCGCGCGCCCGTGGCGCACCACCGCCGGCACCGCGCCCGCCGTCCCCCTCTTCCCCCGGAAGTGCCTCAACCGCCTGTCGCGAAGCAGTAGAAGAACCCGTTGCCGCCGGTTCCCTGCAGGTTCTCCTGGCTGCAGCCGCGCGACCCGTGGGCCGAGTTCCATGAGGTGGGGTTCTGGCCGCCGCCGATCCGGTCATGGTGGCCGACCGACGCGCTGCCTTCGCCGTTGCTCGTCCAGTTGCCGCAGTTGTCGTAGCCCTCGCCCGTGGTGGCGGTCCCGTCCATGTTCGACCCGGTCAGGATGTCGTGCATGTTGGGATCGTCACCGCGGCCGTTCACCATGTCGCCCATCTCGGTGAGGATCGACTCCTTGGTGAGGTTGGCGGCATCGGAGTGGAGCTCGTCGACGTTGTTGGCGACCAGCACGCCGGCCTGGTTGTGCCACGGCCCGGTTCCGATGCGGTCCCTCGCGTTCACCGCCGCGCTCCCGTCCTCGTTGATCGTGCTGAGGTAGGCCGCCCAGCCCATCCCGCCCGCACCCTGCGCGTCCGCGAGCATCTCGCAGTGGGCGTCCGCCCCCTCGAGGCCGCCCAGATTCGCGCCGTCGCCCGGCCCCGCGCTGGTGATGAAGAAGGTCATCGGCCCCGATTCGGCGGGGGTGAGCTCCTGCATCGCGGGGTTGACCTCCTCCATGTCGGCGGTGTCGCCTTCGCCGTCGCCTCCCGCGCATCCGGCCGCCATGAGTGCGGCCGCGATCAGCGCCGGGGTTGCAAGTGTGGAAGTCTTCATGCTCTTACCTCTCCTTCTCTGCGGGTCCTTGCCTGCGGGTCCTTCCCTGCGGGTGTCCTGCGCTCAGTTGCCTCGCGGCCACGGCGCGCCCTGATCCATCGCCGTGACGGGACCCTCGCCCATGTACACGAACTTCTGGACGCGCTTCCCTTCATATGTCTCCGTCGTGTAGATGTTGCCCTGCGAGTCGGTCGCAATCGAGTGCACGGCGAAGAAGAGGCCGGGCTGGCGGCCGCCGTCGCCGAAGCTGGTGAGGACTTCCAGGCTCAGCCGGTCCATCACGTACACCTTCATGTTCTTCCCGTCCGCCACGTACATGTACTTCTGTTCGGGGTCGCGCGAGAAGGCGATGTCCCAGGTGGAGCCGTCGCCGAGCGTGCGCGGCGCCAGCCGCACCTCGTCCACGAAGGTCCCGTCCTTGCGGAAAACCTGGATTCGGTTGGCCTGGCGGTCACAGACGTAGACGTGGTCGTCGTTCGCCGGATCCGCGCAGTGCACCGGGTTGCGGAACTGCTGCGGCAGCGGCGCGTCGGGGTCGTAGGGCCCCAGACGCGTATCGTCCGGCGTGTTGCCGTAGGCGCCCCAGAACCGCTTCAATTCGCCCGTGTTGATGTCCAGCACCGCGACGCGCTTGTTGACGTACCCATCGGCCAGGTAGGCCTCGTTGGCGCCGGCGTCGAAGGAGATCTTCGCCACGTTCCCGAAGGATGTCTCGCTGTTGCTGCTCGGCATCTGGGCGCCCACCTCCCCGTAGGAGGCGAGGAACTCCCCGTCGCGCGAGAACTTGAGCACGTGCGAATCCCTGCCGTTGCCCCCGATCCAGATGTTGTCCATGGGATCGACGCTGATCCCGTGGTTCGAAGTGGGCCATGTGTACCCCTCGCCGGGCCCGCCCCAGGAATTTGCCAGGTTCCCGTCCGGGTCGAACTCGAGCACAAAGGGGGCCGGTACGCAGCACTCGCCCGTAGGCGGATCCTGCGCCGCGCCGATCTCCGTCCGCTCATTGAGGGGCGCCTGCCGGTGGATGATATAGACGTGGTCCCGGGAATCGACTCCGACGCCAACGACCGAGCCGAGCACCCAGTGGTTCGGCAGCGGCTGGGGCCAGAAGGGATCGACCTGGAAGATCGGGGCGTCGGCTGTGCTGGCGGACGCGGTCTGAAGGCGGTCCTGCGCCACGTAGATGCCCGCGGCGACCAACACCAGAATCACGACGATGATAACATTGCGCTTCATGGGGAAGCTCCCTCGGTGGGACGAACACGATGCTGACTTGGGGCAAAGTACGGCGGTGGTCGCGCGTTGGCAAAGGGTGAAGGGGGGCGGGACGGGCCGCCGGAGGCGCATGGATGGCGGGATCGCGCGTTGCGAGCGAGACTGCGAACCCCCAGCCTTGTTGCTGAAGGCCCCCCGCGGCTGGCGGCTGGCGCGAATCCCCGTCGCCCCGAGCCGCTCGATGACGGCTGGAAGAGGATCCCATGAACGAACGCACACTGGCGGTTCGCGTGCTTCTTGCGGCGCTCGCGACGCTGGCGCCGTGGGTTGCCGTAGCGGCCGAGACGCCTGCCGTCGCTGCCGGGGCTGCGCCCGCCATCCCCCACGACATCCCGGCCGATGTCGTCGTCCGCTCCTTCGTGAAGGCCGAGGACGGCGCCCTCTGGCTCGTCCTTCGCGTTCCCCTCACCTCGATGCGGGACGTCAACTTCCCCGTCCGCGGCCCCGGCTACGTCGAAATCGAGGAAGCCAGCGAGCTGATCGAGGACCAGGCGAAGGTCTGGATCGCCGACTACGTCGCGCTCTTCGAGGAGTCCACCCGGCTCCCCACCCCCACCGTCGTCGCGGCTCGCATCTCACTTCCCTCCGACCCCTCCTTCGCGGCCTACGACCGCGCCCTCGCCCACGTCCGCGCCCCCCCCCTCGCCGCCAGCACCGACCTGATGCTGGAACAGGCCATGCTGGACGTCATCCTCCGCACTCCCATCGAGTCCGCGGAGTCGCGCTTCTCGATCGACCCTGCCTGGGCCCACCTCGGCCTCCGCACCACCACCGTGCTGCGCTTCATCACCCCCACCGGCGCGGAGCGCGTCTTCCAGTACACGGGCAATCCCGGACGCGTGCGGCTAGACCCCAGGTGGCACCAGGCCTTCCTGCGCTTCGTCGCGCTCGGCTTCGCGCACATCCTGGACGGGATCGACCACCTCCTCTTCCTGCTCTGCCTGGTGATCCCGATCCGGCGCTTCTGGCCGCTCGTCTCGGTCGTGACCGCCTTCACCGCCGCCCACTCGATCACGCTCGGTGCATCGGTACTCGGCCTCGCGCCCAACGCGCTCTGGTTCCCCCCGCTGATCGAGATGCTGATCGCGGCGTCGATCGTCTTCATGGCGCTGGAGAACATCGTGGGCAAGACGCTGCGGCGGCGCTGGGTGTGGGCCTTCGGCTTCGGCCTCGTGCACGGCTTCGGCTTCTCCTTCCTGCTGCGCGAGTCGCTCCAGTTCGCCGGCTCGCACCTCTACACGTCGCTGCTCGCGTTCAACGTCGGGGTCGAGTTCGGCCAGCTCTTCGCGCTCCTGTTCATGGTCCCGGGGCTGGTGCTGCTGTTCAGGAAGGTGATGTCGCCGCGGATCGGCGCGATCCTCCTCTCGGCGCTCGTCGCCCACACCGCATGGCACTGGATGACCGACCGCTGGAGCGCGCTCACCGCGTACAACTTCCAGGCGCCGACGTACGACGCCGCCTTCTGGGCGCTGGTGCTGCGCTGGGTGCTGCTGGGGTTGATCGTGGGAGCGGCGGTGTGGGGGCTGAGCGTGCTTTATCGGAAACTGTCGGCGCGATTGGGGGAAACTCTGACGGAGGAGGGGGGTATGGGACCGGAAGCGTCTGTCCAAGCCCCACAGGAGGGAGATGGTGAAGTCGACCGCGGGGACCGTAAGACCGATTGACGGGATTCTCCTGCTGGCCGCCTTGCCTGCGGCCGTGGCGGGGTTGTCGTGCGCGGATTCGGAGCGGTCTCCCGCTGCGACGGTCGCCGCAACCGCTCAGGAGGTGATCAACCTTCCCGCGGACGACCGCCGTCTGGCTCCCGACTTCGAAGAGCTCTACCGGGTCGGATCGGTGCTGGGCGCGGATTGGGAACAGTTCGGGAACGTCCGCCGCGTGGGGTTCGACGGCGCTGGGCGGCTGTACGTCTTCGACAATCAGGCGGACCGCGTCACCATCGTCGGGCCGGACGGCGAGTTCCTCCGGGCGTTTGGCCGTTCCGGAGAAGGTCCGGGGGAATTCCGCCACGTGGACGGACTCGCGATCATGCGCGACGGGCGTGCCGTGCTGGCGGACACCGGGCACCGTGCATACCACGTCTTCGGTGCGGACGGCAATCTCGAGCGCATGGTGCGCATGGCCCCCGAACCGGGTGCGGTGGACATCACCGAACTGCTGCCCGATCCCGGTGGCGAGGCCATTTTTTCCGCGGTGGGGGCACGGGTTCTGTCGGCCAGCGGTGTCACGAGGGGGGACACGTTCGGCTTTTTCGACGAGGTCTCGATCGTGCGGGGACTGAGGACCGGCTGGGACGGCGAGATCTGGGTGCGGCGCCACGGCGAGGAGCCGGGTGACGACGCCGGCCCCATCGATGTCCTGACCATGGACGGGCGCTACATCGGCACCTACCCTGCGGGTGAGGTCGCGTTGCCGGCCGCTTTCGGGCCGGACGGCCTGGTCGCGTTCATCGAACGGGACGAAATGGACGTGAGGTACGTGGTGGTGAAGCGCCTGCGGGGGCGGTGAGCGGCCTTCACCGAGCGGAACGAAACGGCCATCCAGACGGTAGTAGTGAAGAGGATGGTGGGGTCGTGAATAAGCCACCCTTGCTGTCGACTGTCATGCGGACATTACATTATGTAAACCGAAGCTTACTTTTCGGCTCCTACACTTGGGCATGCTGCCTGCTCACCGTGGTTCCGACCGCCGCTCAGGAGATCATCCACCTGCCCGCCGAGGACCGCTGGCTGGACGCCGATTTCGAGGAGGTGTACCACATCGGTCTGCCGACCGGCGAGAGGTGGGAGCAGTTCGGGCACGTGAGCGCAGTGGCCTTCGACGGCTTGGGCCGACTCTACGTGCTGGACAGTCAGATCGGCACCGTCTTTGTTGTCGGTACCGATGGCAACCTGATTCACCAGTTTGGGCAGCAGGGACGCGGACCCGGGGATTTCTTCCAGGCCGTCCAATTGCTGGTGATGGAGGATGGGCGCACTGTCGTCATCGACTTCCTTGGCCGCGCCTACAAGCTCTTCGATGCGAACGGCCGCTTCGAGCGCTCGGTGCGATTCGGCGACCCGTCCTTCGCGATGATCGGCGAACACATGGCCGAGCGCGGGTCCAACGGGTTGATCACCGTGACGATTCAGCCCACGAATACCTTCTGGTCGGGCGAGCCTCCGAAGTGGCCCGATCCGGTCTCACGACCGATCGAGCGCGTCTCTCTCTCCGGCGACGAGGTCGTCTACGACACGATCGTGGAAGGGTATTCTCCTCCTCTCCAGCCGCCTGACGGCGGAGAGTTCCGCGGCGAGTGGCTGCCTCGGTACGTCGAGCGGCGCCCACGACTTCACTGGGGTTCCCTTCCGGACCGACGAGTGGCCTTCTCGGACTCATCGGCATACGCGATCAAGATCGCCGCGGAGGGCACGGGGGTCACCCGCATTCTGACACGTCCATTCCAGCCTGAACCGATCCCCGGTGACGATATCCGGGATTGGAAGGACGCCCGGCTGGAAAGCCTCGAGGAGAGGTCCGACGAATCACTGGAAAGGCGAAGGCGGGTCGACGGGAGGTGGGTGCGGCCCAATGCGAACGAAGAGCGGAGGCGGCGACGGCAGCTCATCGAGAACACGCAGTTCTACCCCCACCAGTCCATCGTCTGGAGCCTGTCCACGACCTGGAACGGGAAGATATGGGTGTCGCGCCGGGGTCAGGACGGGCCCGGCGCGATAGATGTGCTCGACATGGAGGGCACTTATGTGGGCAGCTACTCCACGGAAACGACACGAGCCCCAGAGGCATTCGGCCCGAACGGGCTGGCAGCGTATATCGAGTACGACGAATTCGATGTGCACACGGTGGTCGTGAAGAGGCTGCCGCTCGATGTGAATTGAGGGTGCGCCCCGGTGATTGACGTGGGAGCCCGCACGCGTTAGCGTCAACTAATTCATTAGGAGCCAGTGTCTGCGGCGGTGCGCCGGTACGGTCTCGCAGACTCACTCGCTGCGCGGGAGGAGATCGCCATGTCGGCAGGGAAGCTCACGAGGAGCGGTCGCACAAGAGCATTCGCCCTGGCTGCCGCCGGGTCTGTTCTGTTCACGTCAGCGGCCCTGAGGGGGCAAGAGATCATCGACCTCCCTGCCGAGGACCGCTGGCTTCAGCCGCGGTTCGAGGAAGTCTACCGGATCGGATCCCCATCCGGGGAGGGCTGGGAGCAGTTCGGGAACGTCCACAAGGTCGCCTTCGACGGTGCGGGGCAGCTGTACGTCTTCGACTGGCAGGCGCTGCATATCCATGTAGTCGACGGCAGCGGCGGATTGCTCCGCACCCTGGGAGGCCGGGGGGACGGCCCGGGCGAGTTCCGGAGCACATCATCGTTCACCGTCATGCCGGACGGCCGCGTAGTGGTCGGTGACACCGGGTACCTGGCATACCAGATCTTCGACGCGAACGGGGACTACGAACGCCGCGTGGGGATGGGTCTGGAGGATGTGGGGGGAGCGCTATGGGATTTCACGCCCGATCCGGCTGGTGGCGCATTGTTCTCCGCGGTGGGATCCCGGATGCTGCTCTTCAAGTTCCTCCAGAACGCTCCCTCACATACGACGCGCCCAATCGAGCGCCTTGACCTTACCGGCGATGTCGTCAGGAGGGACACCATCGCCCACGGCTGGCTGCCCCCGGGCGTGGAATGGCTGATGAGCGGCAGCCGGGAGCCGACGGTGTTCGGTCCCCGCATGCTGCTGGGGGCGCTGCCGGACGGGACCGTGGCGTTTTCGGATTCGCTGGCCTACGCGATCAAGATCGTGCGGCCGGGCACGGGCGTGCGGCGGATTCTTAGGCGGCCGCTACAGCCGGTCCGGGTCACCAACCGGATGATCGACGCCGAGAAGGACCGTCAACGGCAGCAGCCGGTTCCGCCCGGACAGGAGCGCATGATGCGCGAGCACATCGACGGCCTGGTGTTCTCCGAAGCGGTTTCGATCGTCCGTGAACTGGGAACCAGTTTGGACGGCGAGATCTGGGTGCAGCGGCGCGGCGAGGGACAGCTCGACGACGACGGGCCCATCGATGTCCTGACAGAGGACGGGCGGTATCTCGGGAGCTACCGGGCGGGAACGATGATGCCGGACGCTTTCGGCCCGGATCGGCTGGTGGCGTTCATCGAAGAGGACGAGTTGGGGGTGCAGACCGTGGTGGTGAAGCGGGTGTTGTCCAGGTGAACGCCCGTCGGTAGTGTGAACGCACGAATCGATAATCCATAGTTGCATTCGCGGTCAGATGAGCGTGGCCTTCGACCCTGCCAACCTGCTGGTATTCGACCGCCTGCTGTTCGAGTTCCACGGGATCTTCCTCGTATAGGTCCCGATGGCCGCCTCATCCGCCTTGATTGATCGTCCAGATGAACAACCCGTCGACAGTGCTCCGCACCCTCTGTTGGGCCGGCTCGGTCTGGCTGCTGGCCGTGATCCCTGCTCCCGCCCAGGAGATCATCCTGCTTCCCGCCGAGGACCGCTGGCTCACCTCCGATTTCGAAGAGGTGTACCGACTCGGAACGCTCTCGGGCCCCGAGTGGGAGCAGTTCGGGTACGTGGACGTGGCATTCGACGGCGCAGGTCAGCTGTACGTTCTGGATTACCACGTGGACAGCATCTTCGTGGTGGGACCCGAGGGCGAATACCGTCGGGCATTCGGGGGACCGGGGGAAGGCCCCGGGGAGTTTCGCAACGTTGCCGAATTCACGGTCATGCGGGACGGAGAGGTCGTGGTTGCCGACTTCGGGTACCCGGCGTACCAGGTCTTCGCCGCAAACGGGGAATCGGTGCGCAGGGTGGAATGGGATCAGCGGTGGGTCGTCGCAACGGCGTCGGGTCTGATGCCGGATCCTCAGGGCGGCGCCGTGTTCGTCGCGGTGGGAGCTCCGTTGCAGGCCTTCGCGATGGTGAACCGAGGGGGTGTCCTGATATCGCACACCGCCCGGCCCATCGAACGCCTGGACGTCAGTGGATACGTGGTCATCAGGGACACCGTGGCTGTCGGGTGGCTGCCCGAGGCCAGTGACCCCATGGCCATAGGGATAGAGAGGTTCGATACCGGCATGAGGGGATCGCGCGGGCGGACTGCGGTCGCGAGGGCCTTCCCGCCGCGGATGCTCGCGGGCGTTCTTCCTGACGGCAGCGTGGCTTTTTCCGACTCGTTGGCCTATTCGATAAAGATCGCGCGGATGGGAGTCGGGGTATGGCGGGTCCTGAAGCGACCGCTTCAACCCATTCCCGTCACGGGCAGAGTGAGGGACGCCGAGAGGGAGCGCCGCCTGACGGCCGCCGAGGGACGCTCGGAGGTAGTTGGCCGGACGACGCGCGAACGGATTGCGAATCTGGAGTTCTTCGACGTTGTCTCGCTTGTTCGTGACCTGAAGACGGGTTGGGATGGCGAGATCTGGGTGCAGCGGCACGGCGAGGAACCTGGCGACGACAACGGCCCGATCGACGTTCTGACGATGGACGGCCGCTACCTGGGCAGCTATCGGGCGGGGACGATCGAAGTCCCGGACGCCTTCGGCCCTGATGGCCTGATGGCGTTCGTCGAGACGGACGAACTCGGTGTTCACACGGTGGTGGTGAAGAGGATGGCGGGGCGGTAACGACAGCAGGACGTGTCGCATGAAGAACAGGGCATCGCACCCGGTGGCCGGCACTGGCTCTGGCGGTCTGGCTCTTGCTGCGTCCGTCTCCCTTCTGCTGTCATCTGTCGCGGGTGCCGTCATCGCCGGCTGCCCCTGCGCGACGACCGCGCTGACCGCCCAGCAAGTCATCCGCCTCCCCGCCGAGGACCGCTGGCTGGAGCCGGAATTCGAAGAAGTCTACCGGGTCGGATCCCTGAGCGGCGCGGACTGGGAACAGTTCGGCAACGTCCACAGGGTTGCCTTCGATGGGGCGGGGCAGCTGTACGTCTTTGACAACCTGGCGCCGCGCGTCTTCGTCGTGGGCCAGGACGGCGAACTGCGGCGCACCGTCGGCGGCTGGGGCGACGGCCCCGGCGAGTTTCGCGACGCCCATGGACTTGCCGTGATGCGGGACGGTCGGATGGTGATCGCGGACATGGGGTACCGCGCATACCACCTCTTCAGCGCGGACGGGGGCTACGAGCGCCGCGTCCGGATGTCCGGGTCGGGTTTGCTGGTCCTGACGAACTACCTGCCGGATCCGGGGGGCCAGGCCATCATATCCGCCGTGGGATACGAGCCGATGGTGCTCGTCGTACAGAGCGGCACCGAGAGCCGGGTCCAGAGGTCCCGCCCGGTCGAACGACTGGTTCTCACCGGCGACGAGGTCACCACGGACACGGTTGCCGAGGGGTGGCTGCCCCCTGGCGGCGAACTGCAGGAAAGGGTGTTCGGTCCGAGGATCCTGCTCGGGGTGCTGCCGGACGGGAGTGTCGCGTTCTCCGACTCCTCCGCCTACGCAATCAAGATCGCGAGCGCGGACGCGGGCGTGTGGCGCATTCTGAAACGGCCGCTGCAGCCGATCCCGGTTACGAGCCGGCTGATGGACGCCGAAAGGGACCGCCAGCGGGAGAGAGTGGCCGTCGTCGCCGAACAAATACTGGGTGGCGCGGAATCGTTTCTGGCGTCCGAACGGATGCGGATCGCCAACCTGGAGTTCTCCGAGGAGGTTTCGATCCTGCGCCATCTCCGGACGGGCTGGGACGGCGAGATCTGGGCGCAGCGGCACGGTGCGGACCCGTTTGACGACAACGGGCCCATCGATCTGATCACGATGGACGGCGGGTATCTGGGCAGCTATCGGGCGGGCGCGCTCGAGATGCCGGCCGCCTTCGGCCCGGACGGAGTGGTCGCGTTCGTAGAGGAGGACGAACTGGGTGTCAGGACCGTGGTGGTGAAGCGGGCGACGGGATCATGAACAAGGCTCGCACTTCGCAGAAAGTCATGCAGACATTACGAATTGTAAAGCAGACATTACAGTGGAGATGCCGGATATCGTCACTATGGCTCTTGTTCGCGGCGTCGGCGGGTGCTCAGGAGATCGTTGAACTCCCCGCCGAGGACCGCTGGCTCACCCCGCAATTCGAACAGGTCTACCGCCTCGGATCCCTCTCCGGCGAGGTGTGGGAACAGTTCGGAAACATCGGGGAGGTGGCCTTCGATCAGGCGGGACAGCTCTACCTGCTGGATCATCACGTCGACAGCATCTTCGTAGTGGGCCCGGACGGCGAGTACCGCCGCGCATTCGGCGGACGGGGCGAAGGGCCCGGGGAGTTCCGCCACGCTGCGGAATTCGCGGTCATGCGGGACGGGTCGGTGGTGGTTTCCGACTGGGGCTACTCGGCATACCAGGTATTCGACGCGAGCGGAGCCTACGAACGCAGGGTAGGCTGGGCACAGCCATGGGCGGTGGCCGTGTCGGCGGGTCTGATGCCGGATCCGCAGGGGGAAGGTCTCTTCGTGGCGACGGGTGCTCCGATTCGGGCCCTGGAGATGGTCAATAGAAGGGGCGTCATCGCCTTGCCCACTGCCCGGCCGGTGGAACGGCTCAACCTCGCCGGCGATGTGGTCACCAGGGATACGGTCGCCAAGGGCTGGCTGCCCGAGGGATTCAATCCGATAGACCTGAGCGTCGGTTGGGGCTGGGCCTTCGCCCCGCGGATGCTCCCGGGCGTACTGCCCGACGGGAGCGTCGCGTTCTCCGATTCGTTGGCCTATGTGATCAAGATCGCGCGTCCCGGGGAGGGCGTGTGGCGGATCCTGAAGCGGCCGCTTCAATCGGTCCCGGTGACGCGCGCGGTGAGGGACGCCGAAAGGGAACGTCGTCTAAGGGCCGCCGAAGCACGGTCGGAGGAAGCGTTGCGAATCGAACGCGAACGGAACGCGAACCTCGAGTTCTACGAAGTTGTCACTATGCTTCGCGACCTGGGGACGAGCTGGGATGGCGAGATCTGGGTGCAGCGCCACGGCGAGGAGCCGAGCGACGACACCGGCCCCATCGATGTGCTGACGATGGATGGCAGGTACCTCGGCAGCTACCCCGCGGGTGCGGTCGAGATACCCGATGCCTTTGGTCCCGGCGGTCTCGTGGCCTTCATCGAGCGGGGCGAACTGGATGTGGAGAGGGTGGTGGTGAAGCGGGTGGTGGGGAGGTGAGTGCGGGGTAAGGCCAACGTGGCGGTCGGGCGACGACTTCCCTTGCCAGGGCCGAGTGACCGTGAAGCATCCCGGCTGGGACATCCCGATCGTTGACTCTTCGCACCATCTACCGGCAAGCCGACTGGGAATGGGAGGACCGCTGATGCGCTTTCCGATCGTCGTCCACAAGGACGCGTGTAGCGGGTACGGAGTCACGGTGCCCGACCTGCCCGGCTGTTTTTCCGCGGGTGAATCGCTGGACGAGGCAATCGAGTCGGCCCGGGAGGCGATCGCGTGCCATATCGAGGGGCTGCTGATGGACGGCGAACCGGTCCCGGCGCGTGCAGCGCTCGAAACACACCAGGGTAACGACGACTACAGGGACGGGGTGTGGGCCATTGTTACGGTGGCGTTGTCGGGACTGTTGACCGACCGGCCCGAGCCGAGTTCGTCCTATCGGGCCGTCTCGTCGCCGGGGGTCCGCGGCCCGACCGAGCGGAGCGAGTGATGCTCGGCTCCAGCAGATGAATATACGCCCCGCCCGCCCTCGGCTCGTGGTACGACACCAGGTACCGCGATCCGTGCGCGAACCCCAGCAGCGCGTCGTCACCCTGGTAGCGAGCGATCGTTCGCCCCGTTGACGGATCGACCAGGTCCAGCCATCCGTCGAGCACCGTCTGCCAGGGGACCTCGGGGATCGGTTCCCCGGGGCTGATTCGCTCCGTCCACTCCGCGTCGGGGGTCTGCCACGCAATCCAGAGCCCGTTGTCATCGAGCAAGGCGCCCACATTGAGGGACCGGGGCCAGCTCCGGTCGGTCGGGTTGTCGCGTTCGAACGCATCGACGGTCCGGTCGAACACGCGCGCGATTGCTGGTTCCGGGCCCAGATACCACCGCACGATCCGGTTGGCCCGTTGGCGCACGGCCCAGAAGGTGTCCTCGTCGCCAGCCACCACGAACCGCTGCATCTGCGGCCCCCGGCGCACTGGCTCCGCGCCGCCGAACGATACGGTCCTCCCCATCATGTCCAGGACCAGGCGCTGGTGTGCGACGCCGGTCGCTCCGGGGACGTGCAGCGCGAACGCGACGTCGTCCGTGTCCGTGACGACCGACGACAGCACCTGCGGGATCGACCGGTCCGTGCGCACGACCTCGAAGTCGTGGTCCAGCACCGTGCGTCCCCGCTGGAACTCGAAGACGTGGATGTATCGCCCGCCGACATTGACGTGCGCGATCGCCTCGTATTCACCGTCTGCAGCCCCGCCCCGTCCGACGGTCCCGGCGTAGTCGCCCTCCGGCGTGAACACCGAGATCTCCGGGTATCTGAGGTGCGTGACGAGGATACGGCCGCGGCGATCGACGGCGACCTGGGAGAAGGGGGTGATGACGTGGAGGCCGGCGTCCTCCCATCCTCCGATGGTGGCGATGGTGTCCAGGGTGATCACGCAGTCGGCGCAGCTCACCTCGCCGGAGACCGGGGTGGGGGTCTGGGCGGAGAGGGTGGAGGCCGGGGCGGCTACCGCAGGGGTCAGGCCATATGCGAGGGCAGCGCAAAGGGCGGCCAGCGAGGGGGGGAGCCGCCGGATCAGGCCCTCACACCGGCGAATGCTCACGCGACGCGGACTCGGCACGCTGTCCCTCGCTTTCTGGTTCCCGGGCCGGGGTGATACTGTCGGAGGGCTGAACAGTGTCCTTGGCCGGCGTCAACCGCAAACAACCCTTGCCGGAGGAATCAGAATGATCCGCGTTACCCGACCGTCCCACATCGTCCTGCTCGCCCTCCTGCTCACCCCCTCATCCGGCTGCGCCCAGACCGGCGACCCCACCCGGGACCCCCGCTTCGAGCAGGCCGTCGACATCTTCGAGGTCTGGCTCGACGCCAGGATGGACTACGAGAAGATCCCGGGAATGTCGGTCGGACTCGTCCACGACCAGGAGCTGGTGTGGGCGAAGGGGTACGGGTACGCGCATCCGGACGCGAAAGTCGCGGCGACCCCGTCCACCATGTACTCGATCTGCTCGATCTCGAAGCTCTTCACCTCGATCGGGGTGATGCAGCAGCGCGACGCGGGGAAGCTGCGGCTCGACGACCCGGTCTCCGACCTGCTGCCCTGGTACGACGTCGAGCAAGCGTACCCGGACGGCCCGACGGTGAGCGTGGAGGGTATCCTGACGCACTCGTCCGGGCTTCCGCGCGAGTCGGCCCACCCGTACTGGACCGGCCCCGAGTTCCCGTTCCCGACACGGGACGAGATCATCGAGGGGCTCGCCGAGCAGGAGACCCTCTACCCGGGCGACCGCTACTTCCAGTACTCGAATCTGGGGATGGCGCTGGCGGGGCAGCTGATCGAGGAGGCGTCCGGAATGACCTACGACGACTATGTGCGCGCCGAGATCCTCGACCCGCTCGGCATGTCCGACACATACACCGACATCCCCGACGAGCACCGGGGAGACCGCTTCGCCACCGGCTACACCCGCATGCGGCGCGACGGCGAGCGCGTCCCGGCCACCTTCTTCCAGACCCACGGCATCGCCCCGGCAGCCGGCTTTTCCTCGACCGTCGAGGACCTCGCGCGCCTGGCCTCCTGGCAGTTCCGGCTCCTCGAAAACGGCGGCACCGAGATCCTCGGCGTGAATACGCTGCGCGAGATGCACCGCGTCCACTGGGTTGACCCCGATTTCGACGCCATGTGGGGGCTGGGCTTTTCGGTGTCAGAACGAGACGACCAGCGCGTGGTGGGACATGGGGGCAGCTGTCCGGGCTTCCGGTCGACGTTGCAGCTGATTCCGGCGAAGAAGCTGGCGGGCATCGTGCTGGTGAGCGCCCAGGGGACCAGTCCGGGTGACGTGTATTCGAAGCTGATCGAGATCGTGGGATCGGCGCTGGAGTCGGTTCAGGACAACCCGGATGGCGGCACCGCCCGCCCCGCGTCACTGGCCGAGTACGAGGGGCTCTACGAGTCCACTTGGGGCGAGACGGTGATCCTGCGCTGGAACGACAGCCTGGTCGCGATCGGCGTCCCCACCGACAACCCGCTGGGAGCGATGAGAAAGCTCCGCCGCGAC
Source organism: Gemmatimonadota bacterium (assembly GCA_022826005.1). GTDB lineage: Bacteria > Gemmatimonadota > Gemmatimonadetes > Longimicrobiales > Gaopeijiaceae > Bin94. The sequence goes on along the minus strand of JAJDVT010000075.1, from coordinate 116,020 downwards.
GATGACGAGCGCGACATCTTCCGGCGGGTGCGAGACGACGGGGAGCTGGGTGAGGCCTACATCTTTCACCGGGACGGTGGCGCGATCGACCGCCTCAGCGTGCACGGTAACTACTCGCGGAAGGTGCGGTAGCCGGTCGCTCCGGCGGTTGGCGCTATGCGGAGCCCCCACCCGAAAACCCACCTGTGTGCGGCCCGCGCCCCTGCATCACCCGCCGCTCCTGCACCGCCGACCTCAGCATCAGGATCGCAGCGTACAGCACCACCACTACCACCAGCCAGCGCATGTAGTTCAGCGGCAGCGACTTTACGATGAACGCCGCGATGAGCACGGCCGGCACGCCCCCGATCGCGAGCCCCAGTGCCGCCTTCAGCCCGTAGCGCCCGGCCTTGAGGAACCGCAGACCCGCCACCGGCATCAGGAACGCCGACGCGCCCATCATGATCGGGAAGGCGACAACGGGGTTCATCCCCATGAGGCTGATGATGATCATGGTGGGGGCGTACATGCCGATCCCGATGGTCATGAGGGCGCCGAGGACGAAGAGGCACGCGAAGGCAATCGCGAGGTTCGTGCCGGAGAGCCCCGTGGCCTCGCCCCCCACAGCGGTGATCTCGAAGATGGCCAGCACGAAGGTCACGGCCGCGATCAGCAGCGCGATCCCCATCCCGACCTGGATCTTGTAGCGGGGTAGCCGCGCGACCACGCCCGCGCCCAGCCACGCCCCGAGCACCGCGGCGACCAGCATCGTGATGAGCGTGACCGGGTCCACTGTGATGATCGCGATGAAGATGAAGGCCTGGATTACGACCGGCGGCGTGTGGCCGATCATCATCGTCCCGGGGATGTTCTCGTCGGAGACCACCTGCCTCAGCTTGAAGAGGGAAGTGGTCGGCGCGAACGACCCGATCCCCAGGGTGTCGAAGAAGTTGGTGACGAAGCCGACCGCGTTCTCGTAGAAGTTGGGCGGTTCGCTCCAGCCGTCGACGCGGCGGCCCGCTCGGGTGGCGGCCACCGCGGTGCGGTACCAGGTGAGGAGGAGGTAGACCGTCAGCAGCGCGAGGGCCGTGAACAGGAAGACGCGGGGGTCGATGGATTCGGGCACGGGCGGCTACCGGCGGTTGGCGTGTGTGTCAGGATCGCCCCAGGACTCGGACGTTCAAGTCGTGGAAGCGATCGAAGTCGCGGTCGTTCGTCAGAATGGTCGCGATCCCGTGCTCGCGGCACAAGGCGACGATGCGGCAGGATGGCGACGCGATGACGTCCGTGAGGAATCCGGTCGCCTGGGACAGCGTTGACGGTGGATTGAAAACCCGCCGGTGCGTCACTACGCGAATGAACTCGCCGCGCTCGTCAAGCCACCCGCAGGTCGAAATGCTCGAGCCCCCGAAGCACGACGCTGGGCCGGTACTTCGGTGGCCGCGCGCCGAACCCGATCCTGTCGAAGCGCTCCAGCAGCACCTCCAGCGCGATCCGCCCTTCGAGCCGGGCGAGCGGGGAACCCAGGCAGTGATGAATGCCGCGGCCGAACGAGATGTTTCCCTGATCGGACCGGGTGATGTCGAGTTCATCGGGTCGCTGGAAGCGCTCCGGGTCGTGGTTGGCCGATCCGATCGCCAGGGAGATCATCGTGCCTTCACGTACGGCGCGGCCGCCGATCTCTACATCGCGGCGGGCGATGCGCATGTCCAGCTGCACCGGCGAATCGAAGCGCAGAAGTTCTTCCACGGCCGAAGGCAACAGGTCCGGCTCCTCCCGAAGCAGGACGAGCTGGTCGGGGCTCTGCAGAAGCGCCCGGACTCCGTTGCCGATCAGATTCGTGGTTGTCTCGTTTCCGGCGATCAGAAGAAGGCGCAGCATCACGATCGTCTCGTCGGAAGTGAGCTTGTCTCCCTGCTCCTCGGCTTCCACAAGCCGCGACACGAGGTCGTCGCGGGGCTCGCGGCGGCGCTGGTCGATGATGGCCGTGTGGTACTCGGCGAGCTTTCGGTCGCTTTGGAACACCTGCTCCTGTTCCTCCGGAGTGAGGAGGGGCTCCAGTGCGCGCGCCAGCCGGTCCGACCAGACCTTGAAGCGGTCGAGGTCGCGCTCGGGCACGCCGATCATTCTCGCGATCACGATCGTGGGGAGCGGGATGGCAAAGCCCTTCATCAAGTCGAACTCATCGGTGCCTTCGACCTCGTCGAGGAGGCGGTGAGCGGTGGCCCGGATGTAGTCCTCCATCTTCGCGACCGAACGCGGGGTGAATGCCTTGTTGACGAGCCCGCGCAGCCGCGTGTGGTCCGGCGGATCCTGCACCAGCATGCTTGGCTTGAGCTTCTTGCGCGTCCCCACCGAGCCACGCGAGGAACGCGCCCTCTGCAGGTCGTTGGAGAAGTTTCGGTGGTCCCGGAGGATTCGGTCCAGATCGGCGTAGCGGGACACCACGAACTGCTCGGTGAGGGCGCTGTAGTGGACCGGATCCCGTTCGCGGAGCCTGCGGTAGACGGGGTAGGGGTCGGCGACGAAGGAAGGAGCGAGCGGCCACCACGCGACCCCTGTTCGCAACCGCTCCTCGGCCAGGCGCACATGGATGTAGGCCGACCTGACCGCCCCCGCAATCGCGTTCCTCAATGCCATTCTCTATTATCCCCTCTCACCGTTTGCCGTGCCAACCCGGGAGCCCAGCAATGAAGATCCGTCGCCACCTCCTTCGCTTGACCGCCCTAAATGGCGCCAACGCCCTTCCTGCGGCAACCGCCCTCCGCGCGGGCACGAAGTTAGCGGTGCCCGCGGCCCTCTGCACCGCCGCAGCAGTCACGGCCCCGTCCCCAGCCACCGCCCAGACCCCCCTCGAAACCGCCATCTCGCACCTTGAGTACCGCGAGCTCGGCCCGGCGCTGATGGGCGGGCGCATCGCGGACCTCGCCGTCGTCGAAGCGAAGCCGCAGGTCTTCTACATCGGCACCGGCACCGGCGGCGTGTGGAAGACGGAGAACCACGGCACCTCGTGGACGCCGCTCTTCGATGACCAGCCCACCAGCTCGATCGGCGACGTCACCCTCGACCAGTCGAACCCCAACCTCGTCTGGGTCGGCACCGGCGAACCGCAGAACCGCCAGTCCTCCGGCTGGGGCAACGGCGTCTACAAGTCGACCGACGCCGGGAACACCTGGCGGCACATGGGGCTCACGGAGACGAAGCACATCGGCCGCATCCTGATTCATCCGCGCAATCCGGATGTGGTGTACGTTGCGGCGGTCGGCGACCTGTGGGGGCCGAACGAGGAGCGCGGCGTCTTCCGCACGACCGACGGCGGCGAGACCTGGGAGAAGGTCCTCTACATCGATGAGCACACCGGTGCGATCGACCTCGCGATGGACCCGGGCGATCCGAACACGATCTTCGCGGCGATGTACCAGCGCCAGCGGACGGGATGGGGGTTCAACGGCGGCGGTCCGGGGAGCGGCCTCCACCGCACCCTCGACGGCGGCGACAGCTGGACCGAGCTCACCGAGGGGCTGCCGGATGGCGACAAGGGTCGCATCGGTGTAGACATCTTCCGGCAAGACGGCAACGTGGTGTACGCGCTGATCGAGGCGAACGCGCGTACGCCCCGGCGGCCGGGTGCGGGTGGAGGCGGTGGTGGAGGTGGAGGTGGAGGTGGCCAGAACCGGAGCGGCCTCTACCGATCCCTCGACCGCGGCGAAACCTGGGAGCGGATGTCCAATACCAACCCGCGGCCGATGTACTACTCCCAGGTCCGCATCGACCCGGGCAACGTCGACCGCATCTACGTCCTGGGCACCCAGCTGATGGTCTCCGACGACGGGGGGCGCAACTTCCGCAGCGACGGCGCGACCCAGATCCACGTCGACCACCACGCGCTCTGGATCAACCCGAACGACCCCGACCACCTCATCCTGGGCAGCGACGGCGGCGTCTCCGCCTCCTGGGACGGCACCGCGCACTGGCGCATGTTCGACAACCTCGCGCTGGGACAGTTCTACGCGATCGGCTTCGACATGCGCGATCCCTACTTCGTCTGCGGCGGTCTCCAGGACAACGACGCCTGGTGCGGCCCGTCGAACACGCGCTCCTTCCACGGCATCCGCCACCAGGACTGGTACGAGACCGTCTACGGCGACGGCTTCTTCACCATCGTCGACCCGACCGATTCGAGCATCGTGTATTCCGAGTCCCAGGGCGGCAACATGAACCGATACGACCTGGTCACCGGCGAGAAGATCCCGATGCGCCCGATCACGGGCCCGCGCGAGGATGGCGACACCACCAAGACCTACCGCTTCAACTGGAACTCGGCGCTGCAGCTCTCCCCCCACGACCCCTCGACCGTGTACCTCGGCGCGAACTACCTGATGCGTTCCCGCGACCGGGGGATGTCCTGGGAGGAGGTCGGCGGTATCGACCTCAGCCGGCAGATCGACCGGACCGAGCTGGAGATCATGGGAGTGCTCGGCTCGGCGCCCCAGATGTCGGCCAACGACGGGATTTCGAACTACGGCAACATCACGGCGTTCGCGGAATCGCCGGTCGCGCGCGGGCTGCTTTATGTCGGCACCGACGATGGCAATGTCCAGGTGAGCCGCAACGATGGCGCAACTTGGACCAATGTGGCCGACCGTGTGCCGGACCTGCCCGAGCGGACCTACGTCAGCCGCATCGAGCCGTCCGCGCATGTGGAGGGCCGCGTGTACGCCAGCTTCGACGGCCACCGCAACGGTGACTATGCCGCGTACGTGTACGTTAGCGAGGATTACGGCCAGAACTGGACGCAGATCACCGAGGGCCTGCCCGACGGCTGATCTGTCAACGTGATCACCGAGCACCACCGCGCCCCCAACCTGCTCTTCGTCGGCAACGAGGTCGGCGTGTTCGTGTCGGTGGACCGCGGCGCCCGTTGGGTACAGCTCAAGAACAACCTCCCGACGGTCCCGGTCGACGACATCCTGGTGCACCCCCGCGACAACGACCTGCTGGTGGGCACGCACGGCCGTTCTTTCTGGATCCTGGCCGATGTGAGCCCGCTGGAGCACCTGTCAGACGAGATGCTGGCCGAGGCCGGGCGGGTCTTCCCCTCGGCGCGCGCGTCGATCATGTGGGCGGAACGCGGCGACTGGCCCTTCCAGGGTGCGACGTATTCGGCGCCGAATCCACCGCGGGGCGCGAGGATCCGGTACTATCTGCGCGATGCGTGGGAGGCGCCGATGGCGGCGGAGGGGGGTGGGGAGGGGGGCGGTGGGAATGGTGCGGCTGATGGCGACGGTGCTGGAGATGCCCGCGACAACGACACCTTCGCGCTGACGATCACCGACGCCGACGGCAACCACATCCGTACCCTGGAAGCCACAGGCGAGTCCGGCATCAACGAGGTGATCTGGGAATGGCGCCACGATCCGCCCTACGAGCCGGAACCGCGGCAGGGTGGTGGGGGGCCCGGTGGCGGCGGCGGCGGATTCGGCGGTGGCGGCGTGCCCTCGGGCCCGATCGTGCTCCCGGGCGTCTACACGGTGAGCATGACCGTCGCCGGCGAGACCTACTCCTCAACCGTCGAGATCCAGGCCGATCCGCGCCGCCCCATGACCCGGGCCGATCGCATGGCCCGGCAGGCCGCGCTGATGAGCCTGCACAAGCTCGCGGTGCCGATCTACGAGGCCGGCCGCGCGATCCAGCGCCTCGAGGAACAGCTCGACGCCGCCGAGGAGGTGATCGGCGAGGCGGCGGAGGCCCCCGAAGGCCTCGAGGAGGAGCTGGAAGCGATCCGCGAAGCGCTCGAGGAGGTCCAGAGCGACGTGGCGGAGGCGCGCCGCAACGCAGGGGTGGCGCGGGCCATCCAGCAATCGTCAACGCTGCCGACCGAGGACCAGATGTGGCAGGTCGAGCGCGCCTGGGAGGTGATGCCCGATGCGATCGAGGCGCTCAACGTGCTGATTACGTCGCGCGTGCCGGATCTCAACGCGAAGCTCTACGCGGAGGGCGTGAGGCCGAAGCCGGGTGAGGCGGTGATGATGGTGGGGCGGTGAGGGGAGGGGGTACGCTCCGTTTCTCCAGGGCGCCGCCGCGCCCCGCCCTTCAGGCTAGCCGTTGCCCAGGAATTGTGCTGGCATTATGCATGCTGTACTGCTACATTACGCTATCATCACGCAGTCACCTCGGCATTCGGGGACACAATGGGAGTCCTGACCATCCGCAACGTGGACGACGATGTGATCGTCGCGCTCAAGGCACGCGCCAAGGCCAACCATCGCTCGCTGGAAGGTGAGCTGCGCTACCTGCTGGGCCGCTATGCCATCCCGGCCCCGACGCTCGGCCTGGTGCGCGAGCGGGCCCGGTTGGCCGCCGCGATGAGCACCAAATCGACCCTTCGAGGGGGCCCGGACGCCAGGAGCGTCACCGACACCGGCGACGCCGCGGGGGGCACCGCCGACACTCCCGAGGACTCCGCCGACCCCTGCGCGGATGACCGGCCACACGAAGCGGACTGGATGGGCGCGATGAGCGACCTAGGTGAAATCCTCGGGGACATCGTCTCTCCGGCAGCCGACCCATCCGACTGGGACGCCCTGCGCCCGGAAAACGGTCCAGCCGAAAGCCATTGACGGCACGTGAACCTCATCCTCGACACCCACATCTGGCTCTGGAGCCTGCTTGAGCCGGATCGCCTTTCGCGTCGCGCGCGCGAACGGCTGACCGATCCGGCCAACACGCTGGCGCTGTCCCCCGTCAGCATTTGGGAAGCACTCGTGCTCGCCGAAAAGGAGCGCGTCCTGCTCCATCCCGACCCCTGGAGCTGGATTCGCACCGCCCTGAGCGTCCGGCCCATGCAGGCAGTCCCGGTGACGTTCGACATCGCGTTCGGCAGCCGCAGCATCCGACTCGGGCATGACGACCCCGCCGATCGCTTCATCGCGGCGACCGCGATGGTGCACGGACTCACGCTGGTGACCGCGGACAGGTCGCTCCTGCGGTGTCCCGACATCGAGGTGGTGCGGGGATGATTCGGACACGGAACTACCCGCGTCTCGATGGTCGATAACAAGGACCATTCACGGCGCGAGTGATGATCATTCATGATGTGAATGGTCCGGTGTCCCTCCGCGTTGAACCAGCTGCGTTGCGACGCAGAGCGGGACGGGCGTTGGTGAGGTTGCCTGACTCTCTATATTCCAACAGGACGACCGGGACTTCCCCGAACCGCGGATACCGATGGGGATCCCGTTACCAAAGGAACGCGCATGAGGCGAAAACACGACTGGCCAGGCTCACGGTGGTGGCGCGTGGATCTGCATGCGCACTCCCCCGAGTCCAGGGACTTTCGACCGGAGTCCGAGGGTGAGAAGGACTGGGAGGGATGGATCACAGCTGCTGCCGAGGCCAATCTTGATGCCGTAGCGATCACCGACCACAACACGGCCGGTGCCATCTCCGAGATCAAGTTGGCTGCCAGCAAGGTGTCGGGTTGTCCGGTTTTCTTCCCCGGTGCGGAGATCACGGCCAGTGATGGGGTCCATCTGCTTGTACTGATGGATCCATCTCGTAGTGAGGAACACGTAGAGGATCTCTTCTCGCGAGTGGAAATCGCGGTGGACGAGCGTGGGACGGACCTCGCTCGGTCGAAGCTCAACGTTGAGCAAATCCTTGAGAGAATCGGCGGAGACGCACTCATCCTCGGTCCGCACGTTAACGGCCCCAAAGGGCTTCTGACCGTCCATGATGGCCGTGAGAGATTGGCGGTGCTGAGAGACCCGCGACTGTCCGCCGTGGAGGTCGATCCGGAACGGGAAGTTGACCAGAGTTGGCTGGACGGAAGCAAACCCGAAGTGGGCCGCAGGATTTCGCAGATATGGTCTTCGGACGCCCACAGCTTCGAGGAGTTGGGGCGGCGGTTCACCTGGGTGAAGATGACGCGCCCCGACATCGAAGGATTGGGCTTGGCGCTGCTGGATGGGACCGATTCGCTCCAGCCCGTGAAGGACTCCGACCCGGATGACCCCAATAGCCAACATGGAGAGCTGCTCATCGAGCGCATCGTGGTCACCAACGCTCGGTTCATGGGTCGACGGAAACCGATGATCGTCCGGTTCAATCCTTGGCTGAACGCCATCATCGGTGGCCGGGGGACAGGGAAGTCCACGCTGGTCGATTTCTGCCGCAAGACATTGCGGCGCGACGGGGAGCTTGGCGAGCGCACGCGGGGGGAAGCGCGTGGAGAAGAAGGCTCATTGAGGAAGCTCTTCGACCGCCGCGTGCCGGACGCACCCATACCCGGACGAGACGGACTGCTGACCAGGGACACCTGTATCGAGGTGGTTTACCGAAAGCAGTCTGAGCGATTCGCGCTGAAGTGGAGTCCATCCGGAGGAGCGTCTTCTATCAGCCGTCTGAAGGCGGACGGCGCGACGCCCGAGGAAGGCGCGGTCTCGGAGAGATTCCCGGTGCGGATCTACAGCCAGAAGCAGCTCTTCGCGCTGGCCCAGAATCCAGATGCTCTGCTCCGGATCATTGATGACAGCCCGGATGTGCAGGCGGCGGAACGGAATCGCCAGACCGAACATTTGAAGTCCAGGTATCTGGCGCTACGGGCGCAGGCGCGCACGGCAGCTGCGCGGGCGAAGGGCTTGAGCGCGCGGCTGGCAGAACTGAGTGACGTTCAACACAAGTTGGACTTCCTTCAGGAGGGGGGGCAGACACGGCTACTGACCGAATACCGCCGACGACGCCATCAGGACGATGCGTGGCAGGCGGTGGTGGCCGCCGCCTGGGAGAGTGTTCGGGCTGTGGCGGGGGCTGCCGAGGGGCTTTCCGTGGCCGATCTCGACCTCGACGGTACCCCGGCCGCCGATCCATCATTGGCCGACCTCGGGATGGCTCACGAGGCGATGGGCCGGACGATTCGGCAGTTGAGGCAATCCGTGATTGGCGGCGTCGAAGGCGCACAAGATGAAATCGAACAGATCCTGACAGGGGAGTTGGTCCAACGGTGGAGTCAGGCTCTGGAGGCCAGCGAGGGTCGGTTCCAGAAAGCCACAGCGCAACTTGCGGAGCGGGGCATCCGTGATCCAGCGCAGTATCGCGAACTGGTAGCGGATGCGACCCGTCTGCAACGCGAAATCGAGGGATTGGAGCAACAGCGAAGCCGCGCCCGCGAACTCGAGCGTGAGGCGGCGCTAACCCTTGCGAAATACCGTCAGCGACGCGTGGATCTGAGCACGGCCAGAAGCGCTTTCGCCGCAGCGGCCACCGGTGAAGGTATTAGTGTAGAAGTTACCGCTTTCAGGAACCACCGGAGGCTCGCTGGCGACCTGGTGGAGGTATTGGCTACAGAACGTTTTGAAGCTGACCGCAGGGCATTGGCCGACAGGATCCGGCTTGCGGCCGACACGCCTTGGAGTTGGGAAGGCCTGGATGAGCTGGTGACCGACATTCGACGGTTCCAGGCAGGAGACTCTACTTCGTGGCCTTCCGAAGACTGGCGATTCGACGACACACTGAGGAAGATACCGCCGGAGAACATAGACCGTTTGGCGCTTTACGCTCCCGCGGATACGGTTTGGGTCGAGTTCCGAGATCGCCAGAAGGGCTGGCAGCGACTCAGCAAGGGATCGCCAGGGCAGCAGACCGCCGCCCTCCTGGCCTTCGTTCTGGGCCATGGCGAAGAGCCGATCATCCTCGATCAGCCAGAGGATGACCTGGACAACACGCTGATCTACGATCTCCTGGTCAGGCAACTCAAGGAAACGAAGCTCAGGCGCCAGGTGATTGTGGTTACTCACAATCCCAACATCGTCGTGCACGGGGATGCCGAGTTCGTGCTGTCGCTGGACGCCGGAAACGGCGAGAGCCGGAAGGCATGTGAAGGCGGACTTCAGGAACAGAAGGTGAGAGACGAGATCTGCAAGGTGATGGAGGGAGGAAGGGAAGCCTTCAAGAGTCGCTACAGGCGGATCATGCCGCCTGAAAAGGTCGCGCCGTGAGGGACACAGAGGCCCTGGCACGTCGAATTCGGCTCGGCGAGGATTCGACGCTGGAGCTGAAGCGGATACTGATCGCCGGCAATGAGGTTGCGGGGCCAAAGCGTAACGACCTTGCCGACGAGATGGCCGCCATGGCCAACTCCAGAGGAGGGACGCTGGTTCTGGGCGTAGCGGACAAGACCCGGGAAGTCGTGGGAATCCCTTTGAAGAGGCTGGACATCGTCGAAGCCTGGGTCAGGCAAATGTGCAATGACTCGGTCAAACCGCCCCTTGATGCCGAGATCAACAAGCTGGAGCTGTCCGACAGCGACGGCGAACTTCGCAGCGTCATCGAGGTTGTCGTGCCGCGGAGCCTCTTCGTGCATGAGAGCCCTGGGGGCTACTTTCGGCGCATTGGGAGTTCGAAGAGAAGACTCCCTGCCGAGGTGCTTGCTCGTCTTCTCCAGGAACGAAGCCAGTCCCGCATCATCCGGTTTGACGAAACCCCAATCCCGGGGTCCACCCCGGAGGACCTGAGCGGGCGGCTGGTTCGCCGTTTTCTGTCGCCGGATGCCGAGGTCACGCCGACCGCTCTGCGCAAACTTCGCCTTGTCGCGTATGACGAAGACGATGTGGCTCGGATCACCGTGAGCGGAGCGTTGCTGTGCTCGTCGTCACCGACGGACTGGATGCCCCACGCCTATGTGCAGGCAGTGAGCTACGCAGGCGAGCGTCGTGACGTGAACTACCAGACCGACGCGAGGGACATCGGCGGGCCGCTGGACAACCAGATCTTCCAGGCCCTGCGCTTCGTGCGACGCAACATGCTTGTTCGGGCCACGAAGAAGACCGCCCGTGTGGACCGCCCGCAGTTCAGTGAGAGGGCGGTGTTCGAGGCGCTCGCCAACGCCGTCGCCCACCGCGACTACTCGATGGCCGGCGCGAGGATCCGCCTTCACATGTTTGCGGACCGCCTCGAACTCTACGTACCGGGGTCGCTCGCCAACACGTTGACTACCGACAGCATGCACCTCCGGCAGTACAGCCGGAACGAACTGATCGTTTCGATGCTGGCCCGTTGTTCGGTCCCGGCCGACGAGAGTCTGGGTCGATCGCGGATCATGGACCGGCGGGGGGATGGCGTGCCGATCATTCTCGGCGATAGCACCGACCTTTCCGGGCGGGTGCCCGAGTACACCATCATCGACGAGAGCGAGCTCCGACTGGTCGTGTGGGCAGCGAGTTAGTCGTGGAAAGGGATTCAGTAGCCGGGTGAGGCGGTGGCGATGATGGGGTGGTGAGGGGGGGGCAGGGTCCGCTGGCGACCGCGATCGCCCATGGACTTGCGCTGGTGATTGCCGACAGGTTGCTCTGGGGTGTCAACGCATCAACCGATAGAGCTGCACGCTCTCGCGCTCGAACTCGTCCTTGTGGGTTCCCAGGATGTAGCCGGCACCGACTTCCAACAGAAAGAACCCTTCCGGCGTTCGCAATTCTGCGACCGACAATCCATCGCGGGCCACCACCCTCCACAGCGCCCCGCCGTCCTCAAACCGACGGAACAGGGTGGGACTCACCAGGTAACCGTGAATCAACATTGGCTCCCTGGCGTGTGGATACGCCATCACCCAGACCCGTTCGCCGGGCGCCGCGACAAGTCGCGCGTAGCGGGGGTAGCGATCCGGGTAGGTGTACGTCCAGCGGGACTCCGGCTCGTCGGGCTGTTGCCTGGCGTCGGCGGACACGGGGGCCGGATCGAAGGGGACCGGCAGGGTCGCGATGGTGTCACCGCGGAAACTCATCTCGAGAATGACGTCCGACTCGGTGTCCCCGAGGTAGACTCGGTCGGGCGCGATCCCCTGGACCAGATTCCCCGGGTAGGCAAACATCCTGCCCTCGACCGGGTAGCTCAGCTCCGCCCCGGGCAATTCAGCGATTGAATCGAGAACCCCGGTCGCAGGGTCGAATCGTCCGATCACCGCCGTGGGCCGCAGCTCGCTCGGAATCGGGCAATCCCGGGACTGCAAGCCACCTGCATAGAGAGAGTAGACCAGCAGGAGCGAACCATCGGGGACAAGGAAGCCGTCGTGACACATGCATCCCTGGCAGGGTGACGGTTCGTAGGGACTCGAACCTGCGTACCGGCCGTCGGGACCGAATCGAACGAGCTGCCGCGCCCGGGAGAGCGCCACGACCGAGTCTCCGGGAAGGCGGGTGAAGTGGTCCAGCGTTTGAAACTCACCCGGCCCCTCGCCCTTGCCACCGGCGTCGAAGAGGTGGTTCCCCTGCGGATCGTAGTACCGCAGTTGCAGAGTGCTTCCGTTCGCGATGACGATGCGGCCATCACCGAGTCGCGTCGCTCCGATGACCTGGTGAAGAAGGTAGCCCTCGCGTTCGTCGGCACCTCCCACGACGACGATGGGCTCCTCGGACAGCGTCCAGCTTGCGAGCGCGTCCGGCGAACCGGAGCCCGTGTCGCCGCCACATGACGCTGTGGCGAGTACCGGCGCGAACAAAAGGAGCTTCATGGCCTGGGGTAGGCGGGTTGCCGAAGCTGCGGTGACATGTGTCGGCGTATTCATACTCCCGCTCTTATCGAATCAGCCCATAAACCCGGACGCTCTCGCGCTCGAACTCGTCCTTGTGGATCCCGAGGATGTCGTCGTCTCCCACTTCGAGCAGAAAAAAGCCCGGCGGCGTCTGCAACTCGGCGATCGCGACTCCCTCACGATTCAGGACGCTCCACCGGGCACCTCCGTCGTCCAGGCGCCGGAAGGATATCGGGCTCTCCAGATGCCACGGAAACCCCGGTTCCCTCAACGGCGGATAGGCCATTACCCAGACCCGCTCCCCGGGGGCCGCCACAAGCCGCGCGTAGCGGGGATATTGGTCCGGATAGATCAGGGTCCAGCGGAGCGTCATGCTCTGGCCTGGCCTCGTGAACTCCATCTCCCGGAACAACTGCTCCCTGGCGTCGTCGGGAACGGGACGCGGCTCGAAGGGAACCGGAAGCAGTGCGATCAGGTCGCCGCTCAAGCTCATCGCGAGGACGGTGTCCGAGCCGGTGTCGCCGAGATAGATGCGGTCGTGTCCGATTCCGTAGACCCGGTTCCTCGGATAGGCATGCATGGTCTGGGGATCGGAGGTCCTCTCCGCGGCGGGCAGCTCCGCGATGGTATCGAAGCCTCCGGTCGCCGGGACGAATCGCCCGACCACCATGGGTTGGCGCGCCTCGCCGGGCGTCGGGGGCGGGCATTCCTCGCCAAGACTGTTGCTACCGATGAAGACTCCGTAACCGAGCACGATCGAACCATCGGGAAGCAGGCGTTCGCGACCCTCGATCACTCGGCAGTGTCCGGACGGCGGCAAACGGTAGCGACTCGAGGCTGCGTACCGTCCATCAGGCCCGAACCGAGTGATCTCCGACTGCGTGGTAAGCACCAGGACGGAGTCGCCGCGAGTGCGGACGAGACGCGCCAACGACCCGGCAAATTCGCCTGGGCCACCGCCCTCGCCTCCGACGTCGAAGAGGTGCGTCCCCTCCGGATCGTAGTACTTCAGCTCGGAGGTGCTTTCGTTTGCGACGACGATGCGGCCGTCGCTCAGACGTGTCGCTCCGGTGACCCAGTGGAGAAGGTAGCCCTCGCGTTCGTCGGCGCCGCCGATGACGACGATGGGCTCGTCGGAGAGGCGCCAGCCTGGCGGCGCGCCGCCAGGGCCGGGTGCATCGTCGGTGTCGCATGATGCGGAGTGGAGCAACGACCCGAAGAGGAGGGCGCGCAACCACGGGCGCGTGAGCAGTGACGGATAGGGAATGGAGCACTCCGGGCAATAGTCGCGATTTCACCGCATCAAGCGATAGAGCTGCACACTTTCCCGATCGAGTTCGTCCTTGTGGATGCCCAGGATGTAGTCGTCGCCCACCTCAAGCAGGAAGAACCCGGGAGGCGTTCTCACCTCGGCGATCGGCAACCCGTCGGGACGGACGATTCTCCACTTTGCTTTGCCGTCCAGCCGGCGGAAAACGGTCGGATGGGTCAGCATCTGCGAGAACGCCCACTCCCTCAGCGGTGGATAGGCCATCACCCAGACCCGATGCGCGGGAGCCGCCACAAGTCTGGCGTAGAGGGGATAGTGATCCGGATAGATGAAGGTCCAGCGCTCCGTGAAGGCCAGTTCCCCGCTGGTCAACTCCACATCCTCGAACTGCTTTTCCCTGGCGTCGGCGGGCACGGGAACCGGCTCAAAGGGGACGGGAATGACTCCGATGGTGTCACCGAGGAAGCCAACCACGACGATGTTGTCGGACCCGGTGTCCCCGAGGTAGATGCGGTCTTGCGCAATCCCGAGGACCAGGTCCTTCGGATAGGCGTGCAAGCTCGACAACGGGTCATCGGTCCGCTCCCCGCCAGGCAGTACGGCGATCGTATCGATGTAGTCGGTAGTGGGGATGAACCGCCCGATCACCACCGGTGGCCGTGTCTCGCTGGTGTTCGGGCACGGCTGATTGGTGTCGGTGAAGCGACTGTTGCCCGAGTAGCCCAGCAGGTGCGAGCCATCGGGCAGCAGGTGGTTGCCCTCGAAGGACCAGCAGTCTCCGCGCGAAGGCAGCATGTACGGAATCGAACTTGCGTACTGGCCGTCAGGTCCGAATCGAGTGAATCCGGACTGAAAGGAAGCCACCAGGACCGAGTCTCCGGGAAGGCGGGTGAAGTGGTCGAGGGGCGGTTGCAGCTCGCCCGGCCCCTCGCCCTCGCCCCCGGCGTCGAAGAGGTGGTTCCCTTGCCGATCGTAGTACCGCAGTTGCAGACTGCTTCCGTTGGCGACGACGATGCGGCCGTCCCCGAGACGGGTCGCGCCGACGACGCGGTGCAGCAGGTAGCCCTCGCGCTCGTCGGCCCCGCCGATTGAGACGATGGGCTCGGCGGACAGGCTCCAGCTTGCGAGCACATCCCCGGAGCCGGGCGACCCTCCGTCGCCGCACGATGCGGAGACGAGAACCGACGAGAGCAGGACGAGCCGCGACCATCGAAGCAGGCGCTCTGCCGACTCCGCGGCCGTGTTGACCGGGATACTCACGAACTCCTCCGCAGTTGTTGCCATAGTCCGGAATGAAATGAAATGAAACAGTGTCAACCCGCAATGTGTTGCTGCCAGCGGGCCGGCGCCTACGCTTCTGATACCCCTGCGCCACCTGTGAAGTTGCTGACTTGGGAGACACGCGGTCGATGAACGCGCCGACGGGACATCGGAGACTTCGCTTCGAATCGCTCACGGTGTTGTGGCTGGTTGTGACCGCCTGGGGCTGCTCCGAAGGTGTCGTGGAGTCGCTCCAGGCGCCCGGATACAGCGTGACGGACAGCGCGCGCGTCCGCATGGTCGTGAACAACGAGCCGCTGTGGGGCCCCGGAGAGGGATGGGACCTCACCCCGGAGCCGTTGCTGACCCTGGGGGTGGTGGACACCCCGTTTGCGCAGCAGTTCCATGAGATCAGAGGGGTGACGCGGCTGCGCGACAGCACGATCGTCGTTCTCAACAGCGGGAGCGGCGAGCTCCGCGCCTTCGACTACTCCGGCCGCCACCTGTGGACCGCCGGGGGACCTGGCGACGGTCCGGGCGAGATGCGTACGCAGCAGGACCAGCGGCCGCGTCTCCAGCGGCGCGCGGGCGACACCCTGGTGATCGACAACGGATGGGAGCGCATCCGCTTCGGTCCCGGGGGCGCGTTGCTTGATCACCGCCGGGTGGATGTCGCGCGGCTCCTTCAGGGGCTGGGCAGGTACTACGTCGGCCGATGCCCCGAGGGACGGTCCTACTTCAAGGACCTGATTGTGATCTGCACGCCCAGCGACGGTTCGCCGCAGCCCGGCCGCCGCTGGGAGACCTCGTATACGACTGTCGTGCAGATTCCGTGGACGCTGGACCGGGTGGATACCGTCGGAACCTTCCTTCGGAACGAGAAATGGGAAACAACCATTCCTCTTCCCCCTCCCCTTCCTGCCGGGAGAACTTCACCAGTGGTGGCCGCGCTGGGTCTCAAGGGCAGGCTCTGGATCGGCGGCCGCCAGCAGCCCAGGCTCCTGTACGCCCGCAACGACGCCTACCGCATCGAGGTATGGGACCTCCTGGACGCCACCCTCTCGATGGTGGTCGAGCGGCGAACCCCCCGAAAAGCTCGAACGGAAGCGGACATCTTCGTCGCGGTTTGGCAGGGACTGTTGATGCGCCGCGAACCCGACCGCTCAGAGCTGAGTCTGACGAATGGCCGGCAGCCGGTGGTCGATTCGCTGTCCATCGCCGAGAGCTTCTTCCTGGACGACCGGGGATTCCTGTGGGTTCGCCGGTTGCCGGTCGGCGATGACGAGGGAAGGCGTTGGGAGGTGCCTGCTCCTCCCGACTATGAGGAGCCGTCCGGTTGGGTGGTGTGGCTTCCCTCGGGCCTTCATGACGTCTTTCGGCCGGACGGCGTGTATCTCGGAACGGTGAAGCTGCCGCACGACCTCGACGTGATGGAGATCGGCACGGACTATGTGCTCGGCGTCGCTCGAGACGAAATGGGCGTGGAGTACGTGCACTTGTACGGTCTGGAACGCGGGGGTCCGCCTTAGCTTAGCCCGGCGGTCTCCCCGGCGGCTCCCCCAGCACGAATTCGTCGCGGTAGTAGAGTGTGCCGCGCTTGACGGTAAGCTGCACCGAACGGAGGCTCTCGGCACCGGCAAGCGGGTCTTCGCTCAGGAAGACGATATTGGCGTGCTTGCCGGGCTCGAGGGTGCCGATGCGGTTCTCCATTCCCAGCGCGACGGCCCCGTGCAGGGAAGCCGCCTTCAGGACTTCCGGCATGGGCATCCCGACTTCTTCATTGAGAAGGCGGATTCCATCGTACAGAGCAGGGAAGACGGAATCGGGCGGGGCCCTCTCGTCGGTACCCGCCGCGATCATCACGCCGGCCTCGTAGGCGCGGCGGGTGAGCGCGAAGGCGTCGTCGTTCTCGCAGCTCGCCTGGACACCCAGCCGTTGGCGGTCGACCGGTTCGGTCGGGCGGGGGCCCTGCCGCGCGCGCAGGCTGTCCCTGAACTCACTGCGTCGCCGCGCGGCGGCCGTGTCGGTTTCCGCCAGGGGCCGCTGATCCGCCCCGATCTCCAGAAGGAGAGTCGCGTCGAGAACCGTCCCGTTCCGCTTCATCGCGGCGTACACCGAGTCGATGACCGGATCTTCGAGGTCGACATCGAAGTACCCCCAGAGCAGCCCTTCCTGGCCTTCCCTGAACAGATCGTCGGGAATCGCCGCGCTCCCGATGCCGCACACGTGAGACATTGCGCGCACTCCGGCGCGTGCCACCTCCAGTGCCCGCGCGGGGCCGACATGCGCATGCGACCACACCGGAATCCCCTGTCTGCGCGCCTCGGCCGCGATCGCGGTGAGGAGATCACCCTCGATCGCCGCATAGGTCTTGATCCCCGTCGCCCAGGTTCCCCGCGCCAGCGTCACGGCCTCGACGAGATCCGTGTCTTCGGTGACGGACTGCATCCACGACACCTCGCCCGGCGTCTCCCCGGCCGCCGAAGCGACCGTGCGCCGGTCGGTGAAGAACCTGGGGCCGGCCATCAGCGCCGAAAAGTGGAGGTCGGGCGCGTCGATCTCCCTGACCAGCGAGGCCCGCTGCAGGTCCATGAGCGACCGGATGTCGCCCGCCATGTCCCGCGCCGTGGTGATACCGCCGTAGAGCATCCGGTTGAGGAGGAATTCGGCCTGCGCGCGGTCGGCCATCGTAGCCAGGTGGGTGTGCGACTCGATCAGACCCGGGATGGCGAACCAAGCGTTCCCGTCCACCACCTCGGCACCATCGCGCTGCTCGTCGGCCAGCTCTCCGACCGGAACCACGGCGACGATCTCTTCCCCCTCCACGACGATGGCCATGCCGGCCCGCGGCTCGGCGCCGGTGCCGTCGATGACGGTGACCCCTTCGAAGATGATCCGGGCCGGTGCTTCGGTCTCCGCAGCCCCCGCGGCCTGCGCGTGCAGTGGTCCGATCGGGACCGCCAGCACCACGACCGTCGCCAGCAACAAAAGTAAAGAGAACATTACACTATGCCAAGCGGACATTACAGTTTGACCAGTGGGCGTGGCCCCGCACTCGGCCAGCGCCACTGGCGAAGGGGGCGGTCCGCCACCAATGCATCGCCGCTCGAATGCCCCATGAATCCTGCCCACGGTCTCTAACTCCCCTCATCCAGCAACTCGAACACGCGCTGCACCGCCACCGCCGACACCCCGGGGAATCGAATCTGCGGGTAATGCTCCGCGTGATCAGTCATGTCGATCTGCGCGGCGGCCTCCTCATATGACATCCCCTGGGCGTGGAGCGCGGCGGCCCGCTCCTGCAGGTCGCGCATGTAGTCTTGCAGGTACGTGATCCTCTCCTTGCCCTGGAACGGGTCGCCGTGGCCCGGCAGCACCCAGTCGAAGTCCAGCGCCTTCACATGCTCCAGCGTCTCGACCCACTCGGCCAGGTATCCGTCGCCCATGTACGGCAGTCCGGGGATCAGCAGGTCGCCGGTGACGATGACGCGCTCCTGCGGCAGGTGGACCACCACGTCGCCGCCGGTGTGGCCGCGCCCGAAGAAGAGGATGCGGATCTCGCGGTCGCCGCGGAACAGGGTCATGCGCTGCGACAGGGTGGTGTTGGGGCCCCTGGGCACCAGGGCATCCTGGCCGGCGGCGTAGTTGCGTGTGTAGGCCAGGCGGGATTCGAATGCCGCTAGCATTGCCGCCGCTTCCTCGCGTGCCGCTTCGTCCTCGGCCTCGTCGACGCTGCGCTGCCACTGCGCGATCGCGCCCTCCATCACCGCGATCTGGTCCGGCAACCTCCCGACGAACAGCTCGTACGACCGGCCCATCGAAGCCCCGCTCTCCAGCATCTCGCGGGTGACCTCGTGGCCGATCACGTGCACGTCGTCGGGGTAGATCTGGTTGCCGTGCGCGTGATCGAAGTGGTAGTGCGTGTTGACCACGTACCGGACCGGCTTGTCGGTGAGCGCCTCGATCTCCTCGACCACGGCATACGCGGCCGCCGGCGAAATGTGCGACTCGACCAGCAGCACGTCCTCCTCGTTGACGATGACCGCGCCGTGGGAGCCGACCGACAGGCTGCCGGTCCCGCGCGCGTGATAGACGCCGGGCACGACCTCCTCGAATTCGAAGGCGAGGCCCTCGAAGTCGGATCCCGGGGGTGGGGCGGCGTCGCCCGATGAGTCGGCGGCCTGGCAGCCGGCGAGAGCCAGGAGGGCGGTCAGGGTGATTGGGCCGGCAAGGGCGAACGGTGCGGCGTTGCCGGTGCCGGTGGCGCCGGGGGGTCGGGTTCGCATGTCGGAGACTCCGGACTCGAAGGGATTCACCACGGACTGCTACACTTGCGGTCCGGACGGCAGGGGGCAAGATGAAACAGCCGCCAAGCCATCGCAGGCGATCGCCAGTCCCAAGTCCCCCGAGCCTCCGCAGCCACCAATGACGACCATCCCCTACGCCATGTCCTGGGAAGAGCCCGCCTATGCGCGCGCCAGGGGTTACGACTACGACCACGAGATCCTCGTCGCCCTTCCCCCCTCCTACCACGTGTCGCCGGAGCGGCGCTACCCCGTCCTCTGGTCGATGGATGGGGCGATGGCCTTCGCCGTAACGTCCGGAGTCGTCAATCTCTACACCGTGGGCAAGCGCATCCCGGAGATCATCGTGGTCGGAATCGGCCACAGGAGCCAGGGAGGGACGTTGGGGCTCGCCCACCGCACCTTTGACCTGTTTCCGCCGGGCAGTGTCTGGACGGATCCGGGTCTGGGGAGCGAGTACATGAAGGAGATGGGATTCAACTTCGAGATGGCGCTGCCCTTCAATAAGGGCGACCTGTTCCTGGACTTTCTGGTGGACCAGATGCGGCCGCTGCTGAGCGAGAAGTACCGCATGGCCGACGATCACGCGCTCTGGGGGCACTCCGCGGGCGGCGCGTTCGTCAGCTATGCGCTCCTCGCGCAGCCGGGCGCATTCGGCCGCTTCATCATCGGCAGCGGGACCAACGGCCTCACCATCGATCTGGAGGCGGAGTACGCGAAGGACCACGATGATCTCGACGCGAAGGTCTTCATCGGCATGGCGGACGGCGAGATCAACCACGCGCCGCTTTGCGCCCAGCGCCTGATCAGCCGCACGACCCTGCTCGCGGAGAACCTGCGGCTGCGCGGCTATCCGAGCCTGGATCTGCGCACCCGGCTCTACACCGACCGAGACCACTTCACCGTGATGCCGCTCATCATCGGAGACGGGGTGCAGCACGTCTACGCCGACCTGATCGAGGGGCTGGAGAAACCGAACTGGTAGGGTGTAGTGGCGGGATTTCGGTCGCGGAAAGGAGCGGTTGACGGGCTGTCGGCCGGGCTCGTCGCGCGACCAATGCCGCAGGCCGCCGTCAAGCCGGATTGGTCCCGGTCCCACCCGCACCCTATCCTTGACGGCGTCCTGGCAAATCACCCCCACAAGGAGGACCCGCCATGGTCTCCATCCTTTCCCTCTGGGCACCCATCCTGCTTGCGGCCGGGCTCGTCTTCGTGGCGAGTTCGGTCATCCACATGGCGTTCAACTGGCACAGGAACGACTTCCGGCCCGTCCCCGACGAGGACGGCTTCATGGACGCGCTGCGCGGATTCGGCATTCCGCCTGGCAACTACCTGATCCCGCGGCCGGAGAGCACCGAGGTCATGAAGAGTGCGGAGTTCCAGGCGAAGGCCAAACGCGGTCCGTGCCTGTTCATGACGGTGCTGAGTCCCGGCGACCCGTCGGCGATGGGCAGGCAGCTGGCCCACTGGTTCGTGTACTGCGTGGCCGCAAGTGGGCTGACGGCGTTCGTGGCCGGTCTCGCGCTCGCGCCGGGCACCGAGTACCTGACGGTATTCGGGGTCGCGTCGACCGCCGCCTTCATGGGGTACTCGCTCGCGCACGCCCAGGACGCGATCTGGATGTCGCAGGGATGGCCCGCGACGGTCCGCAGCATGGTCGACGGGCTGATCTATGGGCTGCTCACCGGAGGCGCCTTCGGGTGGCTGTGGCCATGACCGAGCTGGTCGCGCAGAGGTGCGAGGCGTGCCGGGTGGGGGCGCCGCCTGCCAGCGCCGCCGAGATCGCGGAGTTCAGCGAGCAGATCCCCGACTGGGCGATCGTCGACCGTGACGGGATCCCGACGCTTGAGCGGGTCTTCCAGTTCGGGAACTTCGCCGCCGCGCTGGAGTTTACCAACCGCGTGGGCGAGCTCGCCGAGGAGGAGGGCCATCACCCCGCGCTACTGACCGAGTGGGGGCGCGTCACGGTGACCTGGTGGACGCACAAGATCCGGAATCTGCATGTGAACGACTTCGTCATGGCGGCGAAGACGGACCGGGCGTTTGGGGGATGACTTGCGGCGGCCCTGTTTCCGGCGCCTGACTTGCGGCGGCGGGCAGACGGTCGGCAAGTTCCCGCGACGCTGCGGAACGCCCGTGGCGAAGCGTCCGAATCCAGGAGGAAAGATCCCGTGATCAAGCCGAAATGCATCCTCGCAACCCTCGCCGCCTTCGCCGTCATGTTCGTGCTGGGCTACACGATCTACGAACCGCTGCTGGGTGACTTCTTCGCCGCCAACGCGGGCACCGCCACGGGTGTGATCAAGGAGAATCCGGTCTTCTGGCAGATCATCGTCGGCCAGCTGTGCGGGGCCGGGCTGCTGATCACGGTGCTGTCCTGGAAGGGCGTGGAGAGCGCCGCGGACGGGTTCAAGGGCGGCGCCGTCTTCGGCCTGCTCCTCAGCCTGTTCTACGGATTCATGAACCTGGGCACCATGAACACCAGCACGATGAACGCGGCGCTGGCGGACGTGGCCATCACGGCGGTCATGATGGGGGCGGCGGGCGCGGTGGGGACGTTGGTGTTGAGGCGGGGGTAGCGGGACTGCGTATGAGATGCATGACCGCGTTGAGATTCGCAGGGGGACCGATATGACCGGTGGCAGGGTTGGGGGACCCACGCTTCGGGCAACGATCCTCTTGAGTTCCGCGCTCGCGCTGAGCGGGTGGGAGGTACCTGCCGTCATCGCCCAAACGTTGGTACCCGAGCGGATCGGGACTGCCGAGCTACCACCGAGTGAGAATGGCAGCATCGCCCTCCTTGCTGACGAAACCACGGCCTGTACGATTGATTCCCATGAGGTGAGGGTTCATTGCGTGAACCGAGCGGGCGCGACTGTGGGGGTGTTTGGAAGAGAGGGGGAGGGCCCAGGGGAGTTTGGACGTTTGAGCAGGCTCGTAGCGGGGACCGGGGGAACGGTGGGCGCGCTCGACGCTAACCTGTTTCGTTTCTCCGTGTTCGAGGCGAACGGAACCCTGCTGACCGACGTGTCGCTTTTTGGCCTTGCCTCTCTTTTCCACCCGGTGGGGCGGTTTGGAGAGACCGTATCGGTCCTGGGCCGATCGACCTGGGATCCCCGCGTGGTGCTGGAAGGAGCCGGAACCGGCGGGGTGCTTACCTTGGTAGAAGTCGATATCGCATCGGGTGAACTCGTCCGTAAGGTAGGCTTACCTCCGGTAGACGCCCAGGTGGGATGCGGCAGGATCTACTACGGTTTCCCTGATTCGGCTGGCGGCTGGGTCTTCGTTGCGTGCGAGGGCCATTTGGTCTTCGTCCGGGACGACGGAGAGACCACGGTGACCCAGGCGCCTACGTACACCGGTGAGCTGCCTGGCGAACGTGATATCGCCGATCGGAGCGAAGGCTTGAACCAATTCAATAGGGTGTTGGCGCGATACGGGCTCGCGGGCGATCACACAGCTATCGAGAGATACCGGACGACGCCGAAGAACTACCATTTGTTGGCTGGGCAACAGAGCTTCGACGAAGAGGGCCGGCTGTGGATTGCCACTCAGCGCGACCGCGACGAGTTCTCCTATATCGACGTCTACTTGCCGCGGGAAGCGACCTTTTTCGGCAGTGTCCGGATCGATGGCCGCATGCTGGGTTTTGACCTTGTCGGATCCACTCTGGCCGTGGTGGTTGAGCGCCAGATCACCCCGGAGGATCCAAGTGGCATCACGGACCGGGCCGTGGACTGGTACGATGTGGGAGAATGGCGTTGAGTCCACGCGCCTATCGAACCCGCACCTGTGACCTCTCCAGCTTCTCCGCCCCTGGACACAGCCCCTCGAACGGATACCCGGCCAGCGGCTCCTCCACCGTGCCCTGGATCCCGTGGAAGTCGGCTTCCTCGCCCTCTTCCGCGGCCGGCTCCACGTCCGGCAGTCGCTCCTACAGCGGCGAACACGGTTGCGCTTCATGACCGCGCCCGGTTGGTTGGCCGCCCCTGCGGGCGCGGTCACCCTCGTGGCGTTGATCTGCCTGTCGGCGGGAGAGGCCAGCCCGCAAGAGAGCGGCTCGCAGACCGAGCTGACCGGGCCTGAATGCGAGGCCTGCGAGATCGTTGCCGTTCCGGTCGTAACGTTCGGCGACGCGGAAGGCCCCGGAATGCTCGAGGACGACTACAACGTCGTTTCCCTGGACCGGCAGGGCCGGTATTTCGTTGCCGCCCGGCGGCCCTACTTCTGGGTGTTCGACCGTACGGGAAATGTCACTCACCGGATCGGGCGTAGCGGTGAGGGGCCGGGAGAGTTTTCCGTCATAACAGGGATCGCGAGCGGCGAGGCCGACTCGGTTTTCGTCCTGGACCCCATCCGTCTTCTTGCATCGGTCTACACGCCCGATCTTGAGTTCGCCCGCTCGTTCCAGCTGAGCTTTTCTCCCGATGGACCCGAGCTTCTCTTTGGTGCCTCGCTCCTGATCAACACCCCCTTCCGCAGGGGAGACCTGGTGGGGCTGCCTTTTCATGTGCTTGATCGGAATGGGCGCATGACGCGCTCCTTCGGGTCGGCGGACGGCGCTGACCTGACCGTTGATCGATATGTCAGGGACGGGAGGCGCCTGGCCCGGTCGGACACAGCCTCGTTCTGGGCGGCGCGGACCAATCAGTACCTGATCGAACGGTGGACGGTGGACGGCCGGTTACTTGAGACATTCCATCGGGAGCCACCGTGGTTTCAAGTGTGGTGGGAGTATCAGGCAGATGCCGACACGCCGCCCGTCCCCACAATGATCGCCATCGAACAGGTGGGCGATACCCTTTGGGTGCTGACGAGCGTGCCCGGGGAAGGGTGGCGAGCGGGTGTGGAGCCGGATGAGCGTTCCTACAGGGTCACCGACCGCGACGTGTACCGCAATTCCGTCGTGGAGGCCGTAGATCTCAATCGAGGGGTAGTAATCGCCTCTCAACGCATGCCGCTACGGTTCACCGACCTGCTGGAGGGCGGCTTGGCGGTCCGCAATGACACCGATCAGGTCGGGAATCCGATCGTGTCGATTCACAGACTGGAGATTCGCGTTCCTTCAAGGTGAGGGCCCCGCAGCATGCCATCGGCCCCGGTAATGGAAACCCGTGTACCCTCAGGGATGGCCTGCGAACTCCGTCCTCGGCGGTCGCCTTCCCCCCCTTGTGGGAAGCCACTCCGCCCACCACCCTAACCCATGGACCATCAGTTCATGAACAAGGCAGGGGTCGGATGATCGGTATGCCGGCTGCCCAAAAACCGAATCCTCGTTCCCTCGCGGACCTGGCTCCGGATGAAGTGAAGTCCGTGGTCGACGAGTACACCGGGATTCACGATGCCGGTCTGGAGCGCAGAAGAGCGCACTATCGGTCGTTCGTCAATCACTACTACGACCTGGTGACGGATTTCTACGAGTTCGGCTGGGGGCAGTCCTTTCACTTTGCTCCGCGGCGCCGGGGCGAGAGCTTCAAGGCGTCGCTGCTGAGGCACCAGCGCTTTCTGGCCGATCGGCTGACTCTGAAACCGGGAATGCGGGTCCTCGATGTGGGGTGCGGCGTAGGCGGGCCGATGGCCGCGCTCGCCCGCCATTCCGGGGCCGGCTTCGTCGGGCTCAACAACAACGCCTACCAGATCGAGCGTGCGAAAGCGCACACCCGGGATGTCGAATTCCTGTGCCGTTTCATCCACGGCGACTACATGCGGATCCCCGACGGCGACAACCGCTACGATGCCGCGATCTCCATCGAGTCCATGCCGCATGCACCGCAAAAGGCAGCGGCGTTCCGGGAGATCTTCCGCGTCCTGCGGCCGGGGGCCAGCCTTGCGGGCTACGACTGGTGCCTTACCGAGGCGTTCGATCCACGGGACGCAGAGCACATGCGGGTCAAGGGGGATATCGTGGTGGGGAATGCGCTTCCGGACCTCCCACTGGCGCCTGAGATCGATGCGGCACTGCGCGCGGCCGGATTCGAAGTCGTCGAGTCCGGCGACCGTGCCTCCGCGTCGGACCCGACCACGCCCTGGTATCGTGCCCTGCAGGGTCGCGACTTCAGCCTCAGGAGCATCCCGCGCACGCCCATTGGACGCGCCTTGACGAATCGGGTCCTGAGGGTCGGCGAGAAGTTACGCGTATTCCCCGATGGCGCTGCCGCGGTCAGCTCGCTCTTGAACAGGACGGCGGACGCGCTGGTTGAGGGTGGCAAGACGGGGATCTTCACCCCGATGTTCTTCTTTCTGGCCCGCAAGAGCTCAAAGGCCAGTCCCAAGCAACAATGACGTCCGCCACTCGCGCAGGATTCGCTCGCACTCGACCACTGTGACCAATCGCCTCTGGCCCGTGATCGCGTTCCAGCAACCTGTCTCAACCGCTTCGATAATGATCATCGTGTCGACCAGCACGATGCCAGCCGCAGCCACAAGAATACCCTCAAGCCTCGAAATACGTCTGATGGCCGTGATCTTGCAGGATCTCCGCCAACTTGGTCACGGAAACCCCGAGAAGACTCGTCGCCCGCTTGACCGACAGCCGACCGTCGTCAAGGGCCACGCTCAGCCGCTCCAGGAACGGCTCGCTGAACAGGGACGGCTCTTGATCGAGGCACCGCAGGCTACCGTTGCGGGAGAGGCGTCGGTCGTCGATCCCGCTTGGATCCCTCTTGGAGAGCAGCCCAAGATTGTAAAGGCGCCACCTGCACGCCTGCGAAGAGACCCGGAATCGCTCGGCCACCTCGTTGATCCGGTCGTGCAGCTCGCCCGCACTGGTGTCCACTTCCCAGGCCGGCTTCAGGACCGCCGCAGGCATCAGGAGCGCCGCCGCGAATTTCTCTGCCAGTCGCTCCACACGCCATTGCTTGCCGCTCCGACGCTTGTCGACCACGGTTGCGCGCTCGGGCGGCAGCGCGTCCCACGTGAGCAGGTGGAACAACTCGTGGGCCAGGTCGAAGTTCCTCCGGCCTTCCGACTCTTGACGATTGATCAGCGCGCAGTTCAGCCCTGGCACCTGGGAAGCCGCGCCCGATACGCCGGGTGGCATGTCGACGTACAGCACCAGTGCGCGGAGCCGCTTTTCCATCACGGATCGCAACCGCCCCGCCGGATAGGACCCAAGGTTCCATGCCCTGACCGTTGCCTCACCTGCGGCCTCGGCATCCTCGAAGGAGGAACGCGGACTCAGGTGCAGCTTATAACCCAGCCAGCTCGGCGGGTGGCCCTGTTCCCGAGACAGTTCGCGGTACATGGCCAGCCATCTCCCGGCGCGCCGCTCGAACCGATCAAGCACCGTTGCCTCGACGCCCTTGCTGGTCCTGAACGAGAATTGTCCTTCGCCCACCAGCAAGAACGGGTCGGTGAAATAGTCCAAGTCGACTGACAGGACATCCATGGCCCGGACGAGTTCGGTCGCGCGCAGCTGGCGCTCCCCGCTTTCGATGCTCGCCACGGTCTGGCGGTGCCGTAGCCCCAGCGCGTCAGCCAGCTGCTGCTGGGTAAGTCCAGACTGATCGCGAGCCGCCTTGAGGCGCACCCCTACGCGGACAGCGGATTCCATTGGCATGGATGCAAGTTGACGTTACATTCGACGAATCGCAAGACGGTGAACACGACGGGGCTCACTCTCCACCTCGGTGCGGTCTGGAGATCCCCCCCTACCGAAACCGCCCCTGCAATTCCTCGAGCCTCTCCGCCCCCGGACACAGCCCCTCGAACGGATATCCGGCCAGCGGCTCCGCCACCGTGCCCTGAATCACGTGGAAGTCTGCCTCGTCACCCGCGTCCGGCGCCTCCTCCACGTACAGCAGCCCCGTCGCCACCTCGCCCGCCCGCTGACGCTCCCTGATGTAGCCGTACACCGCGTCGCGGTCGGTGGGGTCGTAGTCCTCCGGTACCTTGCGGAACGCGATCCGGCTCCCGTCGTGCATCTGGACCGAGCGGGCATCGCCGGATTCGTAGGACGCCGCGATCTCCTCGGCGGGGGGCACGAAGTCGGCGTACACCAGCTGGTTGTAGTTGTCGCGGGTGTACTGGTAGCTCTTGGTCGACCCGCGGTGGTCGTTGAAGGTGACGCAGGGCGAGATGATGTCGATCAGCGCGAAGCCGCGGTGGCGCAGGCCGGCCTTGAGGATGGGGACGAGCTGTTCCTTGTCGCCCGAGAAGCTCCGGGCCACGAAGCCGGCGCCCAGGTTCAGGGCCAGGAGGACCGAGTCGATGGGGTGCTCGCGGTTGATCTGGCCGCGCTTGGCGGTCGAGCCCAGGTCCGCTGACGCCGAGAACTGGCCCTTGGTGAGCCCGTACACCCCGTTGTTCTCGATGATGTACAGCATGTCCACGTTGCGGCGGACGACATGGGCGAACTGGCCCATACCGATCGAGAGGCTGTCGCCGTCGCCGGAGACCCCGATGCAGATGAGGTCGCGGTTGGCCGCGTGCGCGCCGGTCGTGATCGACGGCATGCGCCCGTGCACGCCGTTGAAGCCGTGCGCCTCCTTCAGGAAGTAGGTCGGCGTCTTGCCGCTGCACCCGATCCCCGACGTCTTGGCCACCTCGTGGGGCGCGATCTCCAACTCCCAGAAGGCCTCGATGATCGCCGCCGTGATCGAGTCGTGGCCGCACCCGGCGCACAGCGTGGACATCGTGCCCTCGTAGTCGCGGCGGGTGAGACCCAGCCGGTTGCGGGTCAGGCCCGGGTGGTGGATGCGCGGCTTCTTGATGTAGGTCATGGGGCGACTCCGCTGGGCTGGGCGGCCGCGGCGGGCGATCCGATGTCCATATGGGCCGCCAACCCGTCCATCACGTGATGACAGCTCATCGGATATCCCCCGTAGTACAGGATCGACACCAGCGACTCCTTCATGGCTTGCGTCTCCGCGATCAGCAGCTTCCTGAGTTGCCCGTCCCGGTTCTGCTCCACCACGAAGTTCACGTCATGGCCGGCCAGGAACGTCTCGACATCGGGGTGGAACGGGAAGGCGCGGACGCGCATGTAGTTGGCCGCGATCCCGCGCTCGGCCAGCTCGTCCACCGCCTCCAGCACCGCCCCGCGGCACCCCCCGATCGTCACCAGCCCGATCCCCGCGCCCTCCGCAAGCCTGATCTCGGGCGCGGGCAGATGCTGCGCCGCTCCGTCGATCTTCCGCCCCACGCGCGCCAGCACATCCGCGTACGGCTCCGAGTCCTCGGTGTAGTTGCCGTACCGGTCGTGGCCCGAGCCGCGCGTCAGGTAGGCGCCCTTTGGGTGCACCCCAGGCAGCGTCCGCCAGGGGATCCCGTCGCCGTCCACGTCCAGGTAGCGGTGGAAGGGGCCCGTCGCCTCCTCCAGCTCCTCCGCGGTCAGCACCTTGCCGCGATCCGGCCGGTAGGAATCGTCCCATTCGAGCTTCGGCACGACCCAGTCGTTCATCCCGATGTCCAAGTCGGTCAGCACGAAGACCGGCGTCTGGAACCGCTCCGCCAGGTCGAACGCCTCCACCGCCATCTCGAAGCACTCGTGCGGATTCGCCGGGAAGATGACGACGTGCCGCGTGTCCCCGTGCGAAGCGTACGCCGCGAACTGGATGTCACCCTGCTGCGTCCGCGTCGGCATCCCCGTCGACGGCCCCACCCGCTGCACGTCGAAGAACACGGAAGGGATCTCCGCGTAGTACGCCAGCCCGATGAACTCGCTCATCAGCGACAGGCCGGCCCCGCTCGTCGATGTAAACGCGCGGGCCCCCGCCCACGCGGCCCCGATCACCATCCCCGCGGCCGCCAGCTCGTCCTCGGCTTGGATGATCGCGAAGCGGTTCTTCCCCGTCTCGGGGTCCTTGCGGAACTGGTGGCAGAAGGCGGTGAAGGCGTCGACCAGCGAGGTGGACGGCGTGATGGGGTACCACGCGGCGACCGTCGCGCCCGCGTAGACGCACCCCAGCGCCGCCGCCGTGTTCCCGTCGATCACGATCGAGTCGCGGTTGCCGTCCATCGGCTCGAGGTGGACGGGGAGCGGGCAGTCGAAGTGCTTCATCGCGTAGTCGTAGCCCAGGTCGATCGCGAGCTGGTTCGCGTCGAGCAGCTTCGCCTTGGCCGCGAAGGTCTCGTTCAGCAGGCCGCGGACGATGTCGAGGTCGATCCTGAGCAGGGCCGCCAGCGCTCCCACGTAGCAGATGTTCTTCATCAGGATCCGGACCCGCGATCCCTGAAAGTTGTCGACCGTCATCTTCGCGAGCGGGACGCCGAGGAAGGTGACGTCGTCGCGGTTCAGGTCGCGCGGCAGCGGCCAGCTCGAGTCGTGCAGGACCCAGCCGCCCGTCGTGACCTCCTCGATGTCACGTTTGTAGGTCGCCGGGTTCATCGCGACGGTGAGGTCGAAGCGGGCGGTGCGCGCCGTGTGTCCCTTGCCGTTCGCACGGATCTCGTACCACGTCGGCAGCCCCTGGATGTTCGACGGAAAGAGGTTCTTCCCAGACACGGGGATCCCCATCCGGAAGATCGCGCTGCGCAGCAGGCCGTTGGCGCTGGCCGACCCGGTCCCGTTGACCGTCCCGATCTTGAAGGCGAGGTCGTTGATGCGGTGCGCAGGAGGGCCGCCGTTGGGGCTCGCGGGGATGTCGCCGGCACCGGCACCGGGGGCCGTGGCGTCCGCGCTCGCAAACCCGCCGAGGGCAGCCCCGGAAGCGCCAGGGACAGATTCCGACATCAGCCGATCTCAGCCCCCGCCAGCACCACCGGACCCCCCAGCGCCACCGAAAGCGGGCTGGGATGGGAGTCGCCCGCCTTCAGACCCGCATACGGCACCAGCAGATCCGACTGGCGCATGTCCCAGGCCGCCGTCGGACACCGCTCGGCGCAAAGTCCGCAGTGAATGCAGAGGTCTTCGTCCTTGACCATGATCCTCCCGGTCTGGGGCAGGTCTTCCGAAATGAAGAGAGGCTCTTCCGGGTAGTTCAGCAACGGCGCCGTGAGCCGCTGGGTGAGCTCCTCCTCGGCGCCGTTGTGCGTGATGGTAAGGCAGTCCAGCGGGCAAATGTCTATGCACGCGTCGCACTCGATGCACAGATGCGCCTCGAACTCGGTCTGGATGTCGCAGTTCAAGCAGCGCTCCACCTCCGTGAGCGTCTGCTCGATGTCGAAGCCCTCCTCGACCTCGATGTCGAGCCGCTTGAAGCGCTCCTGCAGGTCGACGTGGCGCATCTTCACGCGCTGGGCCTCGTCGTAGTCGTTCGAGTACGACCACTCGTGCAGCCCCATCTTCTGGCTGATCAGGTTCATCTTCTGGGGCGGCCGGTCGGTGAGCGGGCGGCCCTCGCACCAGGCGTGGATCGAGATTGCGGCCTGATGGCCGTGCTCGACCCCCCAGATGATGTTCTCGGGCCCCCACGCCGCGTCCCCGCCCATGAAGACGCCGGGCACCGACGTCATGAACGTTGTCTTGTCGACGATCGGCATGTCCCAGTCGTTGAAATCGATCCCGATGTCGCGCTCGATCCACGGGAACGCCGTGTCCTGCCCGATTGCGAGGATCACCTCGTCGCACTCGATCACCTTGCTGCCGTGCACCTCCGCCTTCAGCCGCCCGTTGTCGCCCAAATGCCAGGTGACCAGGTCGAACTCCATCCCCTTCACCTTCCCGTCCTCCACGATGAAACGCGACGGCGAATGGTTCTCCAGAATCTCGACCTGCTCCTCGATCGCGTCCTCCAGCTCCCACGGCGACGCCTTGAAGTGCGGCTTGGTCTTGCGCGCCATGACCTTCACGTCGCTGGCGCCCAGGCGCTGGGCGGTGCGGCAGCAGTCCATGGCGGTGTTCCCCACGCCGATCACCAGCACCCGGTCCCCGCAGCTGTCGATGTGCCCGAAGCGGACCGACTCCAGCCACTCGATCCCGATGTGTATCCGGTCGGCGTCCCAACGCCCGGGAATGTTCAGCTCCTTGCCCTTGGGCGCCCCGGAACCGATGAAGAACGCGTCGTAGTCCTCCTCCAGCAGCGCCGCCAGGCTGTCGATGGGATGGTTCAGCCGCAGGTCCACCCCCATGTCGAGGATGTAGTCGATCTCCTCCCAGAGGACCTCGGCCGGCAGCCGGAACTCGGGGATGTTCGTCCACATCAGCCCGCCGGGCTTGGCCAGCTTCTCAAAGATCGTGACCTCGTAGCCGAGCGGCAGCAGGTCGTTGGCGACCGTCAGCGACGCGCAGCCCGCGCCGATGCACGCTATGCGCTTCCCGTTCTTCTCCTCGGGGATCGTCGGGAGATAACCGGTGATGTCGTCGCGCAGGTCGGATGCGACACGCTTGAGCCGGCAGATCGCCACCGGCTCCCCGTCCAGGCGTACCCGCCGGCAGACCGGCTCGCAGGGGCGGTCGCATGTACGTCCCAGAATCCCCGGGAAGATGTTCGACTTCCGGTTCAGCAGGTACGACTCCGTGTACTGCCCGTTGGCGATCAGGCGGATGTACTCGGGCACGTTCGTGTGCGCGGGACATCCCCACTGGCAGTCGACCACGCGGTGGTAGTGGTCGGGGTTCCGGGTGTCGGTCGGTTTCATGGCAGGAATCTAGCCCGTTGAATGGCCGTCACGAAATAATCACCGGGTGGGGAGCGTGGCAAGGGCGGCGGTGGGTGTCACTATGGGGATTGCGAACGCGTCGGCCAGTGCGAGGAGGTCCCTGTCGCCGGTCACGAGAGCGTCAGCGTCGCCGGCAAGGGCCAGGTCGAGGAAGGGGCGATCCCGGGGGTCTCGGCACTCGGGCGTGGCGAACGGCCTTGCCCCTGGCGTCCTGCTCCCCGGCTTGCGACGGCCTCTCCGGGTCCCCAATGTGAGCGGGTGCCGCTCACCTTCACGGCGCGATGGGTCCGTCGAGGTGCCGATGCGGCTGGTCGTTGGCGGATCGGACACTCGGGAGCGAGCAGCTTGAAACGAGCGACTCTGGCAAGCATGATGGCGTTGTCCTGCGCTACACCGGCAGGAGTCCGTGAGGCGCGTGAGATCGCGCTCTTACCCGCCTCATTCGGCGGGATCGGATCCGTCACTTTCGCGCTGCCGGCGACCGCAGTCGAGCCCGCCGACTCGGAACTGTCGGTCGAGATGTTCGTTACCTGCGGAGCGGGTCCCTCCAGGGTCGGCATTGGTGTTGGACTGAACGGGGCGCCTTTGGCAGACGCGCCCGCGACAATCCGGATCGACGGTGGCGAGGCAACGGCGCTCTTGTGGGCTGCGCACCAGGGTGTCGGGCTCCTCGAACTGCGTGCCGCCGACACCGCCCTGGACCGGTCCAGCGACGAAGGGCAGGAGGAGTTGACCGCCATGCTGACCGGTAGTGGTGACGCCATCGTGTCGTTCGAGCCCCCTGGCGGTGCGAGTTCCTACTTTCGCCTGGACATGGACGGCCTGGCCGACCGGATCGAAATGTGTGACAGCGGGTCCGTGGACAAGTCGCAGACCGTGTGGTTCGCGACACCCACGGCGTACCCCAGGTTGCTGAATCCCGAGCGATTGGGTCGCGCCATTTGGCAGGAGTATCCTCGGGAGCTGAGGCGGGCCGGTATCGGGGCCACCACCGTCGTCCACGTCTTTGTCAGCGAGGAAGGGCGTGTAGAGAACCAGTTGGTGAAGGAGAGTGCCGGCGACGCGGAGGTCGACAGTGCGGCACTCAGGGCGGTCACGGTCGCCAGGTTCACTCCGGCGATAAACCGGCACCGGAAAGTTGCGCTGTGGATCGAGATTCCGATCACTTTCGAGGCGAGGTAGGTTCATCCCCTGTCTGGACGTAAGGTGTGCATGACGATTTGTAAGCTCCAATTGACACAATCGCAATTCCCTACCGGAAACGGTCGCAGGTGCGCCCCTCTCCGGGTCCCCAAAGTGAGCGAGTTGCCCTGTGGCTTGGAGGCGGGTTCGACACCAATGGAGCGAGCGGGATGATACGTGCGGTTGTGACATGTATGTTGGCGTTGACCTGCTTCGCCTGCGCTGCGCGGTCCCGAGTGCCGGTGCCCGAATGCGAGTCGGCCCGGCAACTGGCTGAGGTCGGTGTGGTGTCGGACTCTCTGGATAGTGGGCGAGCTCCGGACGAACCGACGAACACCGAGAGACCCGTCCTTCTGAACCTGGAGGAGCTGGTTCGCGCCTCCATCGGAGAGTATCCTCGGGATCTCAGAGAAGCCGGGATCGGCGGGACGACCGTGGTCCACCTGCTGATCAGCGAGGAGGGCTGTGTCCTGAACCAGCTCGTGAAACGGAGTTCCAGCAGCCCGGCGCTCGACACTGCGGCGCTCACGGTCGTAAGGTTCGCCCGGTTCAGTCCGGCGACAAAAGGCAGGGAGGAGTACCCGATCTGGATCGAGATGCCAATCACCTTCACTGCGCGATAGGTTCGTCAAGGTGCCGATTTGGCCGGTCGAGGGCGGGTCGAAAACCTCAGGAGCAAGCAGCTTGAAACTGGCGATTCTTACAACCGCGCTGGCGCTATCCTGTGCTGTACCCGCAGGAGTCCGCGAGTCGCGTGAAAGCGCGCGTCTGCCGGCCTCTTTCGGCGGGCCGGGATCCGTCACTTTCGCGCTGCCGGCGACCGCAATCGAGCCCGGCGACTCGGAACTGTCGGTCGTGATGTTCCTGACCTGCGGAGGGGGTCCTTCCGATACCGGCATTGGTGTTGGGCTGAACGGGGCGCCTTCAGCAGACGCGCCCGCGACGATCCAGATCGACGGCGGGGAGGAAACGGCGCTCTTGTGGGCTGCGCACCGAGGCGTCGGGCTCCTCGAACTGCGTGCTGGCGACACCGCCCTGGACCGGTCCAGCGACGAAGGGCAGGAGGAATTGACCGCCATGTTGACCGGAAGTGGTGACGCCATCGTGTCGTTCCAGCCCCCTGGCGGTAGGAGTCACTACTTTCGCCTGGACATGGACGGCCTGGCCGACAGGATCGAAATGTGTGACAGCGGGGAGGTGGACACCACGCGGACGGTACGGTTCGTCGTACACACCGAGCAACCCAGGTTGCTGAATGCGGACCGATTGGGCCGCGTCATTCAACAGGAGTATCCCCGGGAGCTGAGGGAGGCAGGTGTCGGGGGCACAACCGTGGTCCACGTCCTGGTCAGCGAGGAGGGGCGTGTCCAGGAGCAGGTGGTGAAGGAAAGCTCCGGGAACGCTGATCTCGACAGTGCGGCACTCAGAGCGGTCAGGGTTGCCAGGTTCAGTCCGGCGAGAAACCGGGACCGGAACGTCGCACTGTGGATCGAGTTGCCGATCACTTTCAGGGCGGGCAGGTTCACGCTTCGTGAAATGTAATGTAAACACGACAACTTGTAAGGTATACATGACTGATTCCTTCGACGACCTGAAGATTCCCGACATGAGCCCGCGCAGCCTGCTGCGCCAGTTCGGGCCGGGGATGATCCTCATGATGACGGGGATCGGCACCAGCCATCTGGTCACGGCGCCGACGGCGGGCGGGCGCTTCGAGTTCGCGCTGCTGTGGTGCATCCTGCTGGCGTACGTCTTCAAGTACTACGGCTTCGAGCTGGCCTTCCGGTTCACCAACGCGACGGGCAAGAGCCTGATGGCGGCCTACGCGACGGCGTGGAAGAAGCTGCCGGTGTGGTATGTGCTGGTGACCACGCTGGTCCAGTGCGCGGTGGGGCAGGCGGGGCGCCTGATCGCGGCGGCCGCGGTGATGTACTACCTGTTCTCAGCACAGATGGGGCTGCCGGTGCCGCTGTGGGGATGGGGGGCGTTCCTGGGCGTGCTGTCGGTGGTCATCCTGCTGTGGGGCCGCTACGCCGCACTCGAAGCCGGGGCCAAGATCGCGGGCGGCCTGCTCTTCGTTTCGGCGGTGGTGGTGTACTTCGTGCGGCCCGCGCCGATCGGGGAGCTTGAGCACTTCCTGCTGCTTGACGCGCCGCCGGGGTCGTGGCTGGTGATCGCCGGATTCCTGGGGCTGCTGCCGACCGGGATCGACGTGTCGCTGCAGGCGTCGGAGTGGGGCAAGGCGAAGCGCACCGGGATGGCCCGGATCCGCGACCGGCTGGAGTCCGCGGGCCTGGCGCCGTCATTCGATCCGTTCGCGCCGAGGATGACGGACCTGACGGTCGATGTGCGCCGCCTGCCGGAGCGCGCGGTGGAGTACAGCCGGCGCTGCTTCAGGATCAGCCTGTGGGACTTCCGGCTTGGCCACGTGGTGTCGTTCATCATCGCGACCATCTTCGTGCTGCTGGCCGCGGTGTGGCTGTACCCGAGCCCCATCGAAGGCCGCGCGGTCATGGGCGAGATCGCGGGGATCTTCACCGAGAGCGTGGGCCCGTGGATGATGACGATCTTCATGCTCGGCGCCTTCGCCGCGACCTTCTCGACCGCCTTCAACTACTTCGACGGGTGGCCGCGGATCGTGGGCGCGTGCTGCCGCAACCTCTTCCGGCCGACGGCGGCGCTGGCGGGGACGTCGGCGGACCGGCTGACCTCCGAACGCCGCAGCCGGTGGTACTCCGAGTACAACATCTACCGGATGACGATGCTGTTCTCGCTGGTGGCGGCGGTGATCTTCATCGCCGTGGTGCCGCGGCCGGTGTTCCTGGTGCTGGTGGCGTCGGCGCTGGCGTACTTCGTCGCGCCGGTCATCTTCTGCCTCAACTTCCATTACTGCCTGAAGGTGATCCCGAAGGACGACCCGCACTTCTACCCGTCGGCCTTTGCGCGGGCGTTCACCTGGATCAGCATCGTGGTCTTCACGGGGATGAGCCTGATCCTGATTCTGGGCAGGATCTTCGAGGTGACGCTGTTCGGGGGATAGGGCGGAGGGCCGGTTATCGTCCGGCGGGTGACGGTCTCGACTTCGAGGATGATCTCGTCGTTCCCGCCATCGCGGCCTGAAGGCGCTCTGCGAGGGCCGGACGGCGCGGCGGGTCGCGCCGGAGCACGGAGCGAAGCTGCAGGACATTCTGGCGGCGCTTGACCTGAGCCGGGGGCCGGAGGTGCCTTGAACCGTTGGTGCTGACCGTGACGCGGGCGGCCGAGGGGCTGGGCGTCACCCGTCAGGCGCTGTCGGAGCTGTTGAACGGGCACACCGGGGTCTCGGTCGAGATGGCGATCCGGCTGTCGAAGGCCTTCGGCTCGACGCCGGAAGTCTGGCTCGGGATGCAGATGGCGTACGATCTCTGGCAGGTCCGTAGCCGCGCGGGTGAGATAGCGGTTGAGCGCTTCGTGACGGCGTGACCGCCGGTCAGCAACACTCGCAACAGAAAACGTTGCGCGATGGGCGCAATTGTGCGGATTTGTTGGAATTTACGATGCTGCGCAACAGAATCCGTTGCGCGCTACCTCCACCCTGCTACGGCGTCCCACCGCACGATGTCGGTTCCACGGTCGAGACATCGTACCAATACATGCGGTGCTCCGGCAGCACGCCCCCGATGTCCCGCTGCACGAGGACGACGAGCGTATCGCCGAGCACATCCATCCCCAGCACATCGTCCTTCACTTCCAGCGTGAGCGCGTACTGCGGATCGTTCGTGAGACAGAACAGGTCGATGTAGCTTGTGCCGGGAATCAGCTCGATGAACTGAGACTCCGCACGCGACACCGCCCAGAACCGTTGCCGGTCGTCCAGGACCCTCGCTCCATACCAAGCGAGGGGTCTGGCCCGTATCTCGTCCTCACTTACGCGCCAGGGCGCGATTGCAGCAGGCGCATTTCGGAGGCCACCTCACTGTCGCTCGGGTACCGCTCGACATAGGTCGTCCGGACGATGGCCGCCGGTTCCGCATCGTCACGGTGTGCGTACCACACCAGGTACTCGCCGTAGCACGCTACGAACAGGTGACTTGAACCAGGCCCTGTGTGTCCCCCACCAAGCTGCCAGTCCGTCCTTCCCGGCGACGCGCAGTCCACCACATCTCTTTCGAGGGGGAAGCTCCGCTCCCACAGGACATGACCGGTCGCCAATTCGATCTCCAGGTCCCTGCGGATCGCCGAAAAAAAATCGCGTGACATGCCGGCCAGGGTCTCCCCCACCACCTTCTGTGGGCCTATGAAGAACGTGGACGGGGTGGACGGGAAGCTCGATGTAGCGCTGACGAACTCCCCCGTTTCGGTGAACAGAGACAGTCGGCCCAGGTCGCTGTCCATGACCCCGATCATTCCGTCCGGTGCCCGCAGGACAGAGTGGGGGAACAGGAACTCGCCCGGACCCTCACCCTTGGCGCCGAACATGAGCGACTCGCCACCCGGATCATTGCAGACGATCCGATACCAGTACGTCTCCGCGACACAGGCCGTGCCGTCTTCAAGCAGAACCAGCGCGTAGGAATCGCTCGCCGGCGCCTCGACGGACGCAACAGGTTCGATGGCGACGTACAGGGGGGCGAAATCGCCCTGCCCCCCGCAAGCAGTGGTTAGCAGGGCGATGAACGCCGCGCGGTGGCTCTTCATGTTCCTGAGGAACCGGGATCCCTGGCGCCGCACCCTACCCCCCATACAGCTCCGCCACCCCCGCCCGCTGCCGCACGAGCGCCAGCACCACATCGATGGTCGGCGTCGGCACCCCCACCAGCCGCCCCAGCTCCTGCACCGAGGTGACCAGCGCGTCGATCTCCATCGGGCGGCCACGCTCCAGGTCCTGCAGCATCGAGGTGCGGTGGGCGCCCACCGCCGCGGCCCCGTCGATGCGCCGCTCAATGTCGATGCGGATGCGGACGCCCAGCGCCTCGGCGATCGCGCGCGTCTCCTCCATCATGGCCCGGGCGACCCCCCGCGTCCCCGGCTCGGTGGCGACGGTGTCCAGGGTTGCCAAAGTGAGCGCGCTGATGGGATTGAAGGAGACGTTGCCGAGCAGCTTGATCCACATCTCCTGGCGGATCTTGCGGACGGGCGCCCGCACCCCGGCCGAGATCAGTGCCTTGCTGAGCGCGCGGATCCGGTCGGTCTTCTCACCGGAAGGTTCTCCGAGCGTGCAGCGGTTGCCGTAGGAGTGGCGGATCACCCCGGGCTCCGCGATTTCGGTGGCCACGTACACCACGCACCCGATCGCCCGCTCGGGCCCGATGCCGTCCCACTGGCGGCCGCCCGGGTCCGCACTCTCCAGGCGCGTGCCCTCCCAGTCGCCGCCGACACCGTGAAAGTACCACCACGGCACGCCGTTCTGCGCGGTGACCACCGCCGTGTGAGGTCCGAGCAGCGGCTGCATGGCGTCGACCACGCCCGGCGTGGAGTGGGCCTTCAGCGTCACGATCA
This sequence comes from Gemmatimonadota bacterium, assembly GCA_022826005.1. Classification (GTDB taxonomy): domain Bacteria; phylum Gemmatimonadota; class Gemmatimonadetes; order Longimicrobiales; family Gaopeijiaceae; genus Bin94. The sequence goes on along the minus strand of JAJDVT010000075.1, from coordinate 77,484 downwards.
CGAAGTTCTGCGGGCCAGCCTCGGCGGGATCCTCCGTGCAGAACGGCCGCGCCCCCAGCTCCTCGCCGTCGATCAGCAGCCGCACCCCTCCCCGCCGCATCGCCTCCAGGTGAGGCCCCCGCGCGATCAGCGTGGTGTCCACCCCAGCCAGCGCCAGCTTCACGCCGAGGTAGCCGCCCGTCGCGCCCGCCCCGTAGATGGCGACTTTCACACCAGCCCCAAGGGGGTCCGAGGAAGAAACCCGCCCGGCATTCGAGCGGCGTTGCATCCGGGCTGGACCGCTTCGCTCAGCGTTGCTCCTCGGGCGAATAGCCCTGCTATTCCCCTCTCGTCGCGCCTTGCCACCCCGGCGCCTCGCCGCTCTCGGTGCTCACGCGGGTTCATCCACCCAGCCCCAGCTGCTCCGCCAGCCCGATCCTGCGCAGCTTCCCCGTCGGCCCCTTCGGGATCTCGTCCAGGATCACCACCCTGCGCGGCACCTTGAACCCGGCCAGCCGCTCCGCCGCGAAGTCGCGCACCTCGCCCGGGCCGGCCTCCGCCCCCTCCCGCAGCACCACCGCCGCGGCCACCTCCTCGCCAAGCTTCGGGTGCGGCATCGCGAAGGTGACCACCTGCTGCACGGCCGGGTGGTCCATCAGCACCTCGTCCACCTCGCGCGGCGAGATCTTCTCCCCGCCCCGGTTGATGATCTCCTTGAGCCGGCCCGTGATCGTGAAGTAGCCGTCCCCGTCGCGGAAACCCTGATCGCCGGTGCGAAACCACCCGGCCGTGAAGGCCTCCCGGTTCGCGGCCTCGTTGTTCTCGTAGCCGGGGGTGACGTTCGGTCCCCGGATGACGATCTCGCCCTCCTCGCCAGGCGCCCGGTGGTTGCCGGCGGCGTCCATCACCGAGACATCGGGGCCGGCTGCGATCCCGACCGTGCCGGGCTTGCGGGGCGCGGGGGGAAGGGGGTTGCAGGTCATCTGGTGCGCGGCTTCGGTCATCGCGTAGGCCTCCACGACGGGTGCGCCGAAGAGCTCCTCCAGCTCCGCCATCACCCGCGCCGGCAGCGCCGCGGACGACGACCGGATGAACCGCAGCCGCAGCCGCTCCACGATCCCGGCGTTCCGCGACGCGCGCGCCAGGATCGCCTGGTGCATGGTCGGGACCGCCGAGTACCACGTCGGATCCGCGTCCTCGATCCATCCGAAGACCTTGAGCGCGTTGAACCCGGGCGCGCAGTACACGCTGCCGCCCGTGTGCAGTGTGGATAGTACACACGCCATCAGCCCGTGAATGTGGAAGAGCGGCATCACGTTCAGGCAGCGGTCGGCGGGCTCCAGCCGCAGCGTCTGCCGGATGTTCTCGGCGGTCGCGCAAACATTGCTGTGGATCAGCGGCACGATCTTGGGGCGTGACGTGGTCCCGGAGGTGTGAAGCACAAGGGCGACATCGTCGGGTCCGGCAATGCCCCTGCGGCGGGCGATGGCGCCAGTGGGCGCGGTCACGAAGTCGAAGACGCCTGCGGGCCACCGATCCTCCGTCCGGATCTCCAGCACGGGAATGCCGAGCGCGGCGGCCGCGGCCCGCGCCGGGGAGTCGTCGCCCGCGGCCAGGAGAAGCGTCTTCGCTCGCAGATCCTCCAGGTAGAACTCGAACTCGGGCTGCCGGTACGCGGGATTGAGCGGTGCGGTAGTGGCACCCGCGGCGATGGACACGAAAGCGCTCGCCATCTCGGGTCCGTTGGGCAGCACGATCGCCACCCGGTCGCCACACCCGATGCCACGCGCGTTCAACCCGTCCACCGTCCGTTCCACCTGCCGCCTCAACCCGCTATATGTGAGGTCGGGACGGTCCGGAGCTGAGAGCGCCACCGCGTTGGCCGCTCCCGAGCGAAGCAGTGCGGAGATGTGAGCCGGAGGAGTCACTCGCCGCTCAACCCTCGGGCAGTGCCAGCGCCACCAGTTCGCCCGCGTGCCCCCGGGCCCCCACCGCCACCACGATGAACTGTCGGCCCTCGTGCATGTAGGTCATCGGCAGCCCCGTCTGGTTCGCCGGCAACTCGAACTCCGCGATGATCTCTCCGGTAGCCTTGTCGTGGGCGCGCAGCTTGTTCCCTCCGGACCCGAAGGCGGCGTACATCCCGCCCCCCTCGCCGGCGAAGAGCAGGGTGCCGGTCACCAGGAGCCCGCCCCGGTCCGGCCGTCCCGTCCTCCCAACGTCGATCCCCTCCAGGGCGGGATGGTTCTTCACGTAGTCCGGCGCGTCCCCGTTGGGCACCTGCCATGCGATCTCGCCCGCATTCAGGTCGATCGCCGTGATCCGGCCCCACGGCGGCTTGAAGAGGGGGAGGCCCTGCGGACCGCCGCCCGCACGGAGCCGCAGCCGCCCGCGGCTCTGGATGTAGTCCATCTCGGAGACTTCCGGCACCGCGGCGAGCCCGATGATGTTCGCCGTGGTCGCCGACTGCACATACAGGTAGCCCGTGGCGGGGTCGAGCGCCCCGCCGGGCCAGTTTACACCGCCCAGAGTGCCCGGAACCATGAGGGTGCCCTGCGTGCCGCCTTCAACGGGCAGGGAGGGCGGCGTGTACAGCGGCCCGTGACGCAGCTGCGCCAGAATCTCCATCGCCTCGGCGCGCAGCTCGGGCGTGAAGTCGATGATCTCGTCGAGGTCCACGCCGTGGCGGTCGAAGGGAGGCGGCTTGGTGGGGAAGGGCTGCGTGGGCGCGGTGCGCTCCCCGGGCACGTCGGTCTGCGGCACCGGCCGCTCCTCGATCGGCCACACCGGATCCCCGGTCCTCCGGTCGAAAACGAAGGTGAAGGTCTGCTTGGTGAGGAGAGCGACCGCCGGGATCTCGCGCCCGTCCACGACCAGATCGGCCAGGATCGGGGCCGTCGGGGGATCGTAGTCCCAGATGCCGTGGTGGACCGTCTGATAGTGCCACACCCGTTCGCCCGTGGCGGCGTCGAGGGCCACGATGCTCTGCGAAAACAGATTGTCGCCCAGCCTGTGGCCGCCGTAGAAGTCGCCGGTCCCCAGCTCGACCGGGAGATAGACGTATCCCAGTTCGGGGTCCGCGCTGAAGGGGGGCCACACCGCCGCGTTCCCGGTGTACTCCCAGGACCCGTCCTCCCAGGTGTCGTTCCCGTACTCGCCGGACTGCGGGATGGTGTGGAAGGTCCAGACCAGCTCACCCGTGACCGCGTCGTAGCCGCGCACGTGCCCCGGCGGCATCTCGGGCGAGCGGGGGGCGCCCCCGGAGGGCAGCGCGGACCCCACCACCACCACGTTCCCCACCACCACCGGGGGGGAACTGGAGCCGATCGGCGCCGTCACCAGGTCCAGCTCACGGCCCAGCTCCAGCCGCAGGTCCACCACCCCGTCGTTGCCGAAGCCGCTGACCGGCAACCCCGTCGCGGCGTCGAGCGCCACCAGGTGGAACCCCGGGCTGACCATGAAGATGCGCGGCGCCCTCCCCTCGGACTCCCACCAGGTCACCCCCCTCCCCGAGTTGCGCCTCGGCGCGGATCGGACTCCCTCGTCGAGCCGGTAGGTCCACAGCGTCTCCCCGGTGCCGGCCTCGATCGCCACCACGGTGCGCCGGTAACCGGCCGTCGCGTAGAGGACTCCGTCCACCATCAGCGGAGTCGTCCGGTAGTTGAACTCCGGCCTGGGCCCGTAGTTGTCGGACCTCCAGCGCCAGACCACCTCCAGGTCGCCCACGTTCCCGCTGTTGATCTGGTCGAGCGCGGAGTAGCGGGTGCTGCCCGCATCGCCACCGTAGTGGCGCCACTCTCCGGCGGTGGCCCCCTGCTGCGCGGATGCGGCAGCGGGCAGGCACAGGAGCAAGGCGAGGGTGGCCAGCCGCACTCCGGCTGCCGCGTCCCCCGCAGGCGGGAACATCATCATCGCTTTGAGGAATCGCGTGCGCACTGCCTGGCCCCCGTTCCGAGTATGTTTCGTGCCCGGCGAGGAACCCGGAGGCGTCTTGCCGGTAGCTCACCGGGTGAAGATGATGCACGGGCAGCACGTACGAAAGTAGTATCCGGGAACGGAGTGCCTTGAAATGCTCACAGCCTACATCTTTTGCGCGGTCCTGGGCGGAGGCCTGCTCGCCCTGTCGTTCTTCGGCGACTTCCTGGAGGGCGACATCGACGCAGGCGACGCACTCGACTTCGACGGGGACCTGGACACGGGCGTCGACGCCGGCGACATCGGCAAGCTGTTCTCGCTGCGGGCTGTCGTGTACGCGCTGTTCGGCTTCGGCGCGGCCGGCGCGTTGCTTCACGCCGTCTGGGGCGGGGCCCGGCCCGGACTCACGGCCGTGCTCGCGGGCGGGATGGGCCTGGCGTCCGGCGCCCTGATCAGCGCGGTCTTCGGCTACCTGAAGCGCACCGAGTCGGGTGCCATCGAGGGCGGGGACGCGCTGGTCGGCCTGCGCGGCGAGGTGCGAATGGCGATCACGGAAGGGGGGACCGGCGAGGTGCGCATCGAGAGCGGCGCGCGGCAGTTCCGCATGCGCGCCCGCGCCGACGACCTGGAAGACGCTGGAATGACCCTGGAGGCAGGCCGCCCGGTGGTGGTGGTCGACGTCAGGGAGGGCGTGGCCCTGGTTGCGCCCGTGGAGATGAAGCTACTGGAGGATTGACCAAATCGAACGGGGCATGAGCCCCACTCACTACAGGAGGTAGGACGAAGTGTTTACCGGTCCAATGGCGGCCCTGGTGCTGGGCGTGGTCGCAGTGATCGTGATCATCGTGGTGATCGCGACCATCAAGAGTCTCATCGTGATCGCGCCGCCGAACGAGGCCGCGGTCCTGACAGGCAGAAACCGTCTGCTCACGGACGGAAACAAGGTGGGATACCGCTCCATATCGGGCGGCCGCACCTTCCGCGTGCCGATCATCGAGACGGTGCAGCACATGAATCTGGAGACCATCCCGATCGAGGTGTTCGTGAGCAACGCCTTTTCGAAGGGGAACATCCCGCTGAACGTCGAGGCGATCGCGAACGTGAAGATCGCGTCGCAGCCGGAGTGGGTGTTCAACAACGCGGTGGAGCGGTTGCTGGGCAAGACGGACGAGGAAATCCGCGCCCTGGCCCAGGACACGCTCACGGGGAACCTGCGCGGCGTGCTGGCCACGCTGACCCCGGAGGCGGTGAACGAGGACCGGCTCGGCTTTGCGAAGGCGCTCTCGGAGGACGCCGGCGAAGACCTGGCTTCGCTGGGATTCCACCTCGACGTGCTCAAGATCCAGAACGTGAGCGACGAGCGCGGCTACCTGGAGGCGATCGGCCGCGAGAAGTCCGCCGAGGCGATCCGCCAGGCGGAGATCGCGGAGGCGCAGGCCGAGGCGGATACCCGTGAGGCGCGCGCCGAGGCACGCCGCCGCGCCGAGGTGCGGGAGGCGGGCGCGTCGATCAAGGTGGCCGAAGCGCGCAACGCGCTCCGGGTGCGCCAGGCCGAGCTCGACCGCGAGGGTGACACCGCCGAGAAGGTCGCGCGGGTGAAGGCGCAGGAGGCGGAGGTCGAGGCCGAAACGATCCTGGAAGAGAAGCGGGTGGAGCGTGAAGCGCAGCGGCTGCACGCCGACATCGTCGAGCCGGCGAAGGCGGAGAAGATGGCCGCGTTCGCGCGCGCCGAGGCGGAGGCGGCGCCGATCCTCGAGCGAGGCAAGGCGCAGGTGGAGGTGCTCAGGCGGCTGTACGCGGAGGTGCAGGCCGGTGGCGACGCGGCCTTCGCCGTGTTCCTGGCCGAGAAGCTGCCCGAGCTGCTGGAGACGGCGGTGGGCGCGGTCGAGGGCGTGGACATCGACCGGGTGGTGGTCATGGACAGCGGGGATGGGGGCGGGGTGGCCAACGCCGTGAACCAGCGCGTGAAGGGCGCGTACGGCACGATGGAGGGGCTCGCGTCGGTGCTCGGTCTCGACATCCAGAAGGTGCTGAAAAAGGCGGTCGGGGACGGGGAGGAGTAGGCGGCCGCGTCTCGGGCTACAGCATCCACGCATGGAACCCGGCGCGATCCCGTGACGCCAGCGCCGCGGGTTGGCGCCGGGCTTGTTGAGCGGCAGTGAAGAAGTGACCGTTCCGTTACATACCCGTACTAGCTTCGTGACTTCTCCCTCCGCGGGCGCGTCCGGCAAGGGCGGCCGCCAGGCGACGCTAACAATGAGGAGGTCACTTTCCGTGCTCAGACTCCGCGCGATCGCTCTGATCGCAGTCCTTGCCACCGCAGGTGCCGGGCCGATTCTCGCCCAGGAAAGGATCGGCGCCCGATTCGCCCAAGTGGAGTTCGGCGGACGACTCCATTCCCAGCTGGCTACGAGCTCGGCTGCCGGGGGGAAGTCCACCGACTTCTTCACGCGCCGAGCGCGCTTGACGATCGATGTTGAGGTGTCTCCCCTGCTCGACGGGCGAGTGCAGCCGGACTTCGGCGACGGGAAACTGGAGCTGAAGGATGCCTACTTCCGCCTGAACTTCGATCGGGGTTTTCGGCTCTCGGCGGGCCAGTTCAAGAGGGCCTTCGACCTGTTTGAACTCAACAGCTCGACTGACGTCGTTGTGGTGGAGAGAACAGGCAGGATCGATGGGGTCGGCGAATGTGGGGGGGTCGGCGGAGTCTGTTCGCTGAGCCGTTTCACCGAGAAGCTGGCCTATTCGGACCGCGATATCGGCGTGAAGATCGATGGGTCACTGGGCGAAGGGCTTCGCTACCAGGCCACCGTCACCAACGGCACCGGCACCGGTGGCGGAGATGAGAACTCCGGCAAGTCGCTCGCTGGACGCCTTTCGGTTCGGCTGGCAAACGACGTCTGGCTGTCCGGGAACGTTGCTCGACACGATTTCGTCGCGGCCCACGGAGGCACGGAGGCTGCCACGGCGGTCGGCGGCGACCTGGAAATCGGCCGCTTCCGGGAGGGAGCGCACCTCCAGATCGGCGTGGTGAGTGGAGGCAACTGGCGGCTCGCCGATTCGATCCCCGGCGGGATTCCCGGTTTCCTCACCGCGCAAGCGATCCTCAGCAGCTATTTCGACTGGGAGGGAAGCGGGTGGGAGGGCGTCGAGCCGATGGCACGCGTCAGCTGGGGGGATCCCGACCGGGGTGCTGAAGATGACGCCGGGCTGCTCCTGACGCCTGGCGTGTTCCTCTACGTCAGGGGCAAGAACCGGATCGGTGCGAATCTGGACGTGTACCGCTCCGGGTCCGGCGAAACGGAGTTCTCATTCAAGCTGCAGACCTATCTCTACTACTGAAAACCGCTCCACTGCCGACGGGCGCGCGTGCGAGTTTTGCGGCTTTGCCGGGCCTTCGGTACAGTGTCGTCACGGAGGGGTGACCGTACCGTGACAAACGACCCGTAGACTACAACGTGATTCAACCAGAAAGGGAGACAGAAGAAACATGAAGCGAATTGCCCCACTGGTGGCCCTGGCCATCGCGGCCTGCGGCGGTGCCGATGGCCGCGACCAGCGCGCCGTCATTCAGAACAAGGGCTCGGACACCCTCTTGAATGTCGCGCAGGCATGGGCGGAGGCCTACGCCGCGGTGAATCCCAACATCGCCGTCAACGTCACGGGCGGAGGATCCGGCACCGGCATTTCGGCGATGATCAACGGCACCGTCGACATCGCGAACGCATCGCGCAGGATGCGCGAATCGGAGATCGAAGCGGCGCGGGGCAACGGTGTCGAGCCGATCGAGTTCATCGTCGGATACGACGCGCTGGCCGTCTATCTGCACGAGGACAACCCGATCGACGTCCTGACGCTCGAGCAGCTCAAGGCCATCTATGGCGAGGGCGGCCCCGTGACGAAGTGGTCCGACCTCGGGGTCGAGGTTCCGGGCTGCGGATCGGACGAGATCGTCCTCGTGAGCCGCCAGAACAACTCGGGCACTTACGTCTACTTCAAGGAAGCGGTGCTCGGGGACGACATGGAGTACAAGCTCGGATCGCGCGACATGCACGGTTCGAAGGATGTCGTCGACCTGGTGGAAAACACCCCATGCGCGATCGGCTACAGCGGACTTGCGTATGCCACCGAGTATGTCGGCATGCCCTGTATCGCTACGGAAGAGGGCGCGGACTGCGTGGAACCGACCATCGCCACGGCCGTCGACGGAAGCTATTCGATCGCCCGACCGCTGATGATGTACACCGCGGGCGAGCCCCAGGGCGCGGTCAAGGAGTACATGGACTGGATCCTCTCTTCCGAGGGCCAGTGCGTGATCCTTGAACGCGGATATGCACCCTACACGGAAACGGAGTGCCCTTGAGCCTCTACGAAGAACGGCTCGAGGCCGACCTCGAAGCCATCCGGTCGCACCTCGGATCGGTGGCCGCACAGGTCGAGGACAACCTCAGGCACGCCGTGCAGGCGGTCCTCGAACTCGACCGGAAGCTGGCCAACGAGACCCTGATCAAGGACCGTGCGGTGAACCAGGAGATCCGCGACCTGGATCACCTGTGCCATCTCTTCGTGGCGCGACACCTGCCAAGCGGCAGTCACCTGCGTTTCGTCTCGGCCGTGCTGCGGCTCGGAGTGGCGCTGGAGCGGGTGGGCGACTACTCAGTCGCAATCTGCCGGATTGCCCGCCAGATCGAATCCCCGCTGCCTGACATGGTCCGGAACAACATGGAAATGATGGGGAGGCACGCGGGGAAGGCTCTCGGGACCGCGCTGGCAGGCTTCCTGAAAGGGGATCCGGACAGTGCGCGCGTCTCGCGGGGATTCGCCTCGCAGACCGCCGGGACCTATCCATATGCGCTTGAGCTGCTCATCACGGCTGCGGACTCGGATCGGCGTCCGGCCCGCGACCTCTTTGGGACCCTCCTCGTCTTCCGCCTCCTGCAGCGGACCGCGGAACAGGCGCTCAACGCCTGCGAGCAGACCCTGTTTGCCGTCAAGGGCAAGCGCAAGAAGGAGAAGCGCTACCGCATCCTCTTCCTGGATCGCGACCACGCGATGCTCGCCAGGCTGGCCGAGGTGGCGCTCTCGGAGAGCCATCCGCACGTGGGGAAGATCGGCTCGGCGGGTCTCGAGCCCGCGACCGCCTTCGACCCGCGGCTGGTGAGCTTCTGCCGGCGGCGGGGCATCGCGCTCATTGGCGGGGACGAGCCGCGGTCCTTCGCCGAGGCGCTTGATGTGGGTCCTCACTACCACGTCGTCGTGGGTCTGGGCGTCGATCCGTCACCGCACTTCGACGTCCCTTATCTGACTGCGGTCCTGCGGTGGGATCTCGACGAGGACGGCGTCACGCCCGAAACGGGGATCGAGGATGTGTACCGCGCACTCATGGATCGCGTTCGCGGCCTCATGGCGACCCTTGGAGTGCGGGACGACGAGTGACGCCGACGGCTCGATCCGGCGCCGTGGCGAGCCACGGCGCGATGGACCGCAGGGACGCGGCGTGGTACATCGACAAAGTCGCCCAGTGGGTAGTCTTCGTCGGGGGCATCTCGGCGATCGTCTTCATTGTCGGGATTTTCGTGTTCATCACCAAGGAAGGTCTCGACTTCGTCCTGGGGCCGCTGAACCTCGGAGAGTTCTTTACCTCGATCGCGTGGCGGCCCACCTCCAACAACCCCACGTATGGAGCGCTGGCCCTGATTGTGGGGACCGCCAGCGTGACGGGTTTCGCGATGCTGCTGTCGGTGCCCCTGTCCCTCGGGGCGGCGCTCTTCATTGCGGAGTTCGCCACCGGCAAGACCCGGGAGGTGCTCAAGGTCCTGGTGGAGATGCTGGCGGCGATCCCGTCGGTGGTGTGGGGGTTTGTGGGGATGTCGATCATGCACCCGCTGATCATGCGGATCTTCGACGTGCCCCTGGGGCTCGGCGTATTGAACGCAGGGCTCATTCTGGGACTGATGGCCGCGCCCATCATGACAACGATTGCGGAGGACGCGCTCAAGGCCGTGCCGGACACCTACCGGGAGGCTGCGGAGGCCCTGGGGGCCACGCGCTGGGAGGTGATCTTCAAGGTGGTCATACCGGCTTCCAGGAATGGACTGCTGGCGGCCGTGCTGCTGGGAGTGGGGCGGGGATTCGGAGAGACCATGGCCGTGCTGATGGCTTCGGGACACGCCATCAACATTCCCACGAGTCCGTTCGATTCGGTGCGGGCCCTGACCGCGACGATCGCCTCCGAACTCGGGGACACCGTAAGAGGGGGCGACCACTGGGGCTCCCTGTTCACCCTGGGAATCCTTCTCTTCGTCGTCACCTTCGTGATCAACCTCACGGCGGACATCGTGGTCCGCGGCATACGGAAGAAGTAGGCAGCCCGTGTTCACCGCCACCGCCCTGAATCGACGGAGCTACCGCCGCCAGAGCGTCGCGAAGGCCGTGTTCTGCCTCATGACGGTGGCTCTCGTGATTCCGGTGCTGCTGATCCTGGGCACGCTGGTGGTCAAGGGCGCGCCGGCCATCTCGTGGGAATTCCTGTTCACGGCGCCGACGAACAACATGACGGCGGGCGGGATATTCCCCGCGCTGGTCGGTACCATCTGGCTGGTGGTGGTCGCGCTCCTGGCGTCGGTGCCGATCGGCGTGGCCGCGGCCCTCTATCTGAGCGAGTACGCGCCGGACAACCTGCTCACGCGCGCGATCAACCTCGCCATCGTCAACCTGGCGGGCGTGCCGTCGATCGTGCATGCACTCTTCGGATTCGGCGCCTTCGTGCTCTTCTTCAGGTTCAATGCGTCGATACTGGCCGCCAGTCTGACGCTGGCCGTCATGACGCTGCCCGTCGTCATTGTGGCCACCCGCGAGTCGCTCCAGGCGGTGCCGCATGCATTCCGGGAGGCATGCTGGAACATGGGTGCGACGCGCTGGCAGACGATCCGCAAGGTGGTGCTTCCCAATTCGATCAGCGGGATTCTCACCGGTGTGATCCTGGAGGTTTCGCGGACGTCCGGAGAAACCGCTCCCATCATGTTCACGGGGGCCGCCATGTTTGTGCCCTTCCTGCCCCAGAGCGTCTTCGACCAGACGATGGCATTGTCCTACCATCTGTACAACGTCTCGACCCAGCTGACCGACGTGCCCGAGGAGCTCACCTATGGCGTGGCCCTGGTCCTGATCGCAATCGTGCTGCTGATGAACGCGGTCTCCATCGGGTTCCGGATCTATCTCAGGGGACTCAAGAAGTGGTAGACGGGGTGGGCCTGGCGCAGCCACGGCCCAGTAGCTTCGGTCCGCTCTACGATGGGCCGCCGATCATCGAGGTCCGGGATCTGGGCATCAGCTACGGCGGCAAGCCCGCGCTGCGGGACGCCTCCTTCGACATCTACCGGCACGAGATCTTCGGCATCATCGGGCCGGCCAACAGTGGCAAGACCTCGTTCCTGCGCGCGCTCAACCGCATGGACGACTTCACCACGGGGATGGAGGTGCGGGGGAGCATCCACATCAACGGCAAGGACGTCAACGACTGGCGCAACCTGTATGCGTTGCGCAGCCGGATCGGCGTCGTGTTGCCGCTCCCTGTGGGACTGCCCCTCAGCGTCTACGACAATGTGGCCTTCTCGCCGCGCCTGCGCGGGATCCGCAAGAAGGCGCAACTCGACGAAGTCGTCGAGCGGTGCCTCACCCGCGCCGCCCTCTGGGACGAGGTGAAGGACCGGCTCGGCTCCCTCGGCAGTCTGCTCTCCGGGGGTCAGCAGCAGCGCCTGACGATCGCGCGTGCGCTTTCGCAGGAGCCCGAACTTCTGCTCCTGGACGAGTTCTCGATCGCCGTGGATCCGGTCACCACGATGCGGATCGAGGACGTGCTCAAGGACCTGCGCTCGGAACTGACGATCGTGCTGGTCACGAACCTTGTGCAGCAGGCGCGCCGTCTGGCGGACCGGACGGCGTTCTTTCTGACGGGCGAATTGGTCGAAATCGGGGCCACCGAGGATCTCTTTGAAGGGAACGTGAAGGACGAGCGCACCACCGGATACATCGAGGGACGCTATGGCTGACGGGGAGAGCAGTGTGGGGTATCCGTCCACGGGAGCCTTCGCCATCGAGACCCGGGGCCTCAACCTCTGGTACGGCGACTTCCAGGCCCTCTTCGATGTCGACCTCGGGGTGAAGAAGGGGATCATCACCTCGATGATCGGCCCCTCCGGGTGTGGAAAGACCACGGTGCTGCGCACCTGCAACCGCATCATCGAACGGCTGGGGTACGTGCGCACCACCGGCAGCGTTTACGTGCTGGGTCACGACATCTTCGGCGACGACGTCGAGATCGTGCAGGTGCGCAAGCAGGTCGGCATGGTCTTCCAGCGCCCCAATCCGCTCCCGATCTCGGTCCGGGACAACGTGCTCTTCGGCTTCCGCCTTCACGAGGCGCGACTGCGGAAGGTGGCCCGCGCCGAGGAGGACGAGGTGCTGGAGTCCGCGCTGCGCCAGGTGCTCCTCTGGGACGCGGTCAAGGACCGCCTGGACAGGCCCGCGACCGGCCTTTCCCTCGAAGAGCAGCAGAAGCTGTGCATCGCGAGGCTCCTGCCGGTGAAGCCCGAGGTGCTGCTGATGGACGAGCCCTGTTCGGCGCTTGATCCGGCCGGCACCGAGGCCGTCGAGGAGATGATCTGGCAGCTGCGGGGCGACTATACGATCCTCATCGTCACGCACAACATGGCCCAGGCGCGGCGGGCGTCGGACGAGTGCGTCTTCATGCTGCTGGGCCGGATCGTCGAGCACGGGCGCACCGAGGAGCTGTTCCTGGCGCCGGAGCACACGGAGACCGCGGACTACATCGAGGGGCGGTACGGCTGAGCCGAACGGGCGGACGCGGGCGGGGGTTGGGCGAGCCGGCGCGCTGGATGGCCGACGCCGGCCGGATCGCAAGCCTTGCCTCAGCGGCGGCGCCCGCCGGCTTCCCAGACTCTGAAGGATTCGCGGTCGGCAATCGTATTTGTTAAGGGGAATGTGCGTTCCAGGATGCGTGAGACGGGCAGGCGGCGCTGCGCGACCAGCATGAGCCGCCCGCCCGGGGCCAGAACGCCCGGGGCCTCCCGGACGAGTTCCTCGACGGTGTGCAGGCTCTGCGCGCTCCCCGCGTGGATCGGGGGGTTGGAGACGATGAGGTCGAAGGGGCGCGGGAGGGTGGAGCAGCTGCGGCCCAGCACCAGGGTCGCGCCGGGAACGTTGCGCGAGGCCGCGACCAGCGCGATCGCGTCGCGTTCGAGGAGCACTGCCTCCGCGCCGGGAGCTGCGCGCTCCAGGGCCGCCGCCGCGATGATCCCCGTTCCCGCGCCGAAGTCGAGGAGGCGTGCGCCGGCCGGGAGGCACGGGAGGCAGTCGATGAGCAGCGCGGTTGCAGGGTCGAGGCGGCCGCACGCGAAGACGCCCGGGTAGAAGGTCCAGTCGCGGGGGCCGGTGCCCCAGTCCACAGGGGCGCGGATCTTCCAGCTGCTCAGGCCGTCGGGACGGGGTGGGGGGGCGCGCCGGGCCGCGGCGAGGACGCGGCAGCGGCGCTTGGTGACGAGGGTGACCGGGGCTTCGGTGCCGTCCGGGAAGTGCCGCGCTGCCGAGCGGATCCCCTCCCTGGTGGCGCCGTAGAGGTGGATGCGCGCGCCGTCGGCGACCCGCGCCGCGGCGGCGTGCAGCAGCATGGCCGCCTCCAGCGAGGAGCGCGGCATCCGCGCCCACACCTCGCCGAAGGGGCCGGATGGGGGCCACGGCGAGCAGAGCTGGCCACGCGTGAGGTTGCGGCGCCACCGGGTGACCTCGTAGCCGGTCTGCACGAGGGCGCGGGGGAGGTGGGGCGCGGGATCGCCCAGCACGAGGGCGGTGGGGGGGTGGGGTGGGGTGGCGGGCGTGGAGGCCGTGGCGCCACCGGGTTGCGCGCGGGGGAGGTTGCCGGTTGCGAGGGGGTGGCCGCCGTGGGGTGCGGATGCGCGACCTGTGTCGCCGCCGCGCGGGGGGCGCCGCCGGGCCCACTCGGCGGCCACCTCGGAGGGTGTTTCACCGTGTGGGGGGGTCACAGGAGGGGGCTGAAGAGCCCGGCCGCGTTCTCGACCAGCCGGCGGGGCCAGCGGCGAGCTGACCACTTGGCCGCATCCACCATTTGGCAGTCCTCCAGATACCGCATCTGCAGAAGCCGGAGCTGGGATGCGAAGTCGCTGTCGTATACCAGGGTCGTCACCTCGAAGTTGATCTCGAAGCTCCGCCGGTCAAGATTCGCGGTGCTCACGAGGGCGAAGTCGCGGTCCACCGTGATCGTCTTGGCGTGAAGAAGACCGCGTGTGTACTCGTGGACTTCGGCCCCCGCGTCCAGCAGCGGCTGGTAGAAGCTGCGGCTGGCCAGCGACACGATCGGCGAATCGTTCCGGGCGGGAACAACGACGATGGTGCGCACGCCACGGACGGCGGCCGTGGTGATCGCGGCCAGCGTGCCCTCGTCCGGCACGAAGTAGGGCGTGGTCAGGATGAGCTCCTCGCGGGCCATGTGCACGGCAGACTGGACCACGCGCACGAGCGCCTGATTCTGCGAATTCACCCCCGTGCCGACGACCTGAACGATGCGTCCATCGGGGAACCCCTTCGGCGCGATGGCGACGAGTCCGTCCAGGTTCTCGGCCGTGTCCATGAACCAGTCCTCGATGAAGAGCGCCTGCAGGTCCCGGACCGTCGGCCCTTCGATGCGCAGTGTCGCATCGACCCAGGGCGCGAAGCGGGGCTTGGGGTGAAAGGCTTCCTCGGCCACGTTGTGGCTGCCCGTGTACCCGATCCTGCCGTCGATCACCGCGAGCTTCCGGTGGTTCCGCATGTCCAGCCGGATCGAGGCGATCTGCGTGATGCGGGTCGGCAGCGCCGCGACAACCTGAACGCCCCCGCGCTCGAGTTCGCGTCGGAGTTCGGACTTCAAGAAAGCGCTGGAACCCACGTTGTCGACCAGCAGGCGGCACTCCACGCCCCTGGCTTCGGCTCGGATCAGCGCATCGGCGACCGCGCGCCCGGTACCGTCGTCCAGGTAGATGTAGAAGAGGAGGTGCACGTGCTGCCGGGCTTGGTCGATGTCCTCCGTCAGCGTCTCGGCGAAGTCGGTGGCTCCTGCCAGGAGCGTCAGGCGGTTCCCCGGGTGCGGCTGCGTGTCGCTCCCGAGGCGGGCAAGCCGGGCCACCGCCTCGGTACTCCACGGGATCATCGCCCCGTCCGGCTCGTCCCGCCATGCCCGCCGCAGCGCCGCCCGGATGCTGCCCTGAATCACCCTGTGACGTCGCTTGCGGCTGCTTCCGGAGCGGACCTCGCCGACGATCAGGTAGAGGATGATCCCGGCCACCGGCAACACGACGATCACCAGGATCCACGCCATGGACGATGACTGCCGGGTGCGCGGGCGGAGCAGAACCGCGACTACGAAAACGAGTTGAAGGCCGAGCGCCGCGGCGGCCAGGGTGAACCCTGAAAGCGTGCCGAACATGCGGGATTACCGACGCACGGGTGGTGGCCGGGCTATCCGCCGCGCGGGGGCGTAATCATGATGTGGGCGCCGGGAGTACCGGGAGCCATTATCCACGGTCCCCCCTCCTGGGGGCGCTCCGAAAGCCCGGTCGACTCTGCAGTGGCACCCGGGACGTAGATTACCCAGCGCACCATGCCCGTGGCCGTGTGGGTCTCGGCGTCCCACGTGCCGTCGAGGATGTACTGGGTGGCCGACATGACCGGCATGGCCAGCGTGCCCGCCTCCATCTCCTCATAGCGGATCCGGTAGCGGTCATTCCGGTCCGCGCCCTCGGCATCGAGTTCACGGCCCCTTGCGAAGTAGGGCTCCAGCGAAGCGTGATAGCAGGAGCTGGAGAAGCGCTCGTTCGCCGGGTTGGACGCCAGGCAGATGAAGTCGTTCGAGCCCGGCCGCAGCTCGACCACGCTGCCGTCCGTGGCGTAACCCAGGACGCGCGCACCCTCGGCCTTGTCTTCGGGCGCAGCCGCCAGCGCCTGCGCGACCTGCTCGTCGGGGTTCGCGACCTGGGAGGAAGCACAGCTCCACGAAGCGGACACCGCCAAGGCGGTCACGCAGACGGAAACACGTTGGATCAGCATTCATCACCTCTGGTTGAAGGAACGAAGCCCGCGGGCCGTTCCGGAGGGTTCCGGCCAACGGCGCGGGACAACGGTGTCCAAGATAGGAACCGTACGCGGATTTCGCCCGCCGGGTGCCGACATTTGCATCGTGGCGGCGGTGTTCGCCCGATTGGCGCGGGTAGCGGTTCAACGTTCAGATTCCACCCGTGGACGACGGGACCAAACCTGCAAAGGAGCGTGAATCGGTGCTTTCCCCGGCGGGCCGCACGAGGTTGCCGCGTCGCTGTTCCGGGTTCTTCCCCGTCGCGGTGGGGCTGTGTATTGCGCTGGCGGCGTGCGCCGAAGCGACCGTGGCTCCCGGGCCCGACAGACTCGTCGAGATCGATCTCGCGCAGCCCTGGACCACCGCCACCGTTGCCGACGTCGGCGGCTCTCCCGCGATGGTGGAAAGGGGAATCGACCGCGCCCGCACCAACCATCGCATGCGCAGCCTGCTGGTCGCCAGGAACGGGCGGCTCGTCGTCGAGGAGTACTTCGGCGGCGCTCGCGCGAACACGCTGCACGACGTGCGCTCGGTCACGAAGAGCGTGGTCTCGGCGCTGACCGGAATCGCCCTTGAGCGTGGGGATATCCAGAGCCTGGACGACCCGGTGGCCGACTACCTGAGTTCGCTCGTGCCGGATCTCGACCCCGACAAGGGAGCGATCACGATCCGGCATCTGCTCACGATGACCAGCGGCCTGGAGTGGGACGAGACCGGCGGGTTCGGATCGTACATGGAGTGGATTCGCTCCGACGACCACCTCGGCTACCTCCTTGCGAGGCCGTTTGCGTCGCCTCCCGGGGAAGAATTCAACTACAACTCGGCGGCGGTCCACCTGCTTGGGGTCGTCGTCCAGCAGGCCACCGGGACGGAGCTGCCCGCGCTGGCCCGGTCCACGCTCTTCGATCCCATGGGGTTTTCGCGCAGCCCGTGGGAGCCGCTGGGCGACGGATCCTGGAATGGCGGCGCGGGCCTGGACCTGCGGCCGCGGGACATGTTGCGGTTCGGACAGCTCTTCCTGCAGCGCGGATCGAGCGGCGGCCGCCAGCTCATTCCCGCCGACTGGGCCGCGGCCTCCACCGCGTCGCGGTTCGACTGGCGTTTCGATCTGGGGGCTCTCAGTGGGATTTCCTACGGCTATCTCTGGTGGGCCGTTCCCGGGGCGGGCGACCCGCTCCATTTCGCATGGGGGCATGCAGGTCAGTACGTGATCGTAGTGCCGGACCTTCTCCTCGTGGTCGTGGCCACCAACGACTGGGTGGGAGCCGGGGAGGACGGTGGGGCCCGCCGTTACGAGCGTCTGACGATGGACATCCTGGTCCAGGACATCATACCGGCGTTTCGGTAGCGGTCCGACGCTCGAATGCCGCGGCGGGCTTGTCCAACGCGCTGTCGGGACAGGCCGCGCTCAGCCCCGGGCGGGTGTCGCGGCCGCCGGGAAGTGCAGGATCTTCGGCGGGTGTCCTTCCGCTTCGAGGAAGCGCAAGAGCCCCTCCCGGGAGACCGACGTGGTCCTGGAGTTGTCGAGCGGATGGAAGTTGAGCGGCTCGCCGGCGAGGAGTTGCGCGTCGATGGCCACGCGTACAACGCCTCCGGTGTCGTTGAGGATGGCGAACGGCGAAACGGCTCCCGCGCGGATGCCCAGGAAGCCGGCCAGGCGGCGCGGGGTGCAGAAGGTCAGGCGCTTGGTCCCAAGTTCCAGGGCGAGCCACTTCAGGTCGACCTTCCGTTCGCTGAGACACGACACCAGCCAGTGCCGCTCCTTCTTGTCTCGCACGAACAGGTTCTTGGAGTGCGCCCCGTCGATTCGCCCGCGGAGGCGGCGGGCCTCCTCGACGGTGAACACGGGCACATGGTCGAAGGTATTATGGGCGATGCCCAGTTCGTCGAGCCGGGCAAAGAGGTCCCCGGCTCCCCGGGGTATGCTGCCGTCGATCAGGAAGGGTTCGGTGTCCTTCATGCAGGGATGCCGTGTCGCTGGTGCTCGCGTGGATCGGTCTGGTCAGGCGTGCAGTGCCATCTTACGTTGTCATTCTGACCGCTGGTTCACCAAGGGGACAACTGGGGGCCCGGCCGGCTTCCGCACATTGGCGGCCCGCCGGGCGCAAGGAGATCAACGCAATGAACCACCGTTCGACCGTGCTGCCGGCTCTCCTCGCCGGGGGGGTCCTGGTTGCCGGTTGCGGCGGAGACGAACCGACGCCGCCGGAGGAGGACCTGGCGCCCAACCTTGCCGGAACCTATGACCTTGCAGCGTTCTCATCGCCCTTGGTGACCGGGGGCCGGACGCTGGAGCCGCCCCTGGTTTCGGGGGTCTTCATACTGCGCCAGGATCCCCCGACAGGGAACGTGTCCATGGGAACCTTCGAGATGAGCATCTCGGTGCCGGACGGGCTGGGCGGGACCACCGCATTCGACGACGAGGGGACCTACACGGTCCGCAGCGACGGGACCTGGGAGCAGGCGGGCAACCTCAATCAGGCCAGGGGGACGTACACGCTGGAGGGCCGGACCTTCACCGTGACTGTCACGGAGCCTGCCCTGGCAGTCTCGTTGTCGATCTGGCAACGAAGGTAGGCGATGGGTTGGCGGTTTGTGCCGGTGCCGCGCCGAGAGCGGCGGCACAGAGCAGGGTTCTTCGCGGTGTCCGCGGCCCTGGTCGCCCGGACGCGCCGCGCCGCGCTCCGTATTCCCCTCTCGCTGCCGCTTGTCGTCCCCGCCGGATTGCTGGCGGCCCAGGAGGTCACGATTCGGGGAAGGGTGATCGACTCCGAGTCCGGGGAGGGCATCGAGGGGGCCCAGGTGCGGGTCCGCTCCATGCAACTGCGCACACTAACCGGCGCCGAGGGCCGATTCGAGCTCACGCTTCCGGACCAGGACGGGCCCGTTCGGCTGGTCGTGGTAGCCGGGCTGTACAGAACGGTGGACCGGGCGGTCGATCCTCGCGCGGCAGTCAGGGAGCCTCCGACGATCGCCCTGGAGCGGATGCTGTTCGATCTGCCGGGGGTCATGGTAACGGCCAACCGGGGCAATGCACGGCCCGGGGAGGCACCGGTGAGCGTCTCCGTCATCGGGCGCGACGAGCTGCGCAGCCGGGACGTCACCAGCCTCAACGAAGCGCTCCCGTTCGCCCAGGGTGTGACCTTCAACGCCGGCCAGATGGACATCCGCGGCTCCAGCGGCATCGCACGGGGCGTGGGCAGCCGGGTGCTCATGCTGCTCGATGGCCATCGCGCGCTGGCGAACGTCGGGTCGTCGATCGACTTCGGCCTCCTGCCGCTCCTGGACGTCGAGCGGATCGAGATCGTCAAGGGCCCGCACTCGACCCTCTTCGGCACCAACGCCATGGGCGGGGTGGTCAACGTGATCACGCGTCCCCCGGTCGACGGGGAGCGAACCATCGTGCGCGGGTACTACGGGATTTTCGATACGCCCGGCGAGCGCGACTTCACCGAGGAGCTTCTCAGCATGCGGGGGCTCCAGATCCAGCATTCGCGCCAGATCGGGCGCGCCGGAACAACCGTGTTTGTGGGACGCGAGGGCTCCGACGGCTTCAGGCAGAACGGCGGTGTGGAGCGGTGGAGGTTGCGGGCCAAGACCGTATTCGGAGCGGAAACGACCACTCCCCTGGAGCTGTTTGTCAACTGGAAGCACGAGGAAGCGGAAGAGTTCTTCACATGGCTCTCGCCAGAACGCCCGCTGGAAGTGGACCCCACCCACCTCGGCGACTGGAAGCGGGACATCGCCCTGGTCCTTGGCATGACGGCCACGCCGGTCGTGACGCCGGTGCTGAAGCTGCAGATCCGGCCTCAGGTGCAGCACGTGCGCTCGCAGAACTACTTCTACGACAACGACGACTTCCACCGCTCCACCCGTTGGGGTGCGGACGTGCAGCTCTCCCGGTTCACCGGAGGGCGCCACTCCTTCACGACCGGCGCGGAGGCCTCGTACACCGAAATCTCCTCCAACTTCCTCGAACCGACTCCGACGACCACCGACCTGGCCTTCTTCCTGCAGGATGAGATTGAAATCTCGGACCGCGTCCGGGGAACCACCGGAGTGCGGCTGGACCTGCACCGAGCCTCCTCGGCGGAGAATGACTTTTCGATCAACCCCAAGATCGGTCTCGTGTACGAGCCGTCCGACCGGCTCAGCCTGCGGACCTCGCTGAGCCGCGGCTACCGGGCCCCGAGTGTCTCCGAGCAGTACAGTTCGACGGTCGTGTTCGGATTCCGCGTGGTCCCCAATCTGGAGCTGCGCGGGGAATCGGCGTGGGCAAGCGAAGTGGGGGCCACGATGAGCCCCAGGAACTGGCTGTGGTTCGACGTGGGTCTCTTCTGGAGCGAATACGATGAGCTGATCGAGGTGTCCGCGGCGCCGGGCCAGGTGCTGACCTTCCAGTTCCGCAACGTCGCGGAGGCGCGCGTCCGCGGGATCGATGCCGGCGCCAAGGTCGGCATCATCCCCGAAAAGCTCGCTCTGCAAACGACGTACCTCTATCTCGATACGGAGGACAAGCGAACCGGTCGTCCCCTCGTCTACCGATCGGACCACAACCTGACGACGACGCTCTCCACGTGGGCGGAACGTCTCGCGCTCGATCTGCGCTACCGGAGCCGCGCGGATCAGGTCCTTGCCTTCCCTCTGGACGAGCGGGGGGACATCACCCTTGTGGACCTGCGCATGGGCACGACCCTGATGGACGTAGATGTGCAGGCCAAGGTCGAGAATCTCCTTCAAGCCGAATACGTGGACGTCCAGGAGCGCAACCCGGGGGCCACGCGGAGCTTCCGTATCACCCTTACGTCAAGGTTCTGAGGCGGGATGATGCGATTGGTGCCGGGGGCGGGTCCGGCGGTGGTCGGGTGCTTTGGCGGGAGGTCACCTCTGTTCCTCGGGACGCCGTCGATCCACAACGCGAATTCCCCTGGTGTCCCGGGCGGGCCGCTGGCCTGCGCCCTGGTCGCTTGCGCCATTCTGTCGCCCTCGGCGGCTGCGGCGCAGGATCCGGCGGGGGGTGCCGGGGCGCCGGCGTCGGCATTTGGCCCTCCCGGGCTGCAGACGATGCCGGTTGAACCGCTGGTCGATGCCGAGTGGCTGATGCGCAACATCGGCACGGAAGACGTCGTCGTGGTGCAGCTCGAGCGCCGTAACGGGGAGTACGCGGAGGAGCACATCCCGGGCGCACGCCTCCTGCGCTTCGGCGCGATCACCTGGGATGGGGAGCGGGGGTGGCGGTCCGAGTTCCGGACCCTGGAGGAGACCGTCGATGTGTTGCAGGCTGCCGGGATCGGGCGGGAATCGAGAGTGGTGATCTACGGGAGCAGCATGACGGCGACGGCTCGCGCCTGGGTGACCTTCGACCTCCTGGGGCTCGGCGACCGGGCGTTCCTGCTGAACGGGGGAATCACGGCGTGGAAGGCGGCCGGTGGGGCGGTGGAGAGCGGCGAGCCCGGCCCGGTGGAGCCCGGTGACGTGGCGGCGGTCAATCCCATCGACTTCCGCGTCTCGGCGGACTGGATCCACGAGCGGCTGGACGACCCTTTGCTGGTCCTCCTCGACGCGCGTCCGGACGACGAGTACACCGGCGCCGACGGCGGACTCGGAGGCGCGGGACGTCCGGGGCACATCCCCGGCGCGGCCCAGCTCTACTGGGAGGAGCTGATGGACCCCGTGAACAACACCCTCTTTCGGGCGGCGGACGAGATCGCCCGGATCCTGGAGCGCCACGGCGCCGGCGAGGACAGGACCCACGTCGTCTACTGCATGATCGGCATGCGCGCGAGCGTCGACTACATCGCGGCCCGCATGATGGGTCTGGACGTACGCTTCTACGACGCCAGCTGGCGCGACTGGGGGGACCGGGCGGACCTGCCGACGGAGATGGGGGCGGATCCGCGGGATGGGCGGCGGGACGACAAAACGCGTCCCTGACAACGTTTCGCAAACGCCGCGTGTTCGGGCCGTTGTTCCCTAGCCAAGACAGAATTATTGTAGAACATTGTAAATCATGCCATAATTCCTATATGAAATTTGCGCAGCTACTCGAAATCGTAGAGGATGAGCCCGTATTCGAGACCGGCTTCCTCACGGCCGGCCGGCCTCGAGAACCGGGACTTCCAGCCCAACTGAGCCGGTGGTGCGCGGCCGGCAGGCTGCTCCGGCTGCGGCGCGGCCTGTTCGCCCTGGCTCCACCCTACCGCAAGGTGATCCCCCACCCGTTCCTGGTGGCGAATCGCCTGGTGCCGGGGTCGTATGTCAGCGGTCTCTCGGCACTTGCCTTTGCCGGCGCCATCCCGGAATTCGTTCCCGAGGTGACGAGTTGCGGCCCGGGCCGTCCGCACGTCAGGACCACGCCGCTCGGCCGCTTTTCTTTCCGTTACATCAAGGCCGGCCTCAGAAGCTGGTACCGCCTTGTCGAGTTCGCCGGCGATCAGCGTGCCTTCGTCGCTTCGGTGGAGAAGGCCTTGCTGGACCTGGTGCATCTCCAGCCGGGAGGTGACAACCCCGCCTGGATCGATGCCTTGCGGCTGAATGTGGAAGTCCTCTCGGCGGAGAGGGTGGAAGCGATTGCCTGCGAGACGGCAAGCCCCAAGCTGGCCCGCGCGGCGGCTCACGTGCGGCAATTGGCCGACGATCCCGCATCCGCGTATGAGCCGCTGCCGACCGGCCATGAATTGCCGCCGCACACAGGGGTGAATCGAGCACCGTGAGAGACCATCTTCGTTCTCTGGTCCGCGGCATGGATCCGCTGGCGGGGCGCAACGTGCTGCGCGAATACCTGCAGGCCCGGATCCTCGAGGCGCTGCAGCGGGCCGGAGCGATGTCGCCGCTCGCGTTCCAGGGTGGCACGGCGCTGCGTTTCCTCTACGGATTGCCCAGATATTCCGAGGACCTCGACTTCGCGCTCGAGGGTCCGCCGGAGTCGTACGACCTGCGCGGCTGGGTCGGCGACATCTCGCGGCAGTTCCGGCGGGAGGGGTACGAGGTCGCGGGTTCGCTGCGCGACCGCGGCAACGTACACGCCGGCTGGCTTCGCTTCCGGGGCGTACTCCACGACGCGCGCATTTCGCCGCACCGGGACCAGGTGCTTGGCATCAGGATCGATGTGGACACCAACCCTCCCGCGGGCGCCGTGACCGCGACGCGCCTGGTGAGGCGGCACGTCTCCCTGCGGATTCACCATCATGACCGGGCGTCGCTCCTCGCCGGGAAGCTGCACGCAGTGCTCTGCCGGCCCTGGACCAAGGGAAGGGACATCTACGACCTGGCTTGGTATCTGAGCGACCCGGGCTGGCCGGCACCGAATCTGGCGCTGCTGAACGCAGCGGTGCGGCAGAGCGCCGCAGAGGCCGAGCCGCTTACCGAGGGCACGTGGCGTAGAGCGGTCGCCGGCCGGGTGAGGCGACTGTGCTGGGACGAGGTGGCGGCGGACGTGCGGCCGTTCCTGGAGGGGACCGGGGAAGTGGTGGAGAAGGGGGAGGTGCTCGAGTTGCTGAAGTGATCCGGCAGGCAGCGCTGCCCCGGGAACCTGACATCCCATTCGGCGTATCACCTGTCAGCGGGTCACCATCCGTACCAAGTTGACGACCCCTTGCGAAAGGGAGGCAGCCGATGACGATGAAATGGATCAGGCCCGTGGCTCTGCTGCTGGCCTTCGCTGGCGCCAGCAGCTGTCACGATCCGAACCCCGCGGCCCCGCCGATCGAAGACGAGGACCGGGGCATGGACGTGTGGGCGGGGACTCCGTGGAGAGCACTGTTCCTGCAGACCGTTGGCCTGGGGGGCCGCGCCGAACTCTTGGGGATGGTTGCCGGCACGGAGTTGGAGGTCCGGGCTGCCGCCCAGCATCCCTGGTCTGTCTTCACGACTCCCGCATGCAGCGTTGCGGCCGATCCGTCAGCCGGGGGAGCCCACAACTTCCTGAAGTGCGTGGACTGGGAGCGGGCAGACCGGTCCCACCGGCATCCACTCGATGAGTACTTCCACTATGAAGTGCCGGAATCACGACCTCGCCATCTGCTCACATTCGCGGCGGAGACCGGCATGTGGCATCTGTGGACGATCTTCTGGAATGGCTGCGGAAACTGCCACAACGAAGCGAGGGAAGCCGGAGTCACCCAGCGGCGGTAGGGGCCTGGCAGGGATCGCCCAGCGGCGCTGTGGTACGAACCCGCCACCCACCCACCACCCGGTGATGCACCATGGCGAGCGCGGGCACGATCATCATCAGCACCCCTGTCGCGAAGAGGATCCCGAACCCCAGCGATGCCGCCATCGGGATCAGGAACTGCGCCTGGATGCTGGTTTCGAATACCAGGGGCGCAACGCCCAGGAAGGTCGTCACCGAGGTGAGGAAGATCGGGCGGAAGCGCGCCTTCGCCCCCTCGACGATCGCTTCCCGTCCGGACATGCCCCCGCGCCTGCGCTCGTCGATGAAATCGATCATGACCAGGGAGTCGTTCACGACGACGCCGCTCAGGCCGATGACCCCGAAGAGTGACATGATGGCCATCTGAAGCCCGAGGATGACGTGGCCGAGGACGGCGCCGATGATCCCGAAGGGGATGGCCGCCATGATGATCAGGGGTTTGGAGTAGGAGCCGAACGGGATGGCCAGCAACGCGTAGATTGCCAGCATCGCCAGGGCGAAGCCGCCGAAGAGGGCGCCGAAGGACTCGACCTGTTCCTGCTGCTCGCCGCCGAAGGCATAGCTCAGTCCCGGACTTGCGGCCGCGAGCGCGGGAAGGACCGAGCTTTCGAGCTGGTTCGTCACCTCGTCGCCGGTGACGATGGCTGTGTTCACGTCGGCGGTGACGGTGAGGACCCGCTGGCCGTCCTTCCTCCGTATGGTGGTGGGCGAGTTGCCGAAGCGCACCGACGCCACCCGGCCGAGCGGGACCTCGCCGCCGGCGGGTGTCCGGACCTGGTAGTTCTCCACGTCGGCGATCGCGTTGCGCTCTTCCTCGGGCAGCCGCACATAGACGCGCATCTCCTCGCGGCCGCGCTGAACGCGCAGGGCTTCGTTCCCGAAGAATGCGGAGCGGACCTGCCGGGCCAGGTTGTCGAGGGTCAGCCCCAGGGTACGGGCCTCAGGCAACAGGTCGAGCTGGATCTCGCGGAGTCCCTGGTCCTGGTCGGCCTGGATGTCGAAGACGCCGCCGAATTCCTGGAGCCGCGCCATGAGCGAGTCGCCGATAAGGGCCAGACGGGCGGGGTCCGGATGGGAGAGCTCGACATGAACCGGGGCTCCGAAGCTGATGAGTTCCGCCGTGATGCCGAGCGACTTGGCCTCGGGCAGCACGCCCACCTCTTCACGCCATGCCTGCTGGAAGTCGATCGCGGACACGGCCCGGTCCTCGGGGCTGACGAACTTGAATTCGACGGCCGCGATGTTGGATTGCGGGCTGGCCGCATCAGCCGCCGCGCCTCCGGGCCCGGACTGCCTCGCCGGCAGGCCGATGGTGACGTTGACGCCGGTGAGGAGGGCATCGACTTCCTCGCCCGTGCCGGACGCGAGCCGTTCGAGCGCCCGGTAACCGGTCGTCTCCAGGGTTCGGGCGACGTCGGTGGTGCGCTGAACCGGCGTTCCCTCCGGCATCTCCAGGCTTGCGGTGATGAGGTCACCTTCCACCGACGGCATGAAGTCCACCTTGATGATCCCCGCCGGGATCATCGCGACGCATACGATGATCATCGCGACGCCCGAGGCGATCACGACTCCGGGCCGGCCGGTGGCGAAGCGGAGGCTCCGGTCGAGCGGCCCCGCGATGAAGCGCTGGAGTCCCGATTCCACGCCGGACTGAATGCGGCCGATCAGATGAGGCTTGTGCCGCGTGGGGCGGCCGTTGCGGTCGGGCAGGTGCGAGAGGTGGTTCGGGAGGACGAGCAGGGACTCGAGCAGCGAGAAGAGCAGGACCGACATCACGATGATGGGGATCTCCCCGATGATCCTGCCGATCGAACTGGGGATGAAGAAGAGGGGACAGAAGGCCACCACAGTGGTCAGGACCGCGAAGATCACGGGTCTGGTGATCCGGCGGGTGCCGCGGATCGAGGCCACCACCCCCCTGGCCCCCCGTTCCCGCTCGGCGTAGATGTTCTCGCCCACCACGATCGCGTCGTCGACCACGATCCCGATCGCGAGGATGAAGGCGAAGAGCGACATCAGGTTGATGGACACGCCCAGTACGGACATCACCGCGAAGGTGCCGACGAAGGAAACCGCGATTCCCACCGCGACCCAGAAGGCCAGCCGGATCTCGAGGAAGAGCGCCAGCGCGAGCAGAACCAGGGCCAGCCCCAGGAAGCCGTTCTTGACCAGGAGTCCCAGGCGCGACTGCAGGATGTCGGCGTCGTTGTTCCAGATCTCGAGGCCCACGCCCGCGGGCAGGGACGGGATCACCTCTTCCTCCAGGTGGGCTTCCACCGCGGCGACGATCTCAAGGACCTTCTCGTCGGCGGTGCGGAAGACCTCGACGTATGCCGCGGGCTCACCCCGGTAGCGGCCGATCAGATCCACGTCGCGGAACCCGTCCCGCACATCGGCGATGTCCCCGAGCCTCACCACGGTCCCGTCCGCGCGGCTCAGGACGATGATCTCTTCGAAATCCTGCTGGGTGTAGTTCTGCCCCGTCGTGCGGATCCGCACCTCTTCGTCGCGGGTGGCGATGCTCCCGGCCGACAGGTCCAGCGAGCCGCCCCGCACGGCATTCGCGATATCTCCCAGGGTGAGGCCCAGCGCCCGCAGCCGGCGGAGCGGAACCTCGATGGAGATCTCGTAATCGCGAACGCCCGTCGTCTCCACGTAGGAGACCACCGGGAGCGCGGCGAGCGCGTCCTCGGTGCGGTAGGCGAGCTCCTTGAGGGTGCGTTCGGAGACATCGCCGTAAACGACGAGCCGGATCACGCTCTGCTGGTTGGTTACCTCGGAGACCTCGGGGCGCTCGGCACCGCCGGGGAAGGTCTGGATCCGGTCGACCTGTGCCTTGATGTCGTCCAGGGCCCGGTTCAGGTCCTCTCCCATGTTGAGTTCCGCCACAACGGAACCGCGCCCCTCCGATACCGTGGACCGAACGTGTTTCAGGCCCTCGACGCCCTCGATCTGCTCCTCGATCTTGAGGATGATCGATTCCTCGATCTCGTCCGGCGTGGCGCCCGGGTACACCACCGAGACGAGCACCCGGTCCAACGAGATCTCCGGGAATACCTCCTGGACCAGACCGCGCAGCGCGAAGAGGCCGGCGATCAGGATGAACAGCATCAGGAGGTTGGCCGCGACCCCGTTGCGGGCCATGTAGGCGATGGGACCCCTGGCGCCGCCCCCGTCTTGATTCACGCCCGGCTACCCTACTGCGACCGGACCTGCATGCCCTCGGTGGCGATCTGGATGCCGCTCACGACGACCGTCTGGCCGTCCTCCAAACCGCCGGTCACGTAGACAACATCGTCGATACGCTGCAGAACGCGCACCGGAACGATCGTGATCGTGGTGCCGGCGCGCACTGCCCACACCTCGTTCCCGGTCCTGAGCGCGGCGCGCGGCACGGCGAAGTAGCGCTCCGGCGCGACCCCGTCGATCCGCACGTCCACGAACTGGCCCACCAGGAGCGGCGGCCCGGACGAGCCCGCTCCGGTCGCGCCGCCGCCGTCCTCATCCGCCGGCGTCCCGCCCCGGAAGGGATTGGGGACGCGGACGATCACGTCGATCGTGCGGGTCTGCTCGTCGAGCGCGGCCTCGGCGCGGTCCACGTAGCCGCTCCAGGTGTAGCGCGCGTCGCCGTACGCTGCCGCGACGGTCGCACGCACGCTCCGGTTCCCGTCGCCGGCGACGAGGTTCCACAGCCGCGGGATCAGCGCCGCGTCTGCGTCCGACAGCGGCACGACCACCTCGACCGCGTCGGCAGCGTAGAGCCGTCCCACGCTCTGCCCCGGCGCCACGAACTGCCCCACATCCACCGACTCGGACCGCACGGCGCCGCTGAAGGGCGCCTTGACCTCGGTGCGGCTCAGCGCAAGCTCCGCGTCGGCCAGCGCCGCGCTGTCCCGCGCCAGCGCCGCCCGCGCGGCCTCCAGTTGCGGTTGGCGCAACGTCAGGGCGCTCGCCGCGCCGCTTGCCCCACCTCCGCTTCGCCGCTGCATCCTCTGGTACTCCTCGCGCGCGATTCGCGCCCGTTCCTCCTCCTGCAGGAGTGCCACCTGCTGCGCGGCGACGTTGGCCTGCGCCTGCTGGACCCGGTTTACGTAGTCCGCGTCCTCGATGCGGAAGAGAACCTCGTCCGCCCGAACCCGGCCGCCGCCCTGGAAGGAGGGGGCCACCCACGTCACCGTCCCGCCCACCTGGGCCGCCACGTCGATCTCCGCCCGGGGTCGGACCGTCCCGGCCCCGTGCACAGGGATTGCGCCCTCTTCCGCCGTGGCCACGCCCGTTGTCACGAAGGGCGCGGTGGAGGGAGGTTCGCGCACCGGCGGTTCGGGCCTGAGACGGATCATGACGACGGCCACCACGATCGCTCCCCCGAGGATTCCAACGGCGATAAGGGCGCTCCGCAATCGGCTCATCTATCTGTTCCTTCCGTTTTCGGGGTTTCCGTCGTTGGTGGGCACCATCCGCATCGCTTCGAGCACCTCCGGCGGCGCGGTCCAGTCGCCCCCAAGCGCCCGGTGTACCGCCAGGCGGGCCAGCGCAAGATCCCGCCGCGATCCCGCCAGGGTGGACTCCACGTTCAGCCGGGACCGGAGGGCGTCCAGATAGTCGGTGTAGCCGGCCACCCCGGACGAATAGCGCTCGAGCTGGAGCCCGACGGAGGCGTTGGCCTCCGCGAGTTGCGACGTCAGGTAATCGTATCGCCGCCCCTCGTTCTGCAGCGCGGCGAGCGCCGCCTCCACCTCGTGCACCGCGGTCACCACGGTCCGCCCGTACGCCGCCGCCGCCTGCTGAAAGGCCGCCTCGGCGGCCGCGACGTTGTTCCTCAGTCGGCCGCCCTGGAAGATCGGCGCGGTGAGACTGCCGAGGAGGTTGCGGAACCACTGGTCGACGTTGAAGAGACCGTCGGCCTCGGCGGCCTGGACGCCGATTGTGCCGGAGAGCGACAGCGAGGGAAGCAGTTCCGCCCGGCGCGCCCCGATCGAGTGGCGCGCGGCCTCGAGCCGCAGGGCTGCCGCCCGCACGTCCGGCCGCTGCACAAGCAGGTCCGCCGGGACTCCCGCCGCGACCGGGTCCGCGGACGGAACGGGAGCCAGCTCCCCCGGCAGCACCCCGTCCAGCTTGTCCCTGAAACCGCCCATCAGCACGGCCAGCCGCCCCTCCGCGTTCACCAGCTGGCTCTCCAGCTGCGGCAGCACCGCCTGCGTGTTGAGCAACTCCTGCCTGACCTGATAGAGCTCCTGCGAGGTAATCAGTCCGCTCTCGTAGCGGGTGTCCGCGAGCTCTTCGCGCTCGAGCAGGACATCGGCGGTCTCGCCGGTGAGCGCGATGCGGGTGCGCAAGTCCGCGATCTCGAAGTAGGTGGTGATCGTCTCGGCCAGCACGCCAACGCGGGCGGCGTCGTAGTCGGATTCGGACGCGAGGTAGCTCAGCCCGGCGGCCCTCGCGTCGTTGCGGGCCCGGCCCCAGAAGTCGAGCTCGTAGGCGAACTCCGCGCCGAGCGACCAGGTCGTGACCCCCAGCCGGTCCGGGAACTGGAAGCCGCCGATGGCGTCGCCCTCTTCGGTGCCCGTGAGTTCTCGGAACTGCTGGCCGAACCCCGCGTTCGCGGGGGTGTCCTGGTCGGTGGCCGTCGCCGTCGCCTGGACGACGGGGAAGAGCCCGGCCCGCGCGATCCCGGCCTGGGCCCGGGCCTGTTGCACGCGCGCGACCGCCTCGGCCAGATCGAAGTTCGAGGCCAGCACCGAGTCCACGACCGCGTTCAGCGCGGGATCCTCGAATCCCCTCCACCATTCAAGCGCCTCGGGGCTGCCCGCGGCGGCCGGTTCGGCGAAGGCGTCCGGCAGCTCCGCCACCGGCTCCGGAACCGACGGGGCGGGCACGAAGGAACAGGCTCCCGCCAGGACTATCCAGGCCAGCCCAACGCCAAAACGCACGTTGGCGGCAGGAGCCCGGCGGGGCGCAGGTCGAAGTGTTGGCGACATGGTCCTCTTGAACCCCTTGGGGACATGGTTCCCTTCGATGGCTTGGGAAACTTTGGTCCTGCGCGGAGTCGGCGCAACCGGGCGCGCAAACCGGCCCAAGCGGCTACGCTCGACCGGCGCCCGGTCCGACCGGTTGCGGCGCGACCCGGTCCAGCGCCTCGGCGAGGGTGGTCACCGTCCGGCCTACATTGCCCAGCTTGTCCAGCCCGAAGAGGCCGAGGCGGAAGGTGCGGAAGGGCGAGGGCTCGCCGCATCGCAGCGGTACGCCCGCCGCGATCTGCAGTCCGGCTGCCGCGAAACGGCTGCCGTTCTGGATGGCCGGATCGTCGGTGTAGCTGACAACGACGCCCGGTGCCCCGCAGCCTGCCGCCGCGACGCTCCTGTAACCCCTGTCCGCGAGCAGTGTCCGGACCCGGTCGCCCAGCTCCCGCTGGCGGGCCCGCGCCCTGTCGAAGCCGAAGGCACGCGTCTCGGACATCGAAGCGTGGAACATACCCAGCGCGTCGGTCGGCATGGTCGTGTGGTAGGTGTGGCCGCCCGCCTCGTAGCTTCGCATCACCTCGAGCCAGCGCAGCAGGTCACAGCTGAAGCTGGTGTTGGCGCTTGCGTCCATGCGATCGAGCGCCCGTTGGCCGAGCATCACGAGTCCCGCGCACGGGGACCCGCTCCACCCCTTCTGCGGGGCGCTGAGGAGCACGTCCACCCCCGATCCCCGCATGTCGACCCAAATCGCGCCCGACGCGATGCTGTCCAGCACGAGGAGCGCGCCGACCCCGCGGGCCGCATCCGCAACCGCGCGCGCATAGTCGTCCGGCAGGATGATCCCGGACGAGGTCTCGACGTGGGGAACGAAAACGGCATCGGGCCGGAAGGACTCGATGGTCGCCACCACCTCGTCGATCGGGGCAGGGGAGAAGGCGGGCCTGGCGCCCGCGTCCTGCGGACGTGCCTTGAGCACCTCCGATTCAGCCGGGATTCCGCCTGCCTCGAAGATCTGCGACCAGCGGTAGCTGAACCAGCCGTTGCGCAGGACCAGGCATCGCTTGCCGGTTCCGAACTGGCGCGCAACCGCTTCCATTGCGTAGGTCCCACCACCCGGGACGACCGCTACGGCATCCGCCGCGTACACCTCCTTCAGCGTCGCGGATATGTCCCTCATCACCTCGCGGAAGCGAGCCGACATGTGATTCAATGATCGATCGGTGAAGACGACGGAGTATTCCAGAAGCCCGTCGGGGTCGATATTGGGGAGCAGCCCGGGCACACTTACCTCCTTGACTGAATGGGAAAGGATACTTTAACGAGAATGAACACACGCAACAGATTTCGATGCGCGCTGCTGACGGCCTGCGCGCTGGCGCTGCCGGTCGCGGGATGCGGCGAAGCGGGCATTGCCCAGCTGGACTTCGAGGTGCGGCGCACCCTGCCGCACGACCCGGGGGCCTACACCCAGGGGCTCCTCATCCACGAGGGAACTTTCCTGGAGAGCACCGGCCAGTACGGCACCTCGACGCTGCGCCAGGTCGACATCGCCACCGGCCGGGTACTCCGGAGCCACGCGCTCTCGGACGAGCACTTCGGAGAGGGGATCGCCGTAGTCGGCGACCGAGTGATCCAGCTGACCTGGAAAGCCGGCCTGGCACTCGTATACGATCTGGAGACATTCGCGGTGCAGCACACGCTGGAGTACGAGGGCGAGGGATGGGGGCTCTGCCACGACGGCGCCTCGCTCTTCATGACCGACGGTAGTGGAATCCTGTTCCGCCGCGATCCGGTGACATTCGCGGTGCTGGAGGAGATCCGCGTCACCCGCGACGGCTTTTCGGTGCGTGACCTCAACGAGCTGGAGTGCGTGGGGGAACACGTGTACGCCAACGTGTACATGACGAACGAAATCCTGCGGATCGACAAATCCACGGGCGAGATCACCGGGGAACTCGACGCGCTGTCGCTGGCACTGACGAGCAACCGCCCGTCCGATGTGGGCGCGGTGTTCAACGGGATCGCCCATGATGGGGCCACGGGGACCTTCTACGTGACCGGCAAGCTGTGGCCGCAGATGTTCGAGATCGCGATCAGCGGGGGGTAGGCGAAGCAGAGTTTCGGGAAAATCGGTTGTCGGATGAAGGATTTGCAAGTATTATTCTGGTATGTTCATTGAGCGTCCGAACCCCGTGCGTCGCATCCGGGAGGAGTTCTCGGTGCATCCCTGCGTCGCGCTCACCGGTCCGCGCCAGTGCGGCAAGTCCACCTTGGCCGGACGGATCGCGGCGGAGGATCCGGCGAGTACGTATTTCGATCTCGAGGCCGGGGTGGACCGCCGCCGCCTGGCCACGCCCGAGCAGACGCTGGCCCCGCTCGAGGGACTCGTCGTGATCGACGAGATCCAGCGTGACCCGTCCCTCTTCGAGACGATCCGGGTGCTGGTGGACCGGCCCCCGGACTCCGCGCGGTTCCTCCTTCTCGGCAGCGCCTCGCCGCGGCTGGTCAGGGGTGTCTCCGAGTCGCTCGCGGGCCGGGTCGGGCTCGTCGATCTGGGGGGTTTCCAGCTCGGAGAGGTGGACGCTGGGGACTGGCGAAGGCTGTGGACGCGCGGGGGCTTCCCGCGCAGCTACCTGGCGCGCGGAGACCGGCGGTCGTTCCTGTGGCGGCGGAGTTTCGCCCGCACCTTCCTCGAACGCGACATCCCCCAGCTCGGGATCACGATTCCGGCGGACCGGCTGAGGCGGTTCTGGACGATGATCGCCCACTACCACGGTCAGAAGTGGAACGCGGCGGAATTCGCCCGAGCGCTGGGAACAGGCGAAGCCACGGCGCGCAGATACCTCGACATCCTCACGGGCGCCTTCATGGTCCGCGCCCT
This sequence comes from Gemmatimonadota bacterium, assembly GCA_022826005.1. Lineage (GTDB taxonomy): Bacteria > Gemmatimonadota > Gemmatimonadetes > Longimicrobiales > Gaopeijiaceae > Bin94. Next base: position 44,452 of record JAJDVT010000075.1, on the reverse strand, counting down.
CCCTCCATGGTTCGAGAATCTGAGGAAGCGGCAGGTGAAGGCGCCCAAGGTGTATGTACGGGACACCGGACTCCTGCATGTGCTTCTCGGGTTGTCGCGTGCGGAGGAATTGGCCGGCCACCACAAGGTCGGTGCGTCTTTCGAGGGTTTCGCGGTGGAACAGCTGCTCGGCGGTCTCGATACGAGGGACGCCTACTTCTGGGCGACGCACGGAGGCGCGGAACTCGACCTGCTCGTGCTTCGCGAAGGGAGGAGGTACGGCTTCGAGTGCAAGCTCGCCGACGCGCCGGGCACCACGCGGTCCATGCGGGTCGCGTTGAAGGACCTCGATCTCTCGCACCTTTGGATCGTCTATCCCGGCGAGGAGGCCTACCCGCTCGACGACCGGATCTCGGCCCTCCCCATATCGCAGGCAGGACACGTTGACCGTCTCCTGTAAAACTCACGCGAAGAGTCCCTCGTCGCCCCTGGCGGCTTCTTCGGCGACGAATCCAGCGAACCCTGCGGCGTCCTCCGCCGCGGCCCCGATGCGCGCCACCCCACGCCGGATATCGTCCATGCTGTTCGCGATCGACAGGCGCAGGAAGTCCTGCCCCTCGGCCCCGATCCGCCCGAACGAGGCCCTGTCCATGGTGGCGACTCCGTACCGGTAGAGCAGGAACATCTGGAGCATCCCGGCCGGGGTCGTTCGGCTCCGCGCTCCGGCGGGCAGTGCCGCATATGCCTCGCCCACGCCCAGGCTCTCGCACATCCGCGACACGTCCGGGAAGACGTAGAACGCGCCCTTCGGCGTCCGGCACCGCACCCCGGGAACCGCGTTCAGCGCCGGCACGATCCAGTCGCGACGCCGCTCGAACTCGTCGACCATCGCACGCACCACCCCGGCCGAGGCCGGATCCTCGTACGCCGCCACCCCCGCCTCCTGCAGGAACGGCGGCACGCAGGACATGATGTTGATGTTGATGCGCTTGAAGACCGCAGCCTCCTCCGCGGTCGGCAGAACGGCCCACCCGAGCCGCCATCCGGTCATGGCGAACCCCTTGGAGTGGCCGCTGGCGAGCACGGTGCGCTCCTCCATCCCGGGGTGCGAGACGATGCTCTCGTGTTCGAGGCCGTCAAAGAGGATCTGCTCGTAGATCTCGTCGGAGTAGATTCGGATGTCGGGGCGGCAGCGTTCCCGGATCAGTGCGGCGATCCCCGCCAGTTCGTCGCGCGAGAGCACGCCGCCGGTCGGGTTGGAAGGGGAGCAAAGGATGATGAGCTTGGTGCGCTCAGTGATGAGCGTGGAGAGGTCGTCGGCGTTGAAGGCGAAGTCGCGGTCGTCCGAGAGGTGCAGCGGAACCGGAACCGCGCCCACGAATCGCACCCAGGATTCGTAGATGGGGAAGCCGGGGGAGGGGTAGATGACCTCGTCGCCCTCGTCGACGTAGGTCTGCAGGGTGTAGCCGATCGGTGGCTTCGCTCCGGGCGTGACGACGACCCGATCCGGGCCTGCTTCGACGCCGCGGGTACGCGTCACGTGCGCCGCGATCGCCTGGCGGAAGGGCAGGATGCCGGCGGGGTCGCAGTAGCCGGACCGGCCGGCGTCCAGGGCGTCGCTGGCCACCCGGTTCAGGTGCGGGGCGCTGCGAAAGTCCGGAGCGCCGAGGTTGAAGCGGATTACATCCATGCCCCGGTCCAGGCAACGCTGGATGTCGTCGCCGAGCTTGAACGCGTTCTCGGTCCCCAGATGGCTGATGCGGCGGGCGATCACGGCCACGGCGGGAGCCTCCACGGTTGGGCGGGTCGATGCTCCGGCGAACACCTGCCGGTCGGTCGCCGGATCCGGCAGCCCGCGGACACAGCTTTCGGACTGCTGGCGAAGGAAGCTGGAGCGATGGCGCGGGCGATGCAATGGCACCGCGGGCACCCGCCCCGTATCATGGTGTCAAGGCGGACCATCGCCACCCGCCCGGCAACACCCGGCAACAAGGAGCTCGCCGCATGAAGCGCGATCCCACTCGACGCTCGTTCCTCACCGGGATGGCGGCAGGCGCCGCCCTGATGCCGCGCACGCTCTCGGGGCTGACGGCGGAGTCGAACCGACCGACGACGCTTCCCCCCCGGCCGCCTGCTGCCCCCGACGAAGCCTACTGGGAGCAGGTTCGCGCCCGGTTTTCCTTCCGTGAGGAGCGGGTGCCGATGAACGCGGCCAACCTGTGCCCGTCTCCGCGCGCGGTCGCGAACCGGGTCGAAGAGCTCACCCGCGACATCGACCGCGACTGCTCCTTCAACAACCGCGCCAAGTTCCGCGGCCTCACCGAGGAGTCGCGCGGGGCGGTGGCGGCGCAGCTCGGCGTGAGCGCGGACGAGATCGCGCTCGTGCGCAACACCAGCGAGGCGAACAACACCATCAACAACGGCGTGCCGCTCCGCCCGGGCGACGAGGTCGTGATCTGGGACCAGAACCACCCCACCAACAACGTCGCGTGGGACGTTCGGGCGGCCCGCTTCGGGATCATCGTGCGGCGCGTTTCCGTGCCCCGCCACCCGGCCTCCCCCCAGGCGCTCATCGACCCCTTCGCCGCGGCCCTCACCGACCGCACCCGCGTCCTCGCGCTCACCCACGTCTCCAACGTCAGCGGAATCCGTCTCCCGGTGCCCGAGCTCGCCGAAATCGCCCACCGGCGCGGCATCCACGTGCACGTCGATGGCGCACAGAGCTGGGGCGCGCTGGATGTCGACCTGCGCCGGCTCGGCTGCGACTCCTACACGGGTTCCGCGCACAAGTGGTTCATGGGCCCGAAGGAGGCCGGCGTCCTCTACGTGAAGGAAGATCGGATCGGCGAGATCTGGCCCAACATCGTGGCGCCCGGTTGGGGCAACGACGCCGATCCGGACGTGGTGGGCGCACGCAAGTTCGAGTCGCTCGGTCAGCGGGACGACGCCTGCCTCGCCGCGGTCGCCACGGGAGCCGAGTTCCACGCGGCCATCGGCGCGGCCGCGGTCGATTCACGTGTCACCGAACTCGCCACCGCCCTCAAGGAGGGGTTGGCCGGGCTGGGGATGACGCTGGTGACGCCGCAGGACCCCGCACTCTCCGGCGGCGTGTGCATCATCGAGGTGCCGGGCGACCGCGGCACCGCGCTCCGCCGCCTGTACGAGGAACACGGCATCGCGGGGGCGGGGACGGGGGGGCTGCGGCTCTGCCCCCACGTCTACAACACGATGGACCACATCGACCGCGCCATCCACGCGGCGAGCACGCTGCGCGAGGTGATCCTGGGCTGACCGGGCTGTCTGCGGAAGCAGGCGGCCCGCGCTGGTAACCGGCCAAGCGCCGTCACCACGGCCTTCGCCAACTCAATACGGCGAGGGCTCGGTCCACGGACTACCGGTCCAGCGGACGGGACGTAATGTATACTTTATAAAATGTAGTGTATTCTTTACATTTCAGGATCGCCAGCGTCACCCTCGCCCGCTCCCTCGCTCCGAACCGCGATCCCCATCACCTCGAACCGCGCCCCGAAGAGCAGGTCCCCCGACCCGAGGAACGCCCTCGCCGGATACTCGCTGGTGAAGTAGGTGCGGTAGACATCGTTGAAGGCGCCGTAGTCCCCCACGTCCGAAGCGTACACCTGGACGCTGACCAGATCGTCCATCGTCAGTCCCGCCTCTTCCAGCGTGGCCTTGATGTTGTCCAGGACGTTGGTCGCCTCCTGCTCCGCGGTTTCGGGTGACCCCTGCACCCCGAGCGCGCCGGAGAGGTGGAGCGTGTTGCCGACCCACACGGCAGCGCTGAAGGGGGCCACGTTGCCGTCGGCGGGGGAGCGGGGGTTCACGTACTCGACGGCGTGGTGCATGGCGTGCATCTCGTCGTGCGTCGCGTCCATCTCTGCGGCGTCGTCCTCGCACGCTGCGGCGAAAAACAGGACCGGGAGGATGGGCAGGGCTGATCGGGTCATGGCGGCAACTCCATTGGCGGTTGGGTGAATCGGGGCATTGTGGTGTGACTGCGACCGGTGCGTGTGGCGCCGGTGCCCGAGGGGCGGCCGGGGTCTCGGCTCCGGTTGCGATTCTACGGTACCCCGGCTCGGGCGGGCAAGGCCATCCACTCGGGAGTGATTGACCCCTTGACCCCCCCGGCCGCCCCCACTACCATCCTCGCGACATCACCAATCGGCCGGAGGGGCCAACGGAAGCCGGTGCAAGTCCGGCGCGGCCCCGCCACTGTGAGAGGTCCGGGAACACCCGGAACCCCTGCCCGGCGCGCCACTGGGATCCACCCACGATCCCGGGAAGGCGGGTCAGGAGGCCTCGAGCCAGGAGACGTGCCCGTCCGGCGCCCACACGCAGTCCGCGGTTAGACATCCGTGGATCGCCAAGCACCTCCGCGGGGAGGTGAGGGTGGGGCAGCCGGTGACAACGGCCCCTGACCGCGGGGACCGCCAACGCTGCCCGATGCCGCGGCATCTCCCTTTTCTCCGCGCGGGGAGGGAGAGCCAGAATGACACATCGCATCATCCCGCCGGTCCCCTTCGCCGTTGCCACCTTCACCCTGGTGGCGGCGCTTCTGCCAACTCACCTCGAAGCCCAGGGCCCCATCGAGCTCGAGGGCCTCGTTATTACCGCGAACCGCTGGGCCGAGCCCGCCTGGACGGTGGCCGCTCACGCCACGGTCATCGAGGGCGTTGAGCTACGGCGCGCCGGGATCGAGTATGTCGCCGATGCGCTGCGCCACGCGCCCGGTGTGGCGGTGGTGCGGGGCGGGTCCTTCGGCGCCGTCACGTCGGTGTTCCTGCGCGGCGGCGAATCCGACTACGTGCAGGTGCTCATCGACGGCGTCGCCGTGAACGAGCCCGGTGGCGCCTTCGACTTCGGGTCGCTGTCCACCGACAACATCGAGCGCATCGAGATCATCCGGGGACCCGCGTCGGCGCTCTACGGATCGGACGCGGTCGGCGGCATCATCCAGATCTTGACACGCCGTGGCGCGGGCCCGGTCACGGGTACCCTGTCGTTACGGGCGGGCAGCTACGCCACACGCCGTTGGCAGGGTACGCTTTCGGGCGGCACCGAAGATCTCTCCTACGCCTTTTCCCTGGGCGGCAACCACACCGACGGCATTCTCGAGTACAACAATCACCACCGTCGATCCACGTTCACCGGCAGGGTCCAGGGACGGCTGGGCCCCCGCTCCGACGCGGCCCTGACCATCCGCTATGACGACTACCGCTATCACTTCCCCACCGACGGCTCCGGTGCCCTCGTCGACCGCAACGCGCATACCTACGGCGACGCCCTGACCCTGAACCTTGAAGTCGGTCGCCGTTCGACCGACGCTTTCGAGACCCGTCTCAGCTTCGAGGTCAACGAAAGCGACCGCGGCAGCGACGACTCTCCCGATGGTCCGGCCGACACCCTGGGATTCTTCGGGTACACCAACCTGAACGACATTCGCCGCGTGGGCGGCGGCGCGCGCGCCATCTGGCGTCCCGCTGACGGAACCGTCCTGGCTGCCGGATACGAACTGGAGCTGCAGTCCATCCGCGCGTTCAGCCGGTCCTTTTCCCAGTACGGTTCCAGTTCGTCCAGCTCCGAAAACGACCGTCGAAACCACGCCGCGTACACCCAACTGTCGTGGCAGAGGGGCGGGTTGGCGCTGAACGGCGGCCTGCGGGCCGAGAGAAACGAGCGCTACGGCAGCGCGGCCACCTGGAAGGCCGGGGCGGCGTGGCAGCCTCCCTCCGGGCGGACGCGCCTGCGGGCGGCGGCCGGGACCGGGATCAAGGAACCCACCTTCCTCGAGACCTACGCCAGCGGCTTCACCAGGGGCAACCCGGATCTGGAACCGGAGCTTTCCACCAGCTTCGAGGCCGGGGTGGATCAGGAACTCGGCGGCGGCGCCGGCCTTTCGCTCACCGGCTTCAGCCAGAGCTACCGCGGCCTCATCCAGTACACCTCTTCGCCACCGACGCAGGGAGGGCCCAACTATCACAACGTGGCGAAGGCGCGGAGCCGGGGGCTGGAGGCCAAGGGCGTGGTGGACGCCGGGCCGGGCCGGCTCACCGTGACGTACACGTGGCTCGACACGGAGGTCATTGACGCAGGGTTCCACGAGGGACCGGGGGCGGCCTTCGTGGCGGGCGAACCGCTCCTCAGGCGGCCGAAGCATACGGCGGGCGTGTCCGCGTCTGTGCAGGTGACGCGAGCGGTGCGGTTCGAGGCGGGTATGCGCCACACGGGCGAGCGTGGGGATCGCGACTTCTCCGCCTACCCCGCAACGCCGGTAACGCTGCCGGCCTACACTTTGGTGGATCTGTCGGCGGAGATCGAAGTGGTCCGCGCGGGTGCCGGGAGGCCAGGCTTCGTGCTGACCGTGCGCACCGAAAACCTGATGGGCGCCGAGTACGAGGAGGTGTGGGGATTCGCCGCGCCGGGGAGAGGGGTGTACGTGGGAGGAAGGCTGGCGCTCGGAGGAGGTGCGCCGAATCCCTGAAGTGGCTGCTGAAGCGTGTGCAGGCGTGGGACCCTACCTTCTGGTAGCTGCACCATCCAGAAAACCGGGGCACTGTGCCCCCCGCGATACGGATTTCGATGATACGCACGGCGGTTGTCGTCTCATTGCTCGCCCCCCTCGCCTGCGCCGACTCCGGCGCGCCACCCCCTTCCGCCGCCACCGTCACCGACTCCGCCGGAATCCGGGTGGTCACCAACCCGCCCGGCGACCTGGTCTACGCGGAGCTGGCGGCAGAACCCACGCTGTCGATCGGCCAGCTCAGCGGCCCGGACGAGCTCCTTTTCGGCAGGATCCAGTCGGCCCGTCGCGACGCCGCCGGCAACCTGGTCGTCGCCGATGTGCAGGCTCATGAGATCCGCATCTTCGACCCAGAGGGCCGCCATCTCAAAACGCTGGGAAGGGAAGGGGAGGGTCCGGGGGAGTTCGAGTCGCTTCAAGGCGCCTGGCCGGTCACGGACGGAGGCATCGTGGCGGCGGACCTCATACTGGAGCGGATCACGCAGTTCGATGGCGAGGGAATCCCGGCCGGAACGGCGACGCTTGCCGAGAGGGACAACCTCAGAGGGATCTTTACCATCGGGCTTGCCGGTCCCGACATGGTCCTGAGCCGCGCCTCCCCCCGCAACGTCCCTGACTTCGAGAATATGGGCGGATCCATGGCGGACATGATGGATGCCTGGTTCGGTGGGGAGCAAAACCGCCGACTCCTTTTTGTGCGCCATCGATTGGCCGGTGCGCTGGTCGATACCCTGGCGGAGGGAAGGGACGCGCCCGTGGCAAGCGTGGCGGTGGGTGATGCGGCGGCCATGACCTTCACGATTCCCTTCTCGCCCAGGTCAATCGCCGCGGGATCCCCGTACGGCATCGTGGTTTCGCACGGCGCCATCTACGAGATCAGATTCTTCGACCAGAGCGGGTCAATGCGCATGATCGCACGTCTCGACGACGCCCCTGAGGTCCGCACCGACGAGCACCTTGAGAGGTACGCCGGCTACGGAAGCTCCGAGCCCGATGAAGCGGAGATCCGCGAGCGGATAGAACGATACCGCCAGGTCCCCCTGCCGGACCGGCTACCGGCGTACGAGGACATCCTCTTCGCCGAAGAAGGGGAAGTCTGGGCGCGGCGTTACCGCTTGACCGGCGAGACAGAGTTTCTCTGGGACGTCTTCGCCGCCGACGGCATCTATCTGGGCCGCGTGAACGTGCCCGCTTCCTTCCGCATCGAGGAAGTGAGCCGCAGCCAGATCCTCGGCGTCGCGACCGACGAACTCGGAGTGGAGCGCGTGCAGATTCGCCAGCTTACCTTGAACGGATTGTAACCCTGGCGGTCGCCAACGCCGTTCGGAGAGCCTCGGCATCGTTGCCGGCGCCGTCACCGGGCGACGTAAGCAACCCCAACACCCGAGGAACCTGATGAAGCACCTGCTTTTCCCGGGCCTGGTTATTGCCATGGCCGCCTGCGCTGACCCGGCAGCGACTTCCTCCCCGGCGACGGAAGTCACCGACTCCGCCGGGATCCGTGTCGTCACCACCGCGCCCGGCGACCTCGTCTACGCGGAGCTGGCTGAAGAACCGGCGTTGTCGATCGGCGACTTCACCGGGCCGGAGGAAATCCTCTTCGGCGACATCGAGTCCGTGGCGCGTGATGCGGCGGGAAACCTGGTCGTGGCCGACAACCAGGCACTGGAGATCCGCGTATTCGACTCGGAGGGCCGCCACCTGCGGTCGCTGGGGCGAGAAGGCGAGGGTCCGGGGGAGTTCGAATCGCTTCAGGGCGCCTGGCCGGCCGAGGAGGGGAGTATCGTGGCGGCCGACTTTCAGGACATTACCCGGTTCGGCCCGGAAGGGACGGCGGTCCGCACCGCAAGGTTGCTGGGACCGGACCGCGCCACGATTATTCCGATTGGGCTCGGTGGCTCCGGCTTGCTGCTGAGCCGCGCGAGCCCCTTCAATGCTCCGTCTCCGGACGCCTTGGCCCTTTCCGGATCACCCGAGGACGTCATGAGGGAGTTGTTGGGTGACCTGAACCCTCCGATCTTCTACATCCGCCACGGCCTCGACGGGGTCCTTGTGGACACGGTGGCGGAGGTGAGGATCCAGCGGAGGGCGCCGGTCTCGTCAGCCGAAATCCGCGACTTTGGCGATGGCCGCTTTTCGCAGACCGTAGCGATGCAAATCCCCTTTGCCCCACGAGCCGCCGCGACGGGATCTTCGCATGGCGTTGCGGTCACGGGCGGCCGGCACTTCGAGATCGACGTCTTTGGCCAGGACGGCTCCCGGCTCATGATCGCGCGCCTCGACGAAGTCCCGCCGGTCCTCACGGATGCACACCTGGAGGCGTATGTGACGCGTTCCAGAACCCGCGAGCGCGACGCGGCTTCGATCCGTCAATCGATCGAGAGATACCGTGAGCTGCCCCTGCCGGAATCCTTGCCCGGGTACACGAACGTGAGGTTTGCCGATACCGGGGAGATCTGGGCGGTGCGCTACGCAATCCGGGGCGCGCCGATGCTCCGCTGGGACGTCTTCGCCGCCGACGGAGTCTACCTCGGCCGGGTGGCCGTCCCTGCCTCGTTCCGCATCGAGGAGATCAGCCGGGGTGATGCTCTCGGCGTCGCGACCGACGAACTCGGCGTCGAGCGCGTGCAGATTCGCGAGCTTATCTTGAGGTAGCGCACCGAATCCCCACCGCGCGCCACGCCACCATCCATCCTCAAAAGGACCTGACCCCCGATGACCCCGAGCCTCGACTGGCGGTACCACCGCCCCGGCTGAACCGGTTGCAAGCGCACGCAAGAGTTTCTTGCGCAGAACGGCATCGAGCCCGCGGAGATCCGCAGCGCGGCCAAGGAGCCCGTGCACACCGCCGAGGCGCTCACACTGCTTGAGGGGATGACCGAGCTTCGGGTCGCCAAGGGGAAGAAGGTCGTGCAGGTGGACCTCTCGACTGCGGATCGCCCCCCGAATGAAGAGCTGGTCAAGCTGATGGTCAGCCGCTGGGGCAAGCTCCGCGCCCCGACGTTGAAGGTCGGCACCACCCTCGTGGTCGGCCACAACCAGGAGATGCTCGCGACGGTCTTCGGCACGGACGCCGAGTAGGGGATCGCCTGAGCTGCCCGCCCCGGGCCGCGTATCTCCAGGCCGTCCGTCTCCGGGCCATCCGTGTCCGGTCCGTCCGTACCGGGGTCGGGCGTCTCCCGCACCACGCAGCCCCGGTGCCGCATCTCCTCGCCCAGCCTCCCCCACTGGCGCCAGCCCGCTTTCCTTCGCAATCTGACTCCGTGAAGGTGGACCGCCGTACCCCAACCCGGAGATTCCCAAGATGACGCTCCCCCGCATCCGCCCACTCGCTGGCACGCTCGTCCTTGGAGCCGCCCTGGCTCTCGCCGCCACGGCCGCCCCCTCAACCGCGCAGCAGCCCGCGCTCGACCACGAAGACGTGCTGCAGTGGAAGAACATCGGCAGCCCCTCCCTGTCAGCGGACGGCACCTGGCTCGTCTACGTGCTCACCGCGATGGAGGGCGACCCCGTCCTCAACATCCGCGAGGCCCGCGAAGGCGGCCGCGAGTTCTCGTTCCGCGGCAACCGGCCGACCATTACCTCCGATTCGCGCTTCGTGATCTTCCAGATCCCGCCGCCGGAGGCGCTGGTGGACTCACTCCGGCTCGCGGGCGAGCGGGGCGATGCGCTGCCGTCGGACACCCTGGCGATCGCTGAACTCGCGGCCTTGGGCGATGACGGTTATATGCCGCGCCGCATCGGTGTGGTGACCAACTTCAGGGTCGCGCGGGAGGGAAGCTGGATCGCCTACAAGCCGGACGAGGAGGAGGAGGAAGAGGAAGAGGAGGAGGGGGAGGAGGCTGGCGCGGAGCCTGAGCCGGAGCCGCAACCCCGGGCGCGTCCGGGAAGGGGAGGGCGGCCGGGGGGTGGACGCGGAGGGCCGGGAGCGGGTGGAGAGGACGACGACGAGCGGGAGAAGGATGATGGAGACCCGATGGTCCTGCTGAACCTCTCCACCGGCGCGGAGATGCGTTACGAGAAGGTGACCAGCTACCTCTTCGCCGCCGAGGCGGAGGTCATGACCTACGCCACCTCCGCCGAGGACGGCGAGGGCGACGGCGTCTTCGTGGTGAACCTGGACGACATGGCGCAGCACGCCGTGATCGAAGGCCTCGGGAACTACGAACGCCTGGTCATCACCGAGGACGGGAACCAGGTCGCCTTCCGCACCGACCGGGACGACTACGAAGCCGACCAGCCCGAGTTCACCGTTTATCACGGCGCCGGCCCCGATTGGCAGGGCGCGGCGATCGCGAACTCGCAGACCGAGGGCATCCCGGAGGGCTGGTGGGTCAGCGACAACGGTGGCGTCAGCTTCTCCGACGGGGGCGGTCGCCTGGTCTTCGGGACCGCGCCGAGGCCGGAGCCGGAGCCGGAGGAGGAAGAGGAGATGCTGGACTCCGACAGAGTCACTCTCGACGTCTGGAACTGGAAGGACCCCTACCTGCAGCCGATGCAGCTGGTCCGCGCCAACCAGGAGCGCAACCGCACCTACACCGCGGTCGCGCATCTCGACATGGGCACGGTGGTCCAGCTTGCCAGCGAGGACCTGCCCACCGTTCGCTTCGCCCCCGAGGGGGACCAGCCTTACGCCGTGGGCACCACGCCGCTCCCCTACCGCCAGCTGGTGTCGTGGGACGGGACCTACAACGACTTCTACGTCGTGGACATCGCCACCGGAGAGCGCCGCATGGTCGCGGAGATGACCAGGGGCTCCCCGGCGGTCTCCCCGCAGGGCACGTACATGTCATGGTGGGACGGCGCCGCGCGGCACTGGATGGTGGCCCCGATGGCCGGAGGCGACCCGGTGGCCGCGAGCGGGGACGTCCCCCACCCGGTCTGGAACGAGCTGGACGACCGCCCCGACCTGCCGGGTTCCTACGGCATCGCAGGATGGACCGAGGACGACGAAGCCTTCATCTTCTACGACCGCTACGACGTGTGGCGCTTTGAGCCCGCAACCGGCGAGACCACCAACCTGACCGGCGGGGCGGGCCGCGACTCCGGCATGCGCCTGCGCTACGCGCGCACCGGCTTCGGCTTCGGGCCGGGCGGCAGCGCCGGCATCGAGGACGGGGAAGCGCTCTGGCAGGCCTTCCACTACAAGACCAAGCAATCCGGCTTCTACCGCGGCCGCACCGACCGGACGACCATGCCGGAACAGGTCATCATGGCGGACAAGAGCTTCCAGATGCGCGGCAAGGCCGAGGACGCCGAGCGCTGGCTGATCGCCCGGCAGGATTTCCGCGAGTACCCGGACCTGTGGGTCACCAACGGGGAGTTCACCGACATGGTGAAGCTCACCGATGCCAACCCCCAGCAGGCCGACTACCGGTGGGGCACCGCGGAGGTCGCCGAGTGGACCTCCGCCGACCGCATCCCGCTGCAGGGCATCCTCATCAAGCCCGACGGATTCGATCCCACGCAGCAGTACCCGATGATGGTCTACTTCTACGAGCGCAGCTCCGACGGACTGCACTCCTACCGCTCGCCCGTGCCCGGCGGCTCGTCGGTCTCGCTGTCGTTCTACGCCAGCCGCGGGTACGTGGTGTTCGTCCCCGACATCCCCTACGAGATCGGCTATCCCGGTGAGAGCGCGCTGGACGCCGTCGTGCCCGGCGTGCTCAGCATCGTCGAGCAGGGCTTCATCGACCCGGACAGGATCGGGGTGCAGGGCCACTCCTGGGGCGGCTACCAGATCGCCTATATGATCACCAAGACGGACCTCTTCGCGGCGGCCGAGGCCGGCGCCCCGGTCAGCAACATGACCAGCGCCTACGGCGGCATCCGCTGGCAGTCGGGGATGAGCCGCATGTTCCAGTACGAGCGCACGCAGAGCCGCATCGGCGGGACGCTGTGGGAGTCGACGGCCGAGTACCTGCACAACTCCCCGGTCTTCTTCGCCGACAAGATAGAGACCCCGCTGCTGATGCTGCACAACGACGAGGACGGGGCGGTGCCGTGGTACCAGGGCATCGAGCTCTTCGTCGCCATGCGGCGCCTCGGCAAGCCGGTGTGGATGCTTAACTACAACGGCCAGGGCCACGGACTCAGCCGCGAGGCCGACCGCAAGGACTGGGGAATCCGCATGCAACAGTTCTTCGACCACTACCTGATGGACGCGCCCGCGCCGATCTGGATGGAGGAAGGCGTGCCGGCGATCCTGAAGGGGAAGGAGCTCGGACTGGGGTTCAGGGCAAGGAGGATTTCGTAGACGTCGGTGGACCAGCCCGCGTGAGCGGAGTGGTGCCGCGCCGCGTTGGATAGGCGGCTTGAACGCAGGAATTGTAAAGAGAACGCGACATCTTGTAAAGCAGACACTACACTGTGGTCGTGCGGGTGGAGCGTCCCAACGTGTATTGTCGTATCCAGTCGTTGTCTATCGGGATAAACCCCGATAACTTCGATATAAATGGACCGACGCACCGACCCCTACGCGCCCGGCGCGGGCACTCCTCCCCCCGAACTGGTGGGGCGAGACGAGCTGATCGAGGACGCCGAGATCGCGCTTCACCGGCTCCGCAACGGCCTCTCTGCAAAGAGCCTCCTCATGGTAGGGCTGCGCGGCGTCGGGAAGACCGTGTTGCTGAACCGGCTCTTTCTCGATGCGGACGGCAAGGGGTTCGAGTGCGTTCTGATCGAGGCGCCGGAAGATCGTTCGCTCCCCGCGGCGTTGGCGGGGCCGCTGAACTCGGCTCTCATTCGCATGAGCCGAACCGCGGCCGCTACGGAGCGCGCGAAGCGTGCCCGGAGGGCGCTGGCCGGGTTCGTGGGCGCGATGAAGCTCTCCTTCGACGATGTCGCGTTCTCCCTCGATCTGGAGAAGGAGGAAGGCGTGGCCGACAGCGGTGACCTGGACACCGACCTGACGGCGCTACTGCAGGTTGCCGGGGAGGCCGCGCGCGCCCGGAACACGGCGTTGGCGCTCTTCATCGATGAGATGCAGTACGTGGAGGAATACCAGCTTGGGGCCCTGATCGCCGCTCTGCACCGCACCGCACAGTTGCGGCTGCCGGTGGTTCTGATCGGGTCGGGACTGCCTCAGCTGGCAGGGCACGCGGGGGCTGCGAAGTCCTACGCCGAGCGCATGTTCTCGTTTCCAGTGGTGGGACCGCTGACCCGCGAGGCGGCGGCGAAGGCACTTGAAGCGCCTGCGAATCGCCTGGGTGTCGCCTATTCGGCCGAGGCCCTCGACGAGATACTGGGGCTCACGCAGGGTTATCCCTACTTTCTGCAGGAATGGGGCAGCGCCTGCTGGCGCGGTGCTCCGGGACCGGCGATCACTTTGTCCGACGTTCGTGAAGCCACGCCGGTGGCGGTCCGGGAACTGGACTCGACGTTTTTTCGGGTGCGCGTGGAGCGGACTACGCCGTTCGAGAGACGCTACCTGCGTGCGATGGCCGAACTCGGACCTGGCCCGCACAGATCCGGAACCATCGCCGATGCACTCGGTAGGCCGGTCCAGAGTGTAGCCCCCACGCGGGCCAGGCTGGTCCAAAAGGGGATGGTTTACAGTCCGGCCCACGGTGATACCGCGTTCACGGTGCCGCTCTTCGACCAATACCTGAAGCGCGTGATGCCGAAGGGGTAGAACCTTCTGAGAAGGGCAGCACCAATTATTTCGTCAGCGCCGGTGCGCGATCCCCACCGAGAAGGAGACCCCGCTCGTCACATACCTGTAGTCGAGTCTCAGACCGGGCTGGGTCACCAGCCAATCCGTGGTCGAACGGGTGTAGATGATGCGCAGGTCCGCGGGCCAGGGACCGCCCAGGGCGAGTCCCGCGCCCACGGACAACGGCCACCGGGCCAGCCGGGTCCGGTCCTCGCCGGCGATACCGGTTTCCGGGTTGGTGCCCCCGGTGGCGAACTCCGACCTTAGCCTCCGTGCCCCCACGATCCCGTACACCAGGGAGTTGCCGTCGCCGACGGATCGTCCGACCCGGAAGTTGGCGCCCAACCCGATCCCGTCACTGAAGTCCCAGCGACCGGGCCAGACATCGTGGGGGTTGCCGCTGTTGGTCGGGCTGATCGTGCCCTCGACCACGCGCCGCGCCGGGACGATTACCTCGATCCCGCCGCTCAACCGCAGCAGGCCGCCGGAGAGATCCAGGTGGCCCGCACCGAACACCCTCGCGGCCAACCCAGGCCCGGAAGCGGCCGACGTGCTGGTGCTCGATCCGCCTCCGATCGTTACCGTCTTGGTGTGCTCGACGGTGAGCCATTTGATCTCGGGACCGAGCCCGAAGGAATACGAGACCTGGGCCCGAGACGGGCTGGCCGGGAGCAGCACGGCGCAGGACGCGCCGACAAGTGGTAGCAACCGTGTCCGTGTCATGATGAGCGAGGTTGGGGTGGTCCCCGCTTCGTGTCAACCGGTTGCGGATGGTCGCGGCTTGCTTTCCCGCTTACCTTCAAGCTGTCAGCCGCCCGAATGCAGCGGGGACCTGTTCCACGGACTGCCAACCATGCCCATCTACGAATACACCTGCGGGGATTGCGGACTGGACTTCGAACGGCTCGTGCTCGGACAGAAGACGCCCACCTGCCCGGCCTGCGAGAGCGAAAACCTGAAACGGAAGCTGTCGTTGCCCCGCGTCAAGTCCTCCACGACCCGCGGAATGGCCATGCGCGCGGCGAAGAAGCGGGACGCGTCCCAGGCTCGCGACCGGATGCACGAGCGGATCCGGTACGAAGAGAGCCACGACCGCCACGGGTGAGGGCGCATCGTTTCTTGCGCATGAGTGAACCCGGATACCGCCGCTCGGTTGCGCTCTCCATCTCGGCGGCTGCGGTTTGCGCGCTGGGAGCCTGCGGGGAGGGCACCCCTCGAGACGCGGGAACGGATGTCTCCTTTGGCGAAGCGGCCGGTGCCGCGGCTGATCCCGCCATGGCTGCCGCCGCCGCGCGGGCCCGAGATGCCATTGGCGCCTACGTCGAGGCCGTGAATGCGATGGACCTCGATTCGGCCGGCGCGTTCTACTCCGAATCCCCGGACTTTCAATGGATCGAAGACGGCGAGGTGAGCTACCGATCCGCACAGGCATCCCGGGAATCGCTTGCGGGACTGGGTGCGATGGCGTCGTCTCTGGAGTTGGCGCTGTCGGATCTCTCGGTCACGGGCCTGAGCGCCGACATCGCGCTTGCGACCTGCCACTTCGAGCAGACGGTCCACATCGAGGAGGGTGGGACGAGCTTCGCGTTCTCGGGGGCGATGACGATCGTGCTGCGTCGCGAGAACGGTCGCTGGTTCTTCGTCTCGGGGCACACGTCTTCCGCCCGCCCACGGGCCGACGGCGCGGCGGCCGAAGAGCCAGGTGAACGCCCTTGACCTCCGGTCCCGGCCTCAGCCGGCGGCTGGGCCTCCTCGGCCTCACCGCCACCGGCATCTGCGCGATGCTGGGCGCCGCGATCAACGTCATCCCCATCATGCTGCAGCGGAACGTACCGGGGATCGGGCCTCACGTGATGTCGGCGTACGTCTTCGCGGCGTTCCCCGCGCTGCTGGCCGCGCTCGCCTACGCCAGCCTCGCCTCCGCCATGCCCCGTGCGGGCGGCAGCTACGTCTACGTGAGCCGGTCACTCAGCCCGTATTGGGGGTTCGTGGCCAGCTTCTCGCAGTGGTTCGGGCTGTCGATCGCGATCGGGGTGGTGTCCTACGTGCTCATCCCGTTCATCCGGGACATCGCGGACGCGGTCGGGTGGGCGGGAACGGCGGCCGCGCTCGACACGGGACCGGTGCGCGTCGGCCTCGCGCTCGTCTTCCTGTGGGCCTTCGTCGGCGTCAATCTGCGCGGCCTCGGCGCCTACCAGGTCACCCTGATCCCGATGATGTTCCTGATGTTCGCGCTGGGGAGCGTGGTGATCGTGGCCGGGTTCATGTTCGACCACGCCGACTTCGCGGCTGCCCTGGCGGCCACGGAAGGCCGCGCGGTCCCCCCCGAACCCGACGCCCCCTTCCGTCTCGGCCCCTTCCTCGCGGCCTCGGCCCTCCTCTTCTCCTCCTTCATCGGCTTCGATTCCATCGCGCAGGCCGGGGGCGAGGCGCGGCAGCCCGGACGCAACCTCCCCCTCGCGACCGGCCTCGCCGTTGTCACGGTGGGCACCTTCTACCTCCTCTTCACGGCTGCCATCTACCACGCGATCCCGTGGCCCTTCGTCGCGGAGGAGGCGCAGCTGCGCGACCTCACCGCGCCCGGCCTCCTCGGCTACCTCCTCCCCGCGGGCTGGACGGTGGCGATCGTCGCAGGCGCCGCCATCGCGCTCATCAACGACCTCCCCGCGATGCTGCTGGCGGTCTCGCGCCTTATCTTCGCGTGGGGCGAGGACGGGGTCTTCCCGCGCAGGATGGCGGCCATCAACGCGCGCTGGCGCACTCCCCACACGGCGCTGCTGGCGAGTGGCGCCATGGCGTCGGTCGGCATCCTCGGCAGCCACTTCGCCGGCGACTTCTTCCTCGGCATCGACATTCTCGTCACCTCGATGCTGGTCAACTTCCTGCTCATGTCGCTGTCGCTGCTGACGCTGGCGCGGCGCAACCCCGAGCAGGCGGCGCGCATGAAGGTGCTGCGCGGGCGCACGGGGCGGCTGGTCGCCGGCGCGGCGGGCGTCACGCTGCTCACCGTCTTCCTCGTGGTCCACATACACAAGGACCTGACCGCGGACGCGGGTGCCTGGTACTTCCACTCAACCTGGGTCTGGCTGGGCGTGATGGCGGTCGCCTCGGCGATCTTCTTCCGCGGGGTGGCGCGGTTGCGCGACGCCGGCACGGATATCCGCACGCTCTTCCGGGAGCTGCCGCGCGGTTAGCAGCCCGTGGAATAAGTCCCCGCTGCATTCGGGCGGCGATGCATCCGGGCTGGGCCGCGGCGCTCAAGGACTCGCGATGTAATGAGGACATTACCAAATGTCATGTTGTCTTTACTTTCAGGGTTCCTGGAGCGCCGCTCTGCGTTGCTCCTCGGGCGAATAGCGCTGCAAGTCACCCTTCGTCGCGCCTTGCCAGCCCGGCGCCTCGCCGCCCTCGGTGCTACGCGGGGATTATCCACGGGCTGCTGCGGGGGAGCCTCGTGGGCATCCCCCCACCCACTGTCGCGCGTCCAAGAACTGAAGCGTATCTTCGCCTCCCCGACCCACGCGAAACCGGTGGCGACGTCGCGCGCGTAGGTACACCAGCAGGCACCGCCGAATGAACCGCTGACCGAGGAGTGAATGATGTCCGACCCGTACACCGAAGCCACCCGCAACGAACGCAAAGGCATGTCCACCCTGGCACGGGTCTTCCTTGTCGGGGGCGGACTGGTCGTGTCGGCGCTGGCGGCGCTGTTCATCTGGTCCTTCGTCTCGATGCCCATGATGTTCGGCGGCATGTCCTCGCCGCCCCCGCCGCCCCCGCCTGTCGAGGTGTCGCTCAAGCGCGCGGCGGAGCAGGCGGAAGCGGAGGCCGCCTTGCAGGAAGCCCGCGAGGAACTCGTGGCCGCGCGAGCCCGCCTCGAGGCTGCCGAACTCGCTCGGGTCCGCGAAAACGCTACCGAGGCGGTTCGGAGACACCAGGAGATCATGGACCGCCTCGCGCAACAGGCCGAAGCCCTGGCTGAATCGCGTCGGGAGCAGGTGCGGGCGGCAGAGGAGGCTGCTGTTGCGGCCAACCTGCACCAACGGGAGTCGTCGGGCGCGCCCGAACAGGAATCGGTCGCCGAAGAGCTGAGCCGGGCGGTGAATACCTTCCTGGAGTCGGCGTTCGAGGACGAGGGGTTCAGCGTCGAGCCGGTTGGGGCAGGCGTTGGCCTGTCGTTCGACATTCGTTCCGGGAAGGTGTCGACGCGCTTCGACCTGGTTTCGGATCCCGAGATGCTGGACCGGGTGTCCCGCGGGGAAGGGCGGTTTGCCGACCTGTGGCCGGACGACGCAACCGAGCGGGCCGAGGCAAGGGGGAAACCCCTGCCGGAGTGGGTGCCGGTGTTTCCCGGAGTGGACCGGAAGAAAAGTCTCTCGGTGGAAGTCGGTGATTTTGCCCTGGGAACGGCGGTTTTCGTGGCTGAGGCCTCCGGTCCTGACATCCTCCTCTGGTATTTCCGTGCTGCCGACCGGATGGAACGCGCCGGTACGGATTTCTCCTTCAGACAGCTGCGGGCAGATGGCCAACCGGGCGCGACCGGCGAGTTGGGGCGGTTGGAGATGGGGGGGGAAGACCGCCAGATGAGTGTCTTCGTCACCGAGGACGGCCACGGCGACAGTCTGTTGGTGCTGGTGTACAAGGGGTGACGGCCGGCGGACATTCGGGCATCAGGACGCCGCGCCCCCGAAGCGCTGCCGACACTCGCTCAACACCCCACCTACACCTATAATGAGACCCATGCTCCAGCGAAGGAGGAAGAAATGACCGATCCATACCAGGAAGCCACCCGCCACGAACGCACCGGCCTGTCCACAGTCGCGAAGGTGTTCCTCATCGGGGGCGGACTGCTGGTGGCCGTCGTGATTGCGCTTGTCGTCTGGGTAACCGTCACCGTGGACAGATGGATGGATGACATCGTCAAGGCAGCGGATTATAGCCTGGAGGTGCCACCGGACGTCATCACCGCCGGCACCTCCGGCGTGCGTGCCGCGACGAACGAACTGCCCGAACAACAACTCCCGGAGGGCGCCGCGCGCGACCTGAGCGTCGGGTCGCTGCTGGCGGGTCTCACGGCATCGGGTCTGGATGCCATCCTGACGGAACACGGGTTCTCGGCCACGGCCGGCGAGGATCCCGGTCTGGCCCTCAACCTCGAGACGCCGAACGGAAACCCGGTCGGCTTGAGTTTCCCCCGGGCGACCGAGATTCTGGACAGGGTTGCGCGTGGCGAGGCACGGTTTGCCGACGCTGACCTGGGGAGCGCAGTCGGGAAGATGCCGGACTGGGTACCCGTTCACCCGGGCGCGGGGCACAGCGGCAGCGGACTCTACGCTCGCGGCGATGTTTCCCTTGGCGTCACGGTGCTCGTCGCGGACATGGGGGCCGAAGATGTGTTGGACTGGTACCGGGAAGCGGCGGATCGCGCGGGACTGCGCGGCGTCTCCGTCGTCCGCACCTCGGCCACGGTAAAGGTTGACGGAGAACCGGAGGCCGGCCGAATCGACGCTCATCGCTTTATCGCAAAGTCGAAGGACCGGTCGCTGATGGTGCTGGCTACGGAGGACGACCACGGCGGCAGCCTGTTCGTCGTCGCGTACAGGGGGTGACCACCCCGGGCCAGGGGTCGGACGACAGGATCGCCTGAGGCGACGAAACAGCGGAGGAACTCATGTCGGATCTCTACAACGAAGCCACGCGGCACGAGTACATAAGGGTGCCGAAATACCTCGCCTTCCTCGGGGGTGGACTCGTGGCGGTCCTCTTTGTGGCCATGGGCCTGTGGATGACCGTGACCACCGAGGAGGCGGTGGTGGAGCCGCTCGAAACGGTCGAGGAGGCGGATTTCCGTCGTATGGCTGCGCAAATCGCGGGGGCCAGAGCGCTCGCGCCGGAACCCGAGCTGTCCGAACAGCGCCCGGTCCGGGCCAGGCTGACGCGGGAGATTGCCGATGCCCGGGAACTCGCCGAGGCGGCCGCTACGGTGTTGTCGGAGGTCACGGAGGACGAAGTGTTCAGTGTGGTGCTCGAGGGGCAGCCCTACGGATTCGCGCTTTCGGCGGAGCTTCCGAAGCGGGAAGGGGCCGGGACCGTAACCATCTCCCCCGTCGTAACCATCTCCAGCATCGATGACCTTCTGGAAAGAGCCGCACGCGGGGAAACACGGTTTGCGGACACTCGCACGCAGGTGCCCGATTGGGTCCCGGTGTACCCCGGCCAGCACGCTCCGCTTACCAGAAGCCGGGGGACCGAGATGGGATACTCGGTCTTCATGGTGGACGCCAGTGCCGAGGAGATCGTCGACTGGTATCAGGATGTTGCGGATTCCATGGGCGAGGCGGATCCCTCGGCCCAGGCGCCATCGCCGGTGAAGACGGCACGGATGGGGCCGGTCGGCGGAGTTCGCGATGGGTTCGCGATGAAGTGGGGAGACCGGTTGGTCACGGTCGTCGTCACCGAAGACGAATTCGGCGGCAGCCTGCTGGTCCTTCTATACAGGGGCTGACCGTGCGCGAGGAGTCGGCTTGGCGCACGGCGAAGACGTGAACTGTAAAGAGAGCACGACAAATCGTAAAGTGGACATTACGGTTTGGCCGAGTGAACGAAGCGGCCCACAGCGGATCCACCGCCGCTTGAATGCCGCGGGGGTCTTGTCCGCGGGCTGCAAGTGACGAACCATCGACAACGCCCGCTCCGTGGAAGACCCCCGCACCCCCCTCGCCCCCGGCCTCGAGATCTCCCGGATCGTCACCGGGCTCTGGCAGGTGGCGGACCAGGAGCGGGCCGGGGCGGCGCTTGATCCCAGGGCGGCCGCCGACGCCATGGGCGACTACGCCGACACCGGGCTCACCACCTTCGACATGGCCGACCACTACGGGTCGGCAGAAGTGATCGCGGGCACTCTGGCAGCCCGCCGCGATGACCTGCAGTTCCTCACCAAGTGGGTGCCGGAGCCGGGGCCTGCCAGCGAGGAGGCGGTGGACGAGGCGGTCGCGCGCGCCCTCGAGCGGCTGGGCACCGACTGCATCGATCTGCTGCAGTTCCACGCCTGGAGCTACGCCGACCCGAGCTGGCTGGACTGCCTCTTCATGCTGGCCGAGCATCAGGCGGCCGGGCGCATCCGGCATCTGGGGCTGACCAACTGCGACGCCGTCCACCTCGACATGGCCGTGCGCAGCGGCGTGCCGATCGTCTCCAACCAGGTCTGCTTCTCCCTGCTGGACCGGCGCGCGGCGGGGGCGATGACGGAGGTCTGCCGCGCTCACGGGATCAGGCTGCTCGCGTACGGGACGCTGGCCGGCGGCTTCCTCAGCGATCGCTGGCTTGGGCGCGACGAGCCGCCCATTGATGAATCGCTGACCTGGTCGCAGATGAAGTACCGCCGTTTCATCGACCGGGCAGGGGGGTGGGACCGCTTCCAGGGGCTGCTCGGGGTGGTGGACGGGGTGGCGAGGCGGCTGGGCGAGGGGCAGCCGACGGGCGTGTCCATGGCCAACGTGGCCTGCCGCTACGTCCTGGAGCAGCCGGCGGTGGCCGGGATCATTGTCGGGGCACGGCTGGGCGAGAACAGTCACGCCGGGGACAACCTCAGGGTCCTCTGCATGGCGTTGGACGACGAGGCCCGGCGCGAACTGGACGCCGCCTGCGCCCTGCTCGACCCGATCGGCGGCGACTGCGGAGACGAATACCGCCGTCCCCCCTACCTGACCGCCTCCGGCGACCTGAGCCACCATGTCACTTCGTTCCCGGCGCCCTACCCGGTCCGGCGGTCCGGCGCCGCCGAGTACGTCTCGACCGGCACGCCCTGGGAGGAGTTCGCCGGGTTCAGCCGAGCGGTGCGCAGGGGGAGCCGCATCCATGTCGCGGGAACCACCGCCTCACACGGCGCACGCCTGATCGGGGGGCGCGATCCCGCCGCGCAGACCCACTTCATCATCGACAAGATCGAGGGGGCGCTGCAATCGCTCGGCGCCACCCTCGAGGATGTCGTGCGCACCCGTGTCTACATTCGCGAGGGCGTCGATTGGGAGCCGGTGGCCCGCGCGCACGGTGCCCGCTTCGCGGATATTCGACCGGCCAACACCACCGTATATGCCAACACCGTCGGCGACGACCTGCTGGTCGAGATCGAGGCCGACGCGGAGGTTGCGTGAGGGACGCGGGGTGAGGGACGCCGGTGGGGCGAGGTCAGCCGACGGGCGGAGCGCGGTGCCGGCCGTGAGAGCCGTCCTCTTCGACCTGCTATCCGCACTCCTCGACTCCTGGTCGCTGTGGGACGACATCGCGGGGGGCGAGGGGCCGGGGCGTGAGTGGCGCTTCGAGTACCTGAGGCGCACGTACGCGGTGGGCGGCTACGTGCCCTACCTGGATCTCGTGGCCGAGTCGGCCGCGGCGGTGGGGCTGCCCCGTGACCTGGCCGGTGCGCTGGAGACCCGCTGGGATGAACTCAAGCCCTGGCCGGGAGCTGGCTCCGTGCTGCTTGAGATCGCGTGCGGCAGGCCGATCGGAGTGGCGACCAACTGCTCGGAGGTGCTGGGCCGGCGGGCGGCGGATCTCGTCGGGGCGCCATTCAGCGCCGTGGTCACGGCCGAATCCGTCGGCTGCTACAAGCCTGACCCGCGCATCTATCTGGCGGGTGTGGGCGCACTGGGGGCCAGCGTCGAGGAGGTGCTCTTCGTCGCAGGGTCGCCGCTGGATGTCGAGGGCGCGAACGCGGTGGGCCTGCGGGTTGTGTGGCATGATCCGGCGGGGCTGACGGGTTGTGGGGTGGAAGAGGTCGCCGTGGCGGTTGTGAACGACCTGGCGGAACTACAAACCATTCTCGGGAGGGATTCCCAATGGTAGGAAACGACGCAGTGATCGGCCGGCAAAGCGTCCGGCGCGGAGGCTGGTTTGCGATTGTGCTGTTCCTGTGCATGCAGATCGGGGTGCCGACGCCCCGTTTGAGCGCCCTGCAGGCCCTCCGGTCGGAAGCGACGACCCGGACGGACGCCCGGATAGACAGCGTCCCCCTGATCTCGATCGGCGACAACCCGGACGAACCGCTTTACGGGGTGATTGCCGCGGTCTTTCACGGGGACACGCTGATCCTCGCTGAACAGAGTACGAATACACTGCGCTACTACGATCGCACGACGGGTGAGCTGCTCCGCACGGTCGGTGGGAGAGGGGAGGGTCCAGGGGAGTACGAGGGCCTTGGCTTCATGCAATCTGTCGGGGGCAGGCTCTACACCTACGACTTCCGCGCCTACCGTTTGACCGTGATGGACATGTCGGGCGCGGTGGAGCGGACCGTCGGCATCGTTCCGGGAGCGACGTATCAATTCCCTAATGTCCGCGGCATCTTTCCCGACGGGTCGATTCTTGTTTCGGCCACGCTAAGGGACTTCGAAAACACGGCCCGATCTCCCATGGTTCGCCGGGACACCCATATCCTGGGCCGACATGACAGCATGGGGAACCACGTGGACAGCTTGGGCACCTATCTCGGGGCCGAGTACCTGGTGGAGCCCTATGGACGCGGAGGGGAAGCCATTCCGAGGTGGTTGGTCCCGTTTCGCCGGTCGAATCATGCCGGCGTGGCTGGAGAAGGCTACTACGTGCTTGACAACATGGATCCCGTGATCCAGGTGTTTGATCGGGCAGGTGAATTCAGACACGCGCTGGAACCCGATGTTGGGCCCGTCAGGGTCACTCGCGAAGATGTCGGTCGCTTCCGGCAGGCGGACGATCTGAATCGGGAGCCGCCTGAGTTCTATCCGTACTACAGGTCGGTGCATGCGGTCGCCGGGACGTTGTGGGTACTTCACCATGAACGCCCGCAGGATGTCGGGTACAGCTGGACGGTGTTTTCGCACGAAGGCGAGATGGTCGGGTCGGTGACAGCGTCCGAACCCCTGTGGGTGCTCGCCGTTGACGCCGATATCGCAGTCGTTGCCAGGCGGGACGAACTGGGTGTCGAGACGGTGGAGCTGCGGCGGATTGTCGACCGGAGGTGAGTCCGGGTTACATTCTCTTCTCACTGCCGCAATCCCCTTCCCAAGGAATACATGCCATGTTCGCTCACCTCCGCGCCCGCACCGAAGTGCCGCTGACGGCCTTCGCCGCCCTGCCGCTTCTCGCGGCCCTCGCCGCCTGCTCGCGCGGTGACTCCCCCGGGGCCGATGTCCCCCTCGACACCGATGTCCGCCGGGCCAGCTACGCGATCGGGCAGGACATTGCCGGTTCGCTGGGCGAGATCGTGGATTTTGTCGACCGGCCCGCGCTCTTCAGGGGATTCTCGGACGGGCTCGGCGAAGTCAGTCCGGCGCTCACGGAAACGGAGATGCGGGATGCGATCATCGCGTTCAACGAGATGCTCGCGTCGGCTCAGACGGAACGGGCAGCGGGAGTCAGGGCTGCGGGCGAGGCCTTCCTCGCGTCGAACGCGGAGAGGGAGGGGATCGTGGTCACCGAGTCGGGGCTCCAGTACGAGGTGTTGCGCGAGGGCGACGGCGACAGCCCCGAGGCGGGCCAGCAGGTTCAGGTCCACTACCGCGGGACGCTGATCGACGGGACCGAGTTCGACTCTTCGTACGGCGGCGATCCGGCAACCTTCAGCGTGGAAGGCGTCATTCCCGGCTTCGCCGAAGCCATCATGCTGATGAAGGTGGGCGGGCACCTGCGCGCCTTCCTCCCGGCCGACCTGGCGTACGGGGACTCCCTGACAGGGCCGGGCGGGCCTGGTCAGGTGCTCATCTTCGAGATCGAGCTGCTGGGGGTCGAGTAGGGGAGCCGCCGAGCCGGGTCACGCGTCGGGCCGGTGAGGGGCTGACGGCGGGTAGCGACCGGAGCGGGCCAGCCGGTAGAGCAGCAGTCCTCCGGCGATCAACGCGGCCGCAGCCTGCGCCTCCACGGGGCGGTCGAGCGCGATGTAGACGAGTGTCCAGGATGTCAG
This sequence comes from Gemmatimonadota bacterium, assembly GCA_022826005.1. GTDB lineage: Bacteria > Gemmatimonadota > Gemmatimonadetes > Longimicrobiales > Gaopeijiaceae > Bin94. Next base: position 19,345 of record JAJDVT010000075.1, on the reverse strand, counting down.
CCCGAGGTAGACGAGGGGTGTGACCGGGAATCCCCACGTCCGGTAGGGCCGCGCCAGCGACGGTTCGCGCATCCGCAGGACGAAGACGCCCGCCACGGTGAGCAGGCTGTTCAGCCCGAGGATGAGCCCCGCGAAGACCAGGATCGTCTCGAAGGACGCCGTGACGATGAACGCGAGGGTGAGCGCGGCCTGGGCCAGCACCGCCACCGCCGGGATGCCGTTCGGCTTGGTGCGCGCGAGGCGGCGGAGCGCGGGATGGTCCTCGCCCATCACCTGCAGGACGCGCGGGCCCGCCAGCACCATCGCGCTCACCGTCGAGACGAGCAGCACCGCGAGGGTGACGCCCATGATCGCGGCCCCCGCCGGGCCGAAGAGGTGGGTGGCCGCCACGTAGCCGACCTCGAGGCGGCCTTCCAGCTCGGCCATGGGGGCGGCGCGCAGGAAGGCGTAGTTGAGCGCCACGTACAGTACCGTGACGAGCAGCGTGCCCGACGCCAGGATGCGCGGGATGGTGCGCTGCGGGTCGTCGACCTCGCCGGTCAGGTAGGTGGCCGCGTTCCAGCCGGTGTAGGCGTAGGAGACGTAGATGAGAGAGACCGCGAAGGCGCCGCCGAAGACGAGCGTGCCGTCGCCGGGGGCGGGAGTGAGGGCGATGGGCTGGGCCGGGTCGGCGAGGGCGGCGGCGGCGAGACAGAAGGCGACGATCAGCGCCACCTTCAGGGTCGTGAAGCCGCTTTGCAGGAGTCCCGAGCTGCGGTGATCGGTGACGTGGACGGCCGCCATCACTGCCACAAGCCCCGCGCCGAGCAAGGTCGGCGAGAGGGAGGGGAACACCGAAGCGAGGTAGGTGCCGAAGGTGATGGCGGCGAGGGCGGTGGGGGCCGAGAACCCGACGGTCGCCGAGACGAACCCCGAAACGAAGCCCGCAGCCGGGTGATAGACGCGCGACAGGAAGGTGTACTCGCCGCCCGAGCGGGGGATCGCCGCGCCCAGTTCGGCGTAGGAGATCGCGCCGCAGAACGCCGCCGCGCCGCCGACCACCCAGAGGAGGAGGAGGGGGAAGGTGGACTGGATGTCGAGGAGCTGGAAGCCGAGGCTCGTGAAGACGCCGGTGCCGATCATGTTGGCGACGACCACGGAGGTCGCGGCGTAGGGCCCGTAGCGGCCCCGGCTGCGCCCGGTACTCACGCGGGTCTGTCCACGGGCTGCTTCCCGATCAATGGCTTTGGACCTCCCGATTGGCGAAGATGGAACCCATGATGAAGAAACTTCGCCCCTCATGCGTATTCCAGGTGCCCCTGTGACTGTACTTCCGATTGTCGGCGTGATGGGTTCGGGTGTGCGTGCTCATGAGGAACTGGCCATGCCGCTGGGGCGGCGGCTCGCGCGGCTGGGGGTTCATCTGCTGACCGGGGGCGGCAGCGGAGTCATGGAATCCGTGTCGCGGGCGTTCGCCGCGGTGCAGGAGCGGGACGGGCTGGTGATCGGGGTGTTGCCGTTTCCGGAGACGGGCGCCGAGTCCGGCCATCCCAACCCCTGGGTCGAGATCGCGATCCGGACCCACTTGGGCAAGCAGGGGGCCGAGTTCAGCTCGCGAAATCACGTCAATGTCCTCACCTCGGATGTGGTCGTGGCGCTTCCCGGGAGTGCCGGCACGGCTTCGGAAGTAGCGCTGTCGGTGCGCTATGGGCGCCCCGTCGTGCTCTTCGGCGACCTGGACCGCGCTCGTGGCCTCCCCCCGGAAGTGGCCACGGCGTGCACGGTGGAGGAGGTCATCGCGTTCGTGCGTGAGCGGCTGCGGGACGGCCGCGCGGGGCACGAACCTGGCGAACCCGGCGGCGGCGGCCAGGGGGGCCAGCCCGGCGGCGCCGGCCCGGGGGCCAGCCGTGACACCGGTTCCGCCGACGCGGGTCCCACGACCGTCGCACCGTGAAGCGCCAGCGCGGCCCCCGCCTGCACGGCATCGCCGGCTTCTCCATCGACCGCGTCGCCCAAGCTGCCGGCGCCGACCCCGAGATCCTCCGGCTGGAAAACCTCGACACGGACATCCCGCCCCCTCGCGCCGCCATCGAGGCCACCCGGGCCGCCCTGGGCGAGGACGACGCCAACAGCTACCTCCCCTTCCTGGGCGGCGACGATCTGCGCGCGGCCGTCGCCGCTCACGTCACGCGGCTGAGCGGCGTCCCGCACGACCCGGCCACGCAAACGATCATCACGGCCGGCGGCACGGAGGGGCTCTTCAACGCGCTGCTGGCGCTGATCGAGCCGGGCGACGAGGTGGTGGTGACCGACCCGACCTATGCGGGGATGCTGTACCGGGTGCGCCTGGCGGGGGGTGTGGCGCGGTTCGTGCCCTTCATGGCGCGCGGCGGGCGCTGGGCCCTCGATCCGGGACGCCTGCGCGACGCCGTCACCGACCGGACCCGGGTGGTGTTCCTCATGAACCCGTCGATCCCGTCGGGGGCGGTCATGACGCGGCAGGACTGGGAGGAGGTGGCCCGGCTGTGCGAGCCGCGCGGCATCTGGCTCCTCTACAACGCCGCGATGGAGCGCATCCTGTACGGTGGCCGCCCTTATGTTCACCCGGCGAGCGTGCCGGGCCTGGCGGACCTCACGATCACAGTGGGGTCCGTGTCGAAGGAGTACCGCATGATCGGGTGGCGGGTGGGGTGGGTGGCGGGCCCGCACCGCGCGATGAACCGGATCGGGCTCGTCAGCATCTACAACGTGGTGACTCCGGTGGGGATCGCGCAGCCGGGCGCGCTCGCCGCGCTGACCGACCCGGCAGGTGGGGGCGTGGTGGAGGCCGTGCGGGAGTGGGAGCGCAGGCGCGACATGGTGCAGGCCGAGCTGGCCGGGCTGCCCTTCGTGCAGTGCGATGGCGGGTGGTCGCTCCTGGTGGATACCGGCATGCTGGGCCTGGATGGGGAAGCCGCATCGGTGCGCCTGCTGGAGCGCGGGAAGGTGGCCGCGACGCCGATGACGCACTGGGGGCGCGACAACGCGGGGCAGTACGTGCGGATCGTCTTCAGCAACGAGCCGGTGGAGAGGCTGCGGGGATTGGGGGAGCGGTTCAGGCGGGCGATGTAAGGAGAACATTACAAACTGTCGTGTCGCCTTTACATCGCTCTCGGGAGTGGTCCATCGCGGCGGGACGCGGGGCCGAACCAGGACCCGCCCGCCAACTCCCTCATCCACGCCTCGATCGCGCGCTGGTAGTAGGCCGGGTTGAAGAGCGTCCATTCCCCGAGCTCCTCCGGCACCTCGTAGTCCGCCGCCGCCTCCTGGGCGGTACGCCCATCCTCCATCGCGCTCCGGGCCGCCTCCTCCACCGAGTCGATCACCGCGGTGTACCTCGCCATCGCCTCCGCGTCCGCCAGCGGCCCGTGCCCCGGGACGAAGACCGCCGCGGGAAGTCGCCCGAGCGCACGCACCGAACGCGACAGGCGCGAGGGGGTCGCGTCCACGTAGTTGGGGAACATCGCATTCCAGACCAGGTCGCCGCACCACACCGGCCCCTCGCTCCCGTCCACCTCCACCGTGAGGTCGCTTGCGGTGTGGCCCTCGCGCGGCTGGACGGTCACCGAGCGATCTCCCAGATCAAACGTCACCGGCGCCCCCTCCGGCACCAGCACCGCATCCGCCCAGGGCGCCAGCGGCCCCTCGTTTGTCGGCGAGGTCACCACCAGGTTGCGTGTGGCTTGGGTCGCGTGGAGCGCAGGGGCAGCATCGCCGCCGGTGCCCGCAAACCCGGCCGCGCCCGCCGAGTGATCCGCGTGGTGGTGGCTGACCACGACCTGGCCGGGCCATCGTCCCGTGAGCTCCCTGGCCTTCCCGGCCACCCACGCAGCCCCCCGCTCCGACATGAAGGCCTCCACCACCAGTGTCTCCGCCGACCCCCCGATGATGCCGCCGTTGCACACGGTCGTGTAGTCCCCGCCGAGCGGCGTCGAGATCACCGCGTACATCCCGGGGCCCACCTCCTCGATCCGCGCCCACGGATCCTGCGCGACGATGCCCCCGACATGCCGGCCCACCCCCCCCATCGCCCACCGCCCCACCGCCCCTCGCGGCAGGAACCGGCCCACCGCGGCCAGGTAGGACGCGCAGCCCGCGGCTGCGGCAAGACCCGACGCGCAACCCGCGGCGTCGGCAACGAAGCGGCGTCGACTGACACTCATCTTGATTCTGCCCAGTGCAGGTAAAGGTTCGACAGAAACCGCCCCCCGAGGAAGGCGGCGAACGCGGCGGTGGCGCCGATCCAGCCCAGGCCCCAAGCCAGCACGGCGAAGATCGCCACGATGCCGGCCATCCCGAGCGACGTGGCCACCGTGATGGCCTTGGTCCGGCGCCTCATCACCATAATCGCACTCTGGTACGCCAGCCAGACCGACAGCGCCGGCAGCGGGATGATCAGCGCGGCGGGGATCCTCGCGTACTCCTGGAGCTCGGGCGTGAGCGCGGACACCGTCCCGAACCAGAAGTCGAAGAGCGGCGTGACGGCGAAGAGCGCGTAGCCGGCCGAAGTGACGATCGCCAGGCCGACGGCGTAGCGCGCGACCGTGCGGCGGTGTTCAAACTCCCGGCCCATGAGCGCGATGGCGGCCTCCTGGTAGCTGAGCCCGATGGCGCGGAAGAGGAACGACAGCGAGTGGATGACCGGCAGAACCGCCAGTGATTCGAGCGGCACCCGCGCCCGGCCGACCAGGAAGGTGAGCACCGGATGCGTCGCCAGCGCGACCATGGACGTCAGGGCGAGCGGATAGTAGAACGACACCATCCCCGACCAGGTGAGGGGTGGCGTTCCGCTCTCGGCCGTGCTCGTGGCGAGCGTGCGGCGGATCGCTCCGGAGGCCATCAGCCGCGCGGCCACTGCCTCTATGCAGACGCCCACGGTGAGGCCCGCCGCGGCGACCCACGCGCCCGGCAGCTCCGTGTACGCTGCAAGCGCGAAGGCCGTGCCCGCCATCGCCGCCAGCCGGAAGACGGTGCCCACCGCGACCTGGCGCGTCTTCCCCGAGATGATCATCACGCCGTGGATGAACCGCCGGTAGCCGATTGCCGCGGCCCACGGCAGGTAGATCCAGAGCGACCCGTAGACGATGTCCGCCACCTCGCGCGGCAGCGCCAGCACCCCCAGGAAGAGCGCGTCGAAAACGGCGGGGATGAGGAGCCCGCAGAGGAGCAGCGTCGCGAGGCCGTTGAGGCCGTGCGCGAAGAGGCGGAGCCTGCGGTAGCTGTGCGCGTCGCGAACCAGCGCCGTGGCCGCGGTCATGAGCATGATGACCGGGCCCTCGACGAGGATGGCGATCGCGAAGGCCACGCCGTGCGCCGCCAGGTTGATCTTGGCGTCGGGGAGACGCGCGATGGTGGCGGCGAGGAGCGGCCCTTCCACCGCCATCATGACCCAGGTCGCGGCCAGGGGCGACCAGAAGCGGGTGATGGTTCCGGCGGAGAGCGTCCCGCCGGGAACGGGATTCATTAGGATTCAGTCTCCGTGCCATTGCAAACAGGAACGATAACTTCGGCGACAAGGGGGGTGGGACCGGATGCGACGCCGCTCGAACGCCGTGGAGGCCTTTTCCACGGACCCGTGGGGGGCACACCGGCCCCGTGGATGGGGCGGATTCTGGCTGGAGGTCGCGCGGGCGATGCCGGGGGGATGGCCGTGGAGCCGCTTCGCCCTCCTCGCGCGCAGTGTCGCCCGACGGCACCTGACCGGGCCTGTCGACACGCGGGTGTGGGGGCAGAGGCTCCGGCTGTTTCCGGACCGCTCGGTCTCCGAGGCCAGGATTCTCTTTCTGCCGCGTTCCTGGGATCGCGAGGAGCGGCGGCTGCTCGGGGAGTGGGCGCTGGCACCCGGGTTCACTTTCGTGGATGTCGGCGCCAACGTGGGCGGCTATTCCTTCTGGGTCGCGTCGCGGATGGCGGCCGGCGGGCGGGTTGTTGCAGTGGAACCGAACCCGTCGCTCGCCCGGCAGTTGCGGTACAACATGCGTGCCAATCGCGCGGGCGACCGCATGTGTGTGGTCGAGGCGGCGGTTGGGGCGGAAAGCGGCACCGGGGCGCTCACGTTGGGGGCGCGCAACTCGGGGGAGAATCGTCTGCTGGGCGACGGCGAGAGTACCGGCGAAGCGACCGTCCCGGTGCGCGTGGCCACCCTCGCCGACCTGGTGGACGAAGCCGGAATCGACCGCATCGATTGCCTGAAGGTCGATGTGGAGGGGCGCGAGGCCGAGGTCATCCAGCCGTTTCTGACCGACGCTCCGCGCGCTGCGTGGCCGGGATGTCTGATCGTCGAGCTGAAGCGGCCGTCCGACGTCGGGGTTCCCGGCGGACCGGCCGATGGGCCTGCCGTCGAGGCCGACGCCGCGAACCGGCGCCGCACGCAGGTGAGTGCGGAAGCGCTCGAAGAATGGCTGACGGAGCGGGGATACGTCCGGGTGCTTTGCACGAAGCTCAACGGCCTGTTCCGACTGGCGTGAGGGGAGTGCACCGCACATGGAGAACACAATCGTGCGCCACTCCGGACCGCGTGCCTTTCTCGAACGGGCGGAACCCTGGCTGCTCCGGCGCGAAGCCGAGAACAATCTGGCTCTGGGAGTGGCGGGGTCGCTCGTGGGCGTGCGTCCCCCTTCGGCTCCTGCATCCCCCACCTACTTCGCCACCAGCGAACGGGAAGGCGAAGTCGTCGGATGCGCCTTCCGCACGCCTCCGTACAAGCTGGGCCTGACACGCATGCCTTTGGACGCAGTCCCCCTTCTGGCCCGGAATGTGGCCAAGGTGTACGGCGAGTTGCCCGCCGTTCTCGGTCCCGACACGGTGGCCCGCGCCTTCGGCGACGCGTGGGGCCAACTCAAGGGGGTGGAGGTCACGCCCGGCGCCCGGCAAAGGATCCACATCCTGGAGCGTGTGGTGCCGCCTTCGCGGGTGGCGCCGGGAAGAATGCGTCGTGCCGGACCCGCAGATGTCCCGCTCGTCACCAGGTGGCTGGGCTCGTTCGTGCGGGAGAGCGGTCTGTGGGACCCGGGGAATCCCAGGGCGCGGGCCCGCCGACTGTGCGGCGTCGACGGTGGAAACCGCCTGCTGGCCCTATGGGTGGACGAAGAGCCGGTGTCGATGGCCGGATTCCCCGCGCACACCCGCCACGGTGTGCGGATCGGCTATGTCTACACCCCCGAGGCGCGTCGCCGAAGAGGCTACGCAACCACGCTGGTAGCCGAGTTGAGCAGCCATGCGCTCGATCTGGGCTTCAGCCACTGCGTCCTCTACACCGACCTCGCGAATCGCACTTCCAACAGGATCTACCACAGTGTGGGGTATCGCGCGCTCCAGGATGTCATGGATGTCGAGTTCGGCTAATGTTGACGGCACTGACGTGACACTTCGCAATCTCCCCCCAACCGCACCTCATCGCACATGATCGATCTCCGCAGCGATACCGTTACCCGGCCCACCCCGGCCATGCGCGAGGCGATGGCCCGGGCCACCGTCGGCGACGATGTCTACGGCGACGACCCGACAGTCAGGCGTCTCGAGGCCCGGACGGCGGAGATCCTGGGCACGGCGGACGCCGTCTACATGCCGACCGGGACGATGACCAACCAGGTTGCGATCCGCGCACACACCGAGCACGGCGACCGGGTCATCATGGACATCGCCTCGCACGTCGTGCGCTCGGAGGGCGGGGGACCGGCGGCGCTCGCGGGCGTCACCGTGCACCCGCTGATGGGGGACCGCGGCATCTTCACGGCTTCCCAGTTGCGCGACGCCCTCGGGGTCACGCACCCGGGTTCGCCCACCACCCTGACCCCGCCCGCGACGCTGCTCACGGTGGAGAACACCCACAACGGCGGCGGGGGGAGCATTTGGCCGCTGGAACTCATCGACGAAGTGGTTGCCATCGCCCGCGCGGCCGGGCTGCGCTGCCACCTCGACTGCGCCCGCGTCTGGAACGCTTCGGCGGCGACCGGCATCCCGCCCGCCCGGTACGCACGCGACTTCGACACCGTTTCGGTCTGCTTCTCGAAGGCGCTCGGCGCGCCGGTGGGATCGGCGCTGGCGGGTTCGACCGAGTTCGTGGCGCGTGCCCGGCGCTTCAAGCAGCAGTTCGGGGGCGGTTTTCGCCAGGCGGGGATCATCGCCGCCGGGGCGCTGTACGCGCTGGAGAACCACCGCGGCGACCTCGCCCGCGACCACGAGAAGGCGGGGCACCTCGCGGATGTGCTGGTGTCGATCCCGGGCGTGGAGTTGGTCCGCGAGCACGTGGAGACGAACATCCTGCGCTTCAACGTGCCCTGCGCCGCCGCGCACTTCGTGGACGGGTGCCGCGAGCGGGGCGTCACCATGCTCGTATCGGGCGCGCACAGCGTCCGTGCCGTGGCCCACCGGGACGTGTCGATGGAGGATGTTGGGCGCGCGGGAGAGGTGATTCGGGAGGTGCTGGAGGCGGCCGGCCGATAGGAGGGTGGGGCGGACGTTTCAGCTGAAACGTTTTCGGGCTTCTGCGGCGCTGCCGGGGTCACCACCGGTGACCGGGGCCCCGATGGCCTCCAGCATTCCCTCGATCTCTTCAATCCGCTCCCGCGCCTCCGGGAAGCCCGTCAGGTAGGCCCCCCACGGCGCGACCAGTTCGAACAGCACCGCCGCCTTGGCCAGCGAGGACCGGGCCATTTCGCCTTCCTCGCGCTGCATCAGGTCGGCTCCGTCGGTCATCAGCGCCTCGGCGAGCACCCAGCAACGGGCCGGCTCGACCTCTCCGGTGGGGGCGATCATGGCGGGAAGCGCGTCGGCGGACAGGGCGCGGGCGAGTTCCAGCTCCATGCCCGCGGCGCTGGTGGCCCGCCTGAGCGTGGCCTCCACCTCCTCCCTGCCGGCTGCTCCTCGCATGATCGCCTTGCGGAGCGCGATCAGGATCACGCCCAGCTCCTCGATCAGGCGGAGTATGTAGTCCCGTTGCGCCATTGCTTTACCCCGTGTCGATGCGTGGGAGGGTGTGCGGGACCGAACCGGTTGTCAAATGCGCTTCGGCGCATCCGCGGTCTCCAGCCGACCCTGGACGCGGAAACAGGCGGGGACGTTTCAGCTGAAACGTTTTCGGGCCTCCGCAGTGATACGGATGTCGTCGTCGGCGCGGCATTCGTCGGCGCCGGAGCAATGGGTCGCGTTGCGGCATGGCGGCACCCCGCCCGCCGTCGGGTTCGCTCCGTCTCGACGTTGTGTTCCGGGACGCGGCGCGCAAGGTTGTTCCCCGAGCAGGCCGTGGAATAGGTCCCCGCTGCATTCGGGCGGCGATGCATCCACGCTGGCCGCGGCGCTCACACCCTTCGCACTGCCATGACAACATTACAATCTGTCGCGTTTTCTTTACATTCGGAGCGTCCAAAGCGCCGCTCTGCGTTGCTCCTCGGACAAATTGCGCTATTCGCCCTTCGTCGCGCCTTGCCAGCCCGGCGCCTCGCCGCCCTCGTTGCGACGCGGGGATTATCCACGGCCTGCTGATGATGACGATAATCACGCCGAAGAGCTGGGCCGCGTTCGTGGCCCGGGTAATCCTGGGGCTGATCTTCTTCGCGGCCGGGTTCTGGAAGGTGTTTTCTCTTGGTGCCATCGAGCATGCCCGCGAGCTGTTCGTGGTCCCGTATGCCGTGAGTTTCCTGCCCGGGTGGCTGCTCTGGGTTGCCGGCACGTCAATCCCGTTCGTGGAACTGATGTGCGGGGGCCTCATGGTGATCGGCTGGAAGCGGTTCCCTGCCGCGTTCGGGCTCGGCGGCGTGCTGGTGATCGTCACCTTCGGACACCTGGTGGCCGACCCGCTGTATGCCTTCAACACGCATGTCATACCGCGCGTCGTGCTGCTGGTGCTGGCGATGGCCATGTTCCAGGAGGACGGGCTGAGCCTGGACGCCTGGCTCACGCGGAGGCGGGATGCCGCATCGGCCGCGTCGTGATCGGGCCGACGGATCGCGGTGCCGAGCCGCGGTCAGGCGCTCCTTCCTGAGGTGGAGTCGGGCCGGCATTCCGGGAACCGGTGATTGCGGTGCCGGGCGGCCGCGAGCATCCTGCCAGGGGGCCGGGGTTGAGCCCGGACCCGCACCACCCGACCCTGCTCCGCAACCGAGGACACGAATGAGGCTCATCGCTTTCACACTGGCCGCCGCGTGCACCGCCGCCACCGCCCCCACCGCCCCCACCACCCTCACCGCCCAGTCCGGCGACGACACTGTCCCCCCCGCCATCACCACCGGCTTCCTCTCCGCGCTCGAGCTCCGCGGCATCGGCCCGGCCTTCATGTCCGGACGGATCGCCGACATCGCCGTCGACCCCTCGAACCGGAGCGTCCGGTACGTCGCCACTTCGTCCTCGAACGTCTGGAAGACCGATAACCGGGGCACCACCTGGACCCCTGTCTTCGACTCCTATCCGGCCTACTCCACCGGCGCGATCGCCATCGACCCCACCGACTCGAACGTGATCTGGCTCGGCACCGGCGAGAACACAAGCCAGCGCAGCGTGGGGTGGGGCGACGGCGTCTACAAGAGCCTGGACGGCGGGCGCAGCTGGCGGAACACGGGGCTCCACACTTCGGAACACATCGGCAAGATCCTCATCGACCCCCGCGACCCGGACGTGGTGTACGCGGCCGCGATGGGCGGGCTCTGGGCTCCCGGCGGTGACCGGGGGCTCTTCAAGACGAACGACGGAGGCGGCAGCTGGTTCCCCGTGCTGGAACTCAGCGAGAATACCGGCATCGCCGACGTGCACTTCGATCCGCGCGACCCGGACGTGCTCTACGCGGTGGCGTACCAGAGGCGGCGGCACGTGGGGACTCTGATCGCGGGCGGCCCCGAGTCCGGCGTGTGGAAGAGCACCGACGGCGGCGACAGTTGGCGCGACATCACGGGCGGGCTGCCGGGGGGCGACCTCGGGCGGATTGGCCTGGCTGTCTCGCCAATCGACCCCGATGTCCTCTACGCGAACCCCGCCGCCACCGAGGACCGCAGCGGCTTCTACCGGTCGCCGGACCGGGGCGAGACGTGGGTGCGCATGTCCGACTACATCGTCGTCGACCCGCAGTACTACGGCGAACTCTACCCGGATCCGCACAGGATGGACCGGGTCTACGCGGTGGACGTCTTCATCCACGTGACCGAGGACGGCGGCCGTACCTTCGAGCGGGTGAATTCGCGCTTCCGGCACGTCGACAACCACGCGATCGTCTTCGACCCGGACGACCCGGACTACATGCTGGTCGGCACCGACGGGGGGCTGTACGAGACCTTTGACCGCACACGGACCTGGCGGTACGTGTCGGGGAACATGCCGCTGATGCAGTTCTACCGCGTCGGCATCGACAACAAGGCGCCCTTCTACACGGTCTACGGCGGCACGCAGGACAACTCGTCGGTGGGCGGGCCGTCGCGTACCGACAACGTGCACGGGATCCGCAACAGCGACTGGTTCATCACGCACGGGGGCGACGGCTTTCAGGCGCGAATCGATCCCGAGGACCCGAACATCGTCTACACGCAGTCCCAGTATGCGGGGATCGTGCGGTACGACCGGGCCAGCGGGGAGGAGCTGGACATCCAGCCGCAGCCGGAGGCGGGGGAGGGGGCGTTGCGCTGGCACTGGGACTCGCCGCTGATCATCAGCCCGCACGATTCGCGGCGGATCTACTTCGCGGCGCAGAAGCTGTTCCGGTCGGACGACCGGGCCGAGACGTGGACCGCGGTGAGCGGGGATCTGAGCCGGGGACTCGACCGCAACCAGCGCCCGGTGATGGGCCGGATCTGGCCGCCCGAGGCGGTGTGGAAGAACGTGTTCACGTCGCCGTACGGGACAATCGTGGCGCTCGACGAGTCGACGCTAGCAGAGGGGCTGCTGTACGTGGGGACGGACGACGGGCTCGTGCAGGTGAGCGAGGACGGCGGTGGGGAGTGGCGGCGGGAGGAGGAGTTCGCCGGGGTGCCGGCGATGGCGTATGTGGCCGACGTGGTGGCTTCGCGGCACCACCCGGACCGGGTGTACGCCGTCTTCAACAATCACAAGGAGGGGGACTTCCGGCCGTACGTGGTGCGGAGCGACGACCGGGGCGCGAGCTGGACGAACATCACGGGCGACGTGCCGGACGGGCAGTCGAGCTGGACTCTGGTGGAGGACCACGTGGATGAGGACCTGCTCTTCCTGGGGACGGAGTTCGGGCTGTTCGCGACGATGGACGGGGGTGGGGGGTGGGTGCGGCTGCGCGGCGGGCTGCCCACGATTCCCGTGCGCGACCTGGAGATTCAGCGCCGCGAGAACGACCTGGTGCTGGCGACGTTCGGGAGGGGGTTCTACATCCTGGACGACTACTCGCCGCTACGGACTATGGACGAGGCCGTGGCGGAGGGGGCGGCCCATCTCTTCCCCGTGGAGGATCCGTGGGCGTTCATCCCCGCGCGGCCCATGGGCGGGGCAGAGAAGGGGACGATGGGCGACGCCTTCTTCACCGCGCCGAACCCGCCGTTCGGGGCCGTTTTCACCTACTACCTGCCGGGCGGCTACGAGTCGCTGAAGGAGCGGCGGCAGAGGCTGGAACGGGAGGCCCTCGCACGGGGCGATGACATCACATACCCGGACCAGGCCGCGCTGACCGCCGAAGACATGGAGCGGCCTCCCGAGGTGTTCGTTGTCGTGTCGGACGCCGCGGGAGAAGTGGTGCGGCGCGTCCCCGCCCCCCGCCGGAGCGGCCTCCACCGTATCGCGTGGGACCTGCGCTACGCCTCGCTGGAGCCTCCCTCCCCCGGCGGCGGCGAGGCCGACGGCCCGATGGTGGCGCCCGGCGAGTATTCGGCCCGCGTAGTCCTCGTCACCGACGATGGCCACGACGACCTCACGGCCCCCGAGTCCTTCACGGTGCGTCCCCTCGGCACGGCCACCCTCGCCGCCGCCGACCGGGACGCGCTCCTTGCCTTCCAGCGCGAGGTCGCCGCCCTGCAGCGCGCCGCCATCGCCACCGACCGCGCGGCCCGCGAGACCTCTGAGCGCCTCGTTCTCCTGCGCCGTGCGGTGCGCGCTGCCCCCGGGCTGGACGCGGCCCCGTACGAGACGCGCATCAGCGCCTTCGAAGACCGCCTCTTCGACATCCAGCGCGTGCTCTCCCGCGACCGCACCGCGCTCGACCGGGCGGAGTTCGCGCCGCCGTCGGTAATGCAGCGCATCTCGCGCATCGTGGGCGCGCAGTTCAGGTCGACTTCGGCGCCCACGACCACCCAGCGCGAGAGCTACGCGGTGGCCTCGGCGCAACTGGCCGAGATGTCGGCAACCCTGCGCACGCTGGTCGAGGCCGACCTCGCCGCGCTCGGCACTGAACTCGAAGCCGCGGGGGTCCCCTGGACACCCGGCCGGCCGATTCCGCGGTGGCCAGGAATGTAAAGAAAACATTACCAAATGTCATGTTCACCATACTTTTATCGGGTGCTGGCCGCACTCCTCCTCACCCTGGCGGCCTGCGACACCCAGTCCACCCCCACCGGCACCTTCCACACCGACTCGGCCGGAGTCCCCATGGCCACCGCCGTCACCCCCCTCTCGCTCCCCGGCGAAGGATGGACCGTCGATGAACTCCTGGCCGAGATCGGCAGCATCGACGGCCCGCCCGAATACCAGTTCGCGGATGTCGTAGCCGCGGTGCGCCTCGACAACGGCAACATCGTGGTCGCCGACCGCGGGACTTCCGAACTGCGCAGCTACGACGCCGAGGGGAACTTTCAGTGGCGCGCCGGAAGAGAGGGGGAGGGGCCCGGCGAGTTCCGGCGGCTCGACTTTCTGGGCCGGATGGCCGGCGATTCACTGGTGACCTACGACCCCATGCTGCTGCGGATTCAAGTCTTTAGCGCGGCCGGCCAACTGTCCCGCACCTTCCGGGCCGAACTCCCGCGCGACGTGGGCTCGCCGGGCGGATCGGCCGCGGATCGCGCGGTGGGCGTGGCAGCTGGCCGGTTGATCATTCGGTTCGTCGAACTGGACGACGAAGCGACGCCCGGCATCGCGAGATGGATCGACTATCGCCTGGTGGCGTTGGATCTGGGGGATGGTTCCGCCACCTCGCTCATCGTGGTCGACGGGGAAGAGGTCGAGTTGCGCGGGGGCGATGGGGGCGGGTATTCGGAGAATTACTACGTATTCGGCAACATGCCCGAGTTCGGATCGGCGGCGGGAGCCGTTGCGGTGATCGACACCGAGGCGTACCGGGTTCAGCTCGTTTCCGCGCTGGACGGCGCGACCGAGCGGATCATCCGAAGGGAGGTGTCGCCGCGCGCGGTGACCGACGCCGTCTTCGAGGCCGAACTGGACGGCATCGTTGAGATGGTCTTTCCGGACCCCGATGCCGCGCCCGCCGAGGAGGTGGACGCGTTCAGGCGGATGTGGAGGGGGCACGCCAGGGCCCCGGTTCTACCGGTCCTGCGCTCCGTGCATGTCGATGCGCAGGGCAGCGTCTGGGTGGCGCCGTTCCATCTGGCCGGGGCCGATCCGCCTCCGTTCGATGTCTTCGCGCCCGATGGTACATGGTTCGGGACCGTCGCGCTCCCGCCGGGGCTGGTCCGCGCCTACATCCACTACCGTTCCCCCTACATGGAGATCGGCGAGGACTACGTGCTCGGCGTCTGGACCGGCGAGCTGGGCGTGCAGTACGTGCGGATGTACCGGTTGGACCGGTAGTGCATTCGGGCTCTTGCCCCAGCCCGGCTAACGGCGGTTCCCCGGCCCGTCTGACACGCCACCTGGCGTCCGCGTCGCCTTCCCGATGTCCGTCCCCAGCCGGATGACCTGGCTGCGGATCTTCCAGTTCCTTCCGGGGCGCGTCAGGACGGTGAGATGGATGCCCGTCATGGTGCGGGACCCGGTCTGGCTGCGCATCTGAACAGTCAGAAGCCCGGAAATCATGCCCATGCGGCCGCTCGCGTCGAAGTCACCGATCGACACCTGCACTTCGCCCGACTGCTCGAGAAGGGATGCCAGCTTCGCCTGGATCGCCTCTCGCCCACGCACGGGCGCGTCCTGTTCGAAGATGATGACGGCATCTTCCGTGTAGAGATCGAGGAGCGCCTCGGCGTCGTCGGCGGCCCAGGCAATACGCCATTGCTTCAGCAGACTGTCCGTGTGGAACATCACGTCGGCGAAGAACTCGGCCCGGTTCATGGCAGCCGAGAAACCGTCGCCCCCCGGCGTCCCCGGTAGGCGCTGGGCGACCCCCGTGGCGGGCAGCAGGGCGGTCGCGACCCAGAAGGCGGCGGCGGAAAGCAGTGGTTTCCTCATTCGGTCGGTCCCTCTGGGTGACGAGTCGGGCCGTCGGGCCGGTTGGCGGGCGTGGACTGTATCCGGTGGTGCAACTGCGACCGCAACTTAGGGGGCGCCTCGATATCGGGAAAGGCGGGCGGCGGGTAAGGTCTGCCGGGATACGCTTTCGGCCGCACCCGTTGCGACAAAGTTTAGGCTTGCCTAAATTTGAATCATGGTCGATCCAGTCCTTGCACTCCTGATCTTCGCCGCGCTCGCGGTGCTCTGCGCAACCGTGCTCTGGCCGGGCCACGGGCTCGCCGCGCGGGTGCGCCGTTTCACCCGCCTGACCGAGCGGGTGCGGATGGAAGACGTTTTGAAGCAGCTCTACAAGCTGGAATACGACCGGTTGCCCGCGACCGTCGAGAGCGTGGCCGGCGGGGTCCAGATCCAGCGTGGCCAGGCCGTGCGGCTCCTGCAGAGGCTGGAGGAGACGCGGCTGGTGAACGCGGGCGCCTCCGACTTCCGGCTCACCGACACGGGAAGGACCCAGGCGCTGCATATCGTGCGCACGCACCGTCTCTGGGAGCGCTTCCTGGCGGACAGGACAGGGACGCGCCCCGAAGAGTGGCACGAGCAGGCCGAGGAACACGAGCACCTGATCTCCGCCTCGGAGGCCGACAGTCTCGCGAGCGCCCTGGGCCACCCCGTCTATGACCCGCACGGCGACCCGATCCCGACCGCCGAGGGCGAGATGCCGGCCCGAACCGGGGTGCCGCTGTCCTCGCTCGCGCCCGGCGAACGGGGGCTGATCAGCCATCTCGAGGACGAACCCGAGGAGGTCTATCGGGAACTCGTCGGGCTGGGGCTGGGGCTGATGACGCCGGTGGAGCGTCTTCGGGGAGAGGCGGGAAGGGTGCGCTTCCGGTCCGGGGCGAAGCGCTTCGAGGTCTCCAGCGCGCTCGCCCGCAACGTTACCGTGGAGCTGTCCACCGATGTGGCCGATCCGCGCTGGTCTCGCACGCTCGCTGACGTGGCGCCGGGCGAATCCGCGGCCGTGGCGGGGATCTCACCGCTGTGCCGCGGACCGGCCCGCCGGCGCCTCCTCGACCTGGGGGTGGTCCCCGGCACTGTGATCCACGCCCGCATGAAAAGCGCCGGGGGCGACCCGGTCGCGTACGACATCCGGGGCGCGCTGATCGCGCTGCGCAGGGAGCAGGCCCGCCACATCCGGGTCAGGGAGGCGGCGGCGGTCGGGGAGCGGGCCTCATGAGCGCCGAGGCGCGGTTCGGCGCTGCGGGGCCGAGGGAGGGAGCCGTTGCCGCGGCGGGTGCACCCCGGCAGCGGGCGCGCAACCTGGTGCGGCTGGGGTTGAGCCCACACCGCTGGGACCACCTGATCGCGCTGGCCGGCAACCCGAACGTGGGCAAGACGACGGTCTTCAACGCGCTCACGGGGCTGCGGCAGCACACGGGGAACTGGCCCGGCAAGACCGTCGTGCGCGCCGAGGGGGCCTTTCTGCACGACGGCCGCAGGGTGAAGGTGGTGGACCTGCCGGGGACGTACTCGCTGCAGGCGGGCAGCGCCGACGAGGAGGTGGCGCGCGACTTCATCCTCTTCGGGCAGCCCGACGTGACGGTGGTGGTTGTCGACGCCATGCGGCTGGAGCGCAACCTGAACCTCGTCCTGCAGATCCTGGAGATCACCGACCGGGTGGTGGTCTGCCTCAACCTGGTCGACGAGGCCGGACGGCACGGTATCTCGGTGGACGCCGGGAGGCTGGAACGGGAACTGGGCGTGCCCGTGGTGCCGACGGTCGCCCGCCAGGGGGAGGGGATCGATGCACTGTTGCGGGTCGCCACCGAGGTAGCGACGGGGGCGCGCACGAACCGGCCCCATCGACTCGGGTCGCAACCAGCGGCGGTTGAAGAAGCCGTAGTGGCCATCGCGCCGCTGGTCGCCGCGGAATTCCCCGAGCTTCCCAACGCGCGCTGGGTCGCGCTGAGGCTGTTGAACGCCGACGAGCGCGTCACGGAGGCGGTGCGGTCCGGAGAAATCGGGCAACTGTGCGGCAACGGAGAACCGGGACGCCGCGCTGCCCTGGCCGGCGGCAATGGCCCGGACGGCGCGCCCACGGAGGTGGGCTCGGCTGCGACTTCCAGCCGGGGTGCATCGGTCGCCGCTTCCAACGACGGCGGTCCCGTTGGCGAGTCCCCCCGTGACGCCTCGATCCCGGCTGGCCGCGCCCGCATCCTGAAAGCCGCGACGCGACACCGGTGGGCGCTGAAACCGGGCTTCCACGACGCCCTTGCCGAGAACGTCTATCGGGAGGCCGAGCGCATCGCCGGCACCAGCGTCCGGCAGGGCAAGCGCAGGACGGGAGCGCAGCTGGACCGCGCCCTGGACCGCTGGCTGACCAGCCGCGTCTTCGGCTTCCCCCTCATGCTGGCCGTCCTGGCAGTCGTGTTCTGGCTCACCATCGCCGGCGCGAATGTCCCGTCCGCGATGCTGGCGACGTTGCTAATCGACCGGGTTCACCCCGTGCTGAACGGCTTCGGCTCCTGGGCGGGACTGCCCTGGTGGCTGAGCGGCTTCCTCTTCGACGGGGTGTACCTCGCGACCGCCTGGGTGGTCAGCGTCATGCTGCCGCCGATGGCCATCTTCTTCCCACTCTTCACCCTGTTGGAGGACTTCGGCTACCTGCCCCGGGTCGCCTTCAACCTCGACTCGCTCTTCCGGCGGGCGGGCGCGCACGGCAAGCAGGCGCTGACCATGAGCATGGGCTTCGGCTGCAACGCGGCCGGGGTGGTCGCCACCCGCGTGATCGACAGCCCGCGCGAGCGGCTCATCGCGGTCATCACCAACAACTTTTCCCTGTGCAACGGGCGCTGGCCGACCCAGATCCTGATCGCCGCCATCTTCATAGGCGCTCTGGTGCCGCCGCATCTGGCGGGCGTCGTGTCGGCGGGCGCCGTCTTGTCGATCGCGCTGCTGGGCATCCTCTTCATGTTCCTCACCTCGTGGGGCCTCTCCCGCACGGTGCTGAAGGGCGAAGCCACCACCTTCTCGCTGGAACTCCCCCCCTACCGCCCCCCACGCGTGCTGCAGACCCTCTACACCTCGGTTATCGACCGCACCCTGATCATCCTGTGGCGGGCGGTCCTCTTCGCTGTCCCCGCCGGCGCGGTCATCTGGCTCATCTCCAACATCTCGGTGGGCGGCGCGTCGCTCGCAGAGCACGGGATCGGCCTCCTGGACCCGTTCGGCATCCTGATCGGCCTGAACGGGGTGATCCTGCTCGCGTACGTGATCGCGATCCCCGCGAACGAGATTGTGATCCCCACCGTGCTCATGCTCACCGT
The DNA here is from genome assembly GCA_022826005.1 of Gemmatimonadota bacterium. Taxonomy (GTDB): domain Bacteria; phylum Gemmatimonadota; class Gemmatimonadetes; order Longimicrobiales; family Gaopeijiaceae; genus Bin94. The sequence goes on along the minus strand of JAJDVT010000075.1, from coordinate 722 downwards.
GCTTACGCTCGGCAACCCCGAACTGGGCGCAGGCGCGGGCGTGATGTTCGAGAGCGACTCGGTCGGAGAAGTGGAAGGGCTTCTGGCCGCCGGGGGCTGGACGCTCCTGACCGGCGTGAACCTCATGCTGTTCAGCCTGCTCCATAACCCGTGTTCGACGACGATCTACACGATCTACAAGGAGACGCGGAGCGGCCGCTGGACGACCCTGTCCGCGCTGCTGCCGCTGGTGATGGGGTTCGTGGTGTGCTTCCTGGTGGCGCAGATCTGGCGTCTGGCGGGTGGATAGCTGACAGCACGGGGATGGCTCCCGCGCCTCAGCCCGGCGGGCCGGCCACCTCCAGCATCTCCGCCACGGTGCACAGCTTGACCCGCGGCCTCCCTTCGGCTTTGCCGCTGGCGGTCTCGTGGGCGTCGAGGCGCTTCCATCCTTCGTGGTCGACCCAGTGCACGCCGCGCTCGCGGAGGAGTTCCGGTAGTTCGCCCGGCGCGCCGCTCCGCCCCAGGGACGCCCCCCGAGGGCCCGGTGCCCCACTCCCCCCGGCAACGACCCCCGCCTCCCGATCCTCGCGCATCAGCGCCACCGTGGCCGCCGCGTCCGCCTTGTTCGTCCCGATCACCCCCGAGGGCCCCCGCTTCGCCCATCCCACCACGTATTCGCCCGGCACGACATCGCCGCCCGGGGGCCCCCCGCCCCGCCGCCCCCCCCGCCCCCCCCGCCG
>JAJDVT010000050.1 GCA_022826005.1 Gemmatimonadota bacterium | reverse complement strand
ACGCCATGGAAGCCGGGAGTGCCCGAAGTCCGTGACCCAACCCTCGGGAGGGAGCGGCCGAAGGCAAGTTTGGTAACTGGGGCGAAGTCGTAACAAGGTAGCCGTAGGGGAACCTGCGGCTGGATCACCTCCTTTCTGGAGCTTCGAGTAGGGACGGCCCGCCGGGCCGGCCCGAAAGATTCTCAGAGTCTACCCGTCCGCTTCTCATGACTTCTCGATTGTCCTCCACCGAATCCGGGGGCGCCGCGCGCCACGACTGGCTGAGTAACCGCACTATGGAGGGGCAGCTGCCGCAGGACGCCACGACGCGCGCCGGCTACGTCGCCCTGGCCGGGCTCCCGAACGCGGGCAAGTCCACGCTCCTCAACGCGCTCGCGGGGGAGCACCTCAGCATCGTCACGGCCAAAGCCCAGACCACCTGGCAGAGGGTCGCCGGGATCCGCACGGAGGAAGCAGTCCAGATGGTCCTCTTCGATACGCCGGGGATCGTGAACACCCGCCAGCTCTTCCACCGCTCCATGCTGGCCGAGGCCATGACCGCGCTCCGGGAAGCGGATGTGGCGATCGGGGTGGTCGACGGCGCCGCGCGGACCCCCGCCACGGAACTCGGCGCGGTCTTCGAGTCCGTGGAGGCGGCAGGTTGTCCCTCCACCATCGCGGTGAACAAGGCGGACCACCCCCGTTTCGATCCCCGCGCGGCGGGCCGCCTGGCCGAGAGGGCGAACCTCCCGTGGCATCCCGTGTCGGCCTTCGCCGGCACCGGCCTCGACGCTCTGCTCGCATTCGTGCGCGAACACCTCCCCGAGGGACCCTTCCTCTACCCCGAAGACGAAATCGCCGCCGCGCCGACCCGCTTCTTCGTGCAGGAACTCATACGCGAAACGGTCTTCGAGCACTTCCACCAGGAGGTTCCGTACTCGGTGGCGGTGCGGGTGGAAGAGTTCCGCGAGGGCGAGGATCCCATCTACATCGCGGCCACCCTCTACGTCGAAAGGAAGTCCCAGAAGGGGATCCTGGTGGGCAGGCAGGGGGCTGGCATCAGGGCCGTGGGGGGTGCCTCGCGGCGCAAGATCGAGCACTTTCTGAGGGGGCGGGTGTATCTGGATCTGTGGGTGAAGGTCTGGGACGGCTGGCGACGCAAACGGGAGGGACTGATGACATTCGGCTACTCGGTGCCCGATGAGAACGCCTGACGCGGTGTCGCGTGCGGCGTGCCTGCTGCTGCTGTCGCTGGTTCTGGGGCCCGGCGCCGCGCGTGCCCAGGAGATCGGCGACGAGACGGGGGCCGGGGAAGGCGCGCTCTTTCTCCTCCTTCCGGTCGGGGCGCAGGGGATCGGCCTGGGCCGGGCGATGACGGCGCTGGTCAGCGAGGAGGCCGCGTTCTGGAATCCGGCGGGTCTGGCGCAGCAGAAGCGGCGCACCGCACTGGTCTACCGGGGAAGCCAGCTCGCGGGAGACGCGACTGCGCTGAGCGTGCTGCTGCCGTGGGAGCGGGTGGGGACCTTCGGTGCCTCCTACCTGTTGCTCGACATCGGGAAACAGGAACTGCGCGACGAGTTCGGGAACGTTCTCGGCGGGATCACCGTCCGCAACCATGCGGGATTCCTCAGCTATGCCGCGGCATTCCCGGGGAGAATCTACGCCGGCGTCAACGTGAAGCTGGTCCAGTTCAGGATTGCCTGCCGCGGGCAGTGCCCGGACCTGGACACGACCAGCTCGGCGTACGCCGTCGATGCGGGAATCCAGGCTGAGCCCTTCCGGCAGATCCCCCTCCGTTTCGGCTGGATGATCGCCCACGCGGGCACGGAATTCCAGGTCATCAACGAGGAGCAGTCCGACCCGCTCCCGACCCGCCTCCGGCTTGCGGTCGCCTACGACGTGTTGCGCCACCTGGAAGAGGACGATCTGGCACTCTGGTTAACCCTCGAGACGGAAGACCGGGCGAGAGATCCCGGATCGCCGTCGCTCTACGCCGGGCTCAATCTCTCGGCGGCCGACATGTTCCACGTGCGTGCGGGGTACGTGGGGGGCAAGCTGGATCAGACCAACGGCGCGTCCGTGGGCCTCGGATTCCGCATCGACCGTTTCTACCTGAGTCTTGCCAAGTCGCTGACCCGATCGGCGGTGACCGGATACAGCCAGCCGCTCCACGTCAGTTTCGGCGTCGAGTTCTAGCGGCCCGTGGATAATCCCCACGTCGCACCGAGGGTGGCGAGGCGCCGGGCTGGCAAGCGCGACGAAGGGCGCATAGCGGAGTTCCGGGAGCCCGAAAAGTAAAGTAAACATGGCAATGCGTAAAGTTCTCCTGACATTGCGAGTGCGTGCGTACCGCGGTCCAGCCCGGATGCATCGCCTCCCGAATGCAGTGGGGACTTATTCCACGGGCTGCCAGCCGGTGGGGCGATTCCCCCCGGGATCTCATCTTTGGACTGCCGGGCAAGCCGCGGATGATTCCTCCGCCATGCTCCACCGGTGCATACTTGTGCCGCTTGTCGCCTTCGCGGCCGTGGCCGTTTCGGGGACGCGGCCTGTGGGGGCGGGCCAGCCCCTTTCGCCAACCGGCACGCTGTCCATGCAGGCGGGCGGGAGTTCCGTGTCGGCCGCGTTCACGGCAGTGGTCGGCCCGGCAGTCCGTGGACCGGGGTTTCGCTGCATTCGGTCGGCGATGCCCGTGTGCCGGTCGGCTGACGGTCCGGGCGGATTCCACCCCACCGCCGCGAGGGGTGCGGGTTTCTCCGGGCCGGACCGGCCGATCGGCCAGGGCGAGGCCTTCCTGTCGTCGCTGCTCCTTCCCGGACTCTCCCAGTACCGGCAGGGCAAGCGCCGGTGGATTGCCTACCTGGGGGTCGAGGTGCTCTTTGCGGGGCTCTACCTGGACGCCCGCGCCGACACCCGGGAACTCAGGACCGCGTACCGCGACTTTGCCTGGACGAGGGCACGGCTCGGATTCAGTGAGCAGCCGCGCCGGGACGGCGACTTCGAGTACTATGAGAGGCTTTCGAAGTGGGCGGCGTCCGGCGCCTGGGACGCCGATCCGCAGCGGGACGGTCTCCAGCCCGAGCCCGATCGGTCCACCTACAACGGCTCGATCTGGGCCCTCGCGGGGGAGATCTTCAACCTCGACGCATCGAATCCCGAGGGGTCGGCGGGCTATGCCCGGGCCCTGGATTACTACCGCGAACGAGGCTACGGTCCCTCCCTGCTGTGGGCATGGCAGGGGGGCAGCGGTGACCAGGACGAGTTCCGCAACCTGATCAGGGACAGCGACAGGCGGGCACGGGACGCTCGCCTCGGGCTGTGGATCGTCACGGCCAACCACCTCCTGAGCGCGATCGACGGCTTCGTCACGGCTCGGCTGGCTGCCTCGCCGCAGGCAGGCGCTCCGGCGCTGGTCGTGACTTTTCCCGTGCCGTAGCCGGGGCGGGGCGAGTCTTTTCCAATACGGAGATGAGCCTGAACCGGGGGAGGTGCGAGAAGGTGAGGCCGGAGCCCGGAGCAGGTGGCAGTTGATGGAGTTTGATTATCTCCTTGGACGTGGGAGAGAGGCAACCGGCGAGCCGGAGGATGG
>JAJDVT010000023.1 GCA_022826005.1 Gemmatimonadota bacterium | reverse complement strand
CCATCCTCCGGCTCGCCGGTTGCCTCTCTCCCACGTCCAAGGAGATAATCAAACTCCATCAACTGCCACCTGCTCCGGGCTCCGGCCTCACCTTCTCGCACCTCCCCCGGTTCAGGCTCATCTCCGTATTGGAAAAGACTCTCCCCCTGATCGCTATCGTGTCGTTCGTTGGCCTTGGCAGTCCAGCCGGTATTCCGCCGCCTCCTGGCACCGGCTGCCTCCGACCTACTGGCCGATGCCCCACGAAGCCACCACCGTGGTAACCCCGTTGATCGCGAGCTGCACCCCAACCACCATCACGAGCAGCCCCATGAGACGGGTGACCACGTTCAGTCCCGTTCGTCCCAGCGCGCCCAGGAGTGCGGGGGCCAGCATCAGGCATGGAAGCGTCACCGCACCCACCAGCAGCGCCGCCAGATAAACCGAGGCCAGCTGGGTGCGGTTGACCGCCTGGCCGGCCAGCGTGATCACCGTGACGATCGTCCCCGCAAGGGTGAATACCACCATCACCACGACCGAGGTAAGTACGTCCGGCCAGGGCCGGCCTGCGACTCCGGGACCGGCGTGGATCCCGGGAACGGTCAGCCGGTTGCCGCGTAGTTCTCCGCCGCGACCGTCCAGTTGATCACGTTCCAGAAGGCCGCGACGTAGTCGGGGCGGCGGTTCTGGTAGTTGAGATAGTAGGCGTGTTCCCAGACATCGATTCCCACGACCGGCACCTTCCCCTCCATGATGGGCGTGTCCTGGTTCGCGGTGGACAGAACCTCCAGCGCGCCTCCCTCCCCGGCGGCCAGCCAGGCCCAACCCGACCCGAAACGTCCCACCGCGGCGGCGGCGAACTGCTTCTGGAAGTCGGAGAAGGAGCCGCAGGCGGCATCGATCGCCGCTGCCAGGGCGCCGCTCGGCGCCCCCTCGCCGCCCGGCGTCATGAGTCGCCAGAAGAAGCCGTGATTCACGAAGCCTCCTCCATTGTTACGCACGGCGGTGCGGATCCCCTCGGGCAGGGCCCCCAGATTCGCGACCTGCTCGTCTGCGGACATCCCATGCAGCCGGGAGTGCGGCGCCAGGGCGGCGTTGAGGTTCGCGGTATAGGCCGCATGGTGCTTGCCGTGATGGATCTCCATCGTGCGGGCGTCGATATGTGGCTCAAGGGCGTCGTGAGGGTAGCCCAGATCGGGGAGCTGGAACGGGTAGGCCATCTGTGCGATCTCCTTGGTGTCGTTACCTTGCTGGCAGTGCGCACTGCCGGGCGGGAGGTAGAACGTTGTCGGAAACCGGGACGGTCTCGCAAGGTTCCAGGCGAATTCTGCTGGTCGACTGCGACAGCTTTTTCGTGCAGGTGGCCCGCCTGGAGGACCCGGAAGGCGCGGGCCGGCACCCCCTTCTGCTGGTCGGCGGACGCAGCAACCGGGGGGTGATCACGTCGGCTTCGTACGCCGCGCGCGAATACGGCGTGGGTTCGGGGATGCCCACGCGCCGCGCGCTCGCGCTCTGTCCCGGGGCGGAGGTGGTGCCGGTGCCGCGGGGCGCGTGCGTCGAGCGGAGCCGGGCCGTCCGGGAGGTGCTCCGCGAAATGTCGCCGGTTGTGCAGGCGGCTTCCATCGACGAGTTCTACCTGGACCTCACCGGGACCGAGCGGATGCTCGGGGGCGAGGAGCTGGCCGCGACGGCGGACCGCATCCGCCGGGTGGTGCGGGAGCGCACGGAGATCGCGGTGTCGCTGGGCGGGGGAACACAGCGCGTGGTGGCCAAGCTCGCCACCCGGCTGGCGAAGCCGAACGGTGTGCATGTGGTGGCCCCGGGTGGGGAGGCCGCGTTCATGTCGCGGTTTCGGCTCTCGGATCTCCCCGGGATCGGACCCGCGTTTCTGCGCCAGCTGGAGGGGAAGGGACTTCGCACCGTCAGGGAAGCCGCCCCGGTCGAGGCGGACTGGCTGGTCAGGTGGTTCGGGCCGGGCCGGGGCAACTGGCTTTGGGAACGGGTCCGCGGCATCGACCCCAGCGAAGTCGACGCCCGCGACCGGCGCAAGTCGATCAGCTCGGAGCGGACATTCTTCGAGGATCTGAACGACGATGAGGGGCTGGAAAGGAGGCTTCTCCAGCTGAGTTGCAACGTCGGCCGGCAGTTGCGGGGGAAAGGACTGCGGGCCCGGACGGTAACCGTGAAGATCCGTGACCACGATTTCACCACGCGGCAGGCCGGGAATACCCAGCCCGAAGGGCTCGAGACCGATCGCGCGGTCTTCACGGTCGCGACCTCGCTGCTGCACCAGCTGCGCCACCGGCGTCGAACCGGAGTCAGGCTCCTCGGCGTGGGCGTCTCGAATCTGGTCCGCCAGACGGCGAACTCCCAACTGGAACTGTTTGGCGACCGTCCTGCGCTGGAGAGCGAGCGGGACCGCACCATCGCACGTGCGGTGGACCGCATTCGCGACCGTTACGGACGGGAGGCGCTCAGGCCGGCCCGGGTGCTCGACGAACCCGGCACCTGACGCCGAGCCGAGGCTGCCCCCCTACCTGTCCCGCCAGGGCTTCCTTTCGAAGTAGTCCCGTGTCAACGCCACCACCTGGGGCGCCAACAGCCCGAGCGCGATCAGGTTCGGCCAGATCACGATCGAGAGGAACACGTCGCCCAGATCCCAGATCACGCTGAGCGGGAGCATGGCCCCGACGAAGTGCAGCAACACGAAGATGACCTTGTAGGGGATCACCGCCTTCGCGCCGAAGAGGTAGTTGGCGCAGCGGTCCCCGTAGTAGCTCCAGGCGATCGCGGTCGAGATGGCGAAGAGCAGCACCGAAAAGACCACGATGTAGTGCCCCCAGTCGCCCAGCGGGGACAGCCCGCGGCGGAAGGCAGCCATGGTGAGCGGCGCCCCGCTTTCGACCGCCATGCCGTGCAGTGAGGTGTAGCTCTGTCCGTCGTCGCCGGTCGCCGTCCCCGACACGGGATCGATCACGCCGCTGAACGGCTGCGTCTGCGCCTCGTCCACGTACAGCATCTGCACGGGGACCTCGTGCCACGAGATCTGCGGGTCGTTCGGCCCGGTTGCCGAGTGCGCGCCGCCATCTATCCGGATCGGGGCATCGGCCGACATGTCCTCGTAGGCACCGTCCACCTGCACCGCCCGGTAGGAGAGGTCGCCCCCGCCCAGCGTTATCTCTGTCTCGAAGGTGTCGTTCCAGACGCCGGTCATGATCACCAGCAGCCCCGTCATGGTGCAGATGATGATCGTGTCGATGAAGGGCTCCAGCAGCGCCACGACTCCCTCCGACACCGGCTCGTCGGTCTTCGCCGCGGAGTGCGCTATCGGCGCCGATCCCTGCCCCGCCTCGTTGGAGAAGAGCCCCCGGCGTACCCCCCACATCAGGGTGACCAGGAACGCTCCCACGCCCGTTCCCGCCACTCCCGCGGTCGGATTGAAGGCCTCTTGGAAGATCAGACCGAAGGTCGGACCGACTTCGCCGATATTCATGGCGATCACGATCAGCGCCCCAAGGACGTAGACCACTGCCATCAGGGGTGCCAGCACCGCGGTCACCCGTCCGATCCGCGAGATGCCGCCCAGGATCACCGCCGCGACGACCCCCGAGGTCACCAGCCCGCTGACCCAGGTGGGTATGCTGAACTGGGTTTCCAGGTTGTCGGCGACCGTATTCGCCTGGATGCCGTTCCCCGTCAGGAAGGCCGTGATCCCGAGGAGCGCGGCGAAGACGATGGCCATCCACTTCCAGTTCGGCCCCAGCCCCCGCTCGATGTAGTACATGGGCCCGCCGGAGACGGTGCCCGCCCACTCGCTCTCGTGCTCGTGCACCCGGTATTTCTGGGCCAGGGTGACTTCGGAGTACTTGGTGGCCATGCCAACGGCCGCGGTGACCCACATCCAGAAGAGCGCGCCGGGTCCGCCCCAGTGGATCGCCAGCGCCACCCCGGCGATGTTCCCGATTCCGACGGTAGCCGACAGCGCGGTTGTGAGCGCCTGAAAGTGGGTGACGTCCCCCTCATCGTCCGGATCGTCGTACTTTCCCGACGCCACCGCAGTCCCGTGCCCCAGGCGGGTGACCTGGATGAAGCCCAGCCGGAGGGTAAGGTATATCCCGATCCCCAGCAGGAGAATGACCATGAAGGGGATGTTCTCACCGCCGACCGAGATGCCCGCCGTGACGAAGATTCTGGTCAGGAAATCGATGACTTGCTGGAGGAATTCCATGGGGTGCGGGCTCCTTGAGGTGACTCGCGGCCGGCCCTCTCACGGACGCGACCATGGCGCCGGGCAAACTATCACCGTCACGGTCGAGCAAACAACCGCGTGCGAGACTGCGCGCTTCGGCTTCGGCTATCTCCGGGCTGACCCGACCGCACGGAGGAACCGCCTGCACAGCTGCGCCACCCGGGCCTGGTCCTTCACCTCGGCGTCCGCCAGAATGGCGCGGATGTGCGGCACCAGCCTCGGCTCGCCCCAGCGGCATCCCGTTGCGATTTCCGCGCTGCGCGAATCCCCTTCATCCGCTCCGGTGAGCAGCGCCCATGCGCAGGCCTCGTCGTAGTAATCGGTGCCCGGCTCCGGCAGGCGATAGTCCGGGGGGACCTCCTCGCGGTCTTCCCTGGTGAACGCTCTCGACATGCGACGGAATCTGCCGCGGCGGCGCTCCCGGGCCAACCCCGCCACCCGGCCCATCCACCCTCACGCGGCGTTGATCATGTCGAAGATCGGCAGGTACATCGCCACGATCATGCCTCCCACCACTACGCCGAGAACGACGATCATCAGCGGCTCCACCGCCGCGATGAGCGCCTCCAGCGCGCTGTCCACCTCCTCGTCGTAGAAGTCGGCGACCCGCGCCAGCATCTCGTCGAGTCCGCCGGTCTGCTCCCCGACCTCGACCATCCTCACCACCATGGGGGTGAACGCGCCCGATTCCTCCAGCGGTCCCGCGATCGTGTTCCCGCCCGCGATGGAGGCCCGCGACTTCATCACCGCGTCGTGGATCACCCGGTTGCCCGCAGTCCTGGCAGTGACCTCCAGCCCTTCCAGGATCGAGACCCCGGAGGCGACCAGCGTACCCAGCGTGCGGGTGAAGCGCGCCACTGCCGCCTTGCGCAGCATACTGCCCAGGACGGGAATCGACAGCAGGAGCCGGTCGGACAGCAGCCGTCCCCTGTCCGTCCTGCGTGCGCGGTCGAGCACAACCAGGCAGGCCGCACCTGCGATCAGGAGCATCCACCAGGAACTCTTCACAACCTCGGAAGCACCGATCACGATCCGGGTAGGGAGCGGAAGCGGCACCCCGGACGACGCGAACATTGTCTGGAAGGTAGGGATGACGAAGACCAGCAGGATCGCCACCGTCGGCACCGCGACGCCTACGATCATGGCGGGGTACACCATTGCCGTGCGTATCTTGCGGCCGAGAGCACTGTTCTTCTCCAGGAACTCCGCGAGCCGCACCAGAACGGTGTCGAGTGCGCCCGCGGCCTCCCCGGCGGCCACCATGTTGACGCTCAGTTCGGAGAACACCCTCGGGTGGCGGCCCACGGCTCCTGCCAGGGTTTCGCCCGACTCCACGTCGTGGATCAGGCGGCGTACCACCTTGCGGAAGGACCCCCTGTCGGTCTGGCGGGCCAGAATGTTCAAGCTCTGGAGCAGGGGCAGCCCCGCGCCGATCATCGTCGCGAAGAGCCTCATGAACACCGCCACCTCGCGCTGCGATACCCTCGTCACGGCCCCCATCTCCCGTGCACAAGGTGCTCCAGCCCCTCCGGCGCGGGCTCGCCCACGGCGCGAAGCAGCTCCGCCGGACCCGAACTCCTCCTCAGCGCCGCCTCCAGCGTCACCTCGCCGTTGAGGTAGAGCCTGGCGAGTGCATCGTTCAGCGTCTGCATCCCGTGCTTGCGCCCCGCCTGCATCAGCGAACCGGTCTGATGCACCTTGTCGTCGCGAATCACGGCCCGAACCGCGGCCGTGCACACCAGCACCTCCGCCGCCACCACCCTCCCCCTCCCCGCCGCGCGCGGGACAAGGATCTGGGTCACCACCCCCTCCAGAACCGAGGCCAGCTGGCTGCGCACCTGGGCCTGACGGTGCGACTCGAAGGAGTCGACCACCCGGTTCACGGATTCGGCCGCGGAGTTGGTGTGCAGCGTCGACAGCACAAGGTGGCCCGTCTCCGCAATCCCCAGCGCGGCCGCCATCGTCTCCGTGTCCCGCATCTCTCCGATGAGGATGACGTCCGGGTCCTGGCGCATCGCATACTTGAGCGCCGCGGAGAAGCTGCGCGTGTCCACGCCCACCTCCCGCTGGCGCACGATGCAGCGCCGGTCCGCGTGCACGAATTCGATCGGATCCTCGATGGTGAGGATGTGACCCCTTCGGCGCCGGTTGATCTGGTCCACCATGGCGGCGAGGGTCGTGGACTTCCCCGACCCGGTCGGACCGGTGACCAGCACCAGCCCCCGTGGCCGCTCGGCCATCCGGTTCACGGTCGGGGGAAGCCCCAGCTCCTCCAGCGACGCCACGCCGAGAGGGATATGTCGTACCGACATCGCCACGCTCCGCCGCTGGCGAAAGCAGTTGCCCCGGAAGCGTGCCAGCCCCTCCACCGTGAAGGCGAAGTCCAGTTCGTCGGCGGCGTCGAACTGCCGCCTCTGGTCCTGCGTCAGGAGCGAAGCGGCAAGCCGTCGGGCGCGGCCCGCGTCCAGTCTGCGGCCACCCGCTGTGGCCACGAGCGCTCCGTCCACGCGCAGCATCGGCGGCTGGCCCCTGGTGATGTGCAGGTCGGAGGCGCCGCGGTCCACCATTTCCCGCAGAAGCGGCTCCATTCCCGTCTCCGGCGCCGCGTTGTCGTTCATCGTCACCTCCGAGCCGTCACCAGCGGCGCGATCCGGGCCAGGGTCTTTTCGCCCACCCCGGCTACCTCCATCAGTTCGTCCACCTTCCGGAAGGGGCCATTCTCGGTGCGATAGGCCACGATGCGCTCGGCAATCACGGGTCCGATCCCCGGGATCGCCTGTAGTTCGGCCGCCGTAGCCCCGTTGATGTCGACGGGCGCGTCACTCCCGGTGGCACCCCGCGGCGCGGGTCCGGCGGGCCGCTCCCCTCCCCTGCCCCTGCGGGCCGCGGCGCTTCCCGCCACCGCGAGGTCCAGCCGCAGGAAGGGCCGCAAGCGCTCCACCGAGGCCGGACCGATGCCGGACACGCGCGCCAGGTCCTCCATCGTCCTGAACGGTCCGTTCGCCTCCCGGTCCTGCACGATCTGCAGCGCGCGCGCGGGCCCCACCCCCGGGAGGCGGTCCAGTTCCTCGTCCCCGGCAACGTTGGGGTCAATGGTCTCTCCGGGTGCAAAAGGCCGGCTCCTCCGCTCCTTCTCCTCCACGGCCGCATCGCCCGCCTCGAGGAGGCTGTCCGTGATGGACGGCCGGTCGCCCAGCGGCGCCTCGGCGGGGGCCGGCGCCACCAGCAGGAATCGGAATGCCGCCGCTCCGAGGAGCAGCGCTCCCGCCCAGGTCATGCTCTTCTTCTCTCTGTCGGTCACTCCCGCGCCTCCTGTCCATGTTGGCCGTCCCGGAACAGTGCGCCGAACCCGGGGGCGCATACATGGCTGGATGGGACTACCTTCGGGCGACCGCGTTCGAGAGGAGCGCGGAGGTCAGCACAAACTGACCGAAGACATTGAGTTGCATCTGCGTGGATCCCGCTCGCTGGCCCACGAAGGAGCGCCGGTCCAGGTAGCGGAGCCGCACCCCCAGCTGGAAGTCGCGCACCGTGGAGTCCAGCGACAGCGAAGCATCCCGCTCCAGTTCGTCGATGAAAGCGACGCAGGGACTCAGGCGGGAAGTTTTCCGGCACTGCTCCTCCTCGAGGTAGCGCATACTCAGCGTGATGCGCAGCGGCGCCCCCCTGTCGCGAAAGGCCCGGACCGGAGAACGCGTGGAGATCGTCGCGGTCAGCGAGTGCGAGTCCCGCCGCCTCTTCGTGTCACCGGTCGGATCGAGACTCTCACCCCAGCCCAGCCGGCCCCGGTAGTCGACATTGACTCCGCTGGCGAACAACAACCCCAGCGAGAGGGGCACCGCGTGGTCCTCTCGAAAGCGGTCCTGCTGGTGGCCTGCGCCGAACGCCAGCTCCCGTCTCACCCGGCGATACCCCGAGCCGAGCGAGAGCCGCGAAATCGCCGATGAAAGGAAGGGCGGCAGCGGCATGTCCCCCACGTCTCCGGACAGGTCCGGCCATACCCTTTGCAGCGCCTCGCGGCCGGAGCGCGTGTCCAGTGTCTGGTTTAGAGAGCGATCGTAGGCGCTGCGGATCGCGGTTGAACCCGGAAGACGTACCCCGCCGCGGATCTGCAACCGGTCGCGCTCGCTCAGGGTCGAAGCCGAATCGGCACCGATCAGGAGAAAGTCGTCGCGGCCGCCCCAGCCCAGTTCATATAGCGTCCCTGGCTCCACCGCGTCCCGGTTGAAGCGCGACGTAATGCCGCCCGTGTAGGTGAAGCGCACGGGATCGAAGTAGGTCCACCATGCAAGACCGCCCCCGCCGGCACGGGCCATCCGTCCCGGGTCCAGAGAGAGAGAGGCCGTGAGGTTGCGCTGTCCGTCCACGTTGCGCAGCAGCACCAGAGCGGTGTCGCCCGGAGTGTGGCGGGTCCCGATCAGGTCGGGGTTGCGCTCCGAGAAGTAGATCGTGGTCATTTGCACGCTGGTACTGGCCCAGTCTGACAATCGGGGTTGGAATGCCAGCCGTGTGCGCACATGCCGGTCCACCTCCCACCCGAGGTCCAGACCGGCCATGCGCCGGCGCGCGGCGTCCAGCAACTCGCGGCTGTCCGGGTCGGCAGCCAGTTCCCCCACCTCCAGCAGGTCCCTTCCGCTCAGCAGGTCGGCCCCGGCCACCACCGACTCCAGGGGACGGAAGGTCACGCCGGCTGTGGCGGTCACGGTTCGCAGCGGTGCCTGTGCTGCCGACGCAAGCGTGTCCTCCGGACTCCTGATGATCCGGTCGAACCGGAAGGTGCTCAGCTGGCGGTTGGTGACTTCGCCGTCGACCCGCAGGCTCTCCGGAGTCCAGCGCAGGCGCGCATCCGCGATCCTTTCCTCGAGGAATGAGGGGAGGACGACTCGCAACGCGTCGCCCAGCGGGCCCGGGAACAGGGGCAGATCGCGGCGCGGCGGCGCTATATCGTATCCCAGGAAAGCGTCGATCCCGTCGCCCTCGCTCTCCGTCGTGATCGTGCGCAGCGAGGAACGGACCCACCCGGCCCTGGCTTGCAGTCCGGCGAGAACCACATCCCACACCCCCGCATCCTCCTCCGCCGTGCGCCGCAGCGAAAGATCCACGCGCGTCCGGTCGAACCCCGGATCGCGCAGCCCCTCGAGCCGATCGGCGCGCACATCGCTCCGCCCCAGGAACTGGGGAGCCTGCAGATCGCGCTCGTAGGTGAACGAGAAGGGCATCTGCAACCCCCAGGCAGACGGAGCCAGCCGGTCGAGCTGCATCGTGGCGCCGACATCGATGGACTGCTCGTTCTGGAAGGTGGGAGTCCCCCGCAGCTGGCGGTAGTAGCCGCCACGGGTGCGCAGGGCCGCCCGGGAGTGCAGGAACTCCCCCCCGCGCAGCTCCGCATCGACGGCAGACACCATCCCCGCCTCGCGGAAGCCGCGCGACAGGCGGAGTTCGTCTACCCAGAACTCCCCGGAGACGGGCCCGCCGGTCTCGTTCAGGACGCCCAGGCTCATCTCGCGCACCGAGGCCAGGTTGGGCGCGCGTCCCCTGTCCTGCAACACCACCGAGTAGGTGGAGTCGGCCGACCAGAGGACCACCGGGCCGTCTCCCGGCATCGGAGGATCGCGGATGAGCCGCTCCTCGGCCTCGCGGCGCAACATCAGCCACTCGTCGAAGTCGATGACGATCTCCGGAACCCAGTCCCCCTCGTGCACCCTCCCGGGGGTGTCCGCCAGCTCCAGGGGGGTGCGGTACATGTAGAAGTTCCGGTCGTCGGTGCCGATCCTCAGGTAGAAGTAGACCGGTAGCTCCCGGCCGAAATCGCCTTCCGCCGCGACCGCCCACAGCCTGGCCTCCCGGTAGGAGAGGAAATCGCGCGGCCGCTGCGGGAAGCGGTTGTACACCTCCACCCGGTCCCCGGCGGGCACGTCCTCGAAGCGCACGGATAGGGACCGCTCGTTGAACTCGATCCCCTGCCCCCCGATCGCAGCGGTCGGATCGTCCAGCTGCTCGATGACGCCGGGCGGCGAGGCGTAGTCGTCACCGGCGGTCAGCTTGGAGACCGGACTCACCTCGACCCGTCCCGCAAGCGATATCTCGCCACCCCCGAGCCCGGTAAGCACACCGGTCGCGGAGCGCTTGATCCAGGTCGAGCCCACGATCCCCATGCGCGCGAGCACGAAGGAGTCCGCGCGCCTGCCGGTCACCGTCAGGCGAAGGTGCCGCACGGCGCGAAGTTCGGCGTCGGTGATCGCGCCCCCCACGTCGATCGCCGCGGGATCGCGAACCGGGATGCGGTAGAGGCGGAACTCGGTGCCGGTCTCGTGCCGGTCGCGCACCAGGAACGGTGAGCTGCCGTCCAGCGCAATGACGAAGCGCCGGTACCGCTCCAGCGTATCCAGGTTCCCGTCCTCGTCCATATCCTCAGAGTCCGGACGACCGTTGCCGCGTGTGCAGTTCGCGTTGGGATCGCCAAGGCGATAGACCCGGGCCCGCTCCGCGAGGCATTCCTCGTCCCACACGCCTCGCCCGTCGGTGACCGTGCCCCACACCTCGCCCCTGCGCGGATCCGCCTCCTGGTCCAGGATGCCCAGTCCCCACGGAACCCCCGTTCCGTCCTTGCGACCGGTTACCGCCCCGCTCGCATCGGCGAAGAAGGCGTCCTCGCTCACGATCCCCATGTCCAGAATCAGGGTCAGGAAATCGCCGTCCCGTACGTAGAACTCGATGAAGTCGCTCTTGGTCAGATCCGAACCGGTCGGGCTCAGCACGGTGGTGATCGACGCCCAGCCGCGCTCTCCCGCAGCGTCCCCGCTCTTCGGCCTGAACCTCATGAAGAGCCCCGGCTCGCGCAGGGCGCTTCCCGTCACCCGGATCTGCTGGTCGACCTCGGTGTTCGGGTTGAAGCCCTGGAAGACGCCCAGGCTGTCGCCGCCCACGTCTTCCCGGATCCAGGTGTGCTGCCAGCTCAGCGCCGCCAGATTCCCGGCCGAGAGCAGCGGCGGAAGCACGGATTCGGCCCCATCGTGGAACGCCGCTGCGCTCCCCCGCCGCCACTCGTGGCTCTGCAGCGACAGGGAGCGCGCGTTCAGCCCGTCGTAGTCGTCGATGTACACGTCGCCCTGGATGTTCGGGTCGGGAAGCGAGATGGCGGCCTCTCCGCTCAGGTGAAAGCTCGATTCCCCGCCGACATCCAGCCCCGGAACGGCGTCCAGCACGCGCGAGAGCAGCGGCGCGCCCAGGCTGAGGTTTGCGTTGAGGCCCCCCAGCGCGACCGCGCCTGCCTCGACCCCGAGCTGCGGCCGCCGCACCAGCGCGTGGTCGGTCTGGTAGAGGCCCACCAGGTTGACGGCCCCGTAGCGGCCCATTTCGTAGCCCGCATTCACGCCGAACACCGAGGACGGTGCCACCGGGAAGAAGCTGCGCTGTTCCCAGGACACGTCCAGGAACCGGCCCGGATTGGCCGCCAGGAGCCCCTCCGGGTTCAGCAGCGTAAGCAGCGCCGCATCGTAGTCGATCACGTAGTCCACCCCGCGCAGCAGCGCCCGTCCGGCCAGCGTCACCCGCTCCGTGTCCTCGCGGATGCCCACCGCGCCGAGCGCGAAGGACGACACCGGACCCGATCCCTGCACCCGGTAGGACAGGTTGAGGCGGAAAACGCCGCCGTTCTCCCGCTCGAAGGGATCGGGATCCCCATAGATGCGCTCGTTCCGGTTGGTGCCCAGGATCCGCCGCGCCTCCAGCGTGTCCAACGGCACGCTGCGCAGGGGGGAAGGCGCCGCGAAGGGCTCCAGCGTGGGGAACACGATGAAGGTCCCCTGCACCGGCGGCTGGTCCTCGAAAGAGTCGAGCGCCGGACGATACATCTGCGACTCGTCGAGACGCTCGGACGGGGCTTCCTCATCCAGGCCGAAGAGACGCAGGTAGGTCAGATCGTCGCCGTTCGCTCGCCGGACAAACGTGCGGCCCGCGCTCACCTCGCCCAGCGATATCGACAGCTCGACCGAACCCGGGTCGACGTCCCCCGCCGAGGTGACGCGGTACACCTGGTGCATCTCCGTGCTCCAGGTCGGCCTGCCGGGCTGGTGCTGCGCGGATGTCGCCTTCAGCATTCGCAGGCGCGGCCTTCCGCCCGCCCGGTAGATCCGCTCCGGGTTGTAGGTCCCAACGGTATCGCCGGCCTCCGTCACGTAGGTCACCCCCAGGACTTCGTCGGGCCGAAGCGGCACGCGCAGAGCGACCCAGAGCCCGCTCGGGTGGACCACGTAGTCCTGGCCGGGCTGGAGGTACTGGAACCAGGCCGACTCGGTGACGGTGTCGGCGCCCGTGCCCGCGATCGCGTCGGCCTGGATGTACCCCTCCACCTGCTGCCTCGCGTAGAGGTCGATCTCCGAGCGGTACAGTTGAATCGGCTCCGCGCCCGGGGTAAAGGTGGGCGCCGCGTCCGCGCGGGAGAGCGAGAGCACGTCGATGTGGGGGTAGCCCAGGAAGGCGGAGGGATCGAAGAGGAAGAAGAACTGGCCCTCCAGGTAGTCCGCGTCGTCAAGCACGAGCGTGTCGCTGCGGGAATACCCCCTCCCCGAACTCTCCAGCCGGAACCTGCGGGAGGTGACCTCGCCCGCCTGTTGCGCCCACACGGACCGGACGTCCACCGGACCCGCCCGCAGCGTTGCCTGAAAGCCGAAGTTGCCCGCGGGCACGGCCTCCCGGAAGAACCGGGACGACGGGAGATCGAAGCGCACGTCGCCCACCTCGAAGCGCTGAAGAATCTCGCCCGGCATCCCCTGGTAGTGGATGTTCAGCCGGTTGGCCCCCTGGAACTCGCGGGTCTGGTCGTAGTCCACGTCGACCAGGATGCGGTCCGTGATCGTCCCGTCCGCGGTGGCCGCGAAGCGGATGTCGGGGGTGACCTGGGGCAGCAGGGACACCTCGCAGGTGACCTGCACGGTTTCGTCGCAGGGCCGAAACGCGGTCCAGTCCCCGCCGATCTCTCCGGAGCCGCGCAGCGAGAAGCCCAGATCCGCATACTCGTTGACGAAGCGGTCCGTGGAGCGATCGCCCCCGGCACCCGGCGACCGCGCACGCGGGTTGGGGATGTCCAGATACCCGATTGGAGGTCCGAGGGCGCCGAACCGCAGCGTCTCGCCCGGCGTCCAGTCCGGAAACGGCGCGGTCTCCACGGGAAGGCCCGCCAGGGACGACACGAAGCGGGTGAGGGGGATGTGGGCCCGGCCCAGGCGCACGGACGGAACCGGCGCAGCCGGGGAGAAGAACGACCGCAGCGGTTCCCGCAGCCCCGGAAGGGTCCATGGGACCGTATCCGCGCGCGGCGGCACCTGCATTGCGGCAGCGCGCCCGGCCGCCGCCGGCACCAGACACGCGGCGAGCGCGGTCGCCAGTGTATATTTCATGATCAGGAAACCGGTCGCCGGAGCAACCCGGCGGGGCCGGTGCGCAATCCATGCAATACCGATCATGACGATTCTTACCCGCTACCTGCTGCGCGCGCACATAGGTCCGTTCCTGTTCGCCTTCGCCGCCCTCACCGGGCTGCTCCTCGTGAACGCGGTGGCCGAGCGCCTCGAGGGACTGGTCGGCAAGGGCCTGCCCGTCGACATCATCCTCGAGGCGGTGGTGCTCATGCTGCCGCACACCATCGCGCTGACACTGCCCATGGCGCTGCTCGCCACGGTCCTGTACACCTTCAGCGAGCTGGCCACGCACAACGAGATCGTGGCGATGTCCGGGGCGGGCGTCCAGCCCCGCAGGCTTTTCCTCCCCGTCCTGTTCTTCGGGCTCGTCATCGGCGGAGTGACCTTTCTGTTCAATGACAGGATACTCCCGGAAGCCAACCACAGGCTCAAGAACCTCCGCAGCTCCATCCAGCAGAAGAGTCCCACCTTCCAACTGAACGAAGGTGTGGTCAACCTCATCAACGCCGGCAACGGCGTGGGCCCCTATTTCCTGCGCGTGGACGTCATCGATCCGGTGACCTCGGAGCTCACCAGGGTCGTCATACATGATATGAGCCAGCAGGGCGTTCGGCGCACGACCTACGCCGCCCGCGGACAGATGAAGCTCAACGCCAGCTTCACCGATCTGCACCTGCGGCTCTACGACGGATACTCCTACGAGGTCAACAGCCGGAAGGAGGAGGAATTCACGCGCACCAACTTCGTGGAGCAGCTCTACGTGATGCGCGGCGTGGGCGATCTCTTCGAGGACGCAAGCACCGACAACCGCAGCGACCGCGAGATGTCAATCGCCATGCTCGTGGATTCGCGCAGCAGGCGGCTGGCCGAATTGGAGGGCTTGCGGGAGGAGGCGCTGGCCACGGCGCGCCGGGCGGTCGACCGCGCGCTCGGGCGCGGTGCGGTGTCGGATTCGGCCCGCGCGGCCCCTCCGCCATTTGTTGCGACCGCCGTCCCGGGAGGACCGGTCCTGCCCCGCGACGAGGTCGCCCGGTCGGTGGCGAGCACGTCCCGGTCGGAGATGGGGCGCTACTCGACGGTGTACCGCTTCGCCAACCAGGTCGGTGTGGAAATCAACAAGAAGATCGTGATCTCGACGTCGTGCATCATCTTCGTGTTGATCGGTGTCCCGATCGGGATTCGCTTCCCGCGGGGGGGCGTGAACATGGTCATCGTCGTGTCATCCTTCGTGATCGGCGTATACCAGGTCGGCCTGACGAACGGCGAGGACTGGGCCGACCGGGGGCTCGCGAGTCCCTTCTGGAGCATGTGGGCGCCCAGCTTCCTCTTCCTGGCTCTGGGGATCTTCCTGCTGTCGCGCATGGGGCGGTGGACCGCGGCGGTCCGCGGAAGCGGGTGGCGCGAGATCTGGCTCGGCACCAGGCGGCTCGCCAGCCGGATTCCGCTCCGGCCCGGCAGGAGAGCGCCCGCGTGATAGCGTGTTTCCGGCCGCACGGGCTCCGCCGGGTTCGCATCCTCCGCGGGGACTGCCCCCGGCAGCCCGTGGACAGAATCCCCCCGGCATTCGAGCGGCGATGCATCCGGTCCGGAGCGCTGCTATTGGCCCCTCATCGCGCCTTGCCAGCCCGGCGCCTCGCCGCTCCCGATGCTCGCGGGGCTCTGTCCACGGACTGCTGGTGATTCGCATCCTCGACAGGCTGGTCGCACGCACCTTCGCCGTGCGCTTCGTGGTGTTCGTCACCTCCGTCCCGGTGATCTTCGTGCTCAGCGACCTCACCGAGCGGCGGGACGAGTTCATCGACCGGCAACTGTCGGGTGGGGAGATCGCGCTCGGATATCTGTTCCAGATCCCCCACTTCATCGTATGGGCGTCGCCGATCGCCGCATTGATCGCCACCGTCTTCACCGTCCATTCCATGACCATCCACCGGGAGATCCAGGCCGCGAAGGCAGGCGGGATCTCCTTCCATCGGCTGGTTCTGCCGGTCCTGCCGGCCGGGATCGTCATGACGGCGGGCGCCTTCCTGCTGAGCACGGTGGTGCCGGCGTTGAACCGGAAGGCCGCCGAGATCCTCGGAGACCGGGACGTGTACGGTGGCTACCGCAACGAGTTCGTCCATCAACTGGAGACCGGCGAGACGCTGAGCATCCAGCAGCTTGTGGTGAACACGGGGTCGCTCGGCGGGGTCACCCTCGAGGACCGAAGGGAGGACGGTACCCTGCACCACGTCTGGGCGCGGGAGGGAACGTACACCGCGGCGGACGGCTGGACGCTCAGGTCGGGGAAGCTGCGAATCGTGAATCCCGACCAGTCGGAAACCTCCTACACCTTCGAGCGGTACCGGCGCAGGGGACTGGACGTGCCGCCCGAGCAACTCCTCGACGATCCACCCGAGGACCAGGAACTGGGCTACCGCGAACTGGGAGAGCGGGCCGAAGCGTTGCAGCGCTCCGGAGGCAATCCCGACAAGCTCTTCGTGAGGCGCGCCCAGAAGCTGTCCATCCCCGCGGCCACGCTGATCATCGTCCTCTTCGGCGCCCCCCTGGCCACGACCGTCAAGAAGGGGGGCGCGTCAGTGGGTGTGGGGTTGTCGCTCAGCTCGACGATCCTCTACCTGATGATGCTCCGGCTCTTCGAGGCGATCGGAGCCTCGGGCGGATTGCCTCCCTTCTGGGCGGCCTGGTCTCCCAATTTCCTCTTCCTGGCGGTGGGAATCGTCCTGTTGTGGCGGGTGCGCACCTAGTGGACTCGCCATTCCGCTGGGCAGCGGGCAAGGCGTGCCATGGCGGGAAGTGAACGAGCCGACTAGATTAGGCACACGCAAGGAATTGCCGGACCCAGGCAGGAGGTAAACGAAAGATGAAGAAATCTACCAGTCTGGAGGCGTTTCGGGGGTCGATTCGGTGGAGAATGGTTCCGCTGCCGGTGGTGGCGCTGCTCGCGCTGGCGGGCCTGCCGGCGTGCATCGAGGTCGATCCGCCCCCGCCGCCTCCGCCCAACGATCCCGTGTTGGCCTACGCCGTGTTCCCCTCCAATCTCTCCCCGGACGAACTGGTCGTCGAACGGGGCGATGTGATCGAGATCCTCGGCCAGCCCGTGCCGCCCCGCGTGAATCCCGACCACGAGGTCAACTTTGCCAACCACTTCCTTATCGAGTGCGTCTCGAACGAGGACGAGCACGAGAGCGACCACTGGCCTCCGTGTTCCCTGGCCGTCGCCGAAGGCTATGTGATCATCGACCGGGGCGTCGGCCGCGAACTCAGTGCGTCCGGTTGCAACGCCATCCTCAACTATGTGCCCGGCGGCGCGATCAATCCCTCCGTGGCCCACTGTCTGGAAGGGGTGAGCGGCTACACCGCCAACGCGGGTCCGGGCGTACAGTGGTCGGGGGTGTGGAGGGTGACCGGATGCGAACCCACATGGATCACCTTCCGGCACACGCAGTCGGCGGGCCTCGCGCCCGATGGATCGCCCGCGCTGTCCGCCCTCTCCGACACCACGCGCATCACGGTGGCGCAGCCCTGCGGCGGCGGGTGACCCAGGACACGCCCCGGTTGACCGGGCGTGCCCGTACCCGCGAGCGCTAGCCCGAAGTTCGGAGCCAAATCGGGCTGATTTCTGGCCGTAACCCGTTGTGGGGAGAAGACTTGACAGCGGTTTGGATTAGTGGCATGTGTACCCATGTAATGATACGATGATAGAGTTGACATGACTGGCGTTATCAGTTACGATAATACCCATGTACATCGAACGCGTGCCCAACCGGAACTCCCCGCCCGCCGTACTGCTCCGCGAGTCCTTCCGCGAAGACGGCAAGGTCAGGAAGCGCACCCTGGCCAACCTGTCGAAGTTGCCCGACGAAGTCGTCGACGGGCTGCGCATCCTGCTCAAGGGCGGCGTCGCGCTCAAGTCCTTCGGCGACGCCTTCGAGATCCTGCGCTCCCGGCCCCACGGACACGTCGCCGCCGTGCTGGGCACGGCGCGCGCGCTGGGCCTCGAGCGGCTGCTCGACCGCCGGCCGTCGCGGATGCGGTCGCTGGCGCTGGCGATGATCGCCGCCCGTGTGCTCGACCCGCGCTCGAAGCTCGCCACCGCCCGCGGCCTCACCTCGGAGACCCAGGCCGACACGCTGGGCGAGGAGCTGGGCTGCGGGGACGTGGCGGCCGAGGAACTCTACGCGGCGATGGACTGGCTGCTCCGGCGCCAGAGACGCATCGAGCGGACCCTGGCGGCGAAGCACGTCGCCGACGGCTCGCTCGTGCTCTGCGACCTGACCTCGGTCTACTTCGAGGGCTCCAAGTGCCCCCTTGCCAAGCGCGGCTACTCCCGCGACGGCAGGCGCGGCAAGCTGCAGATCGTCTTCGCCCTGCTCTGCGACAGTGAGGGCTGTCCGGTGGCCGCCGAGGTCTTCCGCGGCAACACCGCCGATCCCGGCTCCGTGGCCGCGCAGGCCGAGAAGCTTGCCGGCCGGTTCTCGCTGTCTCGCGTCGTCCTGGTCGGAGACCGGGGCCTGCTGACCAAGGCCCGCATCCGCGAGGACCTCGCGCCGGCGGGGCTGCGGTGGATCACCGCGCTCAGGGCACCGGCGATCCGCAAGCTGGTCTCCAGCGGCGACTTGCAGTTGTCGCTCTTCGATGAGCAGGACCTCGCCGAGATCACCGCGCCCAAGCTCTATCCGGGTGAGCGGCTCGTCGTCTGCCGCAACCCGCTGCTGGCCGCCGAGCGGGCCCGCAAGCGCGAGGCGCTGCTGGCGGCCACCGAGGACAAGCTCGACCTGGTCGTCCGGGCCACGACGCGCGAGAACCGGCCGCTGCGGGGCACCGACAACATCGCCGTGCGCGCCGACCGGGCGCTTCGCTCCCACAAGGTCGGCAAGCACTTCACGACCACCGTGACCGAGGACCGCTTCTCCTACGAGCGCGACGAGGAGAAGATCGCCGCCGAGGCGGCGCTCGACGGCATCTACGTGATCCGCACCAACGTGAGCGACGAAGAGATCGCTGCCGAAGACGCGGTGCGAGCCTACAAGAACCTCAGCCGGGTCGAACGCGCCTTCCGCAGCTTCAAGGGGGTGGACCTCAAGGTGCGGCCCGTCCACCACCGCCTCGAGAAGCGTGTCCGCGCCCACGTCTTCCTCTGCATGCTCGCCTATTACGTCGAGTGGCACATGCGCCGCGCGCTCGCACCCCTGCTCTTCGACGACGACGATCCGGACGCCGCCGAAGCCGACCGGACCTCACCCGTCGAGCCCGCACGCCGCTCGAAGGCCGCCCGCGCCAAGGCGGGCAGAAAGCGCACGCCCGACGGCCTGCCCGTCCACAGCTTCCAAAGCCTGCTCGGCGATCTCGCCACCCTGACCCGCAACCGCGTCAGGCCCGCCGTGCCCGGCGCCATGACCGCCGACATCCTCGCCCGCCCCACGCCGCTTCAGCACAAAGCCCTCCGGCTCCTCGGCGTCCGGCCTTGACCCGTACCCAGTAGCGTACACTTCCGCATCCGGTCCATGTCACCACCCCACAACGACTTGACCCCTCTCCAGTCCGCCGAACTTCCGGCTAGCGCTCGCCCTTGCCGGGCGGATCGACCCACTCGCCGAACCGCCCGGCCAGCACTCCGTCGCACACCTCCTCCACCGGCCCGTGGAGGCTGACGGACCAATCCTCGCGCAACTCCACCTCCATAGTGCCGCCCTCCATCCGCACGGCGACCCGGCCACACGGCATCAGCCCCGCGCGCACGGCCGCGGCCACCGCCGCACACGCCGATGTCCCCGATGCCAGCGTCCGCCCCACCCCCCGCTCCCAGATGCGGATCCCGATTTCACGCCCGGCAGGCGCGCACGCGAACTGCACGTTGGTGCCGTGCGGGAAGGCCGCCGCGGCACCGATCATCGGCCCGTAGTGATCCGCCTCGGCACGGCTCCAATCTGCGGCGAAGGCCACCGCATGCGGATTGCCCACCGAGACCGGGATCACCTCCAGCCGTCGCGCCACGCCCCCGCCCTCGCCGGCCAGCCCGCCCGGTGAAGCCTCCTCGCCCCCGCTGCCCCCGCCCGCCCCGCCCGGCCCCGGCAGCGCGAGCCTCACCCGCCCCCTCCCATCCACCGCGGCAGGATCCACGAACGGCGGCCCCACCGGAAACCCCACCTTCCCCATTTCCACGCTGGCGTCCCACGAGCCGCGCCCACGCGGCCCCGACACGCGCAGCCGCACCCGGTCGCCGCCGACCACCACCGGAAACCACCCTTTCGGCGCGGCCCCTCGCCGCCGCAGGTACACCCCCGCGATCCGCAGCCCGTTCCCGCTGCGCTCGAATTCGCCCCCGTCGGGGTTGAACATCCGCAGGCGCGTCTCCACCTCCCCCCGTTCGGCCTCCACCACCACGATCCCGTCCGCTCCGGGCCCCCGGTGCCGGTCGCAGATCCGCCGGATCAGTTCCGGCGTCAGCGCCGCTCCGGGGCCCTCGTCGAAGACCAGGTAGTCGTTGCCGTGGCCGTGCGCCTTGAAGAAGCGCGGCAGGATCCGAAGGGGACGGCCCGGGGTGCCGGGCGGCGGCACGGCCGCATGGCCGCGGCTCCCCGCGGGGTCGCGTTCTCGGCGGACGGGCATCGGTTCCGTCGCTCCTTTCGTCCGGGGAGTACGGTGAAGGGTGGGGGGAAATGTACCCAACCACGGCACCCGCGCCGTTGTCCTTCGCCGCTGGCAGCCCGTGGACAAAGTCGCCCCGGCATTTTGACCTGCGATGCGTCCGGCCTGGACGCTTCGCCCCACCTTTCGAAAAGGTAAAGACAACCTTACATTATGGCAGGATCACGGTGGTCTGAATCCCGGCAGGAAATCACGTAAAGTAAACCAGGACTGCACGATCTGCGTTTCTTGCCGCTGTACTGGACCTTGCTGGACCGTACCGCGCAAGCGGGAAAAACGGGTCTAAATGGCGGGACTCCCGCGCCCGCCCTGGGCGGCCTGATGTGTCAAGCCGTCCACTGTCCAAGAAACCGGAACCGTTACATTGGGTGGTCTGCGGGCGGATCGGCTCGATACTGGAAGCGCAATCTGATGGCCACTAGGGATAGAGACAGCGGCGGGGGCATTCGCGGGGCCGTTCACAGCCATCTGTCCGCAGCGCAGTGGCAACTCCTGCAAGCACTTCGCCTCTACGAGGAGGGGGAGGACTACTACTCCGTCATCACGCTCGCCGGCGCAGCTGAGGAGATCTTTGGCAGGCTGTCACAGAAGATGGGTCTCGGGTGCTCGCTGGACAGACTGAAAGCGACACTCCCGAAGCTCTCTGAGAGGTTCTTCCAACAGGAGTTGGGGACTCGCGAGGCGGCCAAGTTGGCGAATAGGCCGAAGAACTGGTTGAAGCACGGGGAGGATCCGCTGAGCTTCGACGCCAGATTCGAAGCTGAAGAGATGCTTGAACGTGCAATCCAAAACGGTCTTCCGATAATCACCTCAAGTGTCAACGAGAGTTCGGAGGAGCTAATCTCGAACCTCGTGGATGCCATCACCCGGTACGACGAACGGAACTTCGCGGCGCGGAGCGCAGGCGAGCAGACCTGACGCCTTCGCGTCGGGCTTGGAAGCGGTTTAGGGGTGGTCGGGGGGACTTTCGAGGAATCTACGGGCCGGAGAGCTGGCGCCGAGAACCTGATTTGACCCCGCGACCGGGCCAAGAGGCCGTGTCCGGGCATTCTGGGGGCATTTCGGGTAATCTCCGGGCCACAGGAGCGCCTGAGAGCGACGATCGCCGGGTGCAGAGGGCTACGGGCAGGGTGGAAACCGGGGCGTGCGGGAGAGCGCGGCCGACCGCCAAGAAGTGACGGGTCGGCTGTTCGCCCTCGCCGACCGTGAGGCTGGCGGCCAAAGAGGGCCGAGGAGCTGGCCCGAGACGGTCCGGCCAACGCCGTCTCGGTCGGCGCGCGGGGAGGGGTTGGCGGGTGTCCGCAGGGCTGGCATGAACCACTGTTAGGTGGTTCAGCCAGTATACTCCTTGGGGCCACACTCCATGCGTCACCGGCGGAAGCTGGCGGGGGGCTGTGCCCCCTCTAACCCCGGGCGATCGTCGCCGCTACGGCGGCGGGTGCGGTTAGCGAGTTCGCCCGGCTGCCGTCTGGCCAAGCGCTCCATGCGGCCAGTCGGCGGATGTTCTCCCGCCGACCCGCGATCACCGCCGGGTCGAGGCCGTCGATTTCGCGTGAGTCTGCGTTGTTACCGACAGCGGCGTGGTCGGCGTTGCCGTCGCATCGGTGCCGGTCCCCCGTGGACGCTGTGGGCCTACTACGCGGTGTATTTTGGGGCGCTTACCTTCGCCGCTGCTGCGGGGACGGCTTCCTCCAGATGGCGGTCGGTCAAGGGGCGACCTTCTATTGAATGATGGCCGATCCCGGCGTCTGGAACAGAGGGGAGCTAAGGAAAACGGAGGATCAAGAGCCTTTTCTTGGGGGGGTTAGCGGCTGAAACTGAGGGTACCGCCAAGGACATCCTGTCCGAGGTACTGGCAAGTGAGACTGCCGGACATCTGGTCGACTGCGGAGTTTACCGTCGCCCGCACCTCGCAGTCGAGAGTCGGGTCTGGAGGGGCTGTAAGTTGAAAGCTGAGCACCACGGACGGGTGGTCGTAAGTTCCCGAAAAGCTGCCCGTGAGGGCTACCGAGCCGAGGGTTGGGTTATTGGCCGTGAAGGTCCCTGACAACTGGCCGCCGCGGTCGGTGACCTGTATAGTCCAGTTCGCGGAGTTTCCGCCTCCCTGTACGATACCGGTCCACGTACCCGTCAGGTCAGGTTCCGGCTCCGTCCCGGAGTCGCAGCCGGGCAACATGGAGCAAAGCACGGCGAGAAGGAGAACGCGGGTCAAGGTGACCGTGCGTGCGGTTCTGGGGGTGTTGGCGGTGAGTAGGCGGCGCATGGTCGGGTTTCCTTTCCCGTCTTGAGTGGTGGTTGGCCCAGTCACCGGACGTGGGGGTGCCGGGCCTGGTCACTCACCCAGCGGAAAGCCGTACGCAAGTCCCGCCTATTCGCCCGGACTCACGGGAGCTACCCGCTAGCCCTTTCTAGTGGCTGTTGTATTCAGCAGGAAGCCCGACATGGGGTTCCGCTGGTTGGAGTGACCGGGGAACAGTGTGGCGGAGGAGGTCGGAGACCGCAAGGGGCGGGAGCGGTGTGACATTCGTAGATCCGGTCGTAAGGGTGGGTCGCCACCTATCCCACTGGGGTTCGACCCGGTCCTCGGCGGCCGAGGCCGTGAACAGCCGCCTCACGGACGGGCTGCCCGAGCGCCCTGCGGTGGGGTCACCCATGCCGCACTGGAGTGTGAAAACGACGTGGGGGGTCGATTCACACTTCGGACCGTGACCGATTCACGGGGTCGGCGCCAGCCATCTGCGGGCGCGGCGGTGTGTCGCGCCTCGCAGAGGGCCCACGGTAAGAGACCGATTTGTAGCTGGAACAGCGCTGGACCGACCACCACCGCACCAGAGCAGGCCAACCGACGGTCTGCGTACGACATGAGCCGTACCGGAGTGCGCAAACGACGCGGGGGTCCGATGCGCACTTCGGCCCTCTGGCGATGCGCACCGCCACCGGAGCGTATCCGCTTACGCCGCTACGTCTTGCGTTACCGTGACAAGCCGGTCCGTGCCGCACTAGCGGCACCGACCGTGACGGGAGCGACCCCCCTCGCCGAAGGCTCGGTGCGGCATAGAGGTGAGCGTGCTTTCACACGCTCGCCCCCTCATGCCTGGGGTCGCTCCCCGCAGCATCGATCCGTGCCGGAAGGCGGTTCAGCGCGCCCCTTCGAGGCGCGGGAGTACTGCTCGCTCAATCGCCGGTTCGTCGGCGTGGCGGGCTACGGGATCGACGAGTCGAGCCCCCAGGGCCAAGTATCGGGAAGCGCCGGTCGCAGTTCCGCGATTGGGTGGCCGAGGAAACGGACCACCTGCGCGAGGTCCGTGGAGGCGGCACAGGTGTGGTCCAGATCAAGATCGGGCCTGCGCATAGTCACACCGACCTGTACGGAGCGGCGTCTGCTGACAGATGAGTGACCGGAGCATCTCAAGCCGGAGCGCGGGCGCAGTGCCTGATTGGGAAGGAAGGGGACAATGCTACGCTTGGTGGCTCGGAGGCCCACCCGCGGCTTCCCTGAACCGTGACAGACCGGCCTAGCGGGGTCGACCAGATGGCAGACTAGCCCTTGGGAGCATCGGTATCAGACGGGATGGTAAGGTGCGTCGCGAAACGATGAACTGCGGAACGAATATCCACCCTTGCAGGGGGAGGAGTATCGGTGCGGCTACTCCGGATCACCCTTAGCATCTCCGCCAACCGCTTCCTCCGCTCCTGATACCTCTTCTCCCTCATCAGGTGGGGTTCGAGCGCCTTCAGCCGTGCTTTGATGATCTCCTTCTCGATCTCTGTCTGCCCCTGCATCTGGCTCTTCCTCCTTCTCAGGTCTCGGTGTCGCGCAAACGACCGACTTCGGCATGTCCTGAAGAACGTATACCCCGCCTACGATGTTCTCGACGTGGCCTGCGATCGCCAACTCGGCCTTCGCCGGTCCACGAACGCCGGGGATGAAACTGACCGCTTCTTCGTAGTCGATCACGAACCCGTGCGAAGGATATTTCCGCGTCAGACGGTCGACCACGAAATCTGCGATCCCGAGTCTGCTGGCGTAAGCGGAGATGATCTCCATTGCTCGCTGCTCGCGCCCAAGCCGAGTCGGGTCAATCTGACCGGAGATCGGTTTCACGAGGCCTACCGCCAGTTCCGTGGAAATCCTGGCCGCCGTACGTGTCGTGATCTGGCCGCCGCT
The DNA here is from genome assembly GCA_022826005.1 of Gemmatimonadota bacterium. Lineage (GTDB taxonomy): Bacteria > Gemmatimonadota > Gemmatimonadetes > Longimicrobiales > Gaopeijiaceae > Bin94. The sequence goes on along the minus strand of JAJDVT010000023.1, from coordinate 2,854 downwards.
ACGGTTGACGAGTTCGAGGAAGTAGTGCTCGAACGACGTCAGGAGATGCTGCTGTAGCCGCTCAAGTGACTTGAACGTAACCAAGCCAGACCCGGCTCGCACCAACTCGTCCTTCGGCGTTACCTGAATGTCGATAGGGCCGAGTTCGCCTAGCTGCCCCATCGCGATTTCGTTGGCGCTAAGAGCCAGCAGCGTTCCGGCGCTCTTGCATCGGTCGAGGACGCAGATCGTGATGTGCGAGTAGTTACGCCGCAGGCTCCTCGCCATGACGTAAGCAGCATCGGGGTCCCCGCCGGGTGTGGCGAGGAACAGCAGGCACCTGCTTCGATGGTGAGCCTTGAGGAACTCCCCGACCCATTCGTTACGCGTAGCTTGGGTGAGCCGCCCGCAGATGCGAAATACATCCAAGTCTTCCTGGGCTGCCAGCGCTTGGAGCTGATCTTGAGGAGAGGGGGCGTTATCCGTCATCGCTTGACCGGGAGAATCACTGTTTCTTCTCTGGGGGAACGGCGGGCCGACCCGGCTGCTCGTCGGCGTGGTACCGGCGCAAGGGGTCGCGCGACCTGTTCCGCCGTGTCGACGCGGTAGTCAGCGGGGTAGATCGGGCCGTTCTTCCGCTCCTTGACGACTGGCGCGGGCTGGGTCTGTTCCTTCGACTCGCTCATCGGCTCCTCCTGTCGGACAAGAACCTAAGCGATCCTACGCCGCCAGTAAACAAAACCGGTTACACGCCGCCCAGCAGCGGGCGGGCCGTGGGGTGGATCGACGCCGAGGCGGGCGAATGGGTCCAGGAGCGCGCGCCGAGAGCCGGTTCGAGAGCGAGCGCGCAGGTGGAGCGCGGCGAGGCCGCGCCGGGGATCTCCTAGGGCGGTCGCCGACGGTAAGCGGCCGACCGGTTTCGATGAGCCGGTGCGCTTCGCGCCGGCTGCGGCTTGGTGCTCCTCCCAAGAGGAGCGCGTACCTCTCGTCTTGGCGTGAGACGATGTGGCCGAGATGATGGCCCCCGCGTTTCGGCCGCATCCGACCCCGTCAGACCGGCGCGCCGTCGGCCTTCCCGCACGGGACTGCTGGCCGGGAGCGACCCCGCGGCGGAGGGGAGGATGGCGATGTACATCGCGATTCTCCCCGATGCCGATCGAGGCATGCCGAGATGGGGGGTCGCTCCCGTCCACGGCCTCGACGGCCGGATCGGCATCGGCTCTCCGCTGGCCGTGGCGCAACTGAAAGCGCGCCAGCGACATGCCGAAACCGAGGCATGCACACGGAAACGCTGTGCCCGTGCACGAGCACCCCGATGTGGGATGTACACTCGCGGATCGGCATCGGGAACGGCGAATCCGTTCGCCGCGCACTTCCCCGAATAGGCGAGCTGCCGGGAAGGACCGTCAAAGGGACGGAGTGACGCTGCCGCCGTGTGGCGAGGTGACAGCAAGGCCGTTCTGCGCGCGCGGGTCCTTCCCCGATTCCTTCAATTCAACGCCGTCGGAGAGTACCTCGTGTCGGTGGCGGAGGCCTCGTGCCGCTCAGGGCGGCAGGGGGGCACAGCGTTCGCGGCCCGGTCTCGTCGTGTGTGAGCTGGACGATTCTGCTTCCGGCATCCTCGAGATGGCGGCGGAGGGTGGCTAGCGAGAGTGGCGGGTGGCACCTTGGGCCAGACGAAGCAACTCGCTCCACTTATCCCGCAGCACGGTGTAGGTTACGTAGTGATTCACCTGTTTCCTCACGGGTCCGAGCGCCTTAGCCGCTTCGGTCCACTTGAGAGACCCCTTGAACTCCACCGCGATTATCCTGCGTGAGTTGCTTCCGATCTCCACGCTGATGCCCTGCTCCTGGAGCAATTCGGTGGCTTCCTGGTCGGTCAGATATGAGAACCGGACGGAGACGAGGCTCTTGGCAGGGTCGTAGCCAACACGCAACTCAAGGGGAACGTGGTGGGGTGAGACGAAGAAATGCTCTTCTTCCTCCAACCCTTCCAGTTCACTCGACTCGTCGTATTTCGCGGGGTTGATTTCCAGCAGTCGTTCGGTCACAGTGCCCTCGCTATGCTTTCCAGTATCCGAATCCGGCTCCGGTACCCGAGCCGAGCTTTCTCCAGATCCATATGGGGGTTCCGGCTATCCAGCACCAGTACGCCCCACACATCCGTATTCGTCCTCTCGATCGCGAACCCGGCAATCGAGCGACTTCGCGGACGTTTCCGTTTGACCCATTCTTCAGTGACGTAGGTTGCCTCTGCGTAACGCTCGATAGCTTCCCCCCGTTCCAGGGGGTGCTCAGGGAGCTCTTGCATATCTGGCAGGCCATAGACCGCCACCATTCTACCTGGGGCCGCCCATGCGCGTCCTGCTACTCCCTCGGCCCTAGAATCGTCATCCGGAACCCGGAAGTAGGTCCCGGAGCGTTGCTTCGTGTGCCCGGATCGGGCCACTGGAATGAGCCAGCCGGTTCGCGGCCACTTTATGCGGAGCATGGCCCCCCACCAGAATCGTCGGTAGGCAAACAGTGTCACACGATGATCCCCCCGATGTTGCTTGCCGAACAGTTCAGCCCGAAAATCCTCAAGTACGTCACCCAATACCCCCTCAAGGCCATGGCGATCCGTAGATCGCATCCACACTGTCGCCCCGCCCCCAACAATCATGGACCCAAACACAACCCACCATCCCCACTCATTGAGCGACGCAAGGAACCTCGTGGCATCGGGATCGCTTGATTCTGGACCTGCCCCGCTTTCACGGACGATTAGTTCTTGGGGTTGATAGTGTGTGATTTGGTTTGTGCTTTCGCCCTTCCAACGGTGGAGAGGGGCAGCGAGCGACTCTGGAGAAGCGAGCGAGGACGAGAAGTCCGGAGA